>CAISBR010000064.1 GCA_903883645.1 uncultured Myxococcales bacterium | reverse complement strand
TGCAGGAGCCGCAGGCGCGGGTTGCACGGGCGCGGCGGGTTCCGCAGCCAAAGCTGCCGGGCTGACCAGCGTGGCCGAGGCCAGCACGGTGCCGAGCAAGCAGTGCACCGCCACGTTCGACAAGCGAAGCGTGACGTTCGACAAGGGCAATGTCACGTTCGAAAAGCGCATGGTCTTCCGGGGATTCATCGTTGCTCGGCGTAGGCGAGTGGCCGCCAAGACGGGCGGCAAGCCGGACAGAATACCCCACGCAGCAAGCCCTGGGAAGAGGAAAATGCACAGTGTGTGCCGCTTTGCCGGGCCTTTGCCATTGCGGCCACGGCGCAGCTTGGGCACGATGCAGCCTGCGGAGGCCCCATGCTGGTTGCGACGGCTGATATCGATGTGGAGTGCTCGCCGGCGATGGCGGCGGCGGTGCTGTGGGATGTCGTTAGCTATCCGGATTTCTTGAGTGATGTGCTTGAGGTCGAGGTTGCGGACCAGCCCGAAGTGCGCGAGGCCACCTTTCATGTGCGGGTGTTTCGCGCTCGGCAGTTTCGCGTCGCCCTGCAGCGTCAGGTCGATCACGGGCTGCGGTGGACGCTGATCGACGGCGAGCATCTGCGGAGCTTGGTCGGCTCGTGGCAGGTCGTCGAGTTGGCTCCCGGCCTTACGCGCCTGACGTATGCGCTCGAAATCGACTTGGACTTCGCCATTCCCGATGCGATTGCTCGTCGGTTTCTCGACTTTGGCCTGCCGACGGTCTTGCGGCAGTTCAAGGCGCGGATGGAGACCACGGCGGCACTTGCCGAGCTAACCCTCTGAACAGTGTTGGGGATCGCGACCGTTCATGGCGGCGCTCTGAGCCCTGCGACTGCCATCGCTTTGCCACAATTGGGCCAAGTGACGCGGTTTTGCGACCGCCATGCCTCGGCCGGCGTTGTGAGCCTAGGCCGCATCGCCTACACTCGCGGCAACCTGAGCGCGGTGCGGCTCAGCAATGTGCCAGGTGGGGGGAACCATGATCAGCGACGACAGGGCGACCACAACCGGGCGGGCCGTCACGTGTTTTTCCTGCGGCGGTCGCGGTCGCTCGGAGTGGTGCGACCTCGACGGTCCAGACCTGCGGCTGCTCAATCAAGTCAAGGTGTGCAACCAGTACTTGCCGGGCCAGACGATTTTCTACCAGGGCAACCCGTGCTTGGGCCTGTACTGCATCGAAAGTGGCACCGTAGCGATCCGCAAGACCGACGCGAGCGGCAATTCCGTGATCGTGCGCCTGGCACACGCGGGCGACACCCTGGGCTACCGGTCGTTTTTTGCAGGTGAACCGTACCGTGGCTCGGCCGATGCGCTGGTGCCGACGCGGGTGTGCTTTGTCGACCGCGCCGCGCTGCGCCAGTTGCTTGAGCGCAACCCGGTGGTGGGCTACTCGTTCTTGAAACACATGGCGCGCGACCTTGAAGAGGCCGAAGAGGCCAAGTTGCACGCCGCCGCCCTGCCCGTGCGTGCGCGCTTGGCGCATCTGCTGCTGGTGCTGAAAGAACGGTTTGGCCAGGCGGCTGCAGATGGCAGTCTGCACATCGAATTGCCGTTATCGCGTCAAGACATGGCGGCGATGGTCGGCACCCGGCCCGAGACGATTGCGCGGGCCGTGCGCGGCTTTGAAGAGGACCATATCGCGCACTTCCAGGGCCGGGCGGTCGTGATTCCCGACCTCGATCGCTTGCTCGACGAACTGGAAAGCCCGACGTAATTAGTCCTTTGTTTTGGCCTCTTGCTCGGTCTCTGCTGGCTTTTGCTGCAGCAGATCGTCGTCGTGGAGCATCCGCATGCTCGGCGTCGAGAGGTCGTCGAACTGACCGCGCCGCACCGCCCACAAGAAGGTCGCGACCGCACCTACACTCATCAGTAGCGCAATCGGAATCACAACATACAGGACTGACATCAGCTGCTCCGCGGCGAAGGTGGACCGGCCGGCACTGGCGTAGTGGCCACAAAAGTGCGGCTGCGGAAGGAGCTCGACACCACTGTCAGCGAGCTGAGCGGCATCATGATGGCCGCCACCAGTGGATGCAACAGACCGCTCATCGCCAGCCCGGTGCCAATCAGGTTATAAATTAGCGAAAATACGATATTTCTCTGAATCACGCGGACGGTGCGCCGCGCTCCAGTCAGCAGTTCGACCACCGACGCGAGGCCCGGGCGGGTCAAGAACGCGTCGCAGGCCTGCAGACTCGCCTCGGCGCCACCGTGGACGCTGATGCCCACCGTCGCCGCTGCCAGGGCCGCCGCATCGTTGACGCCGTCGCCGACCATCACCACACCGCCGCGGTCCTTGCAAGCCTGCACTGCAGCTAGCTTATCTTCGGGCGTCGCCGCGCCACGGCAATCCTCGAGAGCGATGCCGAGCTGCCGCCCCACCGCCGCCACCACGCTGGGATGATCACCCGACAGAATGCCTACTTCGCACCCCAGCCGCCGCAGCTCAGCGATCGACGCGACGGCATCGGGCCGCAGCGGATCGCCAAAGCCCAGCGCGCCGACCACCTCGCCATCGACCGCGACGAGCACAGGGGTAATTCCATCGTGAGCCCAGGTAGTTGCCAGTGTATGGTACGGAGTCGCGCCCTCGCCCACCCAACGCAATGAGCCGACTTGTACCGCGTGCCCCGCCACTTCGCCGCGCACGCCGCCACCGACTGTCTGTTGCACATCGCGGGCTTCGAGCAGCTCGAGCTCGGGCCAGGCCTGCACTACCGCGCGCGCCAAGGGGTGCGAGCTATGGCGCTCGATGGCCAAAAGCCATGGCCGATAGACCGGTTGCAGCTCGCAGTGCAGCAGCTCGGTGCGCCCCTGGGTCAGCGTGCCGGTCTTGTCGAACCAGATTCGCTGCGGCTTGCTTAGGCGCTCGACCACATCGCCGCCCTTGACGAAGATACCCAGCCGCGCTGCCCGCCCCACTGCTGCGTGCACGGCCAGGGGCGTCGCCAACCCCAGCGCACACGGGCAGGTCACGATCAGCAGCGCCACCGTGTGGTCGAGCGCAAGGCTAGGATCCAAGAAATACCAGAGGATAGCGGTCACCGCCGCCAACACCAGCACCACCGCGACAAAGCGCCCGACGATCGCATCGGCCAAAGCGACGATGGGTGCCCGCCGGCGCGAAGCCTCTTCAACCGCCTGCATCAGCTTGCCGACACGGGTAAGTTCGCCGGTACTTTCAACGCGTTGATGTAGCATGGCCGCAAGATTCAGCGTACCGGCGTGCACTAGATCGCCCGGCCCAACGTCGACTGGCCGCGACTCGCCCGTTAGCACCGACGCATCGATCGACGACTGCCCCTCGACCACCGTGCCATCAGCCGGAAACGTTTCGCTCGAGCGGACTTCGACGATGTCGCCCACGCTCAGACGCTCGAGCGCCACATCCGTCACCACGCCACCCGGGGCAACCAAGTGCGCCTGCGCCGGCGCGAGCGAGAACAAAAGCTCAGCCGCATCGCTGGCTTCGCGCCTCTGCCGCTGCTGCACCCACCGCCCCACCAGCAGCAAGAAGATGAGCGAGGCCACCGAGTCGAAGTAGACCTCGCCCTGCCCGCGCACAACGTTGATCGCGCCACCCACAAAGCCGGCCAAAAGTCCTATCGCAATGGGCAGATCCATGTGCAAGGCGCGACCGCGCAGCGCCGTCCACGCCCCCGCGAAAAAGGGCCGCGCCGCCCAAAGAATCGACGGCAGCGTGATCACCAACGAGGCCCAGCGAAAAAGCTGAGTAGTATCGGCGTCCATGTCGGCAAACCAGCCCGCCCACAGCGCCACCGACAGAATCATCACGTTGCCGCTAACGGCCCAGGCTAGACCCATCCGCACCAGCAAGCCGCGCTCTTCTTGCAGGCGCAGCCGCCGCCGCTCGGCCCCACGATAGGGGTGGGGCGGGTAGCCAAAACGGTCGAGCGTGCGAGCAATATCAGCTAGATTCGCAACCTTGGGGTCCCACACCACCTCGGCCGAGGCGCGATGCAGGTCGAGGCGCGCGTTGACCACCCCCGGCAGCACTTGGCTCAGCCGCTCGACAATCCACACGCAGGCTGAGCAATGCACCCCTTCGAGAAAGAGCTCGACTTGGCGCAAACCTTGTGGCAATTCGCGTATATACAGCGCAGCAAAGCTCTGGTCATCGAGCTCGGCGTAGTTGCGGCCGCTCGATCGTGTCGCAATCGCCGCCGCACCGCTCGACTGGCGCATGTGGTAGTAGCGCTCAAGGCCCGCGCCGGTGATCGCCCCGTACACCGTCTCGCAGCCGTGGCAGCAAAACTGCAGCTCGCTATCGCGCACCAACAGCCCGGGAGGAACCGGTAAAGCACAGTGACTGCATGGGGTTATGGCACAGACGGCGCCTTGCTGGGGCTCACTCGCCATGCGCACCTGAATCGGCCGGATCGGCGTGCTTACCGTGGCAGCAACTGCCTTCTTCGCCTTTTTGAATCTTGTCGAGCTGATCTTCGGCGCCCTGCAGCCCCTGCACCGCGGGCCGCGGCGACTTGGGCACCTGCGGCAGCGAAGCGCGGTGGGTCACCGCCAGCAGCCCAACCACCACCAGTGCCAACGCCGACAGCTTGGGCAGATGCACCCGCAGTGGACCGGCCAGCTGCTGCACGCCCACGCCCAGGCCGACCAGCAAGGGCACGGTACCCAGCCAAAACACGGCCATGGCCAGCGCGCCGTAGCCCGCATTGCCGGTCCCCGCAGCCGTCACCACAAACGCATACAGCCAACCGCAAGGCAGCAGCGCCGAGGCCAGCCCCAAAAGACCGGCCCGCAGCGTGGGCGGCTTGCCCCGCAGCTTGAGCATGACCGCCCCATATGTCTTTAGAATCGCTTGGGGAACCGGCGCCAGCGGCAGCTTGACGCCCAGCGCCCGCGCCAGTGCAATCGCGCCCCAAATCACCATGACGCCGCCAGCCAGCACCGCCGCAACCCGCTGCACACCCGCAAGATTGCCCGCCAGATCGAGCGCGCCACCCACACCGCCGGCGATCGCGCCCAGCAGCATGTAGGTCAGGCCGCGACCGCCGTGATACGCCATATGTGGAAAACTTTTGGCAAAGCCGCGCGCCGTGTGGTCGCTGCCGGCATAGAACGCCACGAAACCGCCGCACATGCCCGCGCAGTGGGTACTGCCGACCAAGCTGGCGATCAAGATCGTTGAAATCAATGAAAACATGCCGTGTTCCCGCCTGCTAGCGCAACGCTTCGACGTGTTCTTGCCAAGTAAACGTGTCGGTACCGCGCTTGAACTGCAGGGCCACGTCGTGAATTCCCGGCTTTTGTGCCGCCCACGCCAGCTGATACGTGCCGGGCGCGACCTCTTTGCCCTCGACTGCGCCCATCTGCAGCCCGCTGGTCAAATGCCCAATCCGACCAGACAGTTGCGCCCCTTGCACCGGCACCCCCTTGGCGTCGTGCAGCTGCAGCGTCCAGGGGCCGTGTTCGATGGGCATCGGCGTAGCGGCCACCTTCCAGCCAAGTGCGCGATTCTTGGCGAGTTGTAGGCTGTGCTCGTCCCAGTTGAGCGCCTTCTTGTAGTAGTCTTTCTCAGGGGTAAAGCCGGGATCGCTCACCGCGGCGTAGGCCAGCCAACCACCAAAAATCACAGGCAACAGCAGCAGTCCGACCACAAATAGCGGCCACTGCCAGCCCGCCTTGCGCTCGCGCTGCACCTGCGCCAGCACCCGCGCCGCTTCGAGCGCCAGATTGCCACCATCGCCCGTGCGATTCGCCACAAAGCCCGCCGTCTCGCCCGCGGTCGCCCGGCTCTCGCCCCCCGTTTGCCCCATTTTCGCCCCATTGGTACGCATCGCCCGCCCAGGCAAGTGCACCGTGCCGCCCGCCCGCTAGGGGCCAAGAAGCCTGAATGTTAAGGTTTTCTTCAGCGTCTCGCCGTCGTCGACCACGAGTTCTAGGTCGCGGCCCCGACCGATCGCCGCGGCCTTGCCAATGACGAACATACCCTCGGTGCGCAGCTCGCCAGCCTTGACCGGGATCGGATTGTTGGGCACCACGAGCTGCAAGTCGCTCGCATTGTTCAGAGTCACTTGATAAGCATGGTCTTTGCCACTGTGGTTATGAATCTTGACCCGCAGCGTATTTTGCACATCGCCACTGTCCATGACCACGAAGGGCGCACCGATGCCGCGCAACACGTTCACTTCGGCGTTGGTGCGCTTGGTCAGGGCAAACAAGAAAAGCCCACCAATAATAAGCAAACCAAGGGGATACAAGGCCGTGCGCACCCGCAGCAGGTGGTGCTTGGCCGACATCGACACCTTGTCTTCAATCTCTTGCTGGGCGCCATAGCGCACTAAACCCCGCGGCTTCTTGATCTTATCCATCACCGCGTCGCAGGCGTCGATGCACTGGGTACACGAGATGCACTCGAGCTGCAGGCCGTTGCGAATGTCGATCCCCGTCGGGCAAGTCCGCACACATGCAGCACAATCGACGCAATCGCCCACTTCTTGCACAGCGCCAATCGCCAGCTCGTCTACCGACTTTCGTTGCAGCTTGCCCCGCGGCTCGCCACGGTTCGAGTCGTACAGCACCACCAGCGAGCGCTTATCGAGCAGCACCGACTGCAGCCGCGCATACGGGCACGCCACCACGCACATCTGATCGCGAAACCACGCGAAATCGATGAACATCATTACGCTGGTAATACCCACCACCGCAAAGCCCTCGGGGTGCTCCGACGGTGCGCTCGTGATCCAGTGCACCAAGGTCTCAACCCGCACAAAGTACGCGAGAAACACGTTGGCCAGCACCACCGAAAGCACCGCGTAGATGGCCCACTTGAGCACGCGCCGGCCCGACAGCTTCTTGGCGTCGAGCTTCTCTTGATCCTTTAGGCTGCCTTCGATCAGCCGCTCGATCGGCCGGAACACAAACTCCATGTACACGGTCTGCGGGCAACCCCACCCGCACCATGCGCGCCCGAAAAGCGCGGTAATCAAGAACACCGACAAGAAGATACCGAGCAGCCCCAGCATCAGCAGCACCGTGTCGGTAGCCAGCAGGGTCGCGCCAAAAAAGGTAAACTCGCGCCTGGGTAAATCAAGTAGAATCGATGGCTTACCACCCACCTGAATCAGCGGCAGCGCCACGAACAGGGCGATCAGCGCCCAGCCCGTAATCATACGCTTCTTCCAGAAGTCGCCCGCAGCCAGCACCGGCCGCATCCAACGCCGCGTACCGTCTAGGTTTAGCGTCGAAAGCACCCGCTCATTCGGAGTTTGGAATTCGCTCATTGGAACACGCTCGCCGACTAGTCTTGACCTGCTAGTCCGTGACTTAGGAGCCGCGGCGGTCCTGCTTGGGTTCGCCAGGCGGAGATCCGCCCCCGGTGCTTGTAGCGGCAACCGGGGGCAGACCCACTACAGCCTAAATCTTTCCGGCCTCAGCGGCCGCGGGCGTCGGCGCAGGTGCTGGAGCCGCCGCCGGATCCGCCGCCGGAGTAGCCGGAGCCGGAACCGCCACAGGCGCCGGTGCGGGCGCTGGAGCTGCGACAGGAGCGGCTTCGTCCGCCTCGACCACACCTTGCGGCGCCTTGCCCGCCACATTGGTGTTGCGCAGCGAGAGCACGAACGAGCTGGCGGCCTTGATCTCGTCGGTCTTCAAGGTCAGGCGCCAAGCGGGCATACCCTTGCTACCCACGCCGTTGCCAATGGTCTTAAAGACTTGACCCGGCTTGCCACCGTGAATCCAAGCGTTGTCGGTCAGATTCGGGCCGATCTTGCCCTCGCCCTTGTCGCCGTGGCACACCGCGCAACGCTCTTTAAAGATCGCCGCGCCCTTGTCGATGGTGGCCTTGTCGCCGGCAAACGCCTTGACCTCGCTGTCACTCAAGTCGGGCAGCTTGAACTGCGCGTACTTCACGTCGGCTTCTTTGATCTCGTTTTCGTACTCCTGATAACGATTCTCGCCCATGCCGAGGATCTGGTAGTAGCCGTAGTAGCCACCAGCAAAGACAATAGTCAGCCAAAACAGGGCTGTCCACCAACCCGGCAGGGGGTTGTCGTACTCTTGAATGCCGTCGTAGTTATGTTCGAGCAGACGCTCATCCTTGTCAGCCATCAGCTCACCTCCGTCGTGGTGCGGTCGCCCGTGCGGGCGGCTTGGTTCGAGGCAGCGGGCTCCAGGCGGTCAACGTCGAGCGGCATGTTGCCACCCCGTTCCATAACCGTCTGATTGCGCGCCGAAAATGTCCAGATCACCTGGGCAATATAGACTCCGATGAACAACACCATCGCTGCCACCGCGTAGCCCCAGAGGCCCATGTGACTCATGACGTCGCTGAGCCTCACAACGCACCCCCGGGGGCAGCGGCATGGGTCTCAGCTTGGGTGACCGGACCGGCCGGCACGCCCTTGACCGCTGCCTTGGCTTCGGGCTTTTGCTGAATGTCGGTACCGAGGCGCTGCAGATAGGCGATGAGCGCAATGATCTTCTTGCCTTCTAAGCCCTTGGGCCCGCCATCCTTCTCGATGGTCTCGGCGATTTCTTTGGCCTGAATGTGGGCGACGGCCTCGGCCTTGCCCTCGAGCACGTTCTCGCCGTAGGGCACGCCCAGCATGGCCATAACGTCTACGTTCTTCTGCACATACGGCCAGTCGAGCTCGTCGGTCAGCAGCCACGGGAAGGGGGGCATGATCGAGTCTTTGGTCACCGTCGCGGGCGCCTCCATGTGGCGAACGTGCCAGAGGCTCGGGTACTTACCGCCCACGCGGTGCAGATCCGGACCGATGCGGCGCGAGCCCCACTGGAAGGGGTGATCGTAAACAAATTCGCCGGGCTTGCTGTACTCGCCGTAGCGCTCAGTCTCGGCGCGGAACGGCCGCACCATCTGCGAGTGGCAGTTGTAGCAGCCCTCGGCGATGTAGATCTGGCGGCCGGCCAGCTCAAGCGGCGAGTACGGCTTGACCGAGGCGATGGTCGGGATGTTCGACTTGATGAGGAACGTGGGCAGAATCTCGAACAGCGACGCCGAGATGATCGCCAGCGCGGTAAGCACGATGAAAAGCAGCGACTTGCGCTCCCACACCCGGTGCCAGCCGTAGCTGAAGAAGCCGCCCTCGACGGCGTGATCGTCGGTCCAAGCCGGGTCGAGCGCCGGAGCCTCGCCCACCACATCGGCATAGACCGCGGGCCGGGCCTGCCAAGTCTTGAGCAGATTGTAGGCAGCGAGCAGCACACCGGCAAAGAACAGCGTGCCGCCGACAATGCGCAGGTAATACATCGGCATCAGCTTGGTCACGGTCTCGACAAAGTCGGGGTACTGCAGGCGACCGGTCTCGTCAAAGGCGCGCCACATCAGGCCCTGGGTCACACCGGCGGTGTACATGGGGATGATGTAAAGCAAAATGCCGACGGTACCGAGCCAGAAGTGCAGCTCGGCCAGCTTCTTGCTGTGCAGCTTGGTCTGGAACAGGCGCGGCGCCAGCCAGTACAACATGCCGAATGAAATGAAGCCGTTCCAACCCAAGGCGCCGCTGTGGACGTGGGCGATGGTCCAGTCGGTGTAGTGCGACAGCGAGTTGACGGCCTTGATCGAGAGCATCGGGCCCTCGAACGTCGACATGCCGTAGAAGGTGACGCCGGCGACGAAGAACTTGAGGACCGGGTCGTCGGTCACCTTGTTCCAAGCGCCACGCAAGGTTAGAAGACCATTGATCATACCGCCCCAGCTGGGCATCCACAGCATGACCGAGAAGACCATGCCGAGCGTCGAGGCCCACTCGGGCAGCGCGGTGTAGTGCAAGTGGTGAGGGCCGGCCCACATGTAGATAAAGACCAGCGACCAGAAGTGCAGAATCGACAGCTTGTACGAAAATACCGGGCGATCCGCGGCCTTGGGCATGAAGTAGTACATGAGGCCCAAGAACGGCGTGGTCAAGAAGAACGCCACCGCGTTGTGGCCGTACCACCACTGCATAAAGGCATCTTGCAGACCGGCGTAGAGCGAGTAGCTCTTGAGCGGGCCCGCCGGCACTTCGAGCGAGTTGAAGATATGCAGAACCGCGACGGCGATAATGCACGAGATGTAGAACCAGATCGCCACGTACAGGTGCCGCTCGCGACGCTTGTAGATGGTACCGAACAGGTTGATCGCAAAGGCAACCCACACCACGGCGATGGCGATGTCGATGGGCCACTCGAGCTCGGCGTATTCCTTGCCGGTGGTGATGCCGAAGGGCAACGTCAGCGCGGCCGACACAATGATCGCCTGCCAACCCCAAAAGTGGAACCAGCTGATTTTGTCGCTGAACATGCGCGCTTTGAGCAGCCGCTGCGACGAGTAGTACACGCCCGTAAAGATCGCGTTGCCGGCGAAAGCAAAGATCACGGCGTTGGTGTGCAGCGGGCGCAGGCGACCAAAGTGCAGAAAGCCCACGTTCAGTACTGGAAAAGCCAGTTGCGACGCGATAATCAGGCCCACCAGCATGCCGACGATCGCCCACACGACCGTCGCAGCAGCAAAGGCGCGCACCACGGCGTCGTCATAGACGAAACGCTCGAGGCGGCTGCCGGGCGGTGAACTGGAACCGGTCGCGGCCGGGTCCGTAACAACAGCAGAATTGCTCATCTTTCTACCCTTTCGATGCAAGCGGGCCCGAGCCCGATTCGTGCACTCTCGGCAGCGCGGCGCACCCCTTGCGCCCTGCCCTTTGGCCACCCGACGCGCTCGAAGCAGCGCCGGGATCATGTGCCGTTGCGCCCGTTTACGGGTGAGCTCCAGCAGATTCGTGGTGTGCGCGCAGCGAGACCTCGCGCACCAAAAGACCTGCAAGCAGGTCGCGCACTTCGTCGCCCAGCAGCACCAGCGTGCGCGGCACAAACACCGTCAGCGCCGAACGCCGAGGCGTGGCCGTGCGACCGGCCGGCACATCCAGTTCCGTCAGCGTTGGAAACAGGAAGAAGCCTGCCTGCGTATCGACGGTCTCGGTGCAGCCGCAAGCCGAAGCCATCGCCAACTCGCCGTCAAGACAAAGAAAAAGCCCACGCGACAGGTGCTCGGCTTGGAGCAGAACCTGCCCCCGCTCCGCGCGCAATACCATGACGCCAGGATGCTGGAGCAGCGCCGCGAGCCCGGGCAATTGCGCTTGGTATTGCGCGGTGATCGCCGCGTACGGGTTGCCGTCGGGCGCGAACTGCGCCACCGTCTGGGCATGGGTCTGCGGCGGATGGTCCGCATCGCCATCGAGCCCTGTGGTACCCGAAGCGCGATGGCGCGACGACTCGGCCGACGGCACCACTTGCCGCGAACCCAGCGGCGCGGCGCGCACCGACGCAGCGACCTGTGCGGTCAAAGCGGCTTCGGCAGGCGGTACAGGGGGAGTGCGTGTGGCCAAAATGGGCTCCGTACGTCGGCAATGCTGCAAATTCAGCAGCTTCGGATTCTCATCTGTCACGGAGGAGCGGGTCTGCCGACACTCCGCGCACGGGCAACGACGACGTATACACAGCAACGCCAAAAAGCGCCTTGGCATCCGTCAAGGCAGAACGTGATCTGGATCAATTTCGCAGATAACGCCAGATTGGACGTGACAAAACTCCGACATGGGCTTGGAGTAACAGGATGTATGTCGTTGAAAGTACGTAGCGCGACTGGGCGATGTGACAAAGCGACGACAGCCAAGGGCGAGAAAATCAGCAATTGTTGGCTACACTGACGATCACGGGGCGGGCAACAACCCGCGGTGGAGCACCCTATGCAGCAGATTGACGGAGGTCGCGCGGCGGAACTCGCAGCGACCACCACGAGCTTGGACGATCCGAGTTCACTTGAAGTTTTGAAGCGTTATGCCGGTCGCGGCCCGCGCTATACCTCGTATCCGCCGGCCACGGCTTGGCATGATCGGGTGGGCGAGGCCGACTTTATCCAAGGTTTAGAGATTGTTCGGGCGCGCCCCGTGCAGTCGCCGCTGTCGGTGTATGTGCATCTGCCGTTTTGCCCCAGCCAGTGCTGGTTTTGCGCGTGCAACGTGCTGATTACGCCGCGCACGGATCTGCAAGACGCCTACTTGGACGCCATCGAGAAGGAAATTGAGATGCTGCGCCCGCACTTGCCCACCGGCGAGGTGGTGCAGCTGCACTGGGGCGGCGGGTCGCCCAGCTTCTTGACGCCGGTGCAGATGAAGCGGCTGATGGGGCTGCTCCGCGGCGCATTCAAGCTGGCTAAAGACGCTGAGATTGCTCTTGAAGTCGATCCGCGCATCACGTCCGACGATCACTTGGCCACTCTGCGCGGCCTGGGCTTTAACCGGCTGTCGATGGGCGTGCAAGACGTGGACGACGAGGTGCAGATCGCGATCCATAGGCAGCAGTCGCTTGAAACAACGTCGAATTTCGTGAATCGCTGCCGCGCCATCGGCTTTGGCAGCTTGAACGTCGATCTGATCTACGGACTGCCGGCGCAAAGCGAAGAAAGCTTTGACAAAACGCTCAGTTCGGTGATGGATATCGGCCCCGATCGGGTCGCGCTCTACAGCTACGCCCATGTGCCATGGCTCAAGCCCAGCCAGCGGCGCATCGACGAGACGCGTATCCCAGGTCCTGAGCTGCGGTTTTCGCTGTTTCGCCAGGCGCTGCGACGGTTTGGCGAGGGCGGCTATACCGACATTGGTCTCGACCACTTTGCCAGGCCCACCGACGAGTTGGCGATTGCCCGGCAAGATGGCACGCTGCAACGCAATTTTATGGGCTACACCACCCGCTCGGGCGCGGAGCTGATTGGCCTCGGCCTGTCGTCGATCGGCCAGGTGGCGGGGCGGTTTATCCAAAACGAGAAGAAACTCAAGAGCTACTACGAGCTGATCGCTTCGGGTCATCTGCCCGTCGAGCGCGGCTATGTGATGACGCCCGACGATCTGGTGCGCCAAGAGGTGATCCAGCAGCTGATGTGCCAGGGCCGCATCGACAAGCGCGCGATTGAGAAGCGGTTTGGCGTGGAATTCGATGCCTACTTTGCGGATTCGCTGAAGAAACTGGCGCCGCACGCCGCCGATGGCCTGCTCGACTTGGGCCAGGACTACGTGACGCCGACCGCGCTGGGCCGCGTGCTGGTGCGCGTGGTGGCGATGGCGTTTGACGCGCACCTGCCCAAGCCGGGCGAAGCCGGGCCGCGGTTTTCGGCGACCGTCTAGGCCGAGCTGCACGGCAAAGATCAATTATTTCAGATAGTAGAAAATGGCTGCCACTGCTGCCGCCGTCGGTAGCCGTTGCGGATCGACTTCGGTAGACTGCAGTGAGCGACGCGGGCCGCCAAATTGGGCCCAGAGGCAAGCATGGCCCTGCTACGCGGCATCGAGACCACGGCGATCGGCGCGACCAAGACGGTCGAAGTCGACTACGAAAAAGGTGGATACGTCGACAAAAGCGGCCGCAAAGTCGCGATACTCGATATGAATTGCTACAGCTGTCTCAACGCGTACTTTGTCTTAGAAGACGACCCCATCGACTACTGCCCGCACTGCGGCCGCCGCGAAGGCTCGGTCTGGGCCAGTTACGACGAGGCGCTGAGCTGGGCGCGGCCGCAAGAGTGGAAGTACATGAAGAAACTTGGGCTTTTGCCCTATGGTCTGCGCCGCTTCGACGGGGTGTGGGTGCTCGGCTTCGCCAAGTCGTCGAAGGCCCTGTTCGACACCGGCAAGTTCGCAGAAGTACGCTGCTTATTGCCTGGCGAGGGCTAGATGGGCGCATCCGTGCCAGCCGCCATTCGCCGCCAGCCCGTGGCCGGGGTGGTGATCATCGGCAACGAGGTGCTGAGCCTTAAGGTGCACGATTTGAATACTCCTGCGGTGTTGCACAGCCTAAACGAGGCTGGAGTGCGCGTGGGCGAAGTGGCGATCATCGAAGACGCGGATACGCGCATTGCCCAGGTTGTTGCTGATTTTTCGCGGCGTTTCGACTTCGTCATCACCACGGGCGGCGTGGGCCCGACCCACGATGACTGCACGTGGAAGGCGGTGGCCCAAGCGTTTTGCGTGCCGATGGTCGAAAACCCGTTGGTGCTCGCCAAGATGCAGCGGCGCCTGGGTCGCGAGCTGACGGTCGAGCAACGGCGGATGGCCTGGCTGCCCGAGGGCACAGAACTGGATGAAAGTGAAGGCAAATGGCCGCTGCTTCGCAAGGCAAACGTCTATGTGCTGCCCGGCGTGCCGGCGCTAGTGAAGAGCCGGCTGCCGCAGATCTGCCTGCGTTGGTCGAGCAGGCGGCCCGAGCTAGCCATCACATTTTGGAAAAGTGACGAATTCGACGTGGTGCCCGCGATCGATGCAGTGGTCGCGGAGTTCGGCGATCTCGAGATTGGTTCGTATCCGATCTTTGACGATCCGGACCACCGTTTGCGTTTAACGTTCGAAGGTTGGGACAAGTCCCGTGTCGAGAGTGCGGTCGCGGCGGCGACGCAGCACATGGGCGCCGACCAGCTGGTGCGCGTGCTGTGGCGACCCTTGCCAGCTGGCGGTCCGCAATGACGAAAGGGCGCCCATGGCGACGCTAACGTCGGCCAATTTGCGCCATAGGCTGGTGCTGCAACCGCGCGGCTACCAGTTTAGCATCGCTGATAATCTCTATGATCTCAACTGGATTACCGTCTTGGCCCGGCTTGTTTCGCCGGGGGCGCCGGGCCGAATCGTCAAGACACGGTTGGCGACCTGGGAGCTGGCGAGCATGGCATCCCACCTGGAGCAGTTGGCCGAGGGCGGGCGATCGCTGTGGCAGCCGCGGTTTTTTGATTCTGGGCTGCACCTGTGGCTGCGGCGTTCGACCGAACGGCCCGATCTCATCTTGGTGACGGTAGTGGTTGCGCAGCTGACGGGGCCACCACCCCACGACGTGCTAGAACACTGGCGTGGCGATCGCATGACGCACGAAGACGGGCTGCAAGGGCTGCGTTTTGTTTGCACCCGCGGCGCATTGGCTTTGTTTGCCGAAGAACTGCGTATTATTATGCAAGCTTACCCTACGCGCGCGCTGCGTCCTACCGGCTAGATAGGGTGGTCGGAGTTCGGCGCGCCACCCAGGCAACGGGCGTTTGCAGTTGATCCTCCAGCAGCCGTTGGGTATCCTCTCGCACCCCTCGCCTCGCAGGCGGGCGGTGGCCCCCCAAATCGACACCACCAGTCGACCAACCCAACCCGCCGCAGATGCCGGCAATCCCAAGGCGGAAGCGCAGTTGCGCCCTACCCCGCCCGTTCTACTTCTAGGAGTTCATCATGAAGCGCATTTTCGCGGTCGGCATCGTTTTGGCCCTTGCCGCCGGTTGTAGCACCGCCTCGACCACCAACAACGGCGGCGGTACCGTGGCTCAAGACACCACCACCACCGCCGACACCGGCGCGCCTGGCAACGGCGACGCCAAGGCGATTGGCGACACCACCAGCGGCGACGTCAAGACCACCGACACCAAGACGACGGACAGCAGCACCGCCGATGTGAAGAAAGACACCGCGGTCGCCCCGACCAAGTGCGCCCCGGCCAACAACACCTGCATCGGCACCTGCGTACAGGCCTCGTGCACCAACGAGTCGATGAAGTGCGAGGGCGACGCCAAGTGCCCGCCGATCATCGCCTGCTTGAACGCCTGCGATCAGAACGCCCTGCCGGCCAGCACCACCGAAACCACCTGCATCGGCAAGTGCGCCGCCGCCGCTGGCGAGACCGCCATGGGCGAGTTCTACGACGTACAGACCTGCTTGGGCAGCAACTGCATCACCTGCAAGTCGGGCGACAGCAACTGCGAGCAGGCGTGCGCCGGCCAGCTCTGCATCGACTCGCTGATGGTGTGCGAGAGCAACGCCAGCTGCCTGCTGCTGCTCGACTGCCTGAACACCAACAAGTGCCAGGACCAGGCCTGCCTGACCAAGTGCACCGACAAGTACCCCGACGGCACGACCGACTACATGAACGCGGCGCAGTGCTACCAGACCAACATGACGGCTTGCGAATAGTACGCAATCCGGCGTGAGACACGCTTGGGCGGCTCGGTGGTGCTACCATCGGGCCGCTCGGCGTTTTTGGGCTACGCACCTAGGCAGACAAGCCTGCGCAACCTAGGTTGAAGAAGCGACCGCAGGCCACGCCTGCCGAGGTAACCGTGCTGCACCCCCTGCCCCTCGCGATTGCCCTGGTGATTGCTGCGACCGTCTGGCTGTTCATGCGGCGCGGGCGGATTGACCTGCTACGGCTGCGCGAGCTGCTCGACCAAGGTGCCCAGCTGATCGATGTGCGCACGGTGGGCGAGTTCGATCGCGGCCATATTCCCGGCGCGCGCAACCTGCCGGTGGTGGAGCTGAGCAAGGCCACCGGGCTGCCGACGGACCTGCAGCAACCGCTGGTCGTGTATTGCCAAAGTGGCGCGCGCAGTGCCCTGGCAGCCCGACTGCTGCGGCGGCAGGGCCGGCCCCATGTCTATGATTTTGGGCCGATTGACCGCTGGCCGGGCAGCATTGAACGCACACATGTGCACGCGCCAGCCGCGATCGACCAAGATACCGACCCCGTGGGGTAGCGGCGTGGCCGCCTAGTTCACGCAGTCTGGGTCAAACAGCGCAAACTCAGGAATATCGACAGCAAATTCGCGGCCTGTGGCGCTGCGCATGTGATACGTGCCCGCCATAGAGCCCACCGCAGTGTCGAGCGGGCAGCCCGAGGTGTAGCGAAACGCTTGCCCAGGCGCGAGGCGCGGTTGCACCCCTACCACCCCCGGACCGCGCACATGCTCGACGCGACCGTGGCCATTGGTGATGACCCACTCGCGACTAATTAGTGTGACTTCTTCGGCACTTTGATTTGAGATCGTGATGTGGTACGCGAAGAGCCATTGGCCGTCGTCAGCCGAGCTATGCTCGCGAAGAAACCGCGGCTCGACATCGATGGCGATCTGGTGGGTTACGGCATGGGCGTGGCGCACGGGCTACCTCTGCGCTGGCAAGTGGGCCAGCTGAAGTCAGCAAGAAATGCGCAGGTGGCAAGGGGACTTAACGACGAGCAGCAGCCACAGGCGCAGGCTTGGCGGCCGCGTGCCCGGGAGCAGCGGCAGCCTTGCCAGTGACGACAGAGTGCCGGGCTGGCGCGGCAGGCGCAACTGGCTTGGCCTGAACTGCTTTGTTCTGCAACGGCTTTGCTGCGCCGGGGCGAACGGGGGCAGGACCACCGGCCGGCTTGCCCACTACAGGCTGGGCACGCGGCTTTGCAGGAACGACGACTGGCTTACCCGGCTTAGCGGCAATCGGCGCGGCCTTGCCAGGTGCAGACTTTCCTTGGGCAATTCCGGGCTTTCCGCTCGCCATACCCGCCTTGATTTGCACTGGGGACTTGCCCTGTACGAGCGACTTGGCCGGCACAACGGGTTTCGCGTGCGCGACCGGCTTGGCCGGGGCGGGTTGCTTGCTTTGCACAACGGGCTTGGCCTTCATCGCCGGTTTTGCTTGAGTGACAACGGGTTTGGCGACTGCTGGCGCGGTCGGCTTAGTCAGCTGGGCCGGCTTGGCCACCGGAGCCATTGGCTTGGCGACCGCCACAACTTTGACCCCAACGGGTGCAGCTAGAGCCTTGGCCGCAACCGCCTTGGGCGCCGCTGCAACCACCACCGGCTTGACTGCGATTTGCGGTTTCGCTGCCACTACAACGGGTTGAGCAGGCTTTGCCGCCGGCACGGCTGGATGAGCCCCGGCTATGGCTGGTCGAGCCACGGCTGCTTTGGGCGCTGCAACGTGAGCAACTTGCGGTTGAGCGAGTGCCGGATGGTCGGGTACAGCCACAGCGCGAGCTTTGGCCGCGACCACCGCCGCCTGCGCAACCTTTGCAACGCCCTTTGGCTGAACAGGCTTTTCGGGATCGGGGGCATCGGCGGCGATCACCCGGTCGATCGGACGAGCATCCCACAGGTCGCGCTCGACGCCGCGCTCGACAAGCTTGCGCATGCGGCGTTCGACAACCACTTTATCATCGGCCTCTTGTGCGGCCTCTGCGACAGTGGGCGTACCGTGCAAGGCCGGGGCAACAGCCGAAGGCCGCGGCAGCTCAAACACCGGCGGCAAGGCCGGGCCAACGGGTGCACCCGCATCGCTGCGCGCCCCAGAGCCTTCGCTAACCAAACTCGACCCGGCACTGTGCGAAGGTGCGTCGTCGCCGTCAAAAAGTGCCGCTACGGACCGCTCGTCGACAACCGGGAGCTCCGGCGTCCAGCCGACCACTTCGAGCAACACCGCAAATAGGATAAAAGCACCGCACATCCAAGCCACTGCCGTCGCCATCACCATTCCGCGACGCTGATCTACCTCGGTACGCGACACCTTGATCTTGGTCGACGCCGCCCGCGCCACCTGCTTGACCTCGGCAAGATCGGGCGACCGCAGCTCTGGCGCCGGCGACCCCAGCCTTTGCGGCTGCAGAGGTGCGGACTCCGCGCCCGCTGGCGACATCGGCACTTGATAGGACTTGCCCACGGCTTTCTCCGCAGGCAGCATTTCTGCAGCACGTTGGCGCGGTTTGGCCATGATCGCGCTGATCGGTTGCGACACGCGCACATCCGTAACGGGCCGCAACTCGGGCTCGGGCGCGTCCCACACCACGGGCTTGAGCATTCGCGCCGCCCTGTCTTCGGCCCCAAGCTCGTTTTGCGGCCGGCCCGTCACGGACGAGACCCGCGATTCGGCTGACGCATGGTGCCCGCCCGGATGGTTACCGGTTTGCACCGCGCCCGCCAACCGCCGCAGATTGGCGGCATCGTCGCCCAAGAAAAGTTCACGTTGCGCCTGGCGCTGCAGTGTCCGCGACGCCTCGGGCAGCTCGAGCAGCCGCAGCAAAGCCTCGGGGCGATAGAGGGTGCGCGACGCCTTGCCCAGTTGCTCCATGGCCGCCAACATCGCGTCGGCGCTTTGGAAACGCTCGTCGGGGTTGCGAGCCATAGCCCGACACAGCCAACCGCGCACATCCTCGGGCTGTTGACGGAACTTGGCGTTGAAGTCCACATCGCCTTCGATTACCCGACGATGCGCAAGCTCTGTGTTGCTAGGGCCAAACGCCGCTTGCCCGGTCAGCATCTCGAACGCAACCGCGCCCAGCGAATAGAGATCAGCACGGGCGTCGACCCGCTCGCCCAACGCCTGCTCGGGCGCCATATAGTGCATCTTGCCCTTGATGGTGCCGGTGCGGGTGCGATCGCTGCGGTGGCTGCCACGGGCGATGCCAAAATCCGTCAGCTTGACGAGCGGATGCCGCGAAATGAGCAGGTTTTGCGGGCTAATGTCGCGATGGACCACGCCGGCGCTGCGGCCGTTCTTCGCCTTGAATGCGTGCACGTAGCTCAGCGCGGTCAGCGCCTGCCGCAGAATCTCGAAGGCGATCCCGGGGGCCATCACCGTCTTGTGCAAGCGCAGCGCCTGGATTAGCTGTGCTAGATCGCGACCTTCGATAAATTCCATGAGCAAGAAGTGCGAGCCCTGCCACTCGCCCACTTCGAACACGCGCACCACGTTCGAGTGATCGAAGAGGGCCGCTATCTTGCCCTCGTCGCGAAACATGCGAACAAAGTCATCGTCTTCGGCCAGATGGTCGTGCAGAACCTTGACGGCTAGGCGCCGGCCATGCAGCGGGTCACCGGGGCGCGCCTCGGCCAAGTACACGGTCGCCATGCCGCCTGCGGCAATCTTGGCCGTCAGCACAAAGCGACTAAATTCCATCGGTTGATCGAGCTTGCCAGTGATGATCACGGCGCCTCCGTCGCGGCCAGGGGGCCGAATCGACACGGAGTTGACCGTAACCCAAAGGGGCAATCTGTCCAGTTTTTCGCCCGTCCGCGAGCGCCGCAAAAGGCTGTTCTGCGGGTTACTAGAAGGGGTCGCCGAAGGCCGGGTCGACGGCAGCAACCCAGCGTCCGCCCGTGCCGACAATGCGCTCGATGTCGTCAATTTCCTTAATACAATCGGCGGTAAGCACCTCGGGCGCACCTGCAGTAATCAAGATATCGTCTTCGATGCGCACGCCAATGCCGCGGAACCGCTCCGGCACTTCGGTATCGTCCGCGGCGATGTACAAGCCTGGCTCCACGGTGAGCACCATACCGGGCACGAGCTGCCGGCTCAGATTGCCGGTGGGCAGGCTGTCGTGGTAGCGGCCCGCGTCGTGCACATCCATGCCGAGCCAATGACTGGTGCGGTGCATGTAGAAGCGCTTGTACTTTTCGTCTTGGATCAGTTGCTCGACATCGCCGCGCAGCAGCCCAATCTTAACAAGGCCTTCGGTTAGAACCTGTACAGCGCGTTCGTGCACCTCGACAAACCGATGCTCGGGCGTGCACAGCGCAATGGCGGCGTGTTCGGCCTGCAACACCACCTCGTATACCGCACGCTGCTCGGGCGAAAAACGACCCGAAGCCGGAAATGTGCGAGTAATATCAGCAGTTTGATAGGCCACCTCGCCACCGGCATCGATAAGCACGAGGTCGGACGGGCCGATCATCTGGTCGTTCTCGACATAGTGCAGAATGGTCGCGTTGTCGCCGCGCGCCACGATGCTGCCATAGCCGACCCGAGCCGCGCCGCCAGCGCGAAACACAAACTCGACAACTGCCTGCAATTGCCGCTCATTCATGCCAGATTGGCACACGCGCATCGCTTCGTTATGGGCCTCGGCAGTCAGCTTGGCGGCGCGGCGCAGGGCCTCGATCTCTGCCGGCCCCTTGATCAAGCGAAGTTCGCCCATTACTGCGGCCAAATCAGCAAAGAAGTCGGGGCCATCAAGATGCAGCCGCGGCGTGGCACGGTGGCGACGGGTCACCCGAATTAGGCGCTGGTCTAAGGCCGGATCGCGACCGACATGCCAACAGAGTTGCTTAGCACCCTCGACCAGATTGGCAAGTTGCTCATCAAAGTCTTTCAGATCAAAGGCTTGATCTACGCCGAGGCGCGCGATTGCACCCTCGACACCCACTCGCCGCCCGTGCCAGACCTCTTGCGCCGGATCGCGCGGCCGCACAAACGCCACCGCCTCGCCGTCGGCGCGCCCGGGCACCAACACGAGCAGAGTCTCGGGCTCGTCAAAGCCGGTCAAGTACCAGAAATCGCTGCTTTGTCGCCATTCGTGATCGACATCGCCATTGCGCAGCGCGTGCCCGGCCGCAGCCACCACGAGCACCGAGCCGGGGCCATACGCATCCATTACCGTACGGCGCCGCGCAGCAAATACGCCTGGGTCGAGCACGGTCTGAGCAAAAGCAGTACGTTCAAAGGTCATCGCCGCACTCTGCGGGCCAAGCGCGCCCGCTCGCCGAGCAAACTAGTCCCGCCCTGGCGGCGTGGCAAGCTTGAAGTCAGTCACTCTTTGAAAACGCACCGATCGCAGCGGTTGACTTGCCTGCCCCCAAACCCGAAACTTGATCGGTTGGTGACCGCAGACGGGCTTCCGTGCGGTCTGCCCCGGAGGATGCTGATGGTTCGTTGCGAAGTGACAGGCAAGCGGGGGAACCCCGGCAGCAACTACCTGAATGTAGTGCACTTTATCCTGCCGAAGGCGGCAATTTTGCTACTGCTGAGCCTTGGAGCTTGCGGCGCGACCAACTTTGAGCGCACGACAGGGGCCAAGAAATACCACGCCCTGCCCTTCGGCTCGCCGATTAAGGTGGTCGAGTCAGCCGACACCTTGCCGCAACCAGTTGAGATTCTTGGCCTATTGCGCACATCGACCCGCGGCGACCCGGCGAATCGCACCGAGGCGGAGGCGACCCTCAAGGGCCACGCTCCTCGGTACGGCTGTGACGCGATTGCGGATCTGCAGTCGGTTCGCAAGGAAATCATCGTCAAGCGCACCAACCGCGTGCTGACGGGCGACGGCCAGCCCAAGAATGTGGAAGAGACGACCACGGTGGCCGAGCATCTGTGGACCGGGCAATGCGTGCGAACTGCCGATGCCCCCGCCGAAAAGGGCGGCGCGGTGGCCAAGGCCGATGCCGTGGCCGAGCCCGTTGCCGAGCCCGAAAAGAAAATCGGCAAGAAAAAGTCTGATTCGAAGGCCAAAGCCAAGGCGAAGCCCGAGCCGAAACCCGAGCCCGAAGTGGTGGCCAAGGTCGAGCCGAAACCCGAGCCCAAGCCCGAGCCCAAGGCCGAGCCGAAACCGGAACCCAAGCCCGAACCGAAACCGGAACCCAAGCCCGAACCAAAGGTTGAGGTCAAGGCGAAGCCGGAGCCCAAGCCGGAGCCCAAGCCCGAGCCCAAGCCGGAGCCCAAGCCCGAGCCTAAGGTCGAGGTTAAGGTCAAGCCCGAGCCCAAGCCCGAGCCCAAGCCCGATCCCAAGCCAGAAGCAAAGGCTGAGCCCGAGGCGGCGCGGCCGGCACCAGGCAACGAGGCGGGCGCGCCCAATCCGAAGATGGCCATTGAAGTCGCGAAGTTCTTCCGTATTTGGAGCAAGCATGTCGCCACCGGCAACACGGATGCGCTGTGTGGCGAAGTCGACGAGCAGGTCCTTATCGATATCTCGACCAGCCAGCCTAAGATGCGAATCAAGCAGGCGATGAGCGCCGCTGAAGCGTGTGAGTCGCTCAAGACCGGCGATCTGGCTGGCTATCTGCGCGAATTTGGCCCGACCGAGGTGCACGCCGAAGTCGAGTACCTGCTGCCGACGCTGTTTGTGATGCATGGCGCGCCGTTTCTGAAGCTCGACGAGGCCACGCAATCGCGCTACGCCGATCAGGTGAACAAGTCGCGTACCGCGGAGAATAAGAAGCCGCTGGCCTGCACGGTCTACGGCGCCGCGCCTATGGGCGAAGAAAACTTTGTAGTCCAAATGGGTTGCGATGGTGTACAGGCGTTCCGGCTGATTCTGCGCCGGCAAGCCGAAGGTGTATTCAAGGTGATGCGCTTCATCTTGACGCGCTAACTGGCGATGCCACTGCGCCCCCTTGTCCACGATCAGACTTGCTTTGCTTGCAGCGGCGGCTCGGACCTGCAGAACCGGTTCAGCTTCGACGCCGACACGCAAACCTCGCACGGCGAAACGATTTTTGGCCCAGGCTGCCAGGGTTCGCCCGGCCTAGCACACGGTGGCGCCGTCTTCACGATCCTAGACGAAGTCATGGGCTCGGCGTGCTGGCTGGCGGGTATGCCGGTGATGACGGGGCGCGCTACCATCCACTACAAGCAGCCGGTGCCGCTGAACGTGCCGATGCGGTCGCTGGGGCGGGTGACGGCGATAGACGGCAAGAAGGTCCACGTTCACGGCGAGTTGCATGGCCCAAGCGGCCTGTGCGCCTACAGCGAGGGCCTGTTCATTCGCATCGACGGCCGCTACGGGTGGACGGTGCGGCTGGGAGAGGCCAACGATGCAGCTGAATAGGCAACGATTTCTGGCGGTCGCAGCGCGTGGCATCACCGCGACGCTTGCTGCGACCGGCGCGACAACGCCAGCTTGGGCCGATCAAGGCGTGCTAGCCCAGCCCGGCAATCAGGTGGCCACGCCCGATGGTGCCCTTTCGCTGCTGGGTAATCCTGCAGGAATGAACGGTATTTCGGGCTACGACCTGCGCCTACAGCTGGGCGGTGGCGGCGGTACCCAGCTTTTGCAGAGTGACGGCGCGCGGCAAGATGGGCTGGCGTTCGGTTTGGCGGCGGCGCTGCCGCTTGGGCCGCTCGCACTGGGCGCAGCGCTGGAGTCGACCAGCATGACGGGCCCGACTGTGGGCGCTCGTCGCGACCTTACCCAGACGCATTTGGCGATGAGTTTCGCCAGTTCGGAGCGGTTGCGGCTAGGCGTAGAGTGGCTGGGCCGCAGCGACAACGGCGACGGGCTGCGACACGGCTGGCGGGTGGGCGCCCAGTGGCTGCCATCGCGGTACCTGGCGTTGGGCTTGCGCGCCGGCATCGACCCCCGCAATGCCTTTGATTCGCGGACGAATTCTGTGGTGGCGTTGGGCGCGGCGGTGCGACCGCTGGGGACCGATCGTTGGACGCTTTCTGCCGAAGTCCAGCCGGAGCTAAGCGACGGTTTGGCCCGTAATTCTGCAAGCTTGTCGACAACTGTGACGGTGGCGCGCGGCATTCAGTTGGTCGCCCAAGAAGCCGCTCAAGAGTATTCAATTTCTGGGATACAAGCTTATGAGTGGCGCACTTCGGCCTTGTTGCGCGTCAGTTTTGGCAGCTTTGGCACCGATGTCGGTGGCCAGATCGAGTCGCACGGCCGCGGCGGCCGGGTGCCAGATGCGGTGGTCGGCCTGCGGCTGTCGGGCGACCATCTGCCGAGCCAAGTGGACCGCGGCGACCCGGTCGTCATGGTCGACTTGAAGGGTGAACTGGGCGAACGTCAAGGTGAAAGCGGCACCCATTTTGGCACGCTGCTGCTCAGCCTGCGCCACCTAACCGGCCAGACTGGCACCGAGGTGGTGGTGCTGCGGGCGCGGGCGCTCAAGCTCGACTGGGCGCAGGTCGAAGAGTTACGCAGCGCCATCAAAAGTTTACGTAAATCGGGCAAAATAGTCGTCTGGTATGCCGACGAGTTGGGCACCCGCTCGCTGGCAGTGGCGGCGGCGAGCACCCGCATCTGGCTCACGCCGGCCGGGTCGGTGATGGCCCACGGCATTGCCGCCGATTTTGTGCCCTTGGCTGAAACGCTGAATAAACTTGGGGTTACTGTGCAGGTGGCGCGCTATTCCGACTTTAAAAGCGCGGGCGAGCAGCTTGAACGGCGCGAACTGTCGCCCGAATTGCGGCAGACGCTGCAGCACGCGGTCGAGCGGCGCTGGCACGACTTCGCCGAGGCCGTGGCCTTGGGGCGCGACGTAACCCCAGGTCAAGTCGAAGAAATCTTGACTCGCGGTGTGGTCTACCCGGCCGATGCCAAGGGCGCGCGGATCATCGATGCCGTGGTGGCACCGGGGCAGCTCGATGCGCAGCTAATCCGCGAGGGCTGGCTTGAACCCAATGAAACCGCAGCCTACTTGCCGAATACGCCGCTGCGCAAAAGCCTGTGGGGGCCGGCACCATCGATTGCAGTGGTACAACTCGAGGGTAGCATCGTGGACCACGACTCGGCGCGCGGCCTGACGGGTAGCGCCATTGGGGGCACGCAGACCGCAGAATTGCTAGGGAAGTTGGGCCAAGACCCCGACACGGCCGGCGTGGTGGCGCGCATCATGTCGGGTGGCGGCAGCGCCAGTGGCAGCGAAGCCATGCGCGAGGCACTCGCTGAAGTGGCTGAAAGTAAACCAGTTATCGCCTCGATGGGCGGCATGGCAGCGAGTGGCGGCTTCTGGCTAGCGCTTGGCGCGCCGCTGATGTTGGCGGACCGGAGTACGGTGACGGGATCGATCGGCATCCTGATGGTCAAGCCCGAATTCTCAGGTCTTTACGGCAAGCTGGGCACGACACCCAACGTACTAAGTCGGGGTCCGTGGTCCGAGATCGAGCGGACCGATCGGCCATGGACGCCCCAAGAATTTACGTTTGTTCACAAACAGTTGGGGCGCTTCTATGACCTTTTTATCGACCGTGTGGCCGACCGGCGCGGCCTGAAGCGCGAGCAGGTGCTGCCGCTGGCCGGTGGCAGGCTGTGGTTTGGCGACGAGGCGGTAGAGCACAAGCTCGTTGATCGCACGGGCGGTTTGCTCGATGCGCTGGCCGAGGTCGAGCGGCAGGTGGGGCAAGGGGCGCTCGCGGTGCGCTTTGTGCCCGAGCTGAGCTGGAGCGACAAGTTGCGGCGGGCCGTCGGCGTGAATGCTGCAAATTCCCATGCGATCTTGGGCAACTCGCCGGCATTGACCGCGTTGCTGACGCGTGCAGTGGGGCCTTGGCTCGATGCCGCGGCGCTGGCTGTCCTAGCCGATGCACAACCGCAGGCCCACAGCGAAGTGGCGATCGAGCCGCGGGCCCCGTGATGGGCGAGCACGGAGCGGCAGTACTGCAATCGCTTTGCGCTCCTCTGCCACTCAGCGTTGGCAGCCAGCCACGGGCCCCTGTATAGTGCCCAGTAGCCCGCAGTTGCGGCGAGCAGCGAACACCGGCGGCGCGCCCCTTCCGCGGAGTCCCATGGCCAGCACCCCACGCCCATCGCAGCCAATCCCCGGGCGCATAGCGCGCAGCTGGTCATTGTTGTTGGCTTTTCTCTTATCTTGCGCGGCCTGCTCGCCCGAGTCGGTGGCCACAAGCAACGCGGGCGATGCCAGCAATGGCGACGTGGGCAAGGGCCCAGACGGCGCAACCCTCCAAAAGCTCAGCATTACTAGCATAACACCGGCGCGAGGCAGCCTGGGTGGCGGCGAGCAGCTTGACCTAGCCGGCAGCGGTTTTGAGGCCACCAGCAAGGTCTTCGTGGGCGACAGCGAGGCCGCGGTGCAGTGGCGCGCCGGTACCACCCACATTTTTGTCACCGCCCCGGCCGCGAAGAGTGCCGGCCTCGTCGATGTGCGCGTCGGACCCAGCAAGACTACCGGCGTCGTTTTAAAGGGCGGCTACGCCTACTTAGACACCGTAACTGTGGGCGATTTTGCGCCAAGCAGCGGCCCCATGACGGGCGGCAGCGAGCTGACCGTGCACGGCGAAGGCTTCCGGAACGGCGACCGCGTCCTGGTCGGGTTTGCCGAAGCGCTCGACACGCGCTGGATCGACGACAAGACCCTGATCGCCCAAACCCCGCCGTACAGCGCCAGCGACACGATGGACACCGCCAAAGTCGTCGTCTCGGTGCGCCACGCCGGCGGAGTCAGCCACGCGCAAAACGCCTTTACGTACGGGCGTGCCCCCAGCCTCGAGCGCGTTCAGCCCGCCTTGGTCAGCATCGACGGCGGCACCGTAACCCTGGTGGGCGCAGGCGTGGGCAATGCCGACAAAATGTATGCGCGCGGGGCACTTGGCACCTTATTGAGCAGCAGTGCCACAGGGCGCAGCGCGGTCGTGCCGGCGCTAACCGCCCTTGACCCCAGCGCCAAACCGGGGCCGGCCGACATGGTGCTGACCAGCCCCTATGGCAACGGCAAGCTCTCGCCTGCCTTCGCCTACGTGGATGTAAGCCTAAAAACGCCAGAGCTTTACGGTGTTGTGCCCAGCTCTGGCCCCACATCCGGCGGCAATTCCGTCGTCGTGCTCGCCGGCCTACCCGACGGCGCCGAAGTGCAAAAAGTGCTGTTCGGCCAGGCCTCTGTGCAATACAAACAGAGCGGCGCGTCGCTCGAAGCCACTGCCCCCGGCGGCCCTGCCGGCAGCGTCGCGGTCACCATCGTCACCAGCGCCGGCACCGCCAGCCTAGACAACGCCTACACCCGCAACGCGCCTGTCGTTGTCAGCGCCATCAGCCCCAACATGGGCCCCATCGCCGGCGGCACTGCGGCCAAAGTCAGCGGCAGCGGTTTTGCCAAGGGCTGCCTTGCCCGCATCGGCATGTACTCGGCAACCATCAGCCAGGTCGCGGCCGACGGCAAGTCGCTCAGCCTCGTCACCCCCCCCGGAGCAGCCGGCGCCGCCGACGTCGAGATCAAATGCGGCAGCCAAAAAGCCACGCTGACCAACGGTTTTGGCTACCTCGACGGCCATGCACGCATCAATGCAGTCAGTCCGCCCAACGGCTCGATAGGCGGCGGAGCTGTGGTCAAGGTCTACGGCAGCGGCTTTAAGAAGGGGGTCAAGGTCCATTTTGGCAGCCTAGTGGCCAATGGTATCAAGGTAGTACACAGCGGCCTACTCACGGTAGTCACACCCGCCCACGCCGCCGGCCCGGTCAACGTCGACCTCATCGACGGCAGCGACAGCGACACCCTGCTCGACGGCTACGACTATTACTCGCCCGGCAGCCCCGACGGCGGCACGTGGGGCACCAGCGCGACCGGCACGCTCAATGTCACCGTACTCGACATCTACACCCGCGAGCCGATTGACGATGCCACCGTGCAGCTTGGCTCACCTGGCGACGCCATTTACGAAAAATACAGCGGCAACACCGACAAGAACGGCATGATCGTATTTTCGGGCCCCGAGGTCATCGCCCCCGTGCGCGTCTCGGCCACCAAAACCGAGTACACCTCGAGCTCGATCCTGCAATTCGACGCCACCAACGCCACTTTGCTCCTGTTCCCCTACACGCCCCCATCGAGCGGCAGTGGCGGAGGAGGAGGAGGCCCCACGCCGCAGCCCTTCGCGCTTGTTAAAGGTAAAGTACTTGACCTTGATAAATATCTAGTTGTACCGCCGACCAACTGCTTGAGCTCCGCCGAAACCGGCGACAAGACCTGCCAGAGCTGCCAGATCGACGACGACTGCGGTGGCAAGCTCGGCGACGGCACCACCTTTCGCTGCGTCGGCAACGGCCCCGCCGGCAAGCGCTGCCTCGCCGACTGCGCAACACAAAACGTCTGCAAAAACGGCTTTGTATGTACCGCCGATGCCAGCACCCCGGGCGGACAAGTCTGCCGGCCCACGCTGGGCATCCGCGCCGTGTACTGCGCCACCAGCATCCGCGACATCGGCGCCGACAGCGAAAACCCGCTGCCCTCGCAGTTCGACAACAAGGGCGCGCTGCCGTATGAGACCGCCCCGGTCGACCCGCTGACAGGTAACTACGAGATGACGACCCGACTCGACGAGCTAGCGGTGGTCTGCGTGGGTGGTTATATCCTCAACACTACTCAGATATTTGTGCCAACGGCCATGGGCGTGCATCGCCATGTGTTTCCCAAGCCCAACTATGGCAAGCCGAGCGACCCCGTCACAGGGATCGACGTCAAGCTCGACATTGCCCTCAGCCGCACGCTGCAGGTGCGCTTGGACCACCCGCAACCGTTTTTGAATGGGCTGGGCGCGGGGCTACAAGTTGCGCCGTGGCTCAACCTGGGTTCGGATGGCTTGGTGCGGTTGCCCGGATTCGCGGCGGATCCACAGGGCGGCGGCACCGGCGTGATTGACGATGTACCGTTGCAATATCAGCCAGTTTCGTTGCCTAACGATCTCAGTACGACCCACTACTCGTTTTACGCCCACGCGCTGTTTGGCACCTATACCGAGGTCGGGCCGATTACGCTGACCCTACACGACACCGTGGTAGCCCCCGGCGACGCCAATTTCCGCACCCGCTCCACTACGGCCATCAGCACGGACTCGACCTTGGGCCAAGATCTCGACTTGCGTGGCATCGTGAGTGGCAGCGATGGCCGCGTGGCCGCGGTAGGGCGCGACGGCAGCGTTTGGCGCGGCTACCCCAAGGAACCGCTGCTGATGTGGCTGCCGCCGGTCATCGATCCGTACCAGAAGCCGCCGGCGGTGCTAGCGATGGCGGGCACGCCGACCGACGCGACCATGGTGGGGGCAGGCGGCCTGGTGCGGCACTTAAAGGGGAACAAGGTTGTCAGCGAAACCTCGAGCGTGCAGGCCGACTTGCAAGCCGTCTGCCAGGGGCCGCTGGGCCGTGTAGCGGTGGGTGCCAAGGGTACAGCCATTGTCGATCGCGGCGCTGGCTGGCAGCCGGTGGTTGGGCTGGGCACAGGCAGCTGGAACGCGGTGGCGTGCACGCCGTTTGGCGCGGTGGCGGCGGGCGACGACGGCGCGGTGCTGCGACTCGACCTGAGCGGAGCGGAGACCACTGCCACACAGGTCAAAGCCGGCACGGTGACCCTGCGCAGCGCCTTGTACGACAGCGGCAAGATTTGGCTCGGCGGCGATGCAACCGGCAACTTACCTGCGCTATTTGTCAGCAGCAACGGCACGGTATGGGAAGGGGGGTGGCCGTTGGGCAGCGTCAATCCCTCGGTCAAAGCCGTGGTGGCACTGGTGCCGCTGGGCGACGGCGCCTTGCTGGTGATCGACCGCGAAGGCGGGCAATTTCGCTTGGATGCTAAGGGCTTAACGGACGAGTCGCCCGAGCGCCGCGACGTGCGCCCGCGCGCCGGCACCCTGCTTACCGACGGGACATCCGTGTTGGTGGGCGAGCCCGGCTTGTGGCTGGGCCCCTTCTTAACCGTTCCGACCATCACCAGCCCGACGCCCGGCAGCGGCCTACAAGGCGCCGTTCAGGTGGAGTGGAGCGCTCTGCCCGGCCCCAAGCCGTCGTTCACTCGCGTGCATGTCGACGCCGGACTCGACCCACAGACGGGCTGGGGCTTCCCGTTCTGGTGGATGTATGTCGGCCCCACGATTGAGAAGTTTACCCTACCCGACTTTGGCGCCGAGGGCATCGACCCCTTCCCTGCCTTGGCGTCGGGCAGCGACTACGCCATCCGCGTCGACCGCGGCTACATTCCCAACTTCTCGATCAACGGCTTTGCCACCTACGACCTCGAGTTTGGCCGGTGGCGGTCGCGGGCGAGCAACTTCTTGACTATCGGTATGCCCTAGCGTCCGACAGCATCCAACTACGAGGAATTATGAATAACTCTACTGCTCGCGTGATCTCTGCGCGCGATCAAGCTATCGCGACACAGGTGCGCGACGCGGCAGCGCTATTCGGCCGCGACGATCTGCTGGCCGTGGTGGCGACGGGCAAGGACTTCAAGAAGTTTCTGCACGCGATGCTAACCCAAGATGTCAAGGGCTTAGCCGACGGAACACTGCGCACGACCTGTTTGTGCGATCCGCAGGGGGCGGTTCTAGCGACGGCGATTCAGGTGCTGGGCCCCGACCGGGCGGTGCTGTGGACCGAGCGCAGCTTGGCACCGGTTCTGCGCGACACACTTGATCGCTATGTTATTATGGATGAAGTTGAGCTGTCGATCGATGATGATTTGGCGCTGGTCCAGCTCATCGGCGCGACGTCGCCGGCGCTGATGCAGCGGCTGGGATTGCCCGAACCTGCACTGGGTTCCTGGCACACGGCGCAACTGCTTGGTATGCCTGTCGATTTGGGTCAGGCGGTGGCAGGTGGTGCGCACGGATCGCCAGCGGGCGAGGCATTGCCCTGCTTTTTTATACAGTTGCAGCGCGACCACTTGGGCGATGTGGCTGCCGCGCTCATCGAAGCGGGGGCCACACCGGGCAGCCATGCGGCGTTCGAGACGCTGCGCATTGCCAGCGGCTGGCCTTCGCTAACGGCTGGAGATGTCGACCCTGGCAGCCTTCCCCTTGAAATTGGGCTAAAGACTGCGGTCGACTACCGCAAGGGCTGCTACATGGGGCAAGAGGCCATCGCCATGATGACCTACCGCGGCCAAATTCGCCGCCACCTGTGCTGGGTCGAACGCGAGGGCGAAGCGCTACCGGGCGCAGGGTGGCAACTGCGCGATGTAGCTGGGAAACGCGCTGGCAAGATGGGTTCAGCAGTGCTGCTTGCCGATGGCCGCTTGTGGGGGCTGGCCAGCGTGCAGCGCAAGGCGTACGCTCCGGGAGCCGTGTTGACTGCTGCCAGCGACGACGGCACGGCAACGGCGCAAGTACGCATTGTCGCGACCACTGTACCTAGTGTGCTCAGCGCCGAAGGAACCGCAGCATGATCATTGGCCTGACCGGACGCAACGCCTCGGGCAAGGGCACCGTCGCCGAATGGCTGGTGACACAAGGTTTTTTCTACACGTCGCTATCCGACGCCATTCGCGCGTGGCTGACGGAACAAGGGCTCGAGACCTCGCGCGACAACCTAATCCAAGGCGGGCGCACGCTGCGCAGCCAAGGTGGGCCAGGCGTGCTAGCCGTCCGCACCCTGCAGAGGCTGCCGCCCGGTCGCGACATTGTAGTCGACAGCATTCGCACCCCCGCAGAGGTCGAAGCCCTGCGCGCGCGCCCCGACTTTGTACTCGTCGAAGTAGTGGCCGACGAGCGACTGCGCTACGAGCGACTTCATACCCGAGGCCGTGCCGGCGATGCCCGCGACTTCGATGAGTTTGTTCGCCACGAACAGGCCGAGTTGATTTCGACGGACTCGGCGGGCCAGCAGTTGGTGGCGACGGCGGCGCTGGCCGATGTGCGCATCGATAACGGGCGCGAACTTTCTGATATGATTAGTAATCTTGAAGATTTGTTGGTCCAGTGGCGACTGCGCTGGCCGCACTGACCACACCACACCATTCGGTTCACCGACCCAACCTTGCGAGGGACACCATGGGCATGCTCGACGGCAAAGTAGGCATCGTAACCGGCGCAGGCCGCGGCATCGGCGCCGCAATCGCACTGGATTTGGCGGCACAAGGGGCCGCAGTGGTAGTCAATGACTTGGGCGCCAAGCTCGATGGCGGCGAGACCGGCGACCACCCTGCCCATCAAGTCGTAGCGGCGATTCGGGCAGCCGGCGGCGAAGCCCTTGTCAACGAACAGAGCGTGGCCAGTTTCGACGGTGCCCGCTCGATGGTGCGCGATGCTTTGGCGCAATGGGGCCGTGTCGATTTTGTCATCCACAACGCGGGAATTGTTCGCGACGTGATCTTCCACAAGATGACTGAAGACGACTTCGATGCCGTGCTGGCCGTACACCTAAAGGGCGGTTTCAATATCTTTCGCGCTTGTGCCGAGCCGTTCCGCGAGCAGGGCAGCGGCGCCATCGTGGCGATGACTTCGACCTCGGGCCTGATCGGCAATGTCGGCCAAGCCAACTATGCGGCAGCCAAGCTGGGTCTGGTGGCACTGACCCGCAGTATCGCCCTGGATATGCAGCGGTTTGGTGTACGCGCCAACGCCGTGGCGCCGTTCGCCTGGACCCGTATGACCTCTAGCATTCCGGCGCGCGATGCCGCTGGCGAGGCCCGCTTGCGACGTTTGCAGCAGCTCGACCCCGCCCAGGTCGCCCCGCTAGTGACGCTGCTGGTCAGTGACCGCGCAAAAGACATTAATGGTCAAGTATTTGTAGTGCGCGGAAGCGAGATCACACTGTTCGACCCACCGGTGCCAAGCCGCAGCCTGCACCGCCAAGGCGGCTGGACGGCAGAAGAGCTGGCCGACCAACTACCCCAAGCCTTCAAGAGCAGCTTCGCGCCGTTGCGCGTAACCGCCGATGTCTTCGGCTATGATCCGCTGATCTAACCTAGCGCGAAGGCTCGGCACGCTCAGCATCTTCCTGACGGGCCATGCGCACCGCCGTCGCAAGCGATGCGACACCAAGCACAAGCCTCAGCCTACTAGGATGTACCGCGGCGCGTTGCGGCTACGCCTGCCTGCAAACCGGCGAAGCGC
>CAISBR010000063.1 GCA_903883645.1 uncultured Myxococcales bacterium | reverse complement strand
CGCGAAGCGGCAGCGAGGCAAGGGCGACCAATTCCGCATCGTGGTCGCAACTCCAGACGGCAAGGCCGAAATTGTGGGCGAGTCCGGCACCCGCGGGCGCTGTCGCAAGGGTCAGCACGTGGTCAAAGTGGCGTGGACCACCACCTATAGCTGCGACGGTGTTGCGGTCGGCAGTGGCAGCTGGGCCATTTGGTCGCGGTTGGGGGCCGAGGCAGTGCTATCCGCACTTGCGCTGGCGTGGGCGTTGAGCGGCAAGCAGGGCGTCACTGGCAACTACCTGAACACGTGTAGGTTCCCTGGTAGTTGCACAGCTTTAGGGCTCCTGGGCACGGCTGGCCTGTGGCGGTGTAGACGCAGGTATAGCCGCCGTTCCAATAATACGGGTAGTTGCAGCTCGAGGCGCCCATCGCGTTGCCGATCGTGCACGGCTGGCCTGCGCCGGCATAGCTGGGTCCGCTGTGCAAGCAACCGCTAGATGGGTCGCAACTATCGGTTGTGCAAGAGTTCCCGTCGTTGCAATTGGGCGCCGCGCCGCCGACGCATGCCCCGCCGCTGCAGGTGTCGCCGGTCGTGCAGGCGTTGTTGTCGGTGCACGCTGCGCTGTTGTTTGCCGTGGCGCATCCTTGGGTTGGCGAGCAGCTGTCGTCGGTGCAGGGGTTGCCGTCGTTGCAGCCCTTGGGCGAACCGGGGCTGCACGCGCCGCCCGAGCACGAGTCGCTGACTGTGCACGCGTTGTTATCGCTGCAGCTATTTGAATTCATAACATATGTGCATCCTGAGCCCGCCGAGCAGCCGTCGGTGGTGCAGGTATTGCCGTCGTTGCAATTGGGCGCCGCGCCGCCGACGCATGCCCCGCCGCTGCAGGTGTCGCTGGTCGTGCAGGCATTATTGTCGTTGCAAGACAATGTGTTTGCGGTGTTGACGCAGCCGCTCGACGGACTGCAGCTGTCGTCGGTGCAGGGGTTGCCGTCGCTACACACCTTGGCCGCGCCGGGCACGCACGCGCCGCTCGCGCAGATGTCGCTGACGGTACAGGCGTTGTTGTCGCTGCACGCAAGGATATTCGCAGCAAATACACAGCCCTTGCCGCTGTCGCAACTGTCGCTGGTACACGGGTTGCTGTCGTTGCAGGTGACGGCTGGCCCTGCCACACACGCGCCAGCGCTGCAGATGTCGCCGCTCGTGCACGCGTTGTTGTCGCTGCAGGTGCTTGTATTATTGGCGATTGTGCAGCCATCGGCGGGGCTGCAGCTGTCGTCGGTGCAGGCGTTGCCGTCGCTACACACCTTGGCCGCGCCGGGCACGCACGCGCCGCTCGCGCAGATGTCGCTGACGGTACAGGCGTTGTTGTCGCTGCAAGGCGAGGTATTCGGTGTAAAGACGCAGCCTTTACTGGCATCGCAGCTGTCGCTGGTGCACGGGTTGCTGTCGTTGCAGACCACGCTAGCGCCCGCCACACAGGTGCCGCCGGCGCACGCGTCGCCGCTGGTGCAAGCGCTGCCATCGCTGCACGGGGCTGTGTTGTTGCTGGCCACGCAACCCGTTGATGAATAACAGGTTTCAGTCGTACAGAGGTTGCCATCGTCGCACTCGCTGGGCCCTTTGGGCTTGCAGGTGCCGCTGTCGCAGGTGTCGCCGACCGTGCACGCATTGTTGTCGGTGCATGTGGCTTTGTTGTCGGCGTGTTGGCACCCCGCCTTGCTGTCGCAGCCGTCGTCTGTGCACGGGTTGCCATCGCTGCACGCCTGTGCGGGGCCCGACGCGCACGCTCCGCCGGCACAGGTATCGCCCACGCTGCAGACGTCGCCGTCGCTACACGGCAGCGTGTTGTCGCCGTGCGAACAGCCATCTTTGGCCGAGCAACCGTCGGTGGTGCAGGGGTTGTTGTCGCTACACGCCACCGGCGCGCCGCTGGTACAGGCCCCCTCTATGCACACATCGCCAGAGGTACAGGCGTCGTTGTCGTCGCAGGTCGCGCTGTTGGCACTTGTGGTACACCCCTGGTTGGGCTCGCATTTGTCGTCTGTGCAGGGGTTGCCGTCGCTACAGGTGACCGCCGCGCCCGCGACGCAGCTGCCTTGCTGGCACACGTCGCCGCTGGTGCACGCATTGCCGTCGCTGCAGCCCAGGGCGTTGGGTATGGCCATGCAACCCTTGGTCGCGTCGCACAAATCGGCGGTGCACGGGTTGCTGTCGTCGCAGTTGGCGGGGCCGCCCGCGCTGCAACCGCCCTCGCTGCATACGTCGCCGCTGGTGCACGCATTATTGTCGGTGCATGTGACCGAATTATTTAAGAAAACACAGGCTTGCTTGGTATCGCAGCTATCGTCGGTGCACGGGTTGCCGTCTTTGCAGGCTAGCGGTGCTCCGCCTTGGCACGCGCCACCGCTGCAGACGTCGACTTGGGTGCAGACGCTGCCGTCGCTGCAAGGCAGCTCGTTGCTGCTGAAAATACAACCGATCTCGGCTTCGCAGCTATCGGTGGTGCACGGGTTGTTGTCGTCACAGCTGGTGACTGAGCTGCCCAAACACACCGAATTTTGGCAGTTATCGCCGCTCGTGCATGCGCTGCCGTCGTCGCACGCGGTGCCGTCAAGGCTGGTGGCGGTGCAGCCCGTGGCCGGCAAGCAGCCGTCGCTAGTGCACGGGTTGTTGTCCTGGCAAACTGCGGCGGTTCCCAAGCACTTGCCGTTGTTGCAGGTGTCGCCCAACGTGCAAGCGTCGCTGTCGTCGCAGCTGCCGACCTTGGCCGACGATTGGCACGCGCCCGCGATGCAGTTGTCCCACGTACACGGCTCGCCGTCGTCGCACATGCCGCTCGCCGGTTCGTCGACTAGGCCGTCGCAGTCGTCGTCGAGCGTGTTGCATGTCTCCGTCGTGGCCACTTTGGCGGAACAGGCGCCCAGGCCAGAGGGGCCGCAACTGCGCTTGCCGCTGCATGTTCCTAGGCCATTGGCCGTGCTGCAGTCGGTGGTTAGACCCAGGTTCACGGCGCGCGGACTGCAGCCACACCCCAAGTCGGTGCGCACGCACTGCGGCGATTTGGCGCCACTGATGCTGACCGTTGGCTGGCAGGTGTAGTCGCCTGGGCACGCGTTTGAGTCGCAGGGGGCGCCGCAGAAATGGCCGAGTAACGAGCCCGCCGCGTCTTGGTAGGCTACGCAGCGGTTGCCGTCGCCGCCGACCACGTTGCTGCAGTCGCTGTCGGCGGTGCAGGGCTCGCAAAGGCGAGGGGTTGCAGGTATACAAAACTGTTGCAGATCACTGCCGGCCTGGGTGATGGTAAGGCACTTGTAGCCCTGCGGGCAGCTCGAGGTGCACGGCTGAACACATTGCTTGCCGGCATCGGTGGGGATGCACAGGCCGCTGTCGCAATCGCCGTTGCTCGCGCACATGCAGCCAGGGCCGCTGCAGCCGCTGTCGGGGCCGTTAGTGCTGTCGGTTGCGGTGGCGTCGCCCGCGGTCTCGACCCCGCCGCCGTCGGTATTTTGTTGGTCGGGCAGCGTGGCAATGGCCGCGTCGGAGCTGCCGTCGTCGCCGCTGTCTTGGCCGCCGATATCGAACCAAACTCCGGAGTCGGAATCCGCATTAGCAGCATGGACCGCGGTCGCTCTTGGCGAAGAAGAGCACGCCGCCGCGCACAAGACCGCCAAGACTGCCCACAGATGGCGCGGTGTGTGCGCGGGCTCGGCACAGGCGTCAGTGTGGAGTTTGCGTGCAGGCATGGGTCACCGCCAGGGCCTTGCTTCGAAGTTGCTTTCGAGTAAGACAAGCAAGCAAGGGTATGTAAATACGCCAAAATTGAACACCCAAGGCGCAGGCAACTAAGGTTTTGTGGGGGTACCGATTGGCACCTTTCCTGCCGCGCCTATCGAGCCTACGCGGGCGCTGGGCTAGCGTCAATCGGCCGCGCCGCAAGCCACTGGGCAGAGCAAGAACCGCTTGGGCGACCGCATCCTTCGCCGCCTGCCCGTCAGCCTCGCTTCTTGCGCACCCACCGCCCCATCGCCAGATAGACCACCGGCGTGGTGTACAGCGTCAGCGCCTGCGAAGCCAACAGCCCGCCCACAATAGTAATTCCCAGCGGCCGCCGCAGCTCGCTGCCCACCCCCGTGCCAAACGCCAAGGGCAGGGCACCCAGCGCCGCCGCCACCGTGGTCATCAAAATCGGTCGAAACCGCAGCAGACACGCCTCTTCGATGGCCTGCAGCGCGGTCATGCCCTGGCGCTCGCGTTCAATGGCGAAGTCGATAAGTAAGATCGCGTTTTTCTTAACGATACCGATGAGCAAAAGCAGACCGATGAGGCCGATGATGCTGAGATCGAGGTTGAACCACATCAGCGCGGCGATGGCACCGATGCCCGCCGACGGTAGAGTCGATAAGATGGTGATTGGATGAATGAAACTCTCGTACAGCATCCCCAGCACGATGTAGACGATGATGAGGGCCGCCAAAATCAGCATCGGCTGCGTGGCCAGCGATGCCGTAAAAGCTTGCGCCGTGCCTTGAAAATCGGCGTGGATACCGGGCGGCAGATGCATGTCGGCCTCGGCGTCGTGGATAGCCGAAATCGCCTGGCCCAGTGCCACCCCCGGCGCCAGGTTGAACGAGATGGTCACCGACGGAAACTGCCCGTTATGATTGACCGCTAGCGGCGAGTCCGCCGGGGCAAACGTGGCCAATGCCCGCAGCGGCACCTGCTCGCCCGAGGCCGACCGCACGAAGATTTTGCCCAGCGCATCGGGGTTTTTTCGCAGCTCGGGCGGCACTTCGAGCACCACCCGGTACTGGTTGCGCTGCGTGTACATCGTCGCCACTTGGCGCTGGCCAAAAGCGTCGTACAGCGCCGCATCGATATCGGCAGGGGTTACGCCCAGACGCGCCGCCGTGTCGCGGTCGATGTGTACGCTGAGCTGCAACCCAGCGTTTTGTTGATCACTAGTTACATCCGCGAGCAGCTTCGACTTTTGCATGCTCTCGAGCATTTTGGGCACCCAGGCGCGCAGTTCGTCTAAGTCCGCGTCTTGCACGGTGTATTGGTACTGCGTGCGCGCCATGCGGCCGCCGACCCGCACGTCTTGCGCAGCCTGCATAAAAGTGCGCAAACCTACTACTTTCGAGGTCTTGCCCCGCAGCCGTGCTACCACTTCGTCGGCCGTTTGTTGCCGCGGTGGCATCGACTTCAGCATCATGAACGCCGTCGACACGTTGCCCGTGCCCCCACCCGGCCCGGCGCCCATAAACACGACCATGTGCTCGATGTCGGGGTCGGCCGCAAGGATTTGATTCAGCTGTTCTTGCCGCGCCACCATCGCCGGAAACGAGGTATCTTGCGCCGCCTCGACCGACACGGTAATAAGCCCAGTATCTTGCTGCGGAAATAGGCCCTTGGGCACCTGACTGAACAGCCAGAAATTGACAGCGATGGTCAGCACCGTGGCGATTAGGGTAGCCACCCGATGTCGCAGCACAAAGCGCAGCCCCACCGCGTACCCGGCCAGCAGTCCATCAAAGACCCGCTCGGCAAACCGCGAGAGAACATTGGGTGTTTGCGTCGAGTGCGGCTTTAGCATGCGCGCACACATCATGGGCGTCAGCGTCAGCGAGATGAGGCCCGACATCGCCACCGCGGCGCTGAGCGTGACCGCAAACTCGCGAAATAGCCGACCCACTACGCCGCCCATCAGTAGAATCGGAATAAATACAGCCAGTAGCGAGGCGGTGATCGACACGATGGTAAAGCCGATTTCTTTGGCGCCGCGCAAGGCAGCCTCGATAGGCCGCAGGCCGCGCTCGATACCGCGGGTAATGTTTTCGGTGACTACGATGGCATCGTCGACCACAAAGCCGGTCGAGATGGTCAGGGCCATCAGCGACAGATTGTCGATGCTGTAGTCGAACAAGTACATGATAGCAAAGGTTGATAGGAGCGACAGCGGCACCGCGACCGATGGGATGAGCGTCGCCCGCCACGAGCGCAAGAACACGAACACCACGCCGATGACCAAGAACACGCTCAGCGCCAGCGTGCGCGCGACATCGTTCACCGATTCGCGAATAGTTTGCGTGCGATCCGAGGCCAGCTGCATCTTGATCGCCGGCGAAATCGAGGTGGCCAGCTGCGGCAGAATCTGCTTAATGCGTTCGTTCGTGGCCAGGATGTTGGCGCCGGGCTGCTTGCGAATAATCAGCAAAACCGAGCGCTTGCAGTCGACCCACGCCGCCGCCCGATCGTTTTCGACGTCGTCGAACACCTTGGCTACGTGGTGCAGCCGCGCGCCGCTCGCGCCGTCGGTGGCGATGATGAGGGGGCCAAAGCCCTGGGCGCCCCACAGTTGGTCGTTGGCACCTAGGCTAGGGGCTTGCAAATCGCCGACAAGATTACCTTTTGGCGAATCCGCCGTCGCCGTAGCCAGGGCCGTGCGTACATCCTCGCTGCCCACCTTCATCGAGGCGAGCTGGGTCGGATCCACCTGCACGCGCACCGCGGGCTGCATGCCGCCGCCCACGAATACCTGGCCAACACCTTGAATCTGAGCTACTTTCTGCGCAAGCACGTTGTTGGCCGCGTCGTACACTTGCGCCAGCGTCAGCGTCTCCGACGTCAGCGCCACAATCATGATGGGCGCATCGCTGGGGTTCACCTTGCGGTAGTCGGGCCGCGACGGCATGTTGGGTGGCAATTCGCCCGCCGCCGCCGAAATTGCCGCCTGCACATCGCGCGCCGCGGCGTCGACGTTGCGATCCAAGTCAAATTGCAGGGTTAGCGATGTGCTGCCCAGCGTACTGGTCGAAGTCAGCTCGGTCACACCGGCAATGCGGCCAAAACGCCGCTCGAGCGGGGTCGCCACCGCCGAAGCCATGGTCTCTGGGCTGGCACCCGGCAGGCTCGCACGCACCGAAATCGTTGGAAAATCCACGCGAGGCAGCGGCGCCACCGGCAGCTCGACCAGCGCCAGCGAGCCCGCCAGCAGCACGGCCGCCGCCAGCAGCGTGGTCGCCACCGGTCGCCGAATAAAGGGCGCGCTGATGTTCACGGCGTGGCCTCGGTCGCAGCAGCACTAGGGCGCGACCCCTTGAACCAACGGCCAATTTTGTCCATGTACAGGTAGATGACCGGCGTGGTGTACAGGGTCAGCACTTGCGAGACTAGCAGGCCGCCCACGATGGTAATGCCAAGCGGTCTGCGCAGTTCGGCCCCCATGCCGGTGCCCAGCGCCAGCGGAATTCCGCCCAGCAGCGCCGCCATGGTGGTCATCATGATGGGGCGAAAGCGCAACAGGCAGGCCTGATGGATGGCCTCGACCGGGCTAATCCCTTGTTCGCGCTCGGCTTCTAGGGCGAAGTCGATCATCATGATCGCGTTCTTCTTTACGATGCCGATGAGCAAGATGATGCCGATCAGCGCAATGACCGAAAAGTCGGTGCGGACGAGGTACAGCGCCAAGAATGAGCCGACGCCGGCCGAGGGCAGCGACGATAAGATCGTGATTGGATGGATGAAACTCTCGTACAGTACGCCGAGCACGATGTAGACCGTCAAGATGGCGGCCAAGATCAGCAAGGGCTCGCTGGCGAGCGACTCGTTGAAAGCCTGCGCCGCGCCTACAAAAGCCGCGTGCACGCTGGGCGGCATGTCGATGCGCTCTTGGGTGGCCCGAATCGCCGCCACCGCATCACCCAGCGAGGCCTGGGGCGCTAGGTTGAAACTGACCGTAACTGCAGCAAATTGGCCCTGATGGTTGATCGCGAGCGGCGCTTGGCGCGTGCTCACCTGCACCAGCGTATTCAGCGGCACCGGGGTCCCCGCCGTTGAGCGCACATAGAGCTTGCTCAGCGCGTCGGCCGACTTGGCCATGCCGGGCTTAATCTCTAAGATCACCCGATACAGGTTGAGTTGCGTAAAGATAATCGACACTTGTCGCTGGCCAAATGCGTCGTATAGCGTGTCGTCGATCGCTTGCGGCGTCACCCCCAGCCGCGCCGCGGTATCGCGGTCGATGGTCAGCAGCACCTCGAGGCCCGAATTCTCTTGATCGCTTGCCACATCGCGCAGTTGCGGCACCTCGCGCAGCGCCTCGACCAGCTTGGGCGCCCACTGGCCCAGCTCGGCGGCGTCGGCATCCTCAAGCGTGTACTGAAACTGGGTGCGACCGGCGCGGCTGTCGATCTGCAGATCTTGCACCGCCTGCAAATACACAGCAATTCCGCGCACATCGGCCAGCTTGGGCCGCAGCCGCGCCATGATGTCTTCGGCGCTCGTCTGGCGCTGATCGCGCGGCTTGAGCGTGATCGACAGCCGGCCGCTATTGGTGGTCGCATTGCTGCCGTCTGAGCCGATAAACGACGTAAGACCCTGCACATCCGGGTCCTTCAGCACCACATCGGCAAGGTTGCGCTGCAGCTCCATCATGTGCGGAAACGACACGTCGGCCGCCGCCTCGGTCACGCCCAGCAGCGCGCCGGTGTCTTGCTGCGGAAAAAAGCCTTTAGGAATCGCGATCGCCATCCAGCCCGTCGCCGCCAGCGTCGCCAGCGTGGCCAGCAGCGTCGTTACGCGGTGGCGCAGCACCCAGCGTACGCCCAGGTCGTAGAACTGCAGCGCGCCGTCGAAACCGCGTTCACTCAAGCGATACAGCCAGTTGCGATCCTGTGGCGCCGGTTCGGGGCGCAGCAAGTAGGCACACATCATGGGCGTCAGCGTCAGCGACAGCACCGCCGACACGCCGATCGCCACCGCCAGCGTCATGGCAAACTCGCGGAAAAGTCGGCCGATTAGCCCGCCCATAAACAGCAGCGGAATCAGCACCGCCACCAGCGACACCGTCAGCGACACAATCGTAAAGCCAATCTGCCCGGCACCCTTGAGCGCCGCCTGAAATGGCTTCTCGCCCTGCTCGATGTAGCGGGCGATATTCTCAATCATCACAATGGCATCGTCGACCACGAACCCAGTCGAGATGGTCAGCGCCATCAGCGACAGGTTGTTCAGGCTGTAGCCCAGGGCATACATCACGCCAAAGGTGCCCACCAGCGACAGCGGCACCGCCACCGCCGGAATCAGCGTCGCACGAATATTACGCAAAAACAGGAAGATAACGGCCACCACCAGCACGATCGTCAGCAGCAGCGTCTCTTCGACATCGCGGACCGAGGCGCGCACAGTCTCGGTGCGATCCGCGGCGATATCCACTTGAATTCCAGTGGGTAGCGAGGCCTGCAGCTTGGGCAAAAGCGCCTTGACCCGCTCGGCCACTTCGATGACATTGGCGCCCGGCTGCCGCTGAATATTCAAGAT
>CAISBR010000062.1 GCA_903883645.1 uncultured Myxococcales bacterium | reverse complement strand
GGCAACCTTGGCGAGCGAGGAAGCCTTGACATAAGCACTGAGATCCGAGGACTTGGCGTAAGCGGTCAGGTCGGGGCCGCCGCTCAGGTCGGCAAAAGCGCCCGAGGTCGCAACCTTGGCGAGACCCGACGTCTTGGCGTAGGCCGATAGGTCAGGGCCACCGGTCAGGTCGGCGAACGCACCCGAGGTGGCCACTTTGGCCAGGGATGCGGACTTGGCGTAACCCGACAGGTCGGTCGTTTTGGCATAGGCTGCAAGGGCTTGCGGGTCTAGCGCGCTGGCGCCGACGCAGCCTGAGCACTCGAGGCCCTCGGCGACAGCGGCGCGCAGGGCGTAGGCCACCGACACCAGCGGCTGGCGGGGCAATTCGGCGTCGGACTCGACCTTCAGGCTGAGAAACGCGGTAGAGAGGCCACTCAGCACGGAGGCCGACAGCGGCGTCTTGGAGCCGAGTAGGTACTGAAACGAACCGTTCTTGAGCGAGATCGACACAGGCCCTTCAATCCACAGCGGATTGCCGCCGCTCTGGTCCTTGAAGATGGCAAACGTGACGTTGTAGTAGCCGTCGGCTGCGGGCGAACCGGCACTCGCCGTCAGGGCACCTTCGACCGCGACGAGGCCAGGAACGGCGGCCGCTGCGGTGCCGGGCGCCAAGGCAGCGCTGGCAAGCAACGCCAACGCGGCGAGCGGTGGCAGGCCAAGCCGACTTAGCAAGCCGGCAGATTTACGGGTAAACATCGAAATGGGCGGCATGATAGCTCCTGCTCGAAACGGTCGCGACTAGCATTGGTGGCTGGTCGCGCTCGACCCACCGCCAAGACGACCCAAGCCGTCGGGGTCAAAGTGTACGCGCTGCTCAAGGAAATTTCTAGAATTGGCAAGCTAGTTGCCAGACCTGATCGAAAGCCCAGCAGCACAGTCGACCAGTCCGACTCGACGCGGCGCTTTTCTTGCAACGCCAGAATCTGCGCGCACGTCGAGCGCGGCAGTGCCGATCCGCCCGGGTTTGCCCAAATTCTGGCTATGTCTCTCCGATTCAGTGCGAGATTCGAGGGTTCTGGCTAGCGATCGCCGGTCGCAAAGGCGCACCGTCGCTGATGCCGCCCCCGCGCCGCCTCAGCCCGAGGCGTGTCGACAACTTCTCGACGTCACGCAGCGAGGTGCGCCCGCTTGTCAGGCCCGCCAGCAGCGCAGTCACCACATCGACATACGAATGACGAATGCCTTGCGGATCGCGAGGATCGCTGCTCCACTCGGCCGCCAGCCGGCTCATGCGTTGCAGCCGCTTGAGCACGTAGGTCTCGACACGAGCATCAATCTGTTGCAGATTTTCCATGGAGCGCTGTCCTCTGGTCGATTGGGACCCCGCGGACGGTCCGCGGGGTGGTGTCGCAACCACCATGATGCCCGCAGGACAGCGCTCTTCAATTTTATTCTGATTTCAGCAGTTCGGGGACTTTGGGGCGGGTCTGGTTGCCCGCGTTGCTGTCAGTGCCGCTACGGCAGCCCCACCACGCCGACCACCGCGTGTTTTTCGACCAGTGTGCCGTCGCCCAGGCCACCATAGCCGTTGTAACCGACGCACTTGACGCCCCCGCCTGCGACCATAAAGCAAGTGGCGTACATCTGGCCGGCCACGCCGATTGCGCCCGTAAGCGCTGCCACGGCGGTGGGCAACGAGTGGTTGGTGGCGGTGGTGTCGCCCAGTTGCCCATTCACGTTGTAGCCCCAGCACTTGGCGGCGCCGCCCGTCAGTACCGCGCAGGTGTGGTAGTAACCGGTGGCCATGGCCGTGGCGCCGGCGATGCCGCTGACTGCAACGGCGGTGTTGCGCGTGGCCACCGAGTTGTCGCCCAACTGGCCCGCGTTGTTTACCCCCCAGCAGCGCGCGGTGCCGTTGCTCAAGATGGCGCACGAATGTTGCGCTTCGGCCCCGGCAGCTAGGCTGACCGCCTGCGTGACCATGGCGACATTCATAGGCGTAGCAAAGGCGACATTGCCATTGCCCATTTGCCCAAATGAATTGTCGCCCCAGCACTTAACTAGGCCGGTCTGCTTAAGTGCACAGGTCATGCTGTAGCCGGCGGCGATATCGACAAGCCCGCCCAAGTCGGCCACTGCGACGGGTGCGGTGCGCTGCAAGATGCTGCCGTCGCCCAGTTGCCCGGTGCCGTTAAAGCCCCAGCATTGCGCGGTGCCGTCGGCGAGCACGGCGCAGGTGTGGTATTGGCCGCCGCTGATGCGCACAGCCGTGCTAATGCCGGCAACTTGGGTGGGAGCGTGGCCGACCGCATCGACCGCTGCCGCCGTGCCCAGCTGGCCGTAGGCATGGGAGCCCCAGCACCATACCGTGCCGTCTTTCAACACTGCGCACGCATGGGCATTGCCTGCCGCCAGTTGCAGAGCGCCCGACAAGCCGGCGACCGTGACGGCCGTGGCCGAATTCGCGGCGCCGTTGGCACCAAGCTGGCCCTTGCTGTTGTAGCCCCAGCACTTAACCGTCGTGTCGCCCGCGATGGCGCAGCCAAAGCCGTTGCCGCCGGCGAGCGTAGTGGGGGCGACGCCGCAGAGCAGGGTGCCACCGCAGCCGTCGGCGATGCTGCCGCTGGTCACGCCTTGCGCTTGGCAGGTGATGGGGGTGCAGCCGCACACGTTCGACGTGCCGCCGCCGCCACATGGCAAGTTCGACACTGCTACCGGTCCGGTGGCCTGGATCGAGGTCTCGTTGCCGAGCTGGCCGTAGTTGTTTTGGCCCCAGCACTGCGCGGAGCCGTCTTTGAGCACCACGCAAGTGTGGTATTGGCCACCGCTGACCTGTACGACATTGGCCGACGAACTGACCAAAGTGGGCAAGGTGCGGGTGGTGGTGGTGGTGTCGCCAAGCTGGCCAAAGAGGTTGTTGCCCCAGCACTTGAGCGAGCCGTCGCTGATTCGGGCGCAGGTGTGGGTGTAGCCGGTGTCGATGGCGGTGGCGCCCTTGAGCGACATGACGCCGACCGGCAGGGTGCGCGTGGTCACAGAGCCATCGCCGAGCTGGCCAGTGCTGTTTAGGCCCCAGCATTGCAGGGTGCCGTCAGCCATCAGTGCGCACGAAAATTGACCGAGTGAAGCCGTACTTAGCGCAACTGCTCCGGTTAAACCGGGCACATTGCGGGGTACTAGCGAGGCGGTCGACCCCGAGCCGAGCTGGCCAGAGCTCGCGTCGCCCCAGCACTTGACCAAGCCGCCTTGGGTCAGAGCGCAGCTAAAGGCGTTGCCGGCCTGCACATCGATGGCGCCGCTAATGCCGGCTACGCCTTGCGGCAAGACGCGTTGGCTGGTGGTGCCGTCGCCCAGCTGGCCCGAGCCATTGTAGCCCCAGCACTTGAGGGTGCCGTCGGCCAATGCCGCGCAAGTGTGTAAACGGCCTGCAGAAACTGCGACTGCCGTGCTGATGCCGCTGACCTCGACGGAGTCGAAGTGGGGGGCGGAGTCGGCGGCCGCGCCGGTGCCAAGCTGGCCATTGCTCTGGCTACCCCAGCAGCGGATTTTGCCGGTGCTCAGCAGGGCGCAGGCGTGCGAATCGCCGGCTACAACGGCGAGTGCATTGGTGATTCCTCCCACAGGTGCCGGCGCGCCGTCGACCGTGGTGGGCTGGTAACGCACGCGTTGGCTGCCGTCGCCTAGCTGGCCCAGGCTGTTCTGGCCCCAGCAGCGGACCGTGCCATCGCCAACCAAGATGCACGAAAACCCGTTCCCAGTTGCAATCTTGGGTTTGTCGACGCCGCAGAGCAGGGTGCCACCACAGCCGTCGGCGATGCTGCCGCTGGTAGCCTTTTGCGCTTGGCAGGTGGTGGGCACGCAGCCCGCGCAGGTCTTGCTGGTGCCGCCGCCGCCGCAGGGCAGGTTCACGGCGATGACCGGGGTGGCCGAGTTGATGGTGGTTTCGTTGCCTAGCTGGCCGGCTTGGTTTTGGCCCCAGCACTGTACGCTGGCGTCGGCGAAGAGGGCGCAAGTGTGGTATTGGCCTGTGGTAATGTCGACCGCACCGGCGATGGTGGGGGCTAGCGTCGGCAGCGGGTGGCTGGTGGTTGTGCCGTCGCCCAGCTGCCCGAACGCGTTCAGACCCCAGCACTTGACCGTGCCGTCGCTGAGCACCGCGCAAGTATGTGAGCTGCCGCCGTCTACATACTTGACTCCGGCCATGCTGGCGATCGGTGTGGGCGTCTTGGTGGGCGAGACCGTGTTGGTGCCCAGTTGGCCGCTCAAGTTTTGGCCCCAGCATTGCGCGGTGTCGCCCTGCACGCGCACGCAGGTGTAGCTGCCCAAAGAGGCCACGTGCAGGCTCACCGCCGTCACCATGTTCAGCACGGCCGCAGGGGTAAGATGCGGCGTTAGCGTGCTGTCGCCCAGTTGCCCCGACGAGTTGTCGCCCCAGCAATGCACCGAACCATTGGCAAATAGGGCACAAGTGTGCGAATACCCACCACCGATGGCGATGGCGCCGGCCAAATTCTGCACCGCCACGGGGGCGACGCGCTGGGCCTGGGTGCCGTCGCCAAGTTGCCCATTGCCGTTGTTGCCCCAGCAGCGGGCGCTGCCATCGGCGAGCACGGCGCAACTGTGCGTGCGGCCTGCCGTAATACCGATAGCGGTGCTGATGCCGCCGACTTTGACCGGAAAGGGTCGGCCTGTGGTCGAGGCCGCGGTGCCATCGCCCAGTTGGCCGTTGCCGTGGCTGCCCCAGCATTGCACGGTGCCGTCGCTGAGCAGGGCGCAAGCGTGCGCGTCGCCTACTGCTATTTGCTTGATGCCGCTTAGGCCGACCACTTGCGCGGGCGTGCCATCGGTCCAGGTGGCTTGCCAGCGGTCTACGTAGCTGCCGTCGCCGAGCTGGCCGAGTGTGTTCAGACCCCAGCACTGCACGGTGCCGTTGTAGAGCAGGTTGCAGGTAAAGCCGTTTCCTGCCTCGATTTTCGCGTTGCTGCACGCGCCGCAATCCATGGTGCCGCCGCAGCCGTTGGGCATCTTGCCGCAGCCGATGCCGCACGCCTTGGGGGTGCAGCTGCTGCATTGGCCGTTTTGCAGGTTCTGCCCGGGCGGGCAGCTGGTGCAGGTGGTGGCGCTACTGCAGGTGGCGCAGGTCTGCGGGCAGGCGCTGCAGTTGCCGCTGTTGCCAAAGCTGCCGCCGGGGCACACATCCAAGCAGCTGCCGTTCAATAGGAATTTGCCGGGCGCGCACACCGTGCACACGCTGGGGCTGCTGCAGGCCTGGCAGCCAGCTGGGCAGATGGGCGCGCAGTTCTGGCCGTCGCCGCTATAGCCGGTCGCGCAGGCACAGCCCTCGCCGCCGCCGGCTTTGGGGCCGCATACGGCATTCTTGCCGCAGCCTGTGCCGGGTTTGCAGGCGCCGGCCGCGCACGTGTCGCCGCTGGTGCAGCCGCTCAAGTCGTCGCAAGCAGCGCTATTGTTCGCAAAAATGCAGCCCTTGGCGGCCTCGCAGCTGTCGTCGGTGCACGGATTGCCGTCGCTACACACCGTGGCCGGGCCGGCCGCGCAGCCACCCGCGACGCAAATGTCGTTGCTGGTACAGGCGTTGCCATCGTTGCACGCCCCGCCGGCATTGGTGTGGACGCAGCCCTTGGCCCCTTCGCAGGTGTCGGCCGTGCACGCATTGCCGTCGTTGCAGTCGATTACCGTGTTGCCGCTGCACGCGCCGTCTTTGCACGTATCGCCCTGGGTGCACGCGCTGCCGTCGTCGCAGCCACCGGCGGCGGGTACGTAAAGGCAGCCGCTAGCAGGGTTGCAACTATCTGTTGTACAAGCGTTGTTGTCGTTGCACACCAGCTTGGGGCCGCTGCTGCAACTGCTCGCTTGGCACGCATCGCCGCCGGTGCACGCGTCGCCGTCGTCGCACGGCACGGTGTTGGGAGTTGCGACGCAGCCGCCCTTGGTGTCGCACGAGTCGGTCGTGCACAGCTTGCCGTCGTCGCAGAGGATGGTGGCGATGCCTGCGCAAGTGCCTGCGCTGCAAGTGTCTTTGCTGGTGCACGCATTGCCATCGTCGCAGTTCGCGGTGGTGGGTGTGGCCACGCAACCTTGGGCGCTGTTGCACGAATCGCTCGTGCAGGGGTTGCCATCGTCGCACACCAACGCGGGCCCGCCGGTGCACACGCCCAGCTTGCAGGCGTCAGCGGTGGTGCACGCGTCGCCATCGCTGCAGGTGCCCGCGCTCGCTAGGTTGACGCAGCCCGCCTTGGGGTTGCAACTATCTGCCGTGCAAGGGTTGCTGTCGTCGCAGTTCAGGGCGGTGCCCTTGCATAGGCCGTCGCTGCAGAGGTCGCCGTCGGTACACGCGCTCGCGTCGTCGCACGCGCCGGTCTTGGCCGGGTGCTGGCATTCGCCGCTGATGCAGTTGTCGTATGTGCACGGTGCCGCGTCGTCGCACAGGCCGCCGCCGCCTTCGTCGGTTTGGCCGTTGCAGTTGTCGTCTAAGGTGTTGCAAGTCTCGACCTGGGCGGCCGGCGCATCGCACGCGCTCAGGCCTTGGCTGTTGCAGTTCCGCGCGCCCGTGCAGGTGCCGGCGCCGTTGCTATTGCTACAACCGGTCGAAAGTCCGAGCTTCTTTGCCCGGTCGTCGCAGTCGCACAGCAAATCTTGCTTGACGCACTGCTTGCTCTGGTCGCCGCCGACACTTTTGGTGTCTTGGCAGGCGTAGCCGCTGGGGCAAATGTCGCCATTGTCGCAAGGGGCCGCGCAGAAGTGACCGATTAGACTGCCACTTCCCGCTTGGTACGGCACGCAGCGGTTGTCTTGGCCGCCCAGACCACTGGTGCAGTCCGCGTCGGCTTGGCATGGCTCGCAGAGGCGACCGAAGATGGGCGTGCACAGCGACGCGACATCGCCTGTAGAACTCGTGGTTTGCGTGCACTTAAAGCCCGCCTTGCAGCCGGTGACGCATAGGCTCGCGCACTCAAGCTTGCCGCCGACCTCGATGCAAAAGCCATTGTCGCAGTCGCCGCCGGTGGTGCACGCGCAGCCGGGGCTGCCGCAGAGGCCGGCCATGTCGGGGCTGCTGTCGGGTGTGCTTGCGTCGATCGTCGAGTCTATCTCTGTAGTTACAAGGTCTTCGCTGTCGCTGATGTCGTTGCTGTCGACCGCCGCGTCGCTGCCTGTGCTGGTGTCGCTGTCGACCGCTGCGTCGCCGTCATTGGCGATTTGAATATCGAATGGGGTGCCGCTGCCGATGTCGCTGGTCTGCGTGGCGGTGCTGGTCGCGGCGGAGCTGCAGGCGCCTGCTCCGAGCAGTGCCCAAGCAAGCACCACCGGTAAGCCAATGCTGCGACAGTAGATAGTGGTCATTGTGGCCTCTGCGGTGCGCGCCCGAGGTGCCCGGCGGCGGCCCACCTTACGGCGTCGGGGCGCACCTGGTCAACTGCAAGGGCATGGTTCTACCAATTGGGTGTAATTCGCTGATTCGCTAAGGTCGTTTTTTGCCCCCGCCGCAAGGTTTTGCACCACGCAACGGCTGCTGCGGGGACCCTGCCGAGGTGCCCGAGGGCCGCGGCGGGGCGTTTGACGCGCCCGGCCGCAGACCTTACCCTTGCAGGCTAAGAACTTGCAGGCCGGTGGCGCCGGTCGGCAGCGGGCGAATCGAGCCGGTCAGCGCGGCATAGAACAGGGGGCTTTGCAATGAAGACGAAGACTTGGGGTGCATGGTTGGCGCCTTTCACCGTGATGGCGACTGGGCTACTGGGCCCGGGCTTGGCTCAGGCCGCCGTACCGCTGAATGCGAATATCGAAGGCGTGTTACAGTCCGTAAGCGGTGGTCCAGCCGCCGACGGTACCTACAACCTGACCTTGTCGATCTATGCCGCCGAGACAGGGGGCTCCGCCGTATGGACCGAGGGGCCGCTGCCGATCGCGGCCAAGGGTGGTGCCTTCAGTGTGGTGCTGGGCAACAAGACCCCCCTGGCTCCTGCGGCTTTATCTTTGCAAAATGCCTGGTTTGGCGTGCAGGTGGGCAGTGACCCCGAGCTGGCGCGCCGGCCGCTTGGCGCAAACCTATTTGCCCTGCGCGCGGCGGTGGCCGAGTCGCTCGAGTGCTCGGGCTGCATCAAGGCGGGAGCACTCGATGCGGCCGTGCTGCAACCCTATAGCAAAACTACAGATTTAGTCGCCTACGCCAAGAATGCCGATCTGTCGGGCTACGCCAAGGCGAGCGATTTGGGCGACTACGTCAAAGCGGCGGCCCTGGCCAAAGTGGCGGGCACCGGCAGCTATGCCGACCTGAGCGGCGCGCCCAAGCTCAAAGATGTAGCAACTACTGGGGCATATGGCGATCTTGTCGGCTTGCCCGCGTTGCCCAAGCTCGGCACAAGCTGCGGCACGGGCCTCATCCTCAAGGGGTTCGCCGCCGATGGCAGCTTGGCGTGCAGCGCGATCTTGGCCTCCGACTTGCCGCCCGACGGCCTCGACGAGGTATCAAACGGCCTAATCACCAATCAATTCGCGGATTCGCAAGCCGGCACCGCCGATGTGGGCATCCCCGACGGCCTTGGCGCGGGCAAAAGCGACGCGCTCACCTTCGCCGACATCGGCATCGCCCAAAAGATCTGGGTCAACATGACCATCGTCAACTCGGACCTCAGCGGCGTAAAGGTCGAGCTCTACGCACCCAACAGCCCGACTCCTTACGTACTTTACGACGGCAGCAAGGCCGGCACCAGCCTGACCGCCGCCTTTAACGACACCACGCCGCTCGCAGCCGGCGACATGAACAAGGACTGGATTGGCAAGAATATCAAGGGCACCTGGTCGATCACCGTCAAAGACATCAAGGCGGGCGGCGGCGCGGGTGGCGTAGACGGCAAGTTCAACTGGGCGATCGGCATCCAGACCATGTCGAGCAAGAAGCTGCAGGTAAAGGGCAATTTACTCGTCGATGGCAAGATCTACGGCGCGGGCATCTGCGGCAACGGCGTGCTCGAGAGCGGCGAAGACTGCGACGACGGCAACCTCACCGATGGCGACGGCTGCTCGAGCGCGTGCTCCGCGGCGGCGGCCGAAAAGACCTGCGCGGCGCTTTTGGCCAAGAATGCGGCGGCAAAATCAGGGCTTTACACCATTGACCTCGACGGCAGCAGTGGCGCTTCGGCTCCGCGCACCGTGTACTGCGACATGGCCAGCAGCGGCGGCGGCTGGACCCGCTTCTTGATTCACCAAGACCCATTTGGTTCCAGACGCTTGGGGGTCGATGCCTGGAATGAAGCGATCAGCTTCGCCGCGGCCGCCGGCATCAAGCAGTGGCTCGTCAAGACCTATAGCAATCCGCTCGACAGCAGCTCTACCGGTACCGTACCGCTCAACGCGTGGACCATGAACTTGAATGCCGCCTTTCAAGGGCCCGGATTTCTTGGCTTCTTGCACGCCACCAGCTTGTCGTACGATGTGCACCGCTGGCTCGGCACCGGCCGCGTCGACAGCGCCACGTTGCTACCCGGCTCGAACTGCACGGCGTGGCACGCCAGCTACAACTCGGGCACCTACCTGTGGGGCGAGCACCGCTGGAGCCTCAATAACTCCCTTGGTTTCATGTGGTTTGGTTATTGCGGCGCCCCGGCCGGCTACCACATGCTCATCGTGAACCACGACTACGACTATGGCGCCGGCGGCCGCTACGAGACCCTGCTGGGCACCAACGGCAATCCCGGCGGCCCCACTGCGTACGACGAAGACGGCGGCACGTACGAGTTCTTCTTTAAGTAGATGGGGTTATGCCCCGCAGCGCGCCTGCAAAGGACCCGATGAACCGCAAGCAACTGGCCGCAGATTACAAAGAGCGCGTCGTGGTGGGCGGCGTTTACCAAGTGCGCAACCTGCTGACCGGACGCGTGCTGCTGGCTAGTGGCGTTGACCTGGTAGCTGCTCAGAATCGCTTCACTTTTGCAGTGTCGACCAATAGCTGTGTGTACCACGACCTGGTGGGCGACTGGCGCACTTACGGGGCCGAAGCATTTGTTTTTGAAGAGCTAGAGCGCTTAGCCCGCGGCGACGACCAGACCCCCGCATCGTTTGCGGCGGATATCAAGGTGCTCGAGGCGTTGTGGCGCGAGAAGCTGGTCCAAAAGACTTAGTATTTTAAGTCGTTACCAGCCCCGCGCCAACTGTGGCGGCACCGGAATCGGCTGCCCCAACTCGCGGGCGGCGCTTTGCGTCCAGTGCGGATCGCGCAGCATCGCTCGCCCCACAAGTACCAGATCTGCTAGGCTTTGGGCGATAATGGCCTCGGCTTGCGCGTTTCCGGTAATTAGGCCCACGGCGGCAGTGGCGATGCCGGCCTGGTCGCGCACGGCCTGGGCAAAGGGCACCTGAAAGCCCGCCGCTGCAGGCACTTGCGCATAGGGCACCAGACCGCCGGTCGACACATCGATAAGCGTCACACCGCGGGTCTTTAGCTCGCGCGCCAACACCAGCGTCTGCTCCAAGTCCCAACCGCCCGGCGCCCAATCCGTGGCCGATAACCGCACCAGCACAGGCACATCGACCGCCGCCCGCACCGCGTCGACCACTTGCAGCGTCAGCCGCATGCGATTGGCCAAGCTGCCGCCGTATGCATCGGTGCGCAAGTTGCTCAGCGGCGACAAGAATTCGTGCAGCAGGTAGCCATGGGCGGCGTGAATTTCGACCACTTCGAAGTCAGCTTGTACCGCCCGCCGGGCTGCAGCCGCAAATGCCGCAACAACTTGGTCGATTCCATTCTGATCCAGGGCAGTTGGCGCCTCATGCTGCTCGCTAAATGCCACTGCGCTCGGCGCCTGCGGGGTCCATCCCCCTTGCTCTGCCGGCACAGGCGCGCCCGCCAGACCGCGCGTATCCCACGGCCAGCGGGTCGAGGCTTTGCGACCGGCGTGGGCCAGCTGAATCGCCGCCGTGGCACCGTGACTGCGCACAAATGCCGCAACACGTTGCAGCGGCTCAACCTGGGCGTCGTTCCATAAGCCCAAATCCATTGGCGTGATACGGCCTTCGGGTAGCACCGCCGTCGCTTCTACGATGACCAGCCCAGCGCCGCCTGCGGCAAAGGCCCCGTAATGCATCAAGTGCCAGTCGTTGGCCGCGCCATCTTGCGCCGAGTATTGGCACATGGCCGGCACGCCGACACGGTTGCGCAGAGTTAGTGGTCCAAGCTGGAGGGGATCGAACAGGTGCATGGCTCTCCGAGGGGTGTGGCGGGCGAGTTGCTTGTTTAGGGGAGGGAGCGGGCACAGCGAAAGCCCGTGCCGTAGTACTTGTCGTATTCGGTCAGGCCCATTTGGCCGCGTTTCGAAACCCTTACGCCGTCTTCGTTTTCGGCCGCAAGGGCGAGGTCGCGGGCGACGCGGTTGGTGCCGCTGCTGGGGCCCTTGGGATTGTCGCTCGGCGAGGTGGCGTAGTAGGTGGGGCTGTACCAGTCGGCGACCATTTCGACCACGCCGCCTGCCATGTCGTACAGGCCGTAGCCGTTGGCGGTGCCGACCGAGCCGACCGGCGCGAGCACAAACGTGGTGCACTTCGCCCAAAATGCCGAATTCGCCTGGCCGGCCGTGCACGTAGGCGCCTGGTCGCCCCACACGAATTTCTTGCCGATCAGGCCGCCGCGCGCCGCGAATTCCCACTCGGCCTCGGTGGGCAAGCGGCCGCCGTCCCAGGCGCAAAAGGCCTCGGCTTCGTTGAATTTGACGCAATTGATCGGGTAGTTGTCCATCCACCCTTTGCCGTAGCTGCACGAGTCGGGCACCGAGTAGGCCGCGGGGCACTTGCCGGCTTGCGCGCAGGCGCCGTAGCGGCTGGCCGTAACTTCGTAGCGGTCGAGGTAGAAGGGGGCGATCGCCACGGAATGCGCGGGTTTTTCGCTGTCGCCGCAGCTCGTGTCGCCGGCCACGCAGCCCATGGCAAACGTGCCGCCGGGGATGGTGACCATGCCGCTGGGGGCCGGTGGAGTGGCGTCTGGGGTGGGGATGCTATCTACAGGTGCGGCAGCATCTGCGGTTTCGCCGGCGGCATCGGCGGCAGGCAAGCCAGAATCCGCTGGGGGTGCAGCGTCACCATCCGCGCCCGCAATGGCGTCGCCGGCGGGGCCTGCCTCGCTCGGTCCTGCGTCGCTTGGTCCTGCCTCGCCCGCCGCCATGTCCGCGGCAGTTTCGTCTCCGGCTGGCGCGGCCAGGTCGCCCGCGGAGCTGTCGTCGACTAGGCCCGTGCTTAAAGTGGGTTGGGTCGCAGCTGTGTTCGAGCACGCGGCGATACACAGCAGCCCAACCAGCAACCCGAGCGCAGCGTTGGGGCGCAACTGGCTCAATATAAACGGGTTGCGAGGGGCGTGCATGTCAACCTACCAAGTAATAGACGCACAGTGGTACCGCTGTGTACGGTAGCCGGGTATGCGCCTGGGGTCAAACAGTTGGCTGTGCGCGCGGTGCAGTTGGGCGTGCAGATGGAGGCAGCCTTCTTCTACTGCTTGAATGTACACGATGTTCTAGATTGCTAGCCGTACACAACGCTGCGGACGTCGAGGCCCGTGTCGGCCACTATGGCCAGCGCCCGCGCCACCGCGGCGTCGATCCAGTGCCCTTCGTTGCCGAACACGCCGCCGCCCACCCGCGTCAGCAGCACCGTGTTCTGTCCCGTTTCGAGTTGATGCAGCCTACCGAGCAGCAGCGTCGCCTCGTAGGTCGCCTCGAGCACCAACTGGGCCAAGGGTTGCCACGGCGCGTTCGCCGGCAGGTTGCAGTAGCTCACCGGTAGCGCTGAGCAAAACACTTGCGCCACCCGCTGTTCGCTACCTGCGCCGGTATGTGTAACCTGCGTATCGGCGTGCCAACCCACCCGTAGCAACTGGCGCAAAGCGTCGCGCTCCGGCTCGCCCAGGCCCTGCAAGTGCGCGGCAACCCGCGTGAGCGCCGGCAAGGTCAGCAGTGCGTAGCCGTTTTGCATGCGCCATAGATCTGTAATGTTGCAGTCTAGTTGTGTGGCCAGCGCTCGGCCCACGTCGCCCAAACCGTCGAGCTGCAGGCTGGCTGTCTGCCCGCGCTGGTCGCCGGGTCCGCCCAACTGGCCATTTGGCCCCACTCGCACCAGGTAATTGCGAAAAACCGTCGCGGCGCCGGCAGCTTGGGCACAGGCCGGCCCCTGAGTCGGGTCGCCCGCGTAGCCCGCAACACCAGCCTCGGGGGTGACGGCATAGCTAGGCATTTCAAGCATATTGAACTGCGACGCCACCTGAAACACCGCACCCGCAAACTCGGGCCGCCGGTGCAGCTTCTTCACATCGCCCACCACGCGCCCCAAGCGCACGGCACCCGTGGGCCCCGGCTCCGCCTTGGCGACGCGCTGCCGCAGCTCAGCCAGGCTCGGCAGCTCGAACGGGCCTATATGCCAGCGCTGGTGCGGGGTTACTAGGTCTTGGCCCTGCAGGTTCAGCGCGGCCTGAGTCTGCGGGTAGGGTAGCTCGACAAAGCCGGTTAGGTCTTGGAACCAGGTCATGCTTCGCATCTCCGGTTGCTGCTGCCGCGGCGGGGCCAGCGCACCACGCCCCCCGCTCAATCCACGCTCTACAGGTTCTTGCAGCAACGAAATCCAAGTGTATCGCTGGCTTCCGTCGCGTCGCGCGTACTGCGAGCCGAGGAGCGCAAGTCGTCGCTCGGGCTGGCGCAGCTGCCGCCCCGGGCAATCTGGCCGCTACCGGTGAGCGGCCCCTTGGGATTCTCTTGCGCGACGCTCGAATACGCGCCCCAGTAGTCCGCCACCCACTCGTCGACGTTGCCGGCCATGTCTTGCACGCCGAACGGGCTGTTGCCGGCCGGATAGCTGCCCACTAGGGTTGCAGCGCCGCCGCACGTCACCATGTTGGCAAGGGAGCAGTCGGCCGAATTGCCCGACCACGGATAGACCCGGCCATCGCTGCCGCGCGCGGCGAATTCCCACTCGGCCTCCGTGCAAAGGCGCTTTTCCATAATGCTGCAAAACGACTTGGCCATGCTGAAGTTCACGTACAATACGGGGAATTTGGCCTTGTCGGTCTTGCCGTAGGTGCCCTTGGTGTTGCTGACCGGGGGTGCGCAGCCAAAGCCTTCGACGCAGTTCTTGTAGGCGTCGGCCGTTACTTCGGTCTGGTCGATAAAAAAGGCCGCCAGTTCAACCTTGTGCACCGGCATGTCGTCGCTGTTTAGCGTGCACTTGACGCCACCGCCGTCTGCACAGCCCATCGGAAACGTGCCGGTGGGGATAAACCGCATCCCTAGCGGCTCCGCTACGTCGAGGTGGCAGTTGCTGCAGCCGTCGCCAGGGTCGCCGTTGCCGTCGTCGCACTGCTCGGTGCCCTGCACGTTGCCATCGCCGCAAATCGCGCCCGACAGGAATTCGCAGCCGTCTTTCCCACATACCTGCCCCTCTAGGCACGGATTGCCGTCCGTGTGGGGCACGTGGGTGCACGATCCCGCTTGGCATGTGTCGTCGGTACACGCGTTGTTGTCGTTGCACTCCGAGCTGAACTGGCAGGAGCTGCCCGAACCGTCGCTAGCGCCGCTGTCGGCGGTATCCACGTCGTCGCTGACCACGCTTTGGTCTTGGCCAGGGCTGAGCTCGTTGCCGATTTGCCCGTCGCCGCCTTGGTTAACGTCGCCATTTGCCGCATCCAGGCCCTGGTGGTCGGCGATGCGCTCGTTGAGCTCCGCGTCGGTCGCCAGCCGTTCAATGCACGCGGGCAGGGCGAGCAGAGTCAGCACTAGGGTAGCCAACATCTTAATTTTGGTAGCAATGTTGCGCATATTACCACCCCACCGCGACGGTTGCGCCCAGATGCTCGCCGTCCCAGGCCGGTGCCAGCCCGACCGCAGCCTTGCTTGGCCCCGGCGCCGAAACACCTGCGGCAATTGCCCAAATCGTCAGCACGCCCGCCACCGCCCCAGCGCCAGCGGCAGCCATTTGCCAAGTGCGCGCCGAGTCCGCCAAGTTCTGATAGCTCTGTTTGCTTACCAAATCGTGCACAATCAAGCTGTTGGCCTGGTGCGCATTGTCGTTCGCCAGCCACCACAGCGCCACGCCTGCGCCCGCCGCCACCGTCGCGCCAACCGTCTGCCACATGGGGAAATGGTTTTGCGGCTGCGGCTGCACCTGGGTGACATCGGCACGCGGCGGTTTAACGGTCTCTAGCGGCCGCAGCTGCGACTCGACTTGGCGCACGGGCTCCGGCTTCACCTCGCCACGGGGTTCGACTGCTGGCTCAACCTTCGGTTTTTCAATCGGCTCTGTAGTCTTGGCCAGTCGCTTGGCCAGATGGTCGGCGCGGTTCTGTGCTTCGCGTCGCTCGGAGGCGGCAATGGTGTCGAGCCGGGCGTATTCCATAAACAGCGCCCGCGCTTCGCCCAGATTCCCCGCCTCTTCGGTGGCCCGCGCCGCGTTGTACAGCATCAGCGGCACGCGCGACTTGGCATAGGCGGTCAGATACAGCTCGGCCGCCTCGGCGTATTGATTGGCACGAAACAGAGCTTTGGCCCGCATCGCCAGCACTTCGGCATCGGTGCGCGCATCGCCGGCATAGGCCAACGGACTGGCGCTCAGCACGCACAGCAGCGCCAACAAACAGGCAATGAACTTCATGGGCAACACCGGCGCATGCGGGCGATGGCCGCTCAGCCAGTCCGCAGCATAGCGACTTTGCTGCCGCCGGTCGATGCTTGGCCGAGCTAGCGCACGAAGAACAGGATGCTGGCTTCGGTCATGGTCTTGGTCGCGCTCCAACCGGCGCCGGCGCCGTAGCCGTCCCAGTCCCAGCCGGCGAAGTCGCCGCATTGCTTGGGCGCGCCCTCGGGTACCCAGCCCGACGAGCCGATGCACGCGTGCTCGCAGTTGCAGCCCGTGTATTTGACGCCGGGGCACACTGCAAACGAGGCCTTTTCGTTGTTGTAGACGCGGAACGAGATAAAGCCCGGGTCGGACTCGCCCACGGTGTTGGGGGCAATCAAGCTATCGACCGTGCCAGTGGTGCCCTTGTCGAAGACGACCGGCGGCGTGGGGCCGACTTGGCCGCAGTTGCCGCCCGTGCCATTGGGGAAATAGTCTTTAAATAGGCTGTACAGCGACCCACCGTAGCTGCTGAGGAAGCTGTTGTTGGTGTAGTAGCGCAAAATCGCCGCGCCGCGCCAGTCGGCCGTAGCGGTGCCGTTGGGTACGTGCCACAGCATCACGTTGGTGCCGGTCATGGCAAAATACGCGGGCGTCTTGTAGTCGGCCTTGGTGGCGGCGTCGATCGTGCCAAAGGTGGCGGTATTCTCCCAATTGCCGTCGCCTTTTGGCGTGTTGACGTTGTCGCCGGTGGTGCACGACCACTTGTCGCCGGCGCCGCACTTGTCGCCAATGTTGTCTTCGTTGACGGATGAGACCAGCGTCCAGCCGCCGCCGTCGGTGGTCATGTCGCAATAGGCTTGGGCCGCGGCCTGGCCGGTGGGGGCGATCCAGTACAAGCCGTCTTTCGCCGCGGGCGACTTGGTGATGATGTCTTTGCAGCTTTTGCCGGGGTTTTCTTGGCTGCCGGGCGGTACGAGCTGGAAGGGCACGTACTCGGTGCCGTTGCACACATAGAAGGCTTTGTCTTTGCTGCTGGCGTACATGGCGCCAAAGGTGTTGGCGGCGCACGGCGCGGGCGGGGTGGCGGCGTCGGCGAGCTGAAACAGGCTGGTGGCGGCGACGCGCTTGCTCGAGTTGACCTGCACGCCCACGGACCAGGCCAGCAGCTTGCCGTCGGTCTTGCCCGAGGTGCCCACCAAGTCGGCGACGTTGATCGACCACAAGCCCTTGGGGTTCTTGCCGATCCAGCTGGCCAGGTCGCCGGCGACCGGGGTAGTGGGCGCGGGATAGGCGGTCTTTAGCGCGGTGCCCGTGCCGCCCTGATCGTACAGCTTGTAGGCGACGCCGGCGGGATCGTACACCGTTACGCGTACTTTGCTGATGTCGGAGTTGCTGAGCTCGACCGAGATGGCCAGGCCCTGGGCGATGCCGTAGTCGGGCACGTCGATGGCGTCGTTGATGCCGGCGGGCAGGGCGTCGGCGATGTCGAGCGGCGTCTTACTGCTGGCGGCGAGCTCGGTAAATTGCGTGGTGAGCAGACCGTTCGAGATTTCGTCGAGGCCGTCTTTGGGCAGGCTGGCCGCCGACACGCCACCCGCGACGCAGTCGTAGCTGCCATCGGCTTTTAGGCCGCGCATCACGAGGCCCGTGCCGCAGGTGGTGCCCAGCTTGGGTAGTACCGGCAGGCCGCTCAGGTCGCCGTAAGCGCCGGTGGTGGCTACGTCTTTTAGTTGGGGCGCGTTGTTTAAGTCGCCGTAGCTGCCGGTGCCCGCGACCTTGGCGAGCGATGCCGCCTTTACGTAATCGGCAAGATCCGCCGCCTTGGCATAGGCCGCGAGGTCGGTCGCCTTGGCCAGCGGCAGCAGATCCGTTGATTTAGCATACGGTTGCAGTACGGTCGCGTCGAGCTGGCCGCCCTTGATGCAGCCCGAGCAATCGAGCCCCTCTGCCGTTGCCGCGCGCTGGGCATACGGCACCGAACCCAGGGCTTTGCGCGGCAATTCGGGGTCTGTGCCCACGGTGACGCCCAGCCACAGCGGCGTGGCGCTGGCCCACAAGCTCGCTGGCAGCGGCGCCGCAGTGCCCAGGTCGGTATGAAACGCGCCCGCCTTGACTGCCACCGGCAGTGGCCCCTCTTTCCACAGCTGATTGCCCGCTTTCTCTTTGTCGTACAGCTGGTACGTAACGGTATAGTCGCCGTCGGCCGCCGGGCCACCACTTACCGCCTGCAGCGCGCCTTCGAGCGGAAGGGTGGTGGGGACTGCGGCTTGCGCCGGGCCCACTTCTGCCAGCAGGGCGAGGGCCATGGCCAGTGTCGCCAGTCCTTGGGGTGTCAAAGTCTTCATTTTTAGATGCTCCTAGCTGATCGCGTTCGCTGTGGGCGGTTGCCTTACGGCTTACGGGGTGAGTTTGCGATTGCGTGGTTGGGGCGTCAAGTTGTAGGTGGTGCCACTGCCGACAGCCGCTGGCTGGCCCCGGTTTGCCTTGCGCGGCTGTTCATTGCGCGCCCGCCCGCCTTGCCGCCCGCACCGCCTTGCCGCCCGCACCGCCGCCTGCTCCGCATCCGACACGTCGCGGTCAAACAACACCACGCCGCGGCGTCGAATGTGGTCCTTCAGTTCGTCGTGCTTCAGCAGGTCCCACACCGACACGTCGACGCGGTACGGAATCGACGACGCCTCGAACATCCCGCCGATCTCGGCACAGAGCTTCCAGTCAAGGCTGTAGCCGCGCAGGGTTAGGTCGATGTCGGAGCTCCGCGAGCCTCGAAGGTCGTCGACCCCATCCGCTTCGAGGTCGTCCTTGCACACGCAGGGAACGGGCGTTACCGCCCGAGCACACTCACCCAGCTCCAGGTTCAGCCCCGCACACGCAGGGAACGGGAAAAATGCCAAACGGCGCAGCCCGTGTGTGCCGGTTCAGCCCCGCACACGCAGGGAACGGCGTAGGGCACACACCGGCTACTACCGGAAAGACGGTTCAGCCCCGCACACGCAGGGAACGGGGCGTCGCGCACGTCCAAGGTTGCCCGACGGGCGGTTCAGCCCCGCACACGCAGGGAACGGACGCGGCATTGCT
>CAISBR010000061.1 GCA_903883645.1 uncultured Myxococcales bacterium | reverse complement strand
CGTAATGATAGCCCGCCCTTTCAAGGGCCGGGTTCCATGGAATGATCAGAAACTTACCGACAAAGGCTCGACGTGGCTGAATGTAAAAGCTGCTCCTGGCCGGGGCCTAGGTCACCAGTAGTAGTTAACCGGTAAGGCAGGGTTCGCTCCTTGCAATCTTCGCCGCCCCGCGTAGCCTAAGACTAGCTCACCCGCCGTGGGCGCCCAGGACGCTGCCGTGACTGCCCTTGAACTCGCCGCCCTCGACAACCTGGTCCCCGCCGAAAAGCTTGACCTGCTTGAGCGTTTGTGGACCAGCCTGCTGCGCGTCCCGGCCAGCGTGCCGGTTGCACCAAGCCAGTTGCAGGTGGTGCGCGAGCGGCTGGCCGAGCACTGCGCCGCGCCAAACGACGTGGTCGACCTTGGCGATGCGGTCGAGTCGGCCCGCGTTGGTCTGTAGTTGCGTGGCTTTGCAGGGGGCACCCCGGCTCCGCCGGGTCGGGCCCTAGTCCTGCGCCGCTGGTCGCGGCTGCGGACCCGCTGGCCGGCCAGGCTGCGCCCGCCCGCCCATCGGCCCATTCGGGTTGCGGTCCCTTGCCCGCACCCCGGCTGGCGCCAGGGCCCTGCCGCTGCTAGACTTTGGGCGGAGGCACCGAATGCCGCAGGCCGCTTCGCCAAACCCAATCGCCTTCGATTCCTCGCTGGCCCAGGCTGGGCCAGCGCTGCGTCGCGACCAAGCCTTGCAGCTACTCGCTGCGCACCGCGACCGCTTGCGCTCTGCCTACCGCGTCAAGTCGCTGGCGGTGTTTGGCTCGGTGGCCCGCGACGAGGCTCGCCCAGACAGCGACGTCGACGTCCTTGTCGAGTTTGACACCTTGGTCGGCCTGCGCGGTTTCATGGACTTCCGCTTTGAACTCGAAGCCATTTTGGGCCGGCCCGTCGACTTGGTCATGCGCTCGGCGCTCAAGCCGTCGCGTCGGGCCGCGGTCGAAGTGGAGGCCATTGTGGTGTGGCTCAGCGAGGTTGTGCGTGCCGCGTGACGCGTCGCGGTACCTCGCTGGCGTGCCTGCAGTGAAACGCAAACCCTCCAGCAACGTCGCGACCTAGCTGCCGGGTGGTCGGTTCACCCGTAGGGTAAGTCTCGACCTAGCCTGGGGGTGAAAATCGAGCGCAAAACCTACCGCTCGACCATGCTCAAGGGTGAAACGTTTACGACCGGCGCCGGGTACGAGCGGAACAGCGCGCCCGCGACCCTTGCCTTACCCCGCCCGCCCCTGCAGCGCCGGCACATGGCTGCGGTACTCCTCGCGCCAGTGCCAGTACGCCACCGCGCTCAGCTCGCTATGGCCCTGGACCAGCAGCGTCCACAGCCGGTTGCGTTGGTCGCGCAGGGCCTCTAGGTTGGCATCCGCCGCGCCACCCTTGCCGCCGCCGGGCTTGATGACCGCGAGCACCTGCGCGCCCACGTGGCCGGCCTCTTCGACCAGCTCTTTGGTCACAGGTGTTAGGCCCTGGATAGTGTGCCAGTTGTCGCGAAAAAGCTGCGACAGCACGCTGGTATCTTGCGCCGCATCGGGCAGGCCGCGCCCCTTGCGAATCTCGGCCACGTGGCTGGCCGACAGCTTGCCAAACGACGCCAACAAGTCCGCCGCCGTCAGCAGTTGCGTGCGCAGCTCGTGCATGCGGGTGCGCAGGGCGGGCAGGGCGCTGGTCGCGGGCTCGGCGCGGTCGACCAGGGCCTCGGCGTGGGCGGTGGCTAGGGCAAGATCGGCGAGGTTTTCGATGGTTTGCCAGTCGGCGTGGGGCAGCCCGGGCTTTAGGCTGGCGACCAGCGGCGCGAGTGCTTCGAGGCCGCGGGCGATGTTCCACATGGCAAGGCGCCCGTCGGCGAGCATGGGCATTGGGGTGGTGATGGCGTGGGTTTTGGCGAGCCAGCGGGTGAGCGCGGCTTGGCCGCCGGTCGGGTCGGGCGTCGGGAGGGTTACGGTGTTTGTTGTGAATTCGGACATCGCTGGCTCCTTTGGCGCCCGGGGTTGAAGGGGGTGGCGGGCTGGGCGAAGGTATGGCAGGTTGCGGTTCGGGTCAAGTTTCTGCAGCGTCACAACTACTCCCCCGACCACCGCCTACTCGCCAGACGACCGCACCCCGACGTGAGTCGGGCTGCCGCAACCACTCCGACACGTCTTCGTACAGCGCGTCCTCGTCGTTGCTGGGCGAAATTGTGCGCGCGCGCAGCCCCAGCAGGGTGGCCCACAACTTGGCGTGGTACGGGGTGGTCAAGGGCGGCTCTGGGTGCCCACAGGGGCGGCGGGCGACAATACTGCCGGCGGCGCGGGGCGACAAGTGGCGCCGGGTCAACGCTTCACCCGCAGGCAGGGTGTAGACCTAGGCCCGGGGTGAAAATCGAGCCCAAATAGGCCTCGCGACCCTACCTCGGGGTCAAAATCGAGCGAAAGGCGGCCTTCTGACCATGCATCCGGGTCATCCGTTCACCCGCCGCCGCCCCTAGGCGCCGCTAAGGCCAGAGTAGTGGCGGGTTTCCATGCCCGCCCGGTT
>CAISBR010000060.1 GCA_903883645.1 uncultured Myxococcales bacterium | reverse complement strand
TCGGGCTCCAGCTGCACCAGCTCGGCGCGGCCCACAAACGTCAGCGCATCTTCGGGCCGGGCCTGCCGCAACACCTTGGCCAGCATGGTCAAACGGGTAGGGCGGTCGTCGCTAGCCAGCGCTTCGTGCAATTGGTCCATGGTCAGATCGCAGTCCCACAAGAAGTAGGGTCGCCCGCGGGCGTCTACCATTGCTTCGGGTGGGGTGGTGCGCAGCAGGTTCACGGCTTGGATTCGCGGTGGCCCAGGGCTTGGGCTAGTTGGAAGTATAGCACATTGTCGGGGATTGCGCGCTGGGCGCGGCGATCCACTGTGGCTACTTGGGCGGTGTGCCGTGATGGCGCGGGCAGGCGGATCGGGTAAGGTCTTGGGCTGGGCCGCGCACGCGACGGCGTGTCATGCCGCCGGCCAAACCTGCAGAGTTGCCTTGCGTCCGGCAAGTTGACCCTCGCGCCCGTCGCAAAGAGAAAAACTTCGTGCCCCTGGCCCCACCTCGGCCCGCCCCTACTTCTTCTTCTTCCGATTCCCCTGCCGCGACTTCTTAGCGATCTTATTCTTCTTATTGCGCTTAGCCGCCTGCGCCACGGTGATGCGCTTGCCGGCACCCACGCGACCCCCACCAGCCGACACGGCTCGCGCACCGGCGTGGCCGTGATTCTCCTCAAACGCCGCCCACCCTTGCAGCCGTGCATGCAGGTCCTCGGGCTCATAGCCGGCCAGCTCTTCCCGCCAACCCTGCACCAGCTCGGCCCAGTGCTCGGGGCTTTCGGTTAACAGAACTTCAAGGTCCTCGCCGACTTCGTCGGGGAAAAGCACGTCATCGTCCGCCCATGCACGGGCTAGCTCCGCGTGCTCGACCGGGCGCATGTTCAAGAAGTCGTAGCGAGCTTCGTCAACAAGAGACTCCTCGTCCCAGTCCGGGTCCGGCTCGGCACTTAGTGTCGCGACAAGGCAACCGAGCAGCTCGTCCCGTGGGAACCGACCTTTGGCCACCGCGTACGTCAGCGCTCGATAGGCTCCGCTGCGCACCCACTGGTCCACAGCGCGGTTGGCGTACAGCGCCCTCAATTCGTCGACTTTTGGCCCGCAGCAGCGGTAGAGAATCTGGCCGAGATCCTCGGTGGCCAGCGCGCCCAGTTCGTCATCGGCGACGGCCGACGGCAGTGTGCACAGCGCCACGATAGCGGGCCATGCGGTCTCGTCGCGCAAGTGCCCGAACAGGGTCAGCGAATAAATCAGGCCCATCGAATCGTCGGAGCCGTCCGGGTCTTCGCGCAGCACCGCCGCTTGGGCCAGGACCCGCGCAATCAGTAGCGGACTGACATCGGCCCACTTGTCAGCAGCGGCTTGCATCGCGTCGCGCTGATAGTTGCGAACTGGCGAAAATAGTGCTGAAAGGATATCGTCGGTCGTCATGCTTGCCTCGGTTTGACGGTTCCGTTTCGCTTGAGAAGGGGCGCGGCTTGCCGGGCCGGAACCCCGGCGTGGGTCGCGAAATGGCCACATTCTGCCACGCCACGCCCCTCAAGTGCCATAGGCCACGCGCCCTTGTCGACGTCGGCCACCGCACCTGCCTCCCCGCAAGCCAGACCGCGCAACCCATTTCTGCGGCTAGCAAAAGTCCTCGGCATTTCGCCCTCGCTTCCCGACCTAGCCCCCCAGGCCCAGCCACAGCTGCAGCGCCTGCTCCACCTCGGCAAGCGTTGCCGGCTCCACCTGCCCAATCACCCGTCCAATTGCGGTCCGGGGCACCGACGCTACCTTGTCGACCATCACTTGCGACGGCACCGTCAGACCGTTGCGGGGCGAAGGCGCTAGCCCCACGCGAAACAGCGGCGCATCGACCAGCGTCGAGGTCACCAAGCAGACGGTCACGCTGGCGTGGGTCGCATTAAAAAGGTCGGCCTGCACCACCAGCGCCGGCCGCGGTTTGCCCGTATAAGCCCCAGCCGCAGCTATCGAAACGATGTCGCCGCGCGCCAGGCTTGGGCGCTGCTCACTCACGGTACTGTCCAACCGCTGTCGTCGAATGCCAGTTCGGCGTCAGAGGTCGCTTGGGATGCGGCGACGGATTGTCGACGCGCCTCGGCGGCCAAGTCGCGGTCGGCTAGGTACGCACGCAATGCATCGCGGGCGATGTCGCTGCGGCTGCGACCGGAGCGGCGCGCCAGCGAGTCGAGCTTGTGTTCCAGATCGTCGTCGAGGCGAAGTCCCAGCATGGCGCGCTCCGTTGAACGTGTTCAACACTGCCAGCCTAGCGGGCCCCGGCACCGCACGCAAGTGGCCTTAATGCACCCACTCCGCCGGATCCACCGTCTGCCCATTGTGCCGAATTTCAAAATACAAATACCGGCCCTTCAGCGACCCCGACTGCCCCACCTCGGCCATGCGCTGCCGCGACTTGACCACCTCGCCCAGCTCGACCTTGATGTTCTCTAAGTGCGCGTAAACCGTATGCCAGCCGTGGCCGTGGTCCAAGATCACCGTCTGCCCGTAGCCCGTCAGCCAGCCGATGTGCGCCACCTTGCCCCAAAACACCGCCCGCACGGTCTGGCCCGGTGCCCCCCCCGCCGGCCGATAATCCAAGCCGCGATGCAGGGTTACCGTGCCAAAGCGCGCATTGCGAATCTCGCCGTACGGCACCTCGATGCGCCCCGCCACCGGTGCCAGCAGCTTGCCCTGCAGCATGGCAAACGTGTACTTGCGCTCGCTCCACTCTTGCAGGGCCTCGATCCGCTCGGTCAGCTGGCGGTTGGCGATGTCGAGGTCGCGGCCGATGCGCTCGTGGTACTTGCGGTCGGCGTCGATCTCGGCCACCAGCGCCAGCTTGTCGCGGCGTTCTTGCTCGGCGCGGGCCTTCTCGGCGTGCAGTTTCTGGTCCAAATCCGCTAGCTTTTGCAGCCCGGCATCGCGTTCGGTAGTCAGCCGGGCCAGGTCGTTCAGCTCTTTGCGATAGGCGTCGAGGCGCTGCTTGTCGTGGGCCAGCAGCCGCCGCAGCAGGCGATCCTTGGCCACAGAGGTCGCAAAGTCTTGATGCGACAAGGCAAACCGCAGCGTCGGCAGCTGCGCCAGCCGCAGAATCGCCCGCAGCCGCGCTTGCACCGAAACCCGCATTGTTTCAAGCTGATTTTGGGCCTCGGCCCGGGCCTTCTCGGCCGCGTGCAGCGCATCGGTGGCAGCGGCCATGTCGACCGACAGCCGCACGATCTGCTCGTCGACCTCGCCCGCGTGCTGGTCGATCGCGTCAAGGGCCTGCAGCAGCCCCAATTCCGTTTGCAGCGCCTTGGCATAGCGCACGGCCAGCTCTTGGCGCTCGGCCGGCTCGGCGCGCTTCAGCTCCGTGGCCTGCACGGGCAGCGCCGCCAGGCACGCCACCAGCAGCAGCAAGCGCAAAAAGCCAAGCATAGTCTAAACCTTAAGGTAGCGGCCGACCGACAGCGCGCTCGCCGCCAGCCCCACCGCCGGCCCGCCGATGACCAGCCAGGCAATCATCCCCGGCGGCAGCAGCGACCAGCTCACATTTAGCATGTACACGTCGCGCACCAGCCCGCGCAGCTCAAGATGCAAAAGACCCAGCAAAGTCGCCGCGATAGCAGCCCCTGCCAGGCCTTGCAGCGCACCCTCGACCAAGAACGGCAGGCGCACAAAACCCGGCGTCGCACCCACCAGCGTCTGAATTTCGATCTCGTCGCGCCGCGAGAACACCGCCAGCCGCACCGTCGAAAACACGAAGAACATCGCGCTCGCCAGCAGCACGCCGCTCAGCACAATGCCAATCGTGCGCGCAATCTCGACCATGGCGAACAACAGGCGCAGTTTTTCGGCACCAAATTCAACGTCTTCAACGGACTGTACCCCGCGCAGCGCACCCGTCCACTTCACCAGCGCATCCACATCGCCGCGCGACGCCAACTCGGCATCGATGTCGACCTCGAGCACGGGCTGGCCGGGAATCGAAGCCTCGTCGAGACCTTGCAACAGCTCGGGCGACAGTAGCCGCTTGTTGCGGTCGCGGTCTTGCTCGCGGGTCAGCGCGCGCACCTTCTTGATGCCCGCGTGCGCCTCGAGCTTTTGCCGAACCGCCGTTACCTCTTCCGCACTTGCGGTGTCGTGCAGGTACACAGACAGCGTCAGCGACTGCCCCAGCTCGTGCATCAGGTGGCCGGCGTTGAACATCACCGAGGCAAACAGTCCAACTAGCGTCAGCGCCAGGGCAATTGTCAGCGCCGACACGCCCGCCAGCCACGGCGATCCGCGCAGCAGCAGCCAAGCTTGGCGCAGCACATAATCGGGGCGCGCTCCGTGCTTCACGGCACCACCTCGTCGGGAATGTCGAGTTCGACGGGTGCATCCGGCGCGTGCTGTCGCGACTCGGTCAGCGCCACGGCCAGCGGATTCAGCCCAGTTTCTGCAGTGATACGAGCCCCCAGCTGCCGCGGCCGATCTTCGAGCAACTGGCCGCGCCCCAGCACCAGCGTGCGCATTCCGTAGCGCTCAACCAGCCCGTGATCGTGGGTAGCCACCAGCACCGTGGTGCCGCGCCGGCCCACATCGATGAGTAACTGTAGAATATCGTGGCCCAATTCGGGGTCTAGATTGCCGGTCGGCTCGTCGGCCAGCAAGATGGCCGGCTCGTTGACCAGCGCCCGCGCAATCGCCACCCGCTGCTGCTCGCCCGCGCTCAAGTCGCCCGGAAAGGCCTGGGCGCGGTGCATCATGCGCAAGCCGTCGAGCAACTGGGTGACCCGCCGCTCGATCTCTTTGGGGCCTAGCCCCATGATCTCAAGGGCGATTGCCACGTTTTCGTAGACGGTGCGCCGCGGAATCAGCCGGAAATCCTGGAAGACCATGCCGATGTTGCGGCGCAAGAACGGGATCGACGCATCGCGCAGCACGTGGATGTTGCGGCCGCCAATCAGGATTTGCCCGTCGGTGGCCCGCTCCATCACCATCAGCAGGCGCAAAAGGGTCGACTTGCCGGCGCCGCTGGGCCCGGTCAAGAACACGAATTCCCCTTCGCGAACGCGCAACGTGACGTCGACAAGGGCATCGGTGCCGTTCGTGTAGCGCTTGTGGACGTGGTAGAGCTGTATCATCGCCCGCAGAACCTATCATAACATGGGCAATCTCGGAAGCATCGACAAGCAGGGCGGCACGGCCTATCCTCGCTTTCGGCTTGGCCCCAGCGGGCCGAGGAGTTGCCGTGAGCGCTGACCATCCTGCTTTAGACCCCCGCGAAGCGGCCCGGCCGCGTGTCCGTATCCGCGTTACCGTGAACGGCACTGCGCGCGAGATCGATGTGGCGCCGATGCAGCGGCTGCTCGATGTGCTGCGTAACGATCTGCACCTGACTGGAACGAAAGAGGGTTGTGGCGAAGGCGAGTGTGGGGCGTGCTCCGTGCTGCTCGCCGGTCGGCCCGTCAACAGCTGCCTTGTGCCCGCGGTCCACGCCGACGGCCAAGAAATCACCACGATCGAGGGCTTGGCCCAGCATGGCGCCATGCACGCGGTGCAAAAAGCCTTCGTCAAGGCCGGCAGCGCCCAGTGCGGCATCTGCACGCCGGGCATGGTGGTGACCGCGGCGTGGCTCGTCGACAGTCATAAGGGGCAAGCCGTGCCCGAGCCCGAGATTCGCGCGCACTTGGCCGGAAATCTCTGCCGCTGCACGGGGTATGGCCAGATTGTCGAAGCCGTGGTCGATGCGCTGCAGCAACAGGCGACGGAGGGCTAGATGCAGGCAGTAATGCTCCGCGACGTTGAGGTAATGCGGCCGCGTACGCTCGACGAGGCGCTGCGGCTGCTCGATCGTGCTCACCGCGAAGGCGTGCGGCTGCGGCCGATGGCGGGCTGCACGGATGTCCTGGTCGACGCCCACTTTGGCAAGGCGCTGCCCGAGCGTTTCCTCGATGTGTGGGGTCTGCGCAAAGAGCTGGGCGGGCTGCGCTGGACCGAGGCAGGGCTCGTCATCGGCGCGACCTGCACGTATGCTGAGGCCCTTGAAACTCCTAAATTTGTTGCTGAATTGCCTGCACTTGCCAAGGCAGCGAGCCAGGTCGGTGCGCGGCAGATTCAGGCGCGCGGCACCTTTGCCGGCAATGTCGAGAACGCTTCGCCCGCCGCCGATGCTGCGCCGATGCTGCTGGCCCTAGATGCACAGGTCAAACTGGCGTCGCTGCAAGGGGTTCGCACGGTGCCACTGCTCAATTACTGGTCGGGGTACCGCCAGACTGTGCGCCGGCCCGACGAGCTGATCACGGCGATCGTGGTGCCTGCGGCGGCGCTCGGCAGTCAAGGCCAGTGGTTTCGCAAGGTGGGTACGCGTGCCTACCAGGCGATTACCAAAGTGGGGCTGGCGTCGCGACTGCAGTGGCAGGGCGGCAAGCTGGTCGATGTGCGGCTGGCGGCGATCTCGATGGCGGCGACTCCCAAGCGTTGTGCGACGTTAGAGACCTATCTCAAGGGTCGCGAGCTGGCCACGATCGATGCGGCCGAGCTGCGGCACGCGCAAGCGGTCGACCTGCAGCCCATCGACGACGTGCGCTCGAATGCCACCTACCGCGCCGAAGTGTTTGCCCGCCTGGTCGAGCAGGCCTTGCGCGAGACGCATCTTGCCACTGCCCACTAACCCCTTGTCTAAACTGCCCAATGCTACCTGGCCGCTCGACGGCGAGGCCCAGCGGCTGCTGCTGCGCTTGCCCGAGCTGCTGCCTGTGGGCTGCCGGCCGGCCACGCTGGTTACGGTGTTTGCCACGCAAGGCTCGGCACCGCGGCGGCCAGGGGCGCGCATGCTGTGTCGCGACGGCAGGTTGCTGGCCGGCACCATTGGCGGCGGCCATCTCGAAGATCAGGCCCTGCGCGACGCCGCCGGTCTGGGTCAAAGTGGCAGCAGCGATGCCGATGCGCCGCCCGCTACTGTTACGGAAATTGCCGAAGAGGCCGACGAAACCGGTGCAGTTCTGCGCCTTTGCCGCTACAACTTAGGCCCCAAGCTCGCCCAGTGCTGTGGCGGCGTGGTCTGGCTGCACTTTGCCGAGGTCAGCGCTGAGCGCGGCCGCGAGCTGGCCCAGCATGTGCGCGGGGCCCTCGACGAGGGGGCCCAGGTGATCACTCGCTTCGGCCCGACCGAGCTGATCGAAGAGCCGCAACCGCCTACCTGCGTTCTAGTTTTTGGTGCGGGGCACGTGGCGGCTGCGCTGTCGCGGGTGCTGCAGCCATTGCCGTGGCGCGTGCTGGTTATCGACCCGCGCCCCGAGTGGGCCCGCAGCGAGCGCTTTGCCCCCGGCACCGATGTGCTGTGTGCCGAGCCGCTGCGGGTGCTGGCCGCGTGGGGCTGGCTGGGTCCCGTGGCCAAGGGGTCGCAAACAGCGGCGCGCCTTCGCCAAACCGTGCGCGCCAGCCTGGGGCGCGAGCTGCCCGAGCCGCCCGTACCTGAAGTTGCGCATGCTTTGGTAATGACATGGGATCATGCTCTGGATCGCGACTTGGTCGAAGTGCTGCTGCGCGCGCCCGAGTCGCAAGGCCAGCCTGACCGCCCGCTGGCCTATGTGGGCCTGATTGGCAGCAAGACCAAGATCGCGACGACTCGACAACGCTTGATTTCACGCGGAGTTAGCGACGGACAGCTGAGTCGGCTGACCGCGCCAATTGGGCTGCTGGTCGATGGTCGGCCGATCGGCGGCAACCTGCCCGGCGAGATCGCAATTTCGGTAGCAGCCCAGCTGATTAGCTTGCAGTCGCGCTTGCCCGCTGCGCCTCCCACGCCTACTGCCGATGACTGAGCTGGCGGCTGCGCCCGTGACGGTGCTGCTGCTGGGCGGTGGCCAAGGTCGGCGCGCGGGTGGGCCTAAAGCGCTTAAGATTATTATAGAATCTGGCCAGTTGCTTTGGCGCGTGCAGCGCCAGGCTGTGCTCCACGACGCGGTGGCGGTGGTGGCGGTGCTGCATCCCGATGCCTGGCGGGGGCCGCAGGCACCTGGGCTGGGCGAGATCGCTGTGCCAGCGGACCCCGAGGCCGAGCCGTTCGACTCGCTGCAACGTGGCCTGCGCGCTTGTGATCCGCGCATGCCCGTGGCGGTGCTGCCGGTCGATTGCCCGTGGCCCGGTCGCGACGTGCTCGCCACGCTGCTGCACGCCAGCCAAGTGGGGAATTTTACGCAGTTGCAGCTGCTGGCGGTCCGGCCGCAGTTGGCGACGCCGCAGGGTCTGCGCGGTGGCCACCCCCTGCTGCTGCTGCCGCCTGCACTGCCGCTGCTGCTGGACTTGAACCCGAAAATTGCTAGGCTAGATCATTGGTTACGTGATCTCGGTCCGCGCTGCTGCAATGTGCCGGTCACCGATGCCGCCATACTAGCCAACTTCAACGGCGACGGATTTTCGCGTTAGCTAGTCCACTGTTTCGCCGGCAGCGAGCTTGCGCACCAGCTCATCAAGGGGGTCATAGCCGCTCGACGAGTTCGGCGTAACCCGGCGACCGTTGACGAATACGGTCGGCGTGCCCTGAACTCCAGCGCCTTTCCCCAGCATTTCAGACTGGTGCAGCACCTCGTCGAACAAATCCTTCTCCATCGCTGTGCGCCACTCGGCGGCGTCGAGGCCGGCCTGGGTCACCGCATCGCCAATCGTGGCTTCGCTCAGGCCGCCGGTCAGGCCAAGTCCAACAAGCAGGGGGTGTATCTTGTCGAATTTGGCTTTATTGTAAGCCAATTGAGCGGCTACGGCCGCCGGGCGAGCCATCGCATGGAAACTCAGCGGCATGGGCGCCCACACCAGCTTGACCTGCTTGGTCGCCTGCCACTTGGGCCACCACAGCCCCAACTGGGTCGCAAGCCGCACACAGTACGGACATTGGTAATCAAAATAGACCACCACCTCGACCTTGGCATCGGCAGGGCCCTGGGTCGGCACCGCCAGCGGACCCGCCCGAACGACCTCGTCGGCCAGCAGACCAAGCAATTTGCCCTTGGCGATCGCCGCCTGATAGCCCGCCTGACCGCGCCAGCCCGCCGCCTGCGCCTTGGCCAGCTCTTGGACGACCACCGCGTCGATTGTCTCTTGCGGCAGAGCACCTAAGATCCTGCGACCATTAACATAAATGGTTGGAGTGCCATCGGCACCCGCCTTGTCGGCGGCCTGCATGTCGGCGTCGATCTGCGCGGTCAGCTTGGCGTCGCTGCGGTCGCGCTGCCAGCGGGCCATGTCGAGCCCCACCGCGTTGGCGAGTGCACTCAGCTGTGCATCGTCAAGATTGCCTGTATTTTCAGCAGATTTATCGACGAACTCCCAGAACTTGCCCTGCCGACCCGCTGCCAATGCTGCCAAGTGCGCGCCGATCGCTTGTTTGTGGAACGGCATGGGCAGATTCTTAAAAACTTCGCGGACTTGCCCGGGGTGTTGCCGGCGCAGGGCGGCGATGGTCGGCCGCAGCTTGGTGCAATAGGGACACTGCATATCGGTAAAAGTGACAATTGTTACCTGCACATCCGGCCCGTCGCCGCGAATCATGTCGACGGCAGGGTCCACCGGCACTTTCCACACGGCCGTCAGCCTTTCGGGATGGTCCTCGGGGTCTTCGGGCGGCGGCGGCGGGGGCGGCGGCTCCGCGCCAAGTAGTAAGTAATCCGCTACCTTACCACCCTTACCCGGTGCGTGCCGCTCCCATGCCGCGCGCAGCGACTCACCCGCCTTGGGCGCATCCTTCAGGGCAGACTTGATAGCTTCTTCAAACTTATCTTGCGGTTGCGCGCCCACCACCAGTGCGCCGTTGACAAACACCGACGGTGTGCCGGTCACCCCCAGGGCGCTGAGCGCGGATACCTGCTGATGAATTGCCTTTTCGGCCGGCAGGCCGTCTTGGTCGCGCACCAGTTGCACCCGGTCGAGGTGCAGCTGATCTGTAATCTTATCAAAGAGTTCTTGCCCCAGCGCCTCGCGTCCAGCCAGCAGCGCGTCGTGCGCGGGCCAGAATTGCCCTTGCTGGTGGGCTGCCCAGGCGAACTTGGCCGCGGGCATGGCCTGGCTATGGAAGGGCAGGGGGAAATGGGTGTACGCCACGCGCACTTCCTTGGGGTGGGCAGCCCGCACGGCCTCGATCGTCGGCGCCAGCTTAGAGCAGAAGGGACATTGAAATTCGCTAGCCACAATCACCGTTACGGGGGCGTTGGCCGGCCCGCGCACCGGCAAGTCCAGCGGCCACGGCTCGGCCTCAACCCGACCAGCGAGCAGCAGCAGCACCAGCAAAGCCGAGAACAGCATGGGGGACGCGACGGTGATTATTCTGCGCGCCAAACGGCTAACGTAGGGGTAGTTCATCTTGAAATACAAGGTTTTCCTCTTGGTTGTCTTGGGTCCGAATCTCGCCGCGCAGCAGCGCCTCTTGGACCGAAAAAGGTTCCGCGCCGGGCAGATCGCGCGCTGGCCGCCACGAGCCGTCGGGCTGCAGCAGCCAACTGCCGAGCGTATCTTCGAGCGGTGCTTCTAGGCATTCGAGGCGCACTCGACGCCGTAACTCCTTGTCATCTATAGGGAATGCTGCCTCTACCCGCCGGTGCAAGTTGCGCTCCATCCAGTCCGCGCTCGAGCAGTACAGCGTGTCCGACGCGCCAAACCACCACACGCGCGCGTGCTCCAAGAACCGCCCGACGATAGACCGCACGCGAACATTCTCCGACAGCCCTGGCACACCCGGCACTAGGCAGCAAATCCCGCGAATAATAAGGTCAATCTGCACGCCCATCTGCGACGCACGGTACAGGGCGCGGATGATGCCCGGCTCCGTCAGCGCGTTCATCTTGGCCACAATGCGCCCGCGCAGCCCCGCCTTGGCCAGCGCCGTCTCGTGCTCAATGCGCCGCAAGATCTCGATATGCATGGTAAACGGCGATTGTAGTAGCCGCTCTAGGTGGCGCACGCTGCCCAGACCGGTCAGGGTCAAGAACAGTTGGTGCACGTCTTCGGTCAGCAGCTCGTCGGCCGTGAGCAAGCTGATGTCTGTATAGAGTCGCGCCGTTGCCGGGTGGTAGTTGCCAGTACCCAAGTGGGCGTATCGGCGCACTTTCCCCGCCTCACGGCGCACGATCAGCAGCATCTTGGCGTGGGTCTTGTGCCCTACCACACCGTAGACGACATTGGCGCCCGCGTCTTGCAACTCCGTGGCCAGACTGATGTTGTCGGCCTCGTCAAAACGGGCGCGCAGCTCAACGACCGCGGTCACATCTTTGCCCGCCCGCGCCGCCTGCACCAGCGCCTTCACAAAGGGCGAACTCGGCCCGGTTCGGTATAAAGTCTGTTTAATTGCTAATACATCTGGATCCGATGCCGCTTGTCGCAGCATTTCGATCACGGGCGCCGCCGAGTCATACGGTTGGTGCAAAACCAAGCTCTGCTGGCGAAGTACGTTGAAGATACTACCTTTTGACTCTAGCGCCTTGCCCTGCAGCGCCTTGGGCAAGCGTGGCACCAGCGGCGGCCAGCGCAAGTCCGGACGCTCGGCCAAGTCGGCGAGCGCCGCCAGTCGATGCAGGTTCACCGGACCAGGGCAGCGGTACAAGTCAACAGAATCAAGCTCAAATTCTGAAAGCAAGAACTTGGCCAACTCGGGGGTACAGCCTTCGCCGACCTCGATCCGCACGGCGTCGCCATCGTTGCGCCGCGTCAACTCGCCTTTCATGGCTTCGAGCAGATCGTCGGTTTCTTCTTCGGCGACAAATAAGTCAGAATCACGGGTTATGCGAAACGGCACACAGCCCGTTACCGCCATGCCCGGGAACAGCTCGCCCACAAACCGCTGCACCATGCTCGACAGCAGCACCAGCGCCCGCGTCTTGCCGTCGCCCACCTGTGGCACGCGCAGCACCCGCGGCAGCACGCGCGGCACCTGCACGATTGCGATGCCCGAGCGACGGCCGAAAGCATCGGCTCCATCTAGGCTTACCACCAGTATTAGATTCTTGTTTTGCACATTCGGAAACGGGTGAGCGGGGTCGAGGCCGATCGGGGTCAAGATCGGTAACACGTTGCTGCGAAAGTACTCTTGTGCCCAATCGGTCTGCGCCGCCGACCAATGCTCGGGGGCGACCAGCACAATGCCCTCGCGCGCGAGCTCGGGGAGCAAAACCTGCTGCAAGACCCGGTATTGCTCGGCCACTAAGCGCTGGACTTCCTCGGCAATGCGGTCGAGTACCTCTTGCGGGCCCAGGCCGTCGAGTGAGTTCGCCGACACTCCGTAGGCTACCTGCTGTTGCAATCGCGAGACACGAATTTCAAAGAATTCATCCAGATTCGACGATGAGATCGCCAAAAATTTCAGCCGCTCGAGCAAAGGTACCCGCGGGTCAAGGGCCTGTGCCAGCACCCGCGCATTGAACGACAGCCGACTGAGCTCGCGGTTCAGAAATGGCCGTCGCAGGCTGCGGTCGGGGCCCAGATCGTCGCTGGTGGGGGGCAGGGCGGGCAAGGCCTCGGAATTACGCTTTGTCGCGGGGGAGTCGATCATGCGCCGTCGCCGAGCGGTAAGCCGCCGAATGCCAGTTTAGCCCATCTGGCGGCGCAATCCAGCGTGCAGCCGAGCTTGTCGCCGGCTGTGCTGCGCGCGCGTCGTTTGGTGGGCGCAGAGACTCCGGCGCGTGTTGGTCCGGACTTCGCCATACCCCAGCGCCCCCGATGCGCCCGGCTTGCGCACTGTCTTAGCCCAAGGTGCTGCTGATTTCTCTGTCTACTTAACGCGAGCGCTATATGACTGAGGCTTGCACACCTGCCGAGGTTCTGCCACACTCAGATCGTGCGAGCCTCGGTAGGAACCGGCACCGAGGCCTTCCCCGCACTCAGACCCCAAGTCCGGTACAACGTTGTTTCTCGGGAGGAAACATGCCAGCCCATGCACAGGTGCCTGCGCGCACCGTAGGATTGAACTCAGCCAGGCCCGCCAGCGAAGAGGGTGATGCCGCGCGCACGCCACGGGTCTTGGGGCCGCGCGTCGGCACGATTGAGAGTGAACGCAAAGTCATCGCCTACTTCTTAGACCAGACCGCAGCCACCGGTTACAAGTGCACCACTTTGCAAGAAGTGGCCGATGCAGTGGGTGTCACCAAAGAAGCGTTGCGTTTGCGAGTGGATACGCTGCGGTCAGACGGCCGTATGCGCCGCGAGCCCTGCTGGTGCGCGACGGTCAATACGCCGCACGTGCGCTTCTTCACGCCGTCGGTGACTCTAGAGTCGCTGCCGCCGCCACCGGCCTCGCGCGCTACCCCAGCCGCGTCGCCCGCACTGGCTGCGTCTGCGGAACACGCAGCGGCTGCGGCGTCGAAGCAGTATGCGGCCGTGCGCATGGCTCCGGCCGTGGCGGGTCGTCAGCTGCGTCAGTTGCTGCCCGCCCAACCCGACACGTGGGCTTTGTTCCGCGTCAACGGCTCGGTCTGGCGCGACCCCGTTGTGGCTTGGGGCGTGTGGGAAGAGATGGAAGGCCATCAGCTCCGCTCGGTATCGGGCCCGCTGGTGTTCGGTGGCGTGGAGCTCGAACCCGCGTCCGCTTCGCCGGGCTATGTGGGCGTTCGCATCGGCAGCTACCGTTGCTTAGACGGCAACCGCTCGTTTGATGACGCCAAAGCCCTCGAAAAGTAGGCAGACCTATCTGTGATCGCCGCCGTCGCGCGCACGCTCTTGGTGCCGCGGCGGGTCGGCGGTCGGTTCAGCTTGCTCTGCTCTAGTACACCTAAAACAAGGCACTACATGGCCTGCTGTGAAGGACCTGTCCTGACAGCGCCGCCCAGAACGAAGTGATTGCATTGGGTTTTCTGTGGGCGACCCTGTCCTTTTCGTGGGGCACAAGCTCGCGTCCTTACTGCCGACTCGCCGCGCCGCGACGTAGATCCCGTCTGGTATCCAGAGTTTCGGGCGCGAGTGTGAAACAAGTGGGACAGTCCTAAGACCAGCCGGCAAGTTCAAGCTGTTGCGATTGTGCCGTGACCGAGGTGTGGGACCCAAGTGCGACGACGC
>CAISBR010000059.1 GCA_903883645.1 uncultured Myxococcales bacterium | reverse complement strand
TACGAACTTGATGTCGAGCATGCTGTCCTCGGGCGCAGGCGCAGGGTCGCGCGGCGGTAGTGAGAGGCGCGCCGGGCCAAGCCGTTTGCGCGCGGCAAAAAGCCTACACCAAGCCGCAATCGGCTGCACCTGGGTGGGTGGCGATAGGGTTTAACTTGTTGAATATACTTATCTACCCAGAATTGGTTGCAGCCAGCCCGACACCTGAGCGCGCTGATCCCAGCCGGTCAGCCACGCTGCGCCGCGCTCGCCACCCCGAATCACGGTGCGCACATGCTGCAGCCCGCGCGACAGCTCGTCGATCGCGTTGCCCGCCACCTCGGGGCCGGCCAGCAGCACCCACTTGCGCGCCGCCGCCGCTTGCCAGGCGCGGTCGTCGAAGCCCTCGCGCCCACCCACTGGGTCTAGGGCCACCACCGCCAAAATACGAGTCTCTGTACTAAGTTGCAGGGCCGCCTCGCCCGCCCGCCCGGCACCCGCCAGCACGACTGGCCGGCCATCTTGGGGCAGGGCAGTCAGCACCGTCTGCAGCTTGGCGTGCAGAGCCGTGCGCTGCGCGGTGCGATCTTGGCCCGTGGGCGTCGGGTCGGCCGCCAGCAGCACTACGCCTATATCGCGATGGGACCACAGACTTTTGACCAATGGTCGCCACAGCTCGGGGTCGGCACCGGCCTCACTCACCGCGACCAGCCAAGCCGTGCCGTGCCGTTGCGGTTGCCAGATCTCGCCGCGCAGTTCGCCGGCCGTCCACGGGCTACCCGTCACAAAATCCGCGGCCTTGCGCTCAATAAACGGCGGCTCGTTGGTCGGCGTGGCCGGCTCGGGCAGCGTTTCCGGCGTCAGGATGTGGTGCACCGGCGCCTCGGGCACGGGCGGCGCCTCGCCATGCCACAGCCAAGCGCCCACACCCACCGCGGCCAGCGCCGCCACCCCAATTCCGATTCGCTGAGCCGTCGTCATACCCCCATGTTCGCGCTGCTACCGCTGGCGATGCAAGACCCTGGCCGTTCGATTGCCGCGGCGCCGACTTGGCCAAGCCCCCGGCATTCTGGCAGACTAAAGCCAGGGCCCCGGGTGGTGCCCGCGCAGCCCCATGAGCTACCCCCGCAACATCGCTTGGCGCCTCGCCTTCATCGCCGCATTCGGCCTCGTGGCGGCGTGTGGGTCCGCCAGCAGCTCCAAGGCCAGCCAGGACCTCGACGGCGCGGTGGCCGACAGCTTGCCCATCGATGCGCCAGACTTGGCCGACAGTATTCAAGATTTGTCTGTTGCTGCCAGCGATGCCGCCGCGTTGGCCGATGCAGTGACCCTGGCCGATGCCGCCACAGCCCTTGCCGCGGATGCCACTGAAGTAATTGATACTGTTGCCGATAGCCCGGACAGCGCCGACAGTGCTGATGCCGTGGTCGATGCCGGCCCACAGACCTGCTTTTACGGTGGACCACCCGCTGCTGACGCCTGGGTCGCCAACGTCGAGGCGCCTGCCGCGCCGTGCAGCGAGACCGCCCCCCCCGAGTGGTTCGACGGCCAGCCCCTGCCCAAGCCGACGCTTGATCTCAAGGTGGGTTGGCGCGATGCCGCGGGTCTGTGGCACCCGTACAACAACGGCGATTGGGTGCCGCTGCTGACCGCGCAACAGGGCGGGTTTCATGTCGAATTGGTGCCCGTGGTGATTCTGCCCGGCCAGACGGCGGCCACCACCCCGCTGCAAGTGCAGTCCTTTACCTTGGCAGGTTGCAACTCGATAGGTGTCGCGCAGACCAACAACAGCATCTTTGTGCAGACAACGGGTCCTGACGGCGAATATACGCTCGATCCCGCCAAGCAGGTCCTGACCGTCTTTGGCGTCACCATCGCTAGCATCGACAAATACTGCGGAATTTGGGTCCACGTCTACTGGCGCGTGCGCATCAAAGACACCAATCAATGGGGCGAGGCCGTGCGTCTGCTGCGCACCTACAACGCCACCGTGCCGACCAACAAGGGCTAGAAAAAGACCCCCTTCGCCACGCGCCCTGTAGGCCGGCAAATGGCGAATTCACGGCGCGATTTTGGTCGGTTGCGGTATTTGACACCCTGACCGAGGGAATGGTACCGTTGCCCCTGACCTGCGTGGGAGGAGACCATGCGTTTTCGTTCGACGACTCGGCGGCCCCAGCAAGCTGGCACCAAGGACCGGAGCTCAATGATAAACCTTAATTCTTCCATGCATCTTCGTTGGATTGCGGCATTGCTTGCGGCGGGCCTGTTGGCCAACTGCGGTGGCGAAGACGCGACGGTCAGTGGCTCTAGCACGCCCGATACCGCGACCAATCAAGACGCCGACATCGCGGTAAGCGGCACGGATGCGCAAGACACGCAGACGCCGCCCGACACCCAACCCGTCGACACGCAGATCGACACCCAGCCCGATGCCGCGACCGACATTGAGCAGGATGTGGGCACCGACGTTGCGGATACCGCCGACACCAACCCCGGCGGCTGCCCCGGCGGCGCGGGTTGCTCGTGCACCGACGACAGCAAATGCGACGGCGGCAAGTGCATCGACACGCCCGACGGCAAGAAATGCGCCAAGGCCTGCAGCAAAATCGAAGACTGCGGCAACGGTTACACCTGCGCCTCGATCGGCAGCACCGACTCGACGTCGTATTGCGTGCCGCAGCACCTGTCGATCTGCTCGCCCTGCAACGCCAACGCCGACTGCCAGGCCCAGGGTATCCAAGACGCCTACTGCATCGACTACGGCGCGGCCGGCAAGTTCTGCGGCGGCGCCTGCACCACCGACAGCAACTGCCCCGACGGCTACGGTTGCTCCGACGTCAAAGAGGGCACCGTCAAGCAGTGCAAGCTGAAAGACACTGCGGCGACCTGTACTTGCAGCGCCTGGGCCAAGGTCAAGGGCGTCGCGACCACCTGCAGCATCACCAACGACCTCGGCTCGTGCACGGCCCAGCGCAAGTGCGGCGACGCCGGCCTTGAAGACTGCAAAGCCAAGACCCCCGTGGCCGAGAGCTGCAACGCCGAAGACGACAACTGCGACGGCAAGGTCGACAATCTGGCCGCCGATTTCACCTGCTACAAGAAGGGCTTCTTAGACGCCGGCAGCAAGACCGCCTGCGCCAAAGACGCCGACTGCCCGACCGCCGGCGAGGCCTGCGACGAAGACAACAAGCTGTGCAAGACCTTGATCGGCAAGTGCAAAGGCAAGCCCCAGTGCGGCAGCAACGGCGAGCTCATCTGCGCCGACGCCCAGATCCCCACGCAAGAGATCTGCGACGGCAAAGACAACAACTGCGACGGCGCGATCGACGAAGGTTTTGGCTGGAAGTCGCCGGTCGACGGCAGCGAAGTCAAGGTGGGCGCGGCTTGCGGCGTGGGCCCCTGCGCCGGCGGCACCGTGCTCTGCAAAGACAACCTGACCGCCGTGTGCACCACCTACGCCAATGCCGCCAAAGAGTCGTGCGACGGCGCCGACAACGACTGCAACGGCCAGACCGACGACTTGGCGTGCGACGACAATGACGCGTGCACCATCGACGCCTGCGATGCCGGCAACAAGAAGTGCAGCAGCACCGCCAAGGACTGCAGCGACACCGACCAGTGCACCGAAGACAAATGCGACAGCAAGTCGGGCGATTGCAGCCACCCCAGCTACAACGGCTCGTGCAGCGACGGCAACGCCTGCACCCTGGGCGATGCTTGCGGCGCGGGCGCCGGCGGCAGTTGGGTGTGCATGTCGGGCGGCAGCAGCGACAAGTGCGACGACAACAACACCTGCACCGACGACAGCTGCGACGCCGCCAACGGCTGCATCCACGCGCCCAACGCCAACGCCACACCGTGCTACAGCGGCAAAGACGGCACGCAGGGCGTCGGCACGTGCAAGGGCGGCACCTATGCCTGCGCCGCCGGTCTGATCGACAAGACCAAGTGCGTGGGCGAGGTTATCCCCACGGTCACCGAGGCTTGCGACGGCTTGGACGACAACTGCAACGGCCAAACCGACGAAGGCTGCAAGCCGACTGCGGTGACGGTCACGTTCTCGTCGGCCTACGTCTCGGGCAACACCGGCACCGACAAGAAGTTGCAGTTGCTGGTCGGCCCTTCGGGTCCAGTCGGCGCGGCAACGGGCAGCGGCAAGTACAACGTCAACTTTGGGTTCCTCGCTTGGCTGATGCAGTTAATCGGCAAGTAAGGACTTGATTCTTCTGAACGCCGCTGAGGTCGCAAGCCCAGCGGCGTTCGGCATTTTTGCGGTGCTGACTTATGCTGACGCGCGAACAACTACAGACCAAGTTCGATGAACGGGTGCTCGTCTTTGACGGCGCTATGGGCACGGAGCTGTATGAACACGGCTTTACCTTCGACAAGGCCTTTGAGGGGCTGAATCTGACGCAGCCGGCGGCGGTGCGGCGCATCCATCGCGCGTATGTGGATGCGGGCGCGGCGGTGCTGACGACCAATAGCTTTGGCGCCAATCGGTTGCGGCTGCAGCGCTCGGGTTTGCAAGAGCAAGTGCTCGAGATCAATCGCGCGGCGGTGGCGCTGGCCCGCGAGGCGGCGTCGGTGCGGCCGCCCCACAATCGGCCCCTGGTGGCGGCGTCGATTGGGCCCCTGGGGCAGCCGCTGGCGCCGGTGGGGCGCTTGGCGCGCGAGGTGGGCAAGGCCGCGTTTGCTGAGCAGATTCGAGCACTGCTTGCCGCCGATCCCGACCTGTTTATTCTTGAGACCTTCTCGGACCTGAGCGAGCTGCAGCTGTGCGCCGAGACGCTGACCGAGCTGGCCCCCCACTGCGCATTTGTGGCGCTGGCGACCTTTACCGAAGACGCCAAGACGCTGTTTGGCCACAAGCCCGAAGAGGTGGTGCGCACCATGATCGCGGCGGGCGCGGCGGCGGTGGGGGCGAATTGCTCAACTGGTCCGCAGGGTTTAGACCCCGTGCTCGAGCGGATGAGCAAGGTGGCCGGCGCGCGCCTGTATGCGGCGCCCAATGCCGGGATGCCGCGCCTGGTGGATGGGCGTTATGTGTATGTATCTACGCCGGATTACTTTGGCGAGTGGGCCGTGCGCATGGCCGAGAGCGGGCTGCGCGGTGTAGGTGGCTGCTGTGGCACCAAGCCGGCGCACATCGCCCGCATGGTCGACGCGGTGGGCGTGCGGGCGCCCGTGACGCGCAACAGTGGTTCGGGCATCTTTGAGGTGCGCGAAAATACCGAAGAAATGGGCATTATCGTGCCGGTCGAGGCCATGTCGACGTTTGACGCCAAGATGGCGGACGGGCGCTTTGTGGTGTCGGTCGAGCTCGATCCGCCGCGCGGCGTGGATGCCGACAAGCTGGTGCACGGTGCGGTGGCGCTGAAGCAGGCCGGGGTCGATGCCATCAACATCGCCGACTCGCCGCTGGCTACGGCCCGCATGAGTCCGCTGGCGCTGGCGGTGCTGATTCGGCAACAGGTCGATATCGAAGTGCTTTTGCACGTGTCGTGCCGCGATCGCAACCTGCTCGGCCTGCTGAGCGAGTGCATGGGTGCCCACGCGTTGGGGATGCGCCACATGCTGTGCGTCACGGGCGATCCACCGTCGCTGGGCGATTATCCGGGCGCCAAGGGCGTGTTCGAGGTTGATTCGATTGGCCTAGTCGACACGCTGCACAAGCTAAACCGCGGCCTCGACGCCAACGGCAAGGCGCTGCCCTTTACGGCGAACTTTCGCATCTCGTGCGCGGTCAACCCCACGGCTGTGGATTTGCCGAAAGAAATTGAACGGTTTCATCGCAAGGTCGACGCGGGTGCCCAGTATGCACTCACGCAGCCGCTATACAACCCTGCGGACTTAGAGCGCTTTGTCGAACTAGCCAAGCCGAAGATTCCGCTGCTGGTGGGGGTGCTGCCGCTGCGCAATGCTCGCCACGCCCACTTTATCCACCACGAAGTGCCGGGCATGGCGATTCCGCAAGAAATTCGGGACCGTATGGCCCAAGCCGCCGAGCGCGGCCCCGAAGAGGGTGTGGCGATCGCCCGCGAGTTCATTGGCGCCGTGCGCAGCGGTGTCGCGGGCGTCTACTTGATGCCGCCGTTCAACAAATTCGAGATGGCCGTGGATGTGCTGCGCGGCATTTTGTAGGGCGCACTCAAATCATGTGTAAATGCAAGGAGTAGAAAATGGCTGCGCAGTTCTGGGGTCGACGTTTCGTGATTGGAGCGGTGAGTCCCCAGGCGGGGCGAGCTTGCGACCCACTGGCGCGGCGCGGTAGATCTAGGGTCGAAGTTTCGTGATTGGAGCGGCGAGTCCCCAGGCGGGGCGAGCTTGCGACCCACTGGCGCGGCGCGGTAGAAAATGGCTGCGCAGTTCCTACGGAGCGATCGGCTCGCGCTCGGGCTCTTGCGGCTCCGTGGTGACACCGGTCGGCGCTCCAGGCAGGGCTTGGCCCGCATCCAGCACCGGCCAACGCAGGCTGACCGGCTTGCCGTCGCGCTGCACCTCGACCGCAATCTCGCTGGCACCCTTGGCGCGCTGGTAGGCGGTGAGCAGGTCGCCCGGCGTCACGATGCGCTGGCGTTGCACCTGGAGCAGCATATCGCCCGGGCGCACGCCAAAGCGCTCAGCTGTGGGCGAGCCATCAAACACCGACACGATGCGAAACCCGACGAATTTGCGATCGGTTCCGCGTACGGGCTCAAGCGGCACCTTCGACAGCATCCAACCTGGTCCGGCGCCCAGCACCTTGTCGAGCGTGGCGCGCGGAATCACCAGCGGCCCGGCCGGTAGTTCGCCGCGGTCTGCCCGTGGCGCCTTGGCCGGCGTGCGCACTGCTCCCGAGGCGCGGGGCGAGCGATGCGGCGCTGGCGAGTCGGCCACCTCGGGCGAGGAGCAAGCCGCCAGCACCAACAAAATCCAGTAGCGGCGGGTACTCACGGGGCGTTGCCGCAAAAGCTTTGGCCGTCGAGCGTGCAGGGCGCTGCGGCCGACGGGTCGGATGTAGCCGAGCACTTGCCGGCGCTGCGGCAGGTAATGCCACTGCGGCACTCGTTGCCGGCCGCGCAGGCGCGCATACACCAGCGCGTGTCAAAGCCGAAGTCGACGCAGGTGGCCTCGGCCGGGCACTCGCCCTCGCGGCAGCCGACCTTTAGGCAATAGCCGCCGCTGAAGGTGGTGTCGCAGGTCAGCGTGGTGCCGCACTGGCTGTTGTAGGTGCACTTGTCGCCGACTGCGGGGGTGCAAGCGGTGGCGAGGGCGACCAAGGCGGCCAGCAGGCCGAAGCGCAGGCTCATGGTGCGGTCCCGGTTGCGGCGGCAGGGGCTGCGGTGGGCGTGGCGGCTGCGGCCCCGAGTACCGGCTTGCCACCTGGGCAGGGCTGGGCATAGCTCGCGGCGACCGTGGCGCGGGCCCAGTCGCGATCGAGCTTGGCGGCCGCCTCAAAGGCATCGGCAAACTCGCGCGCCGAGCCGTAGCCCAGCTCGGTATAGACCTTCGGCAGCGGCGCCGCATAGCCAATGATCTGGCAGCGGATGGTGGTAAAGTCTTTGGCCAGCTTGACCTTGTCGGTCGTAGCCAGCGTCTCGGTGGGCGCGCCGGGCAAGCCAACACCGGGGGCCGCGGTCTGGTCGGCCGGCACCACGGGCTTGGGCTGCTCGGCTTTGCCACACGCCGCCGCAATTGCCATGACGGTCAGCGCCGCCAACCCTAAACGTTGCCTGATCATGTGCCTACCGCCCCAGCGCTGCAGCGCCCGGATAGATGGCCGCAGCACCCAAGGCTTCTTCGATGCGCAGCAACTGGTTGTACTTGGCCGTGCGCTCGCCGCGCGACAGCGAGCCGGTCTTGATCTGCCCGCAACCCGTGGCCACAGCCAAGTCGGCGATCGTCGAGTCTTCAGTCTCGCCCGAGCGGTGCGACATCACGGCGCGGTAGCCGTGCTTGCTCGCCAGCGCGACGGCATCGAGCGTCTCAGATAGGCTGCCGATCTGGTTGACTTTGATAAGGATTGCGTTGGCGATGCCGCCATCGATGCCGCGCTGCAGACGCACCGGGTTGGTGACAAACAGGTCGTCGCCCACCAGCTGAATCTTGTCGCCGCACAGATCGGTCAGGCGCTTCCAGCCGGCCCAGTCGTCTTCGGCCATGCCGTCTTCGATGCTGACGATCGGATACTTGTCGGCCAGCCCGGCCAGGTATGCCGCAAAGTCGTTGGGCGCGAGCTGGCGGTTTTCGCTGTGCAGGCTGTAAAGCTGCTTGTCGGCGTCAAAAAACTCGGAGCTGGCCACGTCGAGCGCGAGCGCCAGGTGCTTGCCGGGCTCGTAGCCGGCGGCGAGGATCGCTTCGCATAGGTAGTCTAAGGCCTCGGCATTGCTGCCTAAACGCGGTGCAAAGCCGCCTTCGTCGCCCACAGTGGTGGTCAGGCCTTTCTTGCCCAGGATCTTCTTGAGCTGGTGAAACGTCTCGGCCGCGGCGCGCAGACCCTCGGCAAAGGTGGGCAGGCCGATCGGCATCACCATGAATTCTTGGATGTCGAGGCCGCCCGCCGCGTGGGCACCGCCATTGATCAGGTTGCACATCGGCACGGGCAGGATGCGGGCATTGGCGCCGCCCAGCCAACGCCACAGCGGCAGGCGGTACTGATCGGCCGCCGCCCGGGCCGCTGCCAGCGACACGCCCAAAATGGCATTCGCACCCAGATTCGCTTTGTTTGCAGTGCCGTCAAGGGCCAGCATGGCGCTGTCGAGGCCGCGCAGGTCTGCCGCATCGCGACCCACCACGGCCGGAGCCAAGCGTTGATTGACGTTGTGCACCGCTTTTTGCACGCCCTTGCCCAGGTAACGACTGTCGCCATCACGCATTTCTAGGGCTTCGTGCGTACCGGTCGACGCGCCCGACGGCACCATCGCGCGGCCAAAGCCGCCCCCTTGCAGGTAGACGTCGACCTCGACCGTGGGATTGCCGCGTGAATCGAGCACTTCGCGAGCGTGGACACGAAGGATACTGGTCTGCATGAGGATCTCCTGGTTCGGTAGCCCGGGTCGGGCGCGCAGCAGGGTAGCGCTTTGCGGCGCGGCCGGCAATCGCGCCTATAAGCGGGCTAAGTACTGGCGTAAGAGTTGCTTGTGCCCGACGGCTTGCGCGCCGCACCCCAGGTTTGTCAAAGTACGCGCGCGGCCAGCGCCGCGGGGAAGACCATGCAACGTTTCAAAGCCGCCGTCGTCCAGCTTCGCTCGACCGAAGACACTGAGCAAAACCTGAAGCGTGCCGCCGAGTTGGTGCGCGCTGCCGCCGCCGACGGTGCGCAGCTCATCACCTTGCCCGAGAACGCGACCTTCTTGCGTACCGGCGCGACCTACAACGTGGGTGAGACGCTTAGCGGCAGAATTATTACGTTCTTTTCGGATCTGGCGCGCGAAGTGGATGCGGCGATCCTGCTCGGGTCGTTCCAAGAGCTGGCCGAGTCGGGGCACCGCGTCTACAACACCCAGGTGTTGATTGGGCCTGACGGCGCGATCGTGCAAAAGTACCGTAAAGTTCACCTGTTCGATATCGACATCCCCGGCCAAGTGACGATGCGCGAAAGCGATAATGTGGCGCCGGGCAACGAGGCCGTGACCGCCGACCTGTTCGGCACCCGCCTGGGCATGTCGATCTGCTACGACCTCCGCTTCCCCGAGCTGTACCGCAAGCTGCTCGAGGCCGGCGCCGAAGTGCTGCTGATTCCCGCCGCCTTTACCATGCAAACCGGCAAGGATCATTGGGAGGTTTTGCTGCGCGCCCGCGCCATCGAGAACCAGTGCTACGTGATCGCCGCCGGCCAACACGGCTTCCACGGCGGTGCCCGCACCAGCTATGGCCACTCGATGATCATCGACCCGTGGGGCCTAGTGGTGGCGCGCTGCTCCGACGGCGAGGGCTTTGCCACCGCGTGGCTCGACCCGAATCTGGTGACCAGCGTGCGGCGCAACTTGCCGTGCGGCGACCACAGGCGTTTTCGCTAGCTGCGGCCGCAGGGCGCAAGGTCATGCCAGACAGGGCAGCGCAACGAAAATTGGGCAGTGCGCCGCAGGGCTTTTGATGCGGCGGCTTTTGCGCCATACTCCTGCAATTGAACTGCGCGAGGTCGTTCCGCCGTGCCCACTTTTCTGAACCTGAATCTGGTCTTGACCCGCGCGAGTCGCACGCTTCGTCGCGGCTTGGCCATGGCCTTGCTGCTCACGCTGAGCGCGGCGCCGCTCCTGGCTGCCCGGCCGGCCGCTGCGGCTACCGCTGGCGACATTGAAGCCGCTAAGTCCTTGGTCGAAGACGAGAAATACTACGACGCCTTCAGCAAGCTCGAAGATATCTTGAATACCGTCTCGCCCGATGACCCCGCCCGCAACGCCGCGCAACTCGTACAAGGTCGCGTGCTGATGGGGCTGTCGCTGTATCAGTCGGCGCTGCGCAGCTTCGATGCGGTGACGGTGTCGGCCGAACATCCGTTTTACAAAGAGAAGATCAAGTATTTCTTGCAGATTCAGCGGGCTGTGCCGGGCGACCTGGCGACGCTCGAGCGGCTGGCCGACGCGCCCGAGACGGTGCACAACCAAGACGACTTGGACGAAGTGCACTTTCTGCTCGGACGCTACTACTATGGCGTGGGCGAGTACGACAAAGCAATCGCGAAGTTGCAGGTGATTAAGCCCGCGGCGCACGAGTTCTATCTCAAGGCGCGCCATCTGACCGGCGTCATCTACACTCTGCCCAAGATGATGAAGTACGACATGGCGGTCGAGTCGTTCAAAGACGTTCTGCGCTTTGAAGAAATCGTGGGCGCGCCCAGCTATTTCGCCCAGTACCGCGACATGGCCAACATGAGCCTGGGCCGCCTGTTCTACTCGGCGCGGCAGTTTGAGGCTGCGGGCCGCTACTACGATCGCGTCACCGAAGGCACTTCGGCGTGGCTGGACTCCCTGTTCGAGCTCGGCTGGACCTATTTTCAGATCGGCCGAATTGATCGCGTGCTAGGCGAGTTGCACACGCTGAACTCGCCGTTCTTCGAAGATCGCTACTACCCCGAAGCGCGTGTGCTCGAAGCGTTGATTTTGTTCCGCACCTGTCGTTTCAGCGAAACGCTGGTGACCGTGCAGAAATTCTTGCGCGATTACAAGCCGCTCAAGAAAGAGCTCGACGCTCAGCTCTCGGGCCAGCGCACCGATGCCGAGTTCTACGACTACCTGTTCAGCCTGTCGCGCGACAAGAAGTCGCTGTCGGTGCAATTGCGGCGTATTTTCAACGTGGCGCTGAGCGATAAGCGTCTGCAGCGCTCGTTTGGCGCGGTGGTGCAGGCCAACGACGAGTACGCGGGGCTCGAAAAGCTGGAGCGCAACACCAAGGCGACGGCGGCGGCGACGCAACTGCGCGAGGACATGGGCCGCGTGCGCGCGGTGATGATCGCCGAAGCGGGCGGCCTCGCGCGGCAACGCCTGACCCGCGTGCGCGAGGATCTGACCGAAATTATTCGGCAAGGTCTGCGCATTAAGTACGAGTCGCTGAAGGCCCGCCGCGGCTCGATCAGCGACACGGTGCGCGCCGACATGGCCGAGACCGCCAAAGCCACCACCGAGCCGCGTCAAGAAGATGTAGAGCACATTGTGTGGCCATTTGACGGCAGCTACTGGCGCGATGAGCTGGGCGGCTACACCTACGAGGCGCAAAGCAAGTGCACCGCTAAAGAAATCGGCCGTGCCGCGATCGGCGCCGATGCACCCAAGGTCGGCGGCAAGGGCGGCACCAAGCTCGACAAGGCAGGGGCGTCTGGCGCCGACAAGGGCGATGGCGACAAGTCGGAGGGCGGCAAGTGATGCGCAGTACCATGCACATAGTCAAGAACTTGACCCACTTGCGTGCGCTGCTGGCGGCCCTGCTTGTGTTCGCGGTGGCGGGTACGGCTGAGGCCGCAGGCAAGGGCAAAGACCCCGTCGAAACCAAGCAAAAAGGCGAAGTTTCGGTGATTAAGCGCCCCAAGGGCGAAGCTAAGGCTGGCGATGCCAAGGCTGGCGATGCGCCCGACAAGGCTGGTGCCACGGCGACCAAGAAAGAGCCCAAGAAGATTGGCCCGGGTGCGCCCGAACAGCGCCGCAGCCGCGAGAAGTCGAGCGTAGAAGACATCGACGACGAGTTGGCCATCTTGCGGGAATTGCTCGATATCGAGCGCGGTAGCGAGACCGAGGCCGATACGCTGCTCGAGATCAGCTACGTGTTGTGGGATCGCGCGCTGGCGTATGAGCTTGAAGCCCATGATGTCAAACTAGAAACCTGCCTGGCGAGCGACGACAAGGAAGACAAGCACCGCTGCGAGATCGAGCAGCAGAACCTGCTTGAGCAATCGCGCGCGGCCAAGCTCGACGTGATTAGTCACTTGAAGCGTATTGAGCGGGCCTTTCCTAAATTCGCCAAGCTTGACGAAGTGTTGTACTCGCTGGCCTACCACTTGGGCGAGATCGAGCGACCCGGCGAGGCGGTCGACGCCTACATGCGCCTCGTGCGCAAGACGGCCAAGTCGACCTACGTGCCCGACGCGTTCTTGGGCATCGGCAACTACTACTTTGGCAAGAACAACGGTACCGAGGCTATCAAGTGGTACACCAAGGCCTTGGATTACCCCGACGCGCCCGTGTTCGGCTGGGCGCTCTATTACATCGCGTGGGTGCAGTACAACACCCAGAACTGGAAGCAGGCGGTCCAGGGCTTTGTGCGCGTGCTCGATTACAGCAAGCGCGAGGCGCGCGGCCGCGTGACGTTTGTTGAAGACGCCGGCAAGTACTTGGTGCGGTCGTGGGCTGAGTTTGGCAACCCCAAAGAAGCATTGGCATTCTTTAAGCGGGCCGCCGAGGGCAGCGAGATCATGCTGCTCGACATGCTGGCGCTGTACTACACCGAAGTGTCGCAGTTCAGCAAAAGCAACGATGTGCTCGACCAGTTGATCGAGTTTGCCAAAGAAGATCACGAGATGCTGCGCTACTTGGTGCTTCGTCTTGAAAATAGCTACAAACTTCACGACTTGAACGAGACGGTGAAGTCGGCGCAGATGGTGTCGAACGGCCTGAAGCATGGCTACAAAGTCTCGCCGAAGCGGTACGACGACCTAGAAATGCTGATGGCCGAGATTGCCACCACCTTCCACGGCGAGTACGAAAATACCCAGGTGACAGCCACGCTTGAGATGGCCGAGAAGATGTATCGCCTGTACAACGAGCACTTTGAGAAGGGCGCCAATGCCTACGGCATGCTCTACAACCACTCGCTGGCGCTGTTTCAGCTGAAGCGGTGGAGCGAAGCGGCGGCGATGTACGAAAAGGTCATCGAGAGCGATCCAACGGGCAAATTTGCCGAGCCGGCGGCGCACCGTGCCTTGGTTTGCTACATCAACTTGCAGGATTTGTCGGCAGAAACTAGCGAAAAGGCTCAGGATCTGACGGATACCCGGCCGGTGCCGCTGACGCCCGAAGAAGAGAAAGTGGCGCGGGCCTGCGAGCGCTATGTCGACACCGCCGAGAAGAACAAGATCGACGACGACGACGTGCCCAAGGCCATGTTTATCGCCGGGCGGCTGTTTTACCAGCGCAATCAATTCGACAAGGCTGCGGCCATGTTAGGCAAATTTGTGCAGCGCTATGCGACCCACGAATACGCTTACGACGGTGCGCGGCTGATGGTGTCGGCGTTGTGGCTGGGGCAAGACGGCAAGGGGTTGCGCGAGTGGGTCGACAAGCTGGTGGCGGACCCGCGCTTTAACCACGATACCCTGGGCGTGACGATCACCGAGTTTAAGAGCAACGAAGAGTACAACAAGTGCATCGAGCTCAAGGACAAGCCGGTGCAAGCGGCCGAGTGCTTGGTTGCATATGCCGCTGGATTTAAGGATAAAAACCCCGAAAAGGCGGCGCAAGCTCTGTCGGGCGCGGCGCGCTTTTACCGTACGGCCAAGAAGCGCGATCAGATTATCGAGACCTATCGCAACCTGGCCGCGACCTTTCCGGCCGACAAGCGCGCGCCGCAGTCGCTGTTCGAGATCGGCGAGATCTATCGCGAGTCTGCGGATTTTCGTTTGGCGGCGGATAGTTACGAGGCGTTTGTCAAAGCCTTTCCCACCCACGAAAAGGTGCCGCAGGCACTGGCGACGGCGACGCGCTACCGCGAATTGCTGGGCGACTTCGACAAGGTGGTCGAGGACGGCGAGCTGTTCTTGACGACGTTTAGCAAGGATAAGCGGGCGGCCGAGGTGGCGTACAACGTCTCGGTCCAGGCGCTGAACAAGAGCGACTGGAAGGGCGTGATCAAGGCGTCGGACAAATTCCTCAAGCGCAGCGAGAATATTCCGTTGGAATTGCAGCTGGCGGCGATGGTGAACACCGGCACGGCGCAGTTCAAGCTGAACATGGGCGATCGCGGTCTGACGCTGTACAAGAAGGTGTCGGACACGGCCGAGCAGCTACAGACGGCGGGTAAGCTGGCCGAGCTGCCGGCGGTGGGTCGCGATGCGATTGTGCAGGCGCTGTTTATGCGCGGCGAGCTCGAATTCGAGAAGGTGCGGGCCCTGAAGGGTGCGCCCAAGAACCTTGAGGCGGCTACCAAGCTGGTCGCGGAGAAGGCCACCAAGGTTGCCGAGGCCGACAAGGTGTATGCCGAAGCCGAGGGCGCGAAGAACCCGAAGTGGACGGCGGCCGCGTCGAGCCGTCGTGGTCGCATCTGGCAAGATATTGCTACGAGTATCAAGAACTTGCCGGCGCCGCCAGCGTTCAAGACCGACGAACTGAAGACCGAGTGGCTGCAGCAGGTGAGCGAGAAGGCCGCACCGTTGTTCGAGCGCTCGAAGGAGCGGTATCGCGAGGCGCTGAAGAAAGCCGCCGAGATCTTTGCGTTTGACAGCTACTGGGCCGAGGCGCGCGACAACCTGAAGACCTTGGATGGCAAGTTCGCCGAGTCGACGGACATCAAAGAATTCATGGTTGAAGAAGGCAGTCTGAAGTACGACGAGAGCGGCAAGCCGGCCGACGTGGTCAAAGAGACGCGCTACAAGCTGTTCGACCTGTCGACAGGTGCGGCGATCGACGAGTCGGCCACACCGGCGCCGGCTTCGGCCGAGACCACCACTGCGGCAAATCCCGAGATGGCGAAGGCCTATACTCGCATGGCGTTTGCGCATTTTGCTCAGGGGCAGTTCCGCGAGGCGCTGTTCACGGCGTCGTACGGCATGCGCAATGCTCCCGAGCTGAAGAAGTCGGCGACCCTGTGGCGGATTCTGGCGGCTTCGTACAAGGAGCTGGGCCAAGTGCGCGAGTCGCTGGTGGCCTACGAAGAGGCGGGCAAGGCGGACGTCAAGCAGGTTGAACCGCTGCTGAACGCCGCGGCCGTGACCATGCGCTACCTCGACTTTGAGAATGCGGTGCGTTTGCTCGACGAAGTACTGAAGCGTGACCCGCAGAACTACTGGGCGGTGGTGACCAAGCCCGTGGCGCTGCGTCGCCTGGGTGACGACCCGGCCAAGGCCAAGGAAGCGCTGGCGGTGTTCGACATTCTGGCGGAAAAGGATAACCGGCCGCAGCTGCACTACAACCGCTGCGTGGTGGCCCAAGCTGTGCTGACGGGCGGCAAGGCCGACCTGCAGAAAGCGCTTGAGATCTGCCAGAAATCGCTCGAAACGGTGGGCAGCAAGTTCGCCAAGTACAAAGAGCTCGAGACGCGCGTCAAGGGTCTGAAGACGACGATCGAGTTTATGCCGACGGATGCGGCGCCGAAGCCCGCTGCGACGCCGGAGGCCAAGCCCGAGGCTACGCCCGAGCCGGCTCCCGAGGCTGCACCGACCACGCCGTAGCGCGGGCTGTCGCGGTTAAATCAGCAAATATCTAAACTTGTGACGCGTGCCAAGCTGCGGCTGCGGCGGCTGCGAGGTCGAGCGAGGCCAGCGCACCGTCGGCTTCGCCCTTTTCGAAGTCGCCGGCGGTTTGCGCCATGGCGTTGGTTACGTGGGCAAAGCAGGCGACTGGGCACTGGCGGGCCTCTGAGAAGGCATACAGGGCCGCCGCTTCCATTTCGACGGCCACGAGGCCTGCGGCCGTGCGAGCGGCGATGGCGGCTGCTGTCTCGCGGTAGGGGGCATCCGTGGTCCACACGGCTCCTGGCCGCACGCGCAGGCCGGCTGTGGCGGGTAGGGTGGCCATAGCTGCGGCAACGCTGGGCAGCGGCTCGGCAAAGGGCCCTGGCGGCAGGTAGTGGTAGCTGGTGCCCTCGTCGCGAAGCGCGCGGTCGATGCGGACGAAGCAGGGCAGCTCAAGGGTGCCGTCGAGCTGACCCGCCGAGGTAATGCTGATCAGCAGTTCGCAACCGCTGGCAAAGGCCTGCTCGGCCACCAGTACGGCAAAGGGCGCACCTACGGCACAGCCGACGAGGCCCAGCTCGATGCCGCGCCACTGCGTGCGCCACATAGCGGTGTGGTAACAAGCCCAGGCCTCGACCGGACTTGCGAGGTCTTTGTCGCGCAGGTAGCGGACCATGTCGCCGTCGGGATCGAGCAGGCACACGGCGGGGATAGGCGTAGCGGGCAGACCGCGCTGGCGACGGGCCTCGCGCAGCAAGTTGGCGGGCTGAAACAGCGACGCGTGCTGCGGGTGCTTGTGCTCTAGAATCGGCAGGCGTGGCATAGACATAGCAAAAAATGGCTACTCGGCGGGCATCGCGCCCGGGGGCATACCCATCTGCATTCCGGGTGGCATTCCGGGCGGCATACCTGCAGGGCCACCGGCCGGCTTGGGCTCGACCGGCTTGTCGTCGAAGTCCGCGGCCTTCTTCTTGAGGCGGCCCGCGCTCCACGAGGCGAGCTTGAACAGGTCGCCTTGACCCGGCGCGGCGGCGGCACGTCCGTAGTTGTTGCCGTCTTTCTCTTTACCTAGCACCACTTGCCACGGCCCGTCGGCGAACTGCAGCGTGAGCGTGGTCTCGGGCGTGTCGATACCCACCGCGCCAGGGGTCACATCGGTGGCAAAATCGACCTTGATGGCGTCGAGATCGGTGAGGAAGGCTTGGATGGCGCCGCTGTTGGCCTTGGGGCGACCGGTCAGGCTCCACGAGTCGCCTTGCTTGTGGCCTTCGAGGCTGCCCTCTGGGCCCACGAGCGTAAAGCTTTGCGCGTCTTTGCCGTGGCGCTTGCCCAGCAGGGCCCGCTCGCGGATCTGATCGAGGCGCTGCAGCACCTGGTCGCGGCTAAAGGCGGCAATCTTGTACAGCTCGTCGCGGCCTTCGATCTTGCACCAGATGTCGCGCTGGGCCGAAGCCTCGTCGACCTTGCCGAACACGAGCACGGTTTTCTTGCTGCCCTCGCCCAAAGTCAGACGCGCGGCCTTGGGCTGGTCGAGGCCGGTATCGAGTTTCTTTTCGGCCACTTCGCTCGGGTCGATGAAGTCGCCGGCGGTCAGGCGCTCGATGCTTTTGGCCCACTCGCCCACGTCGCCCACGCCGTAGCCGGTGGGGGCGGTGATGCTCCAGCCTTCGCCGGCCTCGCGCTTGGCGCCGGTGGCTACGGGCGCGCGGCTGACGACAAAGCTAGCGGCGCGCGGGTCGTCGGGGTTGCTGGCTTCGATGCGGTCGAGGCCGGCGAGATCGATGGTGAGGATGCCGCGGTCGCGCAAGTCGCTCCACGCCACGTCGAAGGAGGCGCGCAGGTCGCGGCCGACCACTTGGTACACCACCTCGGCGTGGGCAGGATCTTGAACCCAGGTCGAGGGTTCCGCGCCATCTTGCGGCTTGTCGACGCTGCCGATGCGCAGCTTGAAGTTGGCTTTGGCGCCGCTAGCCTCGACCTCGATGGCGTGATCGGCGTCGAGCCCGTACTCGGCGAGCTCGGTGGCCTTGATCTCTTTGGCAAAGGTCGAGTGGATCGAGCGGCCAAATACCTCGGCCATGGCGTTGGCGCGGTACGGCTGGCCCTTGGCGTCGCTCGTCTTGCCATTCTTCTGCCGCGTCACGCTCCACTTGGCCTCGGCCGGCTTGGCGGCGTCGGGGGTGGTATCCTTAGGCAACTCTTGCGCAATTTGCTGCAGGATCCAGGTCTCGGCCTTCTTTTTGACCCGCAGCTTCTGGATGCCCGGCAGCTTGTCTTTTTGGCTGGTGCGAAATTCTTGCTCCGTGACATTGCCGGCATAGCCCTCGAGCGCCAGCGGCGCCGGGCCCTGGGGCGCCGACTTCATGCCCTTGGCCAGCCAGGCCACCAGCAGCACGGCAAAGATGCCCAAGACGACCAGTGTCGACCGCTTCATGCTAACCTCTTTGCGATGAACTGTAAGATTGCAGAGTTAGACCTTGAGCGCCAAGTTGCGCGCCCGCCGCAGCCGCCAGCGCAGCAGCCCCGCGCCAATGAGCAGAAGCGGCCCGCCAAGCAGTGTAACCAGACGCAAGCGCTTGGCTTGACCGTCGTCGACCTGCTGCATCGGCCGGCGCGTGTCGCCCTTGCTGCGAATCTCGACCAGGGCCTCGTGCGAGGTCGACCAGTCGAGGATATTCGTCAAGAATTGCAGGTTGCCGCCCAGCAGGTGCGACACTTGGCCGATGCGGATCTGCCAGTTCTGGAAGTTGGCGTTCCACAGCTGGTAGTCCTTGATAATCTCGGCCGAAAACTGCGCCATTTTGCTCAGATCGAAGCCCTTGAGCACTTGCCCACGGTCCAGGCCCTCGATACCCAGGTTCGACGCGACCACCAGCAGCTTGCCCACACCCTCGCCCTTAAAGCTGCGCTTGGCCAGTTCCTGCGCGTTTTCGCTGGGCTTTTCTTTGGGATGCATCGGATCCTCGGCTGTCTTCTTGTCGGGACGCGCTGGCGGCTCTTTGCCCGCGAACGCCGACTTGAAGGGCCCGCGCACATACAGCGCCAGGGTCAGCGGCCCGTTGGGCTTGGCTTGCAGCGCCACTTCTTGCACGGCGGGCGGCAGCACGGGCAGCGGCGCGGCGTGGCTGAGCGACGACTCGGAACTCTGAATAATCTTAGCCACTTCAAAGCGCTTGTCCTGGGCAAGCTGCGCGCTCGGCTCGACGCTGGTGGCGTAGGGCAGGGCCAGGTTGTCGAGCGACTTGCTGAGCGGGTGGCTCTGGTCAAAGTGCGTCGCCACGGGGATGAGCGCATACGGAAAGTCTTGCTGCGACTGGAACTGCAGGCCGCCCTTTTGCACCAGCTTCATCACGCGCACGGTCTGCACGTGCTTGGTGTCCAAGGTCAGATCGCGCTTTAGCTCCACGCCGTAATTCTTCAGCACATCCTGTAGGTTGCTGCCCGTCGCGCTCAGCGCGGTGTAGTCCATGCGCATGTCGTTGCCCAGCTCGTCGCCGGGGGCCATATTCATCAGCGCCACGTCCCACTCTTGGGCGAGCATGACCACGGGCCGACCCGACAGCAAGAACTGGTCGAGCTGGTAGCGGGTGTACTCGCTCAGCGCCGTGCGCGGGGCATAGATGATAAGCGAAGAAATTTCCGACGGAATCGGGCTGTCGGCATCGACGCGGCGGATCGAGTAGCCGCGCTTGGTAAACAGGTTGTCGCCGATGCGGCCGTTGGTCTCGTCGATGCCCTGGGCGATCTGGGTGGCCGCCTGCACAATCTGCTTCATCATCGGGTTGTTCTGCGCCACCATCATCGCCATCTGCTCTTGCACAAACGGCTCGGACTCGGCAAAGGGGCAGAACTCGCCGTTGCCACACAAGAAGCCGACGACCTTGCGGCCGGGGCTGTCGCTCAGGTTGGTGTGGCTGCGGTCGACCTCTTTGGTCAGGTCGGCCAACATGCCCATCGCCTGGCCCATCACCGCCGCCAGTTGCTTGGGCTTGTCTTTGAACTGCTCGGCCTTGCCGCTCAGCACATCGCCCAGCTCGCCAATGACCTGGTCGAATTGCCCAGCGGCATCGAGCAATTGATCGCCGAACTGGCTTTTGCCCTTGAGCGAGGTCGCTGCGGCGATCTTTAGCTTGACGTCGCCGCAGACCTTGGCGATGTCGTCTTTGGCAGCCAACATCGCATCTACGCGTTTCTGCGACGGATCTGCTCCGGTCTTAAGCGACAAACCGCCGCCGTCGTCTTTGGCGCCCTCGTCGACCTTGCCCTTCTTTTGGATGAGATCGTTGCACGCCTTGACCGCGTCGAACACCGCCTTGCCCTGCGACAACGGCTCTTTTTGAATCTGCGCGGCGGCATACTTCTCTTGTAAGCGCAGCAAAATCTTGGTGATCTCGAACTCGTAGTAGCCGGGTTGCAGCGCCTTGCCAAACACTTCGTGCACGGTCTTGTAGTGGAACGTCGCGCCCATGGCGTAGTGCGCGAACTTCAGTTCCTCGCCGGCCACTTGGTATTCTTTCGACGAAAACGTTTCGAGTTTCGCGGCTTCGGCTTGCTCTTCGACCGTGCCCACACCCGGGCTACCGTTGTCGGCGTAGACGAGCTTGACCTTGCCGCCCGACGCCGCCACGTACTCTTCGAGCTTGTCGCGAAAGGCCCGCTCGATGCCCTTGAGCGGCATCTTGTCGCCATTAGGAAGCGGAATCGTCTCAGGCAGTTTCTTGCTGATGTACGCGGTGATCACCACCCCGTCTAGGTCGTTCGCCGCCTTCTTGCTGGCGCCGCTGAGGGTGTGGACCTGCTGGTCGGTCAGGTCAATGCGCAGGCTAGTCTGGGTCAGCAGCGCATTGAGCAGCACCGCCACGCCCACTACGGCGAGCAGCATCACCCAGGCATCGGTGCGGCTGCTACCCTTCTTGCTTACGGTCTTCTTGGTGTCGTTCATCTTGGAACCCATCTGGTCGTGCTTGGCGTTTTCGTTGGTGTTCTGGCGACTGCAAGGCTGGGCGCGGCGGCCCTACTTCCAGTGGCGCGATTGCAGCGAGTAGGTGGAAGCGACCACCGCCACTGCGGTAACACTCAAGAAATAGACGACGTTGCGGATATCGACCACGCCCTTGGCAAACGCCTCGAACTGGGTGCGAAAGCTAAGCAATTCGAGGGCCAGCGGCGGCCGGTCAAAGGCGAGCTTTAACAGGGCGTCGGTGGCCGTCCAAAAGAACACACACAGCAGCAAACCTACGATAAACGCGATGATTTGGTTGTGCGTCCAGGTCGAGGTGAGCAGGCCGAGCGCGAGAAACGCGGTGCCGATGAGCAGCAGGCCCACGTAACCACCGATGACGGCGCCTAAATCCGGGTGACCGACGGTGGCGATCATGATGGGGAAGATGGCGGTCACGGCGAGCGTTACGGCCAAGAAACCGAAGGCGCCCAGCAGCTTGCCCAGCACGATCTGCAAGTCGCTGACCGGCAAGGTCACAAGCAACTCGAGTGTGCCCGACTTCTTTTCTTCGGCTACGAGGCGCATGGTCACGGCGGGCAAGATGACCGCCAGGGTCCACGGCGCATACTCGAAAAGCGGCCGCAAGGTGGCTTCGCGGGCGGCGAAAAAGTCGGCACTGCCGTCGTAACCAAAGAAAAACAACAGGCCAGTCACCACCAAAAACACGCTTCCGGCGATGTAGGCGATCGGCGAGTCGAAAGTGGCGGCCATCTCGCGGCGCGCTAGGGTCAGCACAGCATTCATAGGAATCCCTGTGAGTAGAAGCAGTTAGCTGGGTTAGGCCTGGTTGTCTTGGGTCAGGGCCTGGAAGATACCCTCCAGATCCATCGACTTGCGGCGCAGCTCAAGCACGGTGTGGCCCTGCTTGGCCGCCCATGCCGCCACCTGAGCGCGCAGGTCGTCTTGGGCCTCGATCTCGAAAATGGTGTGCGGCACCGGCACTTGGGTGTCGTGGCTGACTAGCACCTTGTCTACGCCGGGCAGGCCCTGCAGCTGGGCCACCGCGTCGGCTTTGCTTGTACCGGAGCTGAGTTGCAACCCCACCACGATCGGGTGGTTGCTCGCCAGGCGACCTTCGAGCTCGTCGAGCGTGCCGTCGGCCACCACCTTGCCGCGGTGGATGATCACCACGCGATCGCAAACCTGCCGTACCTCGGCCAAGTTGTGGCTCGACAGGATGATGGTGTGCGACTTGCCCAACTCGCGGATTAGGTTGCGGATCTCAATGATCTGATTGGGATCGAGGCCCGAGGTCGGCTCGTCGAGAATCAGCACCTTGGGGTTGTGCAGCAGGGCTTGGGCCAGACCGACGCGTTGGCGGTAACCCTTAGACAACTGACTGATTTGAAAGCCGACGTACTCGTGCAGACCCACCATGCGAATGGCTTCGGCCACCCGCTTGTCGAGCTCGGCCTTGGGGTAGTTGCGCATCGCGCCGACGTAGCGCAGGTAATCCCACACCACCATGTCGGCGTACAGGGGCGTTGACTCGGGCAGATAGCCCAAAATCTCGCGGACTTTAATGGCATCGACCTGTGCGTCGTGGCCATCGACCGTCACGCTGCCCGAGGTGGCGGTGAGGTAGGTGGTCAAGATCTTCATGGTGGTCGACTTGCCAGCGCCGTTGGGGCCAAGTAACCCCATGATTTCGCCGGCATGAACGTCGAAGCTGACGCCGTCGAGCGCGGTCTTGGTGTCGTACTGCTTGACCAAGTCGCGCACGGCGATCACGGTCGCGGGGGCAGTGGACTGTAGGGAAGAACTCTCGGTCATGGTTACCAAACTCCCGATGTCGGACAGTTCCGCGGCTTAAGATGGCGGCCACAGCGGTGGATCGCGCAGGTCGAACGCGGGGCTCGACGGGTACCCTCTGCTTACACCCCAAACGGTCAACGAAAGCACTGAGTTTGCGCTGACGGCTTGCGGCACGCACCGGTCACAGACCTTTCGCGCGCGGCGCGCCAACGATAGGATGCGTAGGTCCGTTGTCAAGGCGCGCAGGCCTGCAACCGCGGTTGGGGTGATTTTGTTCCCACAGTTGGCAAAAAACTTGCTCGTGGCACTGTTTGTGGCGCGGATCGGCTTCGCGGCGAGCGATGTGCGGGCCGATCCGGCGCCCTGGTCCTGGGATCTGGCCGTGCAGCTGCAACCCCTGCGCCCGGCGCTCGACAAACCGGCGGCGCTAGCAGCTCCGTTGCGGCCCATGGCGGCGGCGTACCAGAAGCGGCAATTTGCCGCGGTGTGCAAGGCGAGCGGCCAGCGCTGGCAGGGGCTAATGCTCAAGGCCTCTAAGCTGTTCTACGCCGCCGAGCGGAGTCGCGCCGATAGCGAGGCCATTGAGCGCTTCTTCGACGAGCATGTGCGCGGTGAGCGGCCGCTGTTGGCGCTGGGGGCCGAGCGGTTTGTGCCGGCGGCGACGTGGCGGGCGCTGGCGCTAGATGCGTGCTTGCGGGCCCATCGCGGTGCCGAGGCGCTAGTCTTTGCGGTAGGGGCGCCCCAGGAGCCGGTGGCGAGCCTAGATGTGGCGCGGGCGGTGGCTTTGGCGGCGCGGACGGAGTCGTGGGCAGCGCTGGACCTGCCCATAGGCGCGGAGTCGCTGCGCGCAGTGTTGCTGCGGGCGCTGCTGGCCCCAGAACAGGCTGGGACGTGGCTGGCGCGGGCCAAAGAACAAGTGCGGCAGGCTGAAGATCGCGAGTTAGTGACTGCAGTTGCGACCCATCTGGGCGGAGGTGCGCCATGACCCGTCGTTCGCGACGCTCGGGTGACCCCTTTCAACCCGACCTGTTGCAAGGCAAGCCGATCGATGCGGTCAACGCGGCCTTCTTGGTTGATGCCGAACGCTGGCGCCTGCAATTTCGCTGCGAAGACTGCGCCAACCGCCGCGCCGACGGCTCGTGCTTGTATGCCTGGCCCAATGCGGTGATGCGCGCCGAGCCCTTTGCCGCAGTGAGCGACGACGGCGCGGCGCTATTTTGCCGAGCGTTTGAGCCGGATGGCAGTTAACTATCTGAAAAATGTTGAGTTAGCCAGCCGCGAAATCGCCAATGAGTGTCGCGAGCTGCTGCTGATAGCGGGTATCGGCCAGTGCGGCCAGGGGCGCCACGGCATGGAACCACGCGCGCATCTTGGCAATTCCCGCGGCGGTCTGCGACAGGGCCCGCGGGGTCTGGCCACCGAACTCGGCGTGGGGGCGGTCGCCAAAATCGACCAAGGCTTCGTTGAGCCAGTCGTTGGCCAGCGCCCGCAGCTCGCCCTGCGAGGCCGCAGCCTTAGCCGCCTTTGGTTCGAGTAAACCATTGAGATCGCGGTGTATTGTCATCGTAAGCGAGGCATTGGGCAGCAGTTCGGCCAGTGCCTGTTGCAGATCGCCGACGCGATCGCGGTGAATCGTGCTGGCATGGATGCGCTCGGCGTGGAGGCGCAACACCGCACCGGTGGGTGCTAAAGTGCCGCGCATAAACGCAAAACGCCGCGGGCCCAGCTGCTCAAGCAACCCGCGCGCACACGCCGCTTCGAGCAAGTCGAGGCTGGCGGCCTCGTCGTGGTGGCGCAGCACCAGCGTGGTGCGGATGCCCGTAGGACTCAACCCCATGCTGCGACTAGGCTTACTCGCCCGCGCCGCCGTCGCCGCCCAATTCAGCAGCCGCCGCAGCTGACGTTCAGGCGCCTCGTGTTGCACCGCCCTTTGTGCGCGGGTCATCGCCGCTAGAGCGCGACCGGGCAGCGCGGCATGGACGGCATCGAGCAGGTGCACATCGCCCAGGTCAAGCACGCGTGCCACCAGCACTTCGCCCGCCGGCGGACCGCCCTCGAGCATCGGCTCGTCGATCGACACACGGTGCCCGTCGCCCAGGTGCTGCAGGTGCGCCGTGCGGCCCTCGGTGGCGCCCAGCAGCCACGCCGCGGGGCGGGTAGCCAGAAGTGCTTGCCAGACTTGGTGTTCCATGGCCGACCGGCCGCGCATCGGCAGGCGCAGCCCCAGTGGGCCGTCGCCCAGCTCCGCGTCCCACAGTAGCCAGGGGTAGAACTGCACATCGGCGTCGTCGTCGAGCAGTCGCGCTTCGAGCTCGCGGACGTCGCGAAGGCGCTGACCAAAAAAGCGGCTCGCCGCAGCCAAAACATCGGGCAGCTCAAGGCTTTCTTGGGCAAACTCGACCGCACGCGTCAGCAGGCGCATGTGCACGCGGCGGAGTTGATGTTGGCGCAGGTGGGTAAGAGTCATCGTGAGCTCGCGCAGCGGCTTATAGGCGGGCGTGCGGGGAGCGTCAATCGGCAATTGCCGGGCGCCGGGGCTCGGTTATCTGTGAATCGTCTTGGGAATTGTCCGCATCGACCAAGGCTTGCCCCGGGCTTGCGGCCGCGTCGTCGGCCGTTTCGACGCGCAAGGGGTCGCGTGAAAAATCGCGGACGTGCCACGGGCGCCGCCGCGTTTCTGGTGCAATCCAGCCATTCTCTAGGGGGTCGGCCTGGTCGTGGTCAGCCGCAGTTGGGCGATCGTCGCCAGGATCGTCGGCGCGCGCTTCAAGCGGTTCGGCCAAGAAGTCGCGGTAATGCCAAGGTCTTCGCTGGGCCGCGACCCCTTCGGCGGCAATGGCTTCCAGGTCAAGCGGCTCGTCGTCGTCGCCATCGTCGAAGCGGGGCCGATGCCGCCATGCCTGCATCATCGCAAACAGCGCCAGCAGCGAAACGAGCGACCATACGGTGGTATCGCTCAGCAGCATCGCCCAGCTCGAGGCAGAGGCTTGAATTTGCTCGGCATACGCGGCATACAGCGCGTCGGGTCGCCCGCCAAAGCTTAGGGCAAACGCGCTATCGAAGCCCACACCTTGCGTCAAACGCTGCTGCAGCTGGCCGACCGCGTACTGGCCACCGGCGCGCTTGGTGCAAAACCGCATGAAACCTGACGACATCGCGTAGGCACGCTCGACCGCCACTTGGCTGCCGCGAAAGCCCTGATCGAGCGCCTGCAGGCTCGCCAGCTGCCCCAGCGGAGCCGCACCCGCCAGGTCGCGCATCCGCTCCCACGTCGCCTCGCCGGCCAGCAGCGTCGCCACCCCCTCTTGGTACCAGCGCGGCAGCCACTGCCCCGTGCCGCTTTGATGCAGGCCGGCGTGCACCAGCTCGTGCTCGAGCGTCTCGCGGGTCGTCAGCGCGCGCGTACCGTTGACCGCGACGATGATGCGGTGTTGATCGAGCAGGGCCAGGCCCGACAGCCAGCGCTCGTCCCACCCTTGCACGCCATGTTCGGCCATCACCTGGGCAAAAGCGTCTTCGCTGCCCACAAAATCGATGGCGAGGGGCCCACTAAACGGTTGCGCCAAGTAGGTCTGCACACTTTCGACCGCATCGCGCGTCGTCTTTTCGAGGGGAGCTCGGCGCTCAGCATCGACCTCGTGCAGGGCGATCTGCAGCTGCAGCGGTGCGGTGGCGCGGGCAATGCCAGGTAAGAGGGCAAAGAGGCTGAAGAAAATGGAGAGGATGCGTCGAACGATCGCGCTACTGCCAACCGCGCATCTTGAAGCGCTGTGACGAGATCTCGAACATAAAGCCGAACTGGAACTCGATCTCGCCATGGTCATTACGCAAACCCGAGGGTGGATTGGGGAAGGGGCTTGCAGCAGTGAAGGCGCGCCGGGCCTCGTCGTCAAGGAAGTCGAGACCACACTCTTTGGCAACGCGCAATTGTTTCAGCGCGCCCTCGGGGTCAAGCGTCACGCGCAGCAGGGTCAGGCGATTCTTGACGCCATAGCGCTGGCCGGTGGGGTCGCGCTCGTTCCAGACCTTGCCGGGCTCCCACTCTTGGCCGACGCGGTCTTTGACGCGCTGAAAAAAGTCCCAATAGCGGAATTTGCGCGTGTTGAGCAGGTTGGTAGCGCCCTCGTCGTCGACGTCGGGCAGGTAGTCGTTGCTGCCCGGCGACCCCGATAGCGCTTGCAGGTTACGCAGCACATTGCCCGGCGAAGTCGACGGCAGCAGCAAGCCATTGGGTGCCCCCTGCACCACCACCGACGAATTTTGGCCCTGATTATGGGCTTCTTGCGGCGCGGGCCCGGCCCCCGGCATGTTCGCCGCCGCCACTGCCTGTTGATCGGGCTGATTCTCGCCCTTCTTGGTCTGCACCACCTGACGCTGGCGCGGCAGCTGCGTCGCTTCTTTGCTTGTGGATTGCGGGCTTTGCAGTCGTGAGGGGTTGTCGATCGCCATCTTGCCCAGGTCGCGCCCCGGGGTCTTGCGGCCCAGAGCTTTTTGCTCGCGATCGACCTTCATGTCGTAGCGGCCCAGGTACTTGGCGTGATCGGGCGCTTCGTCGCGCTCGGGCCGCGCCGTCTCGACGATCTGACCGTTCATGTCGTCGTCTTCGCGCGGCTTGGGCTTGGCTGGCTCGGGCAGTAGTTCGACGGGGCGCGAGGGCAAAAAGTTGAGGCGCGAGGCGATCTTGGGGCCCTTGCCGTTGCCGTGCTTGGCGCGTTGACCCGGGTGGCTGTCCAAGTCGCGACCGCCCCAGCTCATCATGGTCGCCAGGCCAAGCAGCAGGCCGCAAGCCATCAGCACGCCGAGTAGGGCGGCGAGGAGCTGGCGAAAAATGCTGGTCAAACGATTGGGCATCGCCATTGCAACGTAGGGCCCCAGCGCGGCGGGGTCAAGTCCGAACTTCGACGCGCGAGGCCGCAGTGCGGTTTGCAGGTGCAGCCGCACGCCGTACGGACTGGAATTCTGCGGCGAATGGGGCAAAGCTGTCGACCGTGCCCGGGGCGGCACAGGACTGCGGCGATGACTGTTGCTAGTGACCCAGCTGCCGACGTACTGCGTTGGCATCGTGCGCTTTTGCATCGCTATTCCGCGCTTTACGAGGGGCAGCAGGGGCAAGGAGAGCTGCCGGCCGAGCTACAGCGCTGGCTGCGCGGCGAAGAGGTGGCACCCGAGCGGCTGGCGCGAGCGCGGGCGGCGGATGCCGATGTGCGGGCTTTGCGAAGTGTTGCAAAGGCTTGGCCGGAGCAGGGGCCGCTTGCGCGCTGGCGGCGACTGCTGGGCGATCTGGCGCTGACGGACCCAGAGCGCGACTTGCTGGTGCTTTTGCTGGGCGAGGCGCTGAGTCCGCGGGCGGCGGCGGCGCTGCGGCTGCTGTCGGGATGGGCGGACTCGAGCGGCATTGAGCGGAGTTTTGTGCAGTCGCTGCTCGATCCATTTGAGCAGTCGCCCGAGACCACGGCCGCGCTGCTGCGGGCCGACCACCGCTGGGCGCGGCTGGGGTTGCTGCGCGGTTTGGGGGATGCGGAGGCGGGGCGGCTGGCGTTTGTGCACCTGGCGCCGGTGGTGCTGGCGTGGCTCGATAGTGGGACCGCGGGAGCGGCGCAGGGCGATCGGGCGGTGGCGGTGGTGCGGCCGCTGGCCCCCGATGCGACGATGCACGCGCTGGAATTGCTGCGGCCCGAGTTGGACGAGGCCATAAAACAGCTGGAATTTGGAGGGAGTACCACGCGGTTGCTGGTGCGGGCGGCGACGGCGGGCGATGTGCAGCTGCTGGCGACGGGGCTGGGGCAGCGGCTGCAGCGCGAGGTGGTGGTGTGCGATGTGGCGGGCGCCCTGCGGCGCGACCCACAGACGGGCGAGAGTTACGATGGCGGTGCCGTGCGCGAGGCCTTGGAACGCGCTGCGCTGCTTGCCCTTTTGGGTGATGCACTGCTGCTGGTGGTGGGGCTGAGCCACGACGAGGGCGGTCGCACGCTGGAGCCGGCGCCCTTGGTGCAGACGCTGACGGACCTGCAGCTTCCTGTGTTAATTGAGGATGCTGGCGCGGGCGACCTGCCGTCGCTGGCGGCGGGCCTGGGGCGGCAGCTGGGGGCAAGTGCCCTGACACTGGCCTTTCCGGACCGCGGTGCGCGGGCGCGGGCCTGGTCGACATGCCTAGCGGGGCAAAGCGATGAACTGCAGACCGTGCCTAAGCTTGCGGCCTTTCCGCTGTCGCTGGCGCAGATCGACGAGCTGGCGCGCGCAATCGGAGCGGGGCGGCATTCGCTTAGCAATCACGAAGGGTTGGCGGATGCTTGCCGCGAGCGCATCGGTCACCGGGTGGGCGACGTGGCGCAGCGGGTGACGGCGACGGCGACCTGGCCGCAGGTCGTGCTGCCCGCGCCGGTGCTGGCGGTGACGCATGAGATCATCGCCTATGCCAAACATGGCGAAAAAGTGCTGAACGATTGGGGCTTTGCTGCCCGTTACCACTACGGGCTGGGGCTGACGGCGCTGTTCTCGGGGCCGCCCGGCACGGGCAAGACCATGCTGGCCGGGCTTGTGGCGCGCGAGCTGGGGCTCGACCTGTACCGCGTTGATCTGTCGCGTATTTTGTCAAAGTACATTGGCGAGACGGAGCAGCGGCTGGGTCGCCTGTTCGAAGAGGGTAAGCGCGGCGGGGTGGCCCTGCTGTTTGACGAGGCGGATTCACTCTTTGCGCGGCGTACCGAGGTGCGGTCGAGCGTGGACCGCTATGCCAACCTCGAGGTCAATTTCTTGCTGCAAAAGATGGAGGAGTACAGCGGCGTGGTCATCTTGACGACGAATTTCGCGGACAGCATCGACGAGGCGTTCAAGCGGCGTATTCGTTTTCATGCGCAATTTCCGCTGCCTGGCGAGGCTGAGCGCGAGCAGCTGTGGCTGGCGATGCTGCCCGAGCCGACGCCGATCGAAGACGATGTGCCGTTTGAGCTGCTGGCCGAGGCGTATGAGTTTAGCGGCGGCGAGATCAAGAATGCGGTGCTGCGGGCGGCGTTTTACGCGGCGGTGGCGCAGAGCCCCATTACGTTTGAGCTGCTGGACCGGGCGGCGCAGGCCGAGTGCCATGAGCGCGGTCGGCTGGTGCTGCGAACTGCCAGCAGCTTGCGGTGGTAGCCGATGGCCTTGGCGGATGACTTGCTGGCACAGCACGGGCGAAACCAGGCGTACTGGTTGCAGTTCTTGGTGCGCTGTGGGGTGCCGCCGGCGAGCGATGCGGCAGGGCTGTCGCTGCGGCAACGGCAAGCGCTGGGGCAGGCGCTGCGGCAGCTCGAGCCACTTGCGCCGCATGGGTTGCAAGCTGTTGATAAGACGGAGAATCTGAGTCGGTGGGCGCGGCAGTCGGTCTGGCAGTGGCTGCGCGTGCGGCGGCCGTGGCTGCTGCCGGGTGGCGTGTCGGCGGCGCAGGCGGAGCGGCGGCGGGCGGAGGACCAGGGCGACGAGGCGGTGCTGCGAGGGGTGCCGTTGCCCGAGGGCGATCCGCGGCTGCAGATGCTGCGTAACCGCTTGCCAGGGCTCGATTTGTCGAACTTGGCGGTGTGCGCGTTGCTAGAAGTGGCGGCGAGCGAGGCCCGGCTGGCGGCGGTGCTGCGGCGGGTGTGGCCCGGGCTGCCGCCACAGAGTTGGCCGCTGCAGGGAATGCGACAGATTGCAGCGCCGCAAGTCCGCGAATTTGCCCCGTTGCCTAGCGGGTATGTGGTCGAATTCCGTAGCACTGCCCTGGTGCGGCTGCGCGGGCCCCAAGCTCCCACCGCGGGGCAGGCGACGCCAGGGGGGCTGGCGACGAGTCGCGGCCTGCTCACCCACCTGCCGCTCATGCCGAATGATCGAATCCCGCTGGTGTTTTCGCCTGAACTGCGCGCGGCCCTGCACGAGTTGACGCTCCGGTGGCAGCACCGACGGGTGGCGGCGCTGGGGTCGGGTGGGCTGGTGGCGCTGCTGGCTGGGCCCGAGGGGCATGGAAGGCGCACGGCGGCGCGCGAGATCGCAGAGTCGCTGGGCATGTCGCTGTTGAAGGTGCAGCCGGCGCTGCTGGGGTCGCGCTGGATCGGCGAGTCGGAGCAGCGGATTTCGCAGATGTTTCGGCAGGCTGCGCAGGGTGGCTGCGGGCTGCTGATCGACGATGCGCAAGACCTGCTCAGCGGGCGCGTGGCCGTGCAGAGTGCCGGCGACCGCTATGCCAATACAGCAAGTAATCATTTGCTGCAAGAAATCGAGCAGTTTACGGGTCTGGTGCTGCTGGTGGCCCACGGCCCGCACCAGTTCGACGCGGCGATGCGCCGGCGCATCCAGGTGGTGGTGCGCTTTGAGCCGCCCGACCTGCCGCTGCGGCGAGCGATTGTGGTGCAGGTGCTGGCCTGGCTTGCGCGTCGCGATAGGCAGTTGCGCGTCGATGCGGACCTTGAAGTGCAAGAGCTCGCGCTCGCGGAGCTGACGCCGGCCCAGCTGGTGCGCGGCGTGCTAGGAGCGGCGATGGCGGCGCGGCAACAAGAAATCGCCATGCAATTCGAGCTGTTGCAGCACCATTTGCTGGGCGAAGTGCGGCAAGCCGCGGGGTTGGTGCGCCGCCGCGTTGATCTCGCGGACGCGGACCGGTAGCCTGCCCACGTGCCGAATCGACCCTCCACTGTTGTGCAAATCGACCGCTACCAGCCTGAGCGCGACCGCGAGCAGGTGGAACAGCTGTGGTTGCGCATATTTGGCCGCGCCAAGGGGGGCCAGACGCTCGAGTGGCTATTTCGGCCAGGGCCGATGGGTGAAGCGCCGCGCATTGTGATTCGCGATGATAATCAGGTAATTGCCCACGCCGGAGCTATGCCGGTGCGTTGGCTTGTTGGCGAGCAGCCGCTGTTGGCGGGGTGGTCGGTGGGCGCCATGACGGACCCCGAGCGGCGCGGCCAAGGGTTATTTGTGCGCGCCGGCCAGGCCCTGTACCAGCACATGACCGAGCAAGGCTTTGATCTAGTGGGTGGTTTTTCGAATGCGCAGTCGGCGCGCCTGCACGTGGGGGCGCTTGCGCGCATGGCGGTGCGGCCGTTTCCGTGGTGCGCCAAGCTGCTTTTGCCGCGGCATCTGGGGTTGCGCCCCCTGGCAAGGGACTGGCCGGCGCGCCCAGGTGTGGAAATTTACGCAGTTGCGCCCGGCGATGCACGCCTTGAGTCGATCTGGAAAAATCGGGCAAAAGGCACTGGAATCACGGCTGTACGCGATGCGGCTTGGACGCGGTGGCGCTACGAAGGGCGAGCGGACGCGGACTATCGGCTGGCGGTGGCGAGTGTGGCGGGCGTGCCTGCCGCTTGGATTGCGGTGCGCGCGCTGCAAGTGGCCAAGGTGCCGGCGCTTTTTGTCGTCGACCTGCAATGTACCGCAACAGGCGCCGCCGCGGCCATGCAACTGCTTAAAAGTGCTGAGCAACTGGCCTCGCTGGCGGGGTGCGTGCTAGCCAGTGCCTTGCTGCCGGGCTGGGGGCCGCTGCGGTCCGTGCTGCTGCGCCGCGCTTACGTGCCGGTGCCCGAGCGGCTGCATCCGCAGAAGATTCTGTTGTCTGTGCGGGTACTTGACACAAGGGTGCCTCTTGTCGACCTGGGTAACCCGCGCCTTTGGTGGCTGGCTTGGTCGGACACCGATGTTGTGTAGTAACTAGGCAAAAATACGACCAGTCTTGATGGCAAACGCGAGCAGCACGAGGCCCAGCGCCGCGCACGCACTGCTCGCTCGCAGCAAGAACGATTGCTCAACCTGCACTTTGGGCTCGGCCTCGCTCAGCTCGAGCAGTCTAAAGCCGGGATGCACCCAGCCCTGCAACGTGCTGCCAGGCGGATACTTGTTTGAATTCATCTCACTTGTGGTGATGAGTGCCGCACCGTCTTTGGCGCTGTGGTCGGAGGGGTCCTGCCATTTGACGAGCACCATGCCGCCCATGTTATTGCGGCTGCGCGCTTGCGTGCGGATGACCTCGAGCTCGACACGTTGCCAGTGGCCGGTGCGCAGCTTCTGGTCTTGGTCGCGCCACGTGTAGGCCAGCATCGCCGCGCTGCCGAGGAGCACGATAGCAATGACTGTTAACCAGCTTAATTTCATGGTGATCTAATTGTGCGAGGGGAAGGCGGAGCGGACATTGCCCTCAAGGTCTTGCAGCTCAAGGGGCTTGGGCGCCACTTCGCCGTAGAAGCCGCGCTGCTTGGTCAGACCGAAGCCGAAGTCCACGCCAGCTAAGGTCATTTTGCCCAGCGTGCGTTCGTACAGCCACCAGTCTTTGCTGTACGTCGAGATGCCGACGGCGTCGTAGTAGGCGAACAGGCCCACGCTGCCCTTGAGCGCCATTTCCCAAGCGGCCAAGCTGAGTTTGCCGTTTAGGCCGAAATCGCCGGTGGTGGGGTTGTAGCCCAACGCGACTGCGGCACTGGCCGGTTTGTTGGCCGACACGCCGAGCTTGGCCTTGATACCCACGCCGGCTTCGGCGATCCACGCGTCGGCGGAGACACCGGCCGAGAGGGCAATTGAACCTTCTGTATTAATACCTGTTTCTAGGTTGCCTTCGACCTCGTACCATGCGCCGCCCTTGTCGTCTTTGCGGCGCTTGATCACGATGTTGTTCAGCATCACCTCGCCGATCTTGAGCGTCAGTGCGGCCTGGATGCCAAGGCCCAGCGACAATCCAAAGAACGGTGTGGGGATGTTCTTGCGCCACCACTTGTCGACCTTTTTCTCGGTGCCACCGTAGAGCTTTTTTGCTCCCGATACGCCCAGTTGCCAGTCGCCCTTGGTGTTGGGCGGGGTGAACACGATGCCGCGGTCGCCGCCAATCGGGATGGTGATTTGGGTGGGGTTGTTGTTCTCGCCCTCGGCCGCGGCGCCAGGCTTTTCGCCTTTGCCTTCGCCGGGTTTAGCAGTGGGTGCCGCGCCTGGCCTAGCGGCGGGCGCACCCTTCACCTCGGGGGCGTGCTGCGCCTCGCCGTCGTTCGCTTTCTGCTGAACCTTTGCCTTCTTACCTTGCTGCGCGGCCTCGCCGGCTTGGTCCGCATCTTTCTCTTTGGCCGCCGTGCCGCCGTCTTTGCCCTCGGGCGCAGGGGCCTTTGGGTCGGCCGCGTGGTCGGGGTGGGCCGCATCTGGGCGAGCTTGCGACTGCTTGGGGTCAGGATTCTTGCCCAGACGCTTTTGCACAATATGCGCGCATTCGTGCAGCAGAATCTTGTCGTAGCCCGCCGATCCCGGCTCGCCCGCCTGCGACGACATGGTGATCACGTTGCCCAGGGCAAAGGCTGAGCAGCCGCGCTTTTTGCACTCGCTGTCCGCACCAGGCCCCGAGCGCACCACCACGTCGCCAATGTCGTCGCCCAAAGACTCTTTGACCCTCTTGGCTACCTCTGCAGCCAAGGGCTCGGACTTGACCGGCCCGCCTGCAGTTTCAGCTTGTTGCGCTGGAGTGGGCTGTTTGCCGCCGCCCTCGATCGCCGCGCGCTGCACATCCGCCTTAGCCACAGAGGGCGCCATTTGCTGATGGACGGCCGGAGTCTCTTTGACGGGACTGGCGGTACGTTGCTCAAAAGCCTTGCGTTTAGCGGCTTTGTCTGTATTTGACTTGGGGCTCGGCTCCATGCGACCTCCGGCTTGGCGGGCCAGTGGGCCGCGGCGAACATCCACCGCGGGGCAGCTTGCACGATGCGCGAGCGGGGCGCGCTTGGCAAGTCGCCGGTGCAGGCGGCAGCGCGGCGCTTGGGTCTGCACACCCCAATTCGCCAAGAACCTCTGGTGTCACTGTGGCTTGGCGCGCAGCTCGAGGCGAGCGCCATACCATTGCTCCAGCGGCACCGGGTCGCCCAGCGTGACGTGCAACTGCCCTGAAATGGTTCGTAAGTCTACGTCTGTTGGGGGGCGGCGCCGCTCACCGCTGCGCAGCACCAACTCGGCCACAAAGGCCCCTGTAGGCATCTCGCGGGCGGGCAACGCGGCGATCGCGATGCGGTCGTTCAGCGGTTTAAGGCTAGAAATGGATATAATGCCATATGGTTGAAGCAGGTGTAGCCAGCCGGACCCCAACTGCATCGGCTTAGCCGACATAGCTAGAGCTCAAGTTGGGGCGGGCCGCGGAGCACAGCCACTCGAGGGGCGCGCGCGGGTGGTAGAGCAAGCGCGCGGCGGTCGCCACGTGCTCCGGCCGGCGCATCCCCACGAGAGAGCTCGCAACACCTGGAACAGAGCGGGCAAATTGTAGCGCCTCGACCGCAGCCGGGTCGTGGTCGGGCAGCTGACACATCGCCGGCAGCGGTGGCACGTGCGCCAAGCGCCTTTGCACAAGCCGCCCCTGATGCAAGGGCGAGCTGCCGAACACCACAAGACCGAGCTGACGGGCGGCATCCAACGCCGTGAGTAGCTGGCCGCGCACGGGCTGGTTAGGGTGTAAGAAGGCCTCAGGCATGGCCAAATTAACTGGAATCTGCAGCGCTTTGCAGTGGTGGCGGCTCCCCGCGACGTCGTGCGCCACCTCGAGCACCTCTTGCAAGCTCAGGTAGTCGCGATCGCTTGGCCGCGCTCGCACGCCCATCCACGACGTGATGCCGTATGCGCGCAACTGGCCACGTTGTACTGCAGCTTCAAGGACTTCGAAGGCGCGCCGCAGCCGCTCGAAGAACAGGGGCCGCTCGATAAGATGCAACTGCGTCTCGGGGTTGTGGATGTAGTAGATATCGAGGGTCGAAAGACCCAAATTTTCCAGGCTTTTTTCGATGCTTTGCGCGAGGAACGCCGGCGCCATGCAGTGGCAGCCTGCCACCAGCTCGCCTTCGTCGCACAGGCCGCGGCCCACGGTGGTGCTGTGCAAGAAATGAGCTTTGTTACTAGGCGGTTCAGACTCGAAGGCGACCATGCCCGCGGCCGACGCGACGAGCACTTCGCTGCGGTAGATCTCGCCATCGGCGATTAGCTGTTGTAGCGCGAGACCGACGGCCCGCTCCGAGCGCTGGCAGCGGAAGTTGGCTGCGGTGTCGATCACATTGATTCCGCGCCGCACCGCATCGACGATAGCGACCTGGTACGCTTCGTCTGTTTCCTCACTGGGCTGGCCGAGATAGGTGCCAATGCCGACCGACGACAGCTCGAGGTGGGCGAGTTGCGAGTACGCGTCAGCCGCCTTGCCGGCGCCGTGCCGATGGGCAAAGCGTCGCGTACCCGCCTCGGTGGCGTAACTGCGCTGGCTGACGAGTTCGGAAACCATTGTGAAGGCAACGCCGGGCGGAAGGGCCCCAACTCGTGCATGATAGGAGTTGCCGGCACCGTGTCGAATTCCGGGGCTGCAAAGACGCTAGGTGCTGTGGGCCTCGCCGGCCGCTGCACGCAGCTGCGCGATGGCTGCGGCACGGTCGGGCTGACCAAAAACTGCCGAGCCGGCCACGAACCAATCGACCCCCGCTTGGCGCGCCGCACCGATGGTAGCAGTGGTGATGCCGCCATCAATCTGGATGAAAAGATTGGGATTATGCTGCTTGCGCCACGCGTCGATCTGGCGGACCTTGCCCAGCATCGGCTCGATGAAGGCCTGGCCGCCAAAGCCCGGGTTGACGCTCATGACCAGCACAAAATCGCAGAATGGCAAGATGGGCTCAAGGGTGGCAAACGCCGAGTGCGGGTTCAGTGCCACGCCAGGAGACATGCCAAGGGCTCGAATTCGCTGCACAGTTCGATGCAGGTGCCGGCAAGCCTCGATGTGCACGCTGAGCCAGCGCGCGCCGGCCTTGGCAAAATCGTCGAGCAGGTGATCGGGCTCTTCGACCATCAAATGGCAGTCGAGATCGAGGGTTGTGGCCCGTTTCAGGCTGGCTACCACCGGGGCGCCCAGCGTCAAGTTGGGGACGAAGCGGCCATCCATGACGTCGATGTGAAGGAAGTCGGCTCCGGCGCGGGCGACATCGGCACACTCGTTCGCCAGGTAGGCGAAATCAGATGATAATAGCGATGGGGCAATGGCAATTGGGTGCATAGTGTCCCCAGATTAAGGTGAGGTGGCGGTGGCCGCGGCGGTATGATCAAGGGCCGGAGTCAGCTGCTCGGCAGGCACAAATTCCGCAAAGTATTGATGGGGAAGCACGGCGTAGTGCCGCACAGCCACTAGCCCGGCGCCGCGCGCCTCGGCCTCAATCGTCTCGGGCGCGACGCGACGCTCGGCGGGCGGCAGCGGGATCGGGTGGCCGGTGGGGTCGGGCGGCGGCAAGAATTCGATCACCGCCATGCGGCCCGCCGGCGTGAGCGTGTGCTTGAGCGCCGCCAGCAGCGTCACGGGATCGGTCAGCTCGCGATAACTGTGCAGCATTACTACGCGATCGATCAGTTCGGGCAGCACCGCACGGGTGGCATCTGCAGCCAGCACCACCACATTGGCCAGGTGCTCGCGTTCGGTCCGCTGGTGGAGCTCGGTCAGCAGCTCGGGTTGGATTTCTAGAGCATAGACACGGCCTTCGGGCCCCACGGCCCGCGACAGCCAGGGCAGCAGATAGCCGTTGCCCGCGCCCAGATCGGCCACCTTCGCGCCATGGGCAAGGTGCAGACTCTCGACGATTTTGTCGGGGAGTTGCCAGTCGTTGCGCGCTTGCTCATCGGCCACTACCGCCGGGGCGGGCGGTGTGAGTTGGACCGTTCGGCGCGGCACGCCGCAGCTGGCAAGGGCCAGAAGTATTGCAAAAACAATAGTAAATTTACTTGGGCTGGGCTGAAGCATCGGCACGACTCCCCGCCGCAACGGCGCCAAGAGTGTCGCAGAGGACCGCACGCCAACGCAAGCCGAGCCCCGCAGTTTCGACCGTACCGCTTGCCGCTGCCGGGCGGGCTAGGCATTCTGGCGGCCATGATTGCACCGCAACCGCCCCAAAGCCCGCTGCCGCCCCTGGTTGCGCCGCGACCGGGCCGGGTGGCGCTGCTGGTGCTGCACGCTCAGACCGGTGAAGACTTTGTGGGCGACACGGCATTCGCCTGGATTGCTGGGCAGTTGCGCAGTGTGGGCGTGGCGGCCGACCTGGTGCACGCCTACTACCCGCGCGGCGATGCGGCGGCGACCCAGAGCCTAGACGCCGAGGTGCTGGCGACCTTGCGCGGTTGCCCTTTGGTGGTGGTCGACCAGGCGTGGGATGAGGGGCTGCTGGCGCAGATCCAGAGCCAGGGCGCGTGGTTGTGCGTGACCGATCCGTTTGCCGAGTGGCAGAGTCTGCGACCCGAGCTGCTGCTGAGCCAATTTGCCCAAGACCGGCGCGGACTGCTGCAGCTCGCTTTGGCGGTTGTGGCGGGTGGAGATCTTAGTCTGATTGATGGGTTGCGAGCTGATCTGCCCGGCTGGCCCATGCCCCTGGTCACGCCGCCGCGGCCGCCGCTGCGCGGGGCGACGTTGCTGCAGCCGTTTGTACCGGTGGCCGCTGCGATCGTACTCGGTGCGCCGATGAACCGCGACGGCAGCACGCCACTAGTGCGAAAAAGCCTTGAGACGACATCGGGTTGCCCTTTTAGCGATCCGGTGGTGGGCAATCCGCGCTTTGTGGGTGCGGAGCTTGGGGCCAGTGGCATTACCTTGCGCGGCTGCAGCTTTTGCCTGATGGGCGGTGACTACTCGGCCCCGGCGGTCGAGCAGGTGTTGGCGAGTTCGCTAGAGCAAATTCGCTATTGGCAGAAGCACTTGCCGCAGCTCGACGAGGTGGTGCTGCGCGATCAGTCGGCGCTGCGCTACCTGCCCCAGCTTATCGAGCAACTGGTGAATTCGGGCATGAACCCAGTGGGTTTGCTGGTGCCCGGCCGCGGCGATGCCATCTTGCGGTACGGTGAGGCGCTGCAGCGAGCGGCACAACTTTGCGGTAACTCGGGATGGTGGTTCACGATTCACCTGATCGGTTTTGAGTCGTTTAGTCAGTCGCAGCTCGATCTCTATAACAAGGGTGTCACGGTCGCTCACTATGCTCAGGCGCTGGCCGAAATGCGCGCGCTGCATCGGCAATTTCCGCAGGCGTTTCGCCTGTATGCGCATGGGGCGAGCTCGCTGATCTTGTTCAATCCGTGGACGACCCTGCAAGAGCTGCACGAAAACGTGGAGTTTTGCGACGAGCACGCCCTAGGAGCGCTGGCGCACGGGCTGGCGCTGAGTCGGCTGCGCCTGTACCCCAACCTGCCCCTGTATTGGCTGGCGCGGCGCGACGGGCTGCTGCTTGACGGACAGGGGCACGAAACGAGCCAGCTTTCGGCCGGTTATAGCCGTGAGGCCCTGTGGCGCTACCGCGATGCGCGGGTCGAGGCGGTCGAGCGGCTGGTGCAGCGACTGGCGCCTCGCGGGCGGCCCGAGCAGCAGGTGGGGCTGCTGGCGGCGGCGCTGCACTGGGCGCAGTGGCGGCTCGGTACGGGCGAAATGGCCTCGTTACTCATTGAAATTGTAGATGAAATCGACGAGATCGAGCGACAATTTTGCGACCTACAGCGGCGTTGGCGGCGGCAGCCGGCGCCCACGGGTGAAAGCGGGCCGGCGGCGACGCGCACGGTGCTGGTGGGTCGGCACTGCAATCAACACTGCCATAGCTGTGTGGCCGGGCGGGCCGAGTTCAGTGACGACGAAAAAATCCTGACAGAGCAGGTGGTTGTGGCGTCTAAGCAGGGGCAGGTGGTGCTGGCGGGGCGCGAGCCGGCGCTGCTACCGGGCCTGCTGGGGCTACTGCGGGCGGCGCGGCAGGCGGGGGCGCGCGACGTAGAAGTGCACAGCAACGGGCGCTTTTTGGCGAATCCGGGGGCGGCGCAGCGGCTGCGGCTGGCGGGGGCGACGCGGCTGGCGCTGAAACGCCACCGGCTGGCCGATAGCGACGAAGATGTGGCGGTGGCGGTACAGGGCGCAGGTGTACAAATCCAAAGCGCATTTAAGCAAGCGGTGGCGGCGCAGCTAAAGGTTGCGGCGGTGCTCGTGCCGCAGCGCGCGGCGTGGCGCGAGCTGCCCCAGTTGGTGCAGTGGGCGGCTGAGCAGGGCGCCCGCGAGATCCGCATCGAGGTGCTGGCGGCCGAGCTTGATCTGCAGCAACTGCCCGAACATGCGGCTGACTTGGACCGCGCGCTGCGGATTGCCCGGGAATTGCAGCTGCCGTGCGCTGTTGAGGGGCCCTAGCCGCGCCCGGCGATTTTGACAAGCGCGGCCCGTGTGGCCATGCTCGGGCTGCGGCGCGCGGATGCGCCCGAGGTGCCCATGCGCGCGGTGGTCCAGCGGGTCAGTCAGGCCGCGGTGGTGGTGCAGGGGCAGACGGTCGGCGCGATCGACCGCGGGCTGCTGGTGCTACTGTCTGTGGGCCATGGCGACGACGATGTGGACCTGGCGTATATGGCCGACAAGATTGCTGGTTTGCGCATTTTTGCCGACGACGCGGGCAAGATGAACTTGGCCGTGGGCGATGTGGCGGGCGCGATCCTGCTGGTCAGTCAGTTTACGCTGCATGGGGACGCAAGACGCGGTAAACGCCCGAGTTTTACGGCCGCGATGGCGCCCGAGCCAGCGGCGCTGCTGGTCGACCGCTGTGGCCAGGCGTGGCGCGCGCAAGGGCTGCGGGTCGAGCAGGGCGTGTTCGGCGCCGATATGCAGGTTAGTCTGTGCAACGATGGCCCGGTGACCATCCTGCTCGACTCTAAGAAGTTGTTTTGAGGGCACAATGATCGAGATTCGACACATACCTGTGCGCAGCCACGACGGCACCGAGCTGATGGGCTACGACTGCGGCGGCGGCCCCGGGCCCACCATCGTGCTAGCCAACGGCCTGGGCGGCAACATCGACGCGTGGCGCTATTTTACCGACTTCTTTGGACCCAAACATCGAATTATATCATGGGATTATCGCGGGTTGTACCGATCGGGACCGGCGGCGGGCAGCGACTATAGCGTGGCGACCCATGCCGACGACGGGGTGGCTGTGATGGACGCGCTAGGGGTCGACAAGGCGATTTTGGTCGGCTGGTCGATGGGTGTGCAGGTCAGCTTTGAGGTGCTGCGTCGCCATGCCGCGCGCGTGCTGGGCCTGGTGATGATCAACGGCACTTTTGGTCGGCCGCTGGCGACGGCGTTTGCGCCACTGCTGAAGACGTCGCCAATTAAGCCTTTGATTCCAGCGATTTTGCGCGGTGTCGAGGCGGTGGCGTTCTTGGCCGAGCCGGGGCAGCCGTATGCGCAGCGGTTAGTGCAAATCAAGGTTTCGCTGACGGTCCTGAAGGCGCTGGGGCTGGTGTCGCAGACGCTGGACGACAAGATGTTTGTAGAGCTGGCGACGCAGGTGGCGGGTCTGAACATGACGCGCTATATGGCGATTTTGAACTCGCTGGGCGATCACTGTGCCGAGGCGCTGCTGCCGCAGATCGACAAGCCGACGCTGATTATCTCGGGCGACCGCGACCTGTTTACGCCGGTGCAGCAGTCGCGCGAGATGGTGCGGCGGATTGCGGAGGCCGAGCTGCTGGTGATCCCGTCGGGGACGCATTACACGCCGCTGGAGTTCCCGGAGCTGATTCACCTGCGGGTGCAGAAGTTCTTGCGGGAGCGGCTGGGGTTTGACGGCGAGGCGGTGCTGGCGGCGTGAGGGCTTGATTAGGTTGGGGATTTGGGCGGCTCGGCGCTTCGCGCCGTCAGGCTGCGACAGCGGCGCACGTGACCACTGCGTAAAATTCCACACCCCCGGCGCCGCTGCGGCGATCCGGCACACGAGACTGCAGAATTGCACAGCTTTCTTGAGTGTGCCGGCCCGCCGCCCTGCGGGTTCGCATCCTTGCCGCGCAGCGGGTCGCTCCGCGACCCGGGGGCCCAGGCGGGCGAAGCGCTCTGGGGTGGCACGGGCGGTTGACCACCGAGGCTCGCGGCCTAGTGGCGACGGTTCGGCTGAAATGCATGTTCTTACAGTCGGTTACACCTTGGCCTAACGGCCAGGAATCCGCCCAGCCCATCCGCCCCACCGCAGCGCCAGGGACCTTACGGCCCCAGGCGCACCACCACACCGACGCCCGCCGGCCGCTTTCGCAGCCCATGGGCGCCCCCCGGGGCCATGTCCAACCCCCGGCCAGCCTTCGGCCCGGCGATGTGTCCGCCGGAGCCTGGTGTAGTCCGCAGCCGCCCGTACGCAG
>CAISBR010000058.1 GCA_903883645.1 uncultured Myxococcales bacterium | reverse complement strand
GTCGACCAAGTACTTGGCCAGCGCTTCGATACCCAGCACGTGCAAGATGTCGTGCGGGTTCAGCGGTCCGTCCATCAGCGGATCGCCAGCGCGCACGCGATCGCCCGCCGCCACCGTGGCATGCTTGCCCTTGGGGATCAGGTAGTCGCGCTTGTTGCCGTACTCGGGCACCACAAAGATCTGCATCTTGCCCTTGACCGGCTTGCCAAACTCGACGATGCCGTCGACCTCAGACATCACCGCGTGGTCCTTGGGCTTGCGGGCTTCGAACAGCTCGGCCACCCGCGGCAGACCGCCGATGATGTCCTTGTTCTTCGCCGTATCGCGCGCAATCTTCGCCAGCACTTCGCCGGGCTTGACCTTTTGGTCGTCGCTGACCACCAGGTTGGCGCCCACGGGCAGCGCGTACTGGGCCAGAGCGCCGGTACGGTCGTCGCGCAGCACTTCGCCATCGGGGCCCAACACGGCCACCCGCGGCCGCAACGAGGCATCTTTGTTGTCGATAATGAACTTCTGGGCCAGACCGGTGGTCTCGTCCAGCTGCTCCTTGACCGTCACGCCTTCCTCGATGTCCATGAGCCTGACCTTGCCACCCACGCGCGTCAGCACGGGCACAAACGTCGAGTCCCACTGGGCCAGCACCTCATTCTTCCTAACGGTTTGGCCGTCTTTAACTTTCACGCGCGAGCCGCTCTGGATGGCGAACGAAGGGCAGCGGTCGTCGGGCACACCGGGCAGGGTGACGAGCAAGTGACCGCGGGCCACCGCCACGTAACCCGAGTTGTCGCCCGGATCCACCGTCAGCAGGTCGCGGTACTTCGCCACGCCGTCGACCGGGGCCTTGTGCTCGGGCAAATCGCGGGTCGTCGATGCCGCACCACCCACGTGGAAGGTACGCATCGTCAGCTGAGTACCGGGCTCGCCGATGGACTGCGCCGCAATCACGCCCACGGCCTCGCCGATGTTGACGTTCTTGCCACGGGCCAAGTCGCGGCCGTAGCACAGCACGCAAATGCCGGTCTGGCTGCGGCAGGTGAGCACCGAGCGAATCTTCACCTTGCGAATCTGCGCCGCGTCGATGAGCGCCACCGCGACCTCGTCGATGAGCTGATCCGACTCGGCCAGCACGTTGCCGTCGGTGTCTTCGATGTCATCCAGCGCCACGCGACCGAGGATACGCTCGCCCAGCGGCTGAATGATCTCGCCCGACTCTTCCAAGGCATCCATGTCGATGCCTTCCAAGGTGCCGCAGTCCACTTCGGTGATGACGGCGTCGTTGGCCACGTCGACCAAGCGGCGCGTCAAGTAACCGGAGTTCGCCGTCTTGAGCGCGGTATCGGCCAGACCCTTGCGGGCGCCGTGCGTCGAGATGAAGTACTGCAGCACGCTCAGACCCTCGCGGAAATTCGCGGTGATCGGCGTCTCGATGATCTCGCCCGAGGGCTTGGCCATCAAACCACGCATACCGGCCAGCTGACGCATCTGCTGGGTCGAACCGCGGGCGCCCGAGTCGGCCATCATAAAGATCGGGTTCAAGCTCTTGGTCTCGCGGAATTCGCCCGGCTTATTGGGATTCTCGAGCTGTTGCTTGCTGATGCCGGCCATCATGATCTTGGTGATGTCTTCCGACGCGTGCGACCAGGTGTCGACCACCTTGTTGTAGCGCTCGCCGTCCGTAATCAAACCTTCTAGATACTGCTGGGTAATGTCGGCCACAGTGGCCTGCGCCTTGTCGATGATCTCGGGCTTGCGCGCCGGAATCGTCATGTCGTCGAGCGACACCGAGATACCCGCCATCGTCGAGTTGGTGTAACCCGCCGAACGCAGCGCATCGGCCAGCAGCACGGTCTTCTTCGAACCAAACTTGCGGTAGACCTCGTCGATCAGCGCGCCGATCTCCTTCTTGCCCATCTCCTTGTTGTACCAGGGGAAGGGCGTGCCCTTGGGCAGCACTTCGGCCAGCAGCACACGGCCGGTGGTGGTCGCCAGCGTCTCGCGGCCGGTGGGCATGTGGTCGTCGGGATCGATGCCCTCGGGCCACGTGGGCATGCGCACCTTGATCTTGGCGTGCAGACCCAGCTCCTCGGCGTCGTAGGCCGCGCGCACTTCTTCGGGGCTCGCATACAGCTTGCCGTCGCCCTTCTCAAAGGGAATCTCGCGGGTCATGTAGTACAGACCCAAGACGATGTCCTGCGAGGGGTTGATGATCGGCTTGCCAAAGGCGGGCGACAAGATGTTGTTGGTCGACATCATCAGCACGCGCGCTTCCATCTGGGCCTCAAGGCTCAGCGGAACGTGCACGGCCATCTGGTCACCGTCAAAGTCGGCGTTGAACGCGGTGCAAACCAACGGGTGCAGCTGAATGGCCTTGCCCTCGATCAGCACGGGCTCAAACGCCTGCATACCCAAGCGGTGCAACGTGGGGGCGCGATTGAGCAGCACCGGGTGCTCCTTGATCACGTCTTCCAAGATGTCCCACACCACGCCTTGCTCTTTTTCGACCAGCTTCTTCGCCGACTTAATGGTCGTAACGTAGCCCAGTTCTTCAAGCTTGGCGTAGACGAACGGCTTGAACAGCTCGAGCGCCATCTTCTTGGGCAGACCGCACTGGTGCAGACGCAGATCGGGTCCGACCACGATGACCGAACGGCCCGAGTAGTCGACGCGCTTGCCCAAGAGGTTCTGGCGGAAGCGGCCCTGCTTGCCTTTCAGCATATCCGACAGGGACTTCAGCGGGCGCTTGTTGGGCCCGGTGATGACCTTGCCGCGGCGACCGTTGTCGAACAGCGCGTCCACCGCCTCTTGCAGCATGCGCTTCTCGTTGCGCACGATGATCTCGGGAGCGGCCAGTTCCAGCAGGCGCTTCAGGCGGTTGTTGCGGTTGATGACGCGGCGGTACAGATCATTCAGATCCGACGTCGCAAACCGACCACCGTCCAAAGGCACCAAGGGGCGCAGATCCGGCGGCAGCACCGGAATCGTCGTCAACACCATCCACTGCGGCTTGTTGCCGCTCGAGCGCAGGGCCTCGACGATCTTCAAGCGCTTGCCCAGCTTCTTGATCTTGGCTTCGCCGCTCAGCTTGGTCGTGCTCTCGCCCTTCTCTTCCCAGTTCTGCACTTCTTGGCGCAGCTTGCGGGCCAGGTCGTCGAGCGTCTCGGCATCGACGCCGTCGCCGGGCCAGCGCGGCTTCTCGGGCGGAATCCGGCTGGGATCCATGTAGCTGAGCAGCTCAAGCACCGCCTCGCCGCCCATCTCGAGCTTCAAGTAATCGGTCGCCGGCGCCGCATCGATCGCCAGTTCGCCCAGCATATCGAGCACGTAGTCGTAGTCTTCGCTCGACAGGATGCGTCCGGGGATCAGCGGACCCACGTCCGACAGCCAAGTCTTGCCCACATCCTTGCTCAAGCGCTCGATCACCATGCCGTTTTGCACGTCGTAGTAATCTTCTTCGTTGACGAGCGCACCGCGGGTGATGTCCTTGGTGTGCCGGCCAACCAGCTTGCCCATCTCGGCGCCTTCGGCCAGCAACTCCAGCTCGCCCAGCAGCTCGGCGCGGCGCTCGCGCGGCACGTAGAACGGCGCGATGCCCTTCTTACCCTTCTCGACCTGCACCGTAATCGCACCCAAGCACACGTACTTGGCGCAATACAGCACGTATTCCAGGTCCTTGAGGGTCATGCCCAGCAGGTTGCCAATCCGCGACGGCAGCGACTTCAAGAACCAGATGTGCGCCACCGGCGTCGCCAGGTTGATGTGCGCCAAGCGCTCGCGGCGGACCTTGCTCTGGATAACCTCGACGCCGCACTTCTCGCAGACCACGCCGCGGTGCTTCATGCGCTTGTATTTACCGCAGTTGCACTCGTAGTCCTTCACCGGCCCGAAGATTTTGGCGCAGAACAAACCGTCGCGCTCGGGCTTAAAGGTGCGGTAATTGATGGTCTCGGGCTTCTTGACCTCGCCGTTGCTCCATTCTTGGGCAATGCGGCGCGGGCTGGCCAGGCCGATCTTGACCGACTTGATATTCAGGGGGTTCTTCGGCATTTCGAAGAAGTGCAGCATTTCACGCATGGGCTAGTCTCCTCTGGACTTATGCGGGTCGGCCTGTATGGCCCTCACCCCGCCGCTTCGCGGCACCCCTCGCTCACCTGGGTGGGCAAGAGGTCGGTCGTCTGGATCTCCGCCCCCCTCCCGTGTCGTCGGGAGAGGGGTTGGGGGTGAGTGTTCCTACGGAATGGCCGTCCCTTCCTTATCGAGCAGTTCCACGTCGAGCGCCAAGGCCTTGAGCTCCTTGAGCAACACGTTGAACGACTCGGGCAGACCCGGCTCGAGCAGACCTTCGCCGCGCACGATGCTCTCGTACATGCGGGTACGGCCGACCACGTCGTCGGACTTGACCGTAAGGAACTCTTGCAGCGCGTAGGCCGAGCCGTACGCTTGCATGGCCCACACTTCCATTTCGCCGAGGCGCTGGCCACCGAACTGGGCCTTGCCGCCAAGGGGCTGCTGCGTGACCAGCGAGTACGGGCCAATCGAGCGCGCGTGGATCTTGTCGTCGACCAAGTGGTGCAACTTCAAGACGTACATCACGCCGACAGTGACCTTCTGGTCGAACTTGCCGCCGGTCTTGCCGTCGAACAAGTCGGTGCGGAAGCCACCCGTAATGCCGGCGCGGGCCAGCAACTCGCGGATATTGTCTTCCGTCGCGCCGTCGAACACAGGCGAGGCCAAGCGAATGCCCTCGCTGTTGTCGTCCATGAACCGCAGCAGGTCATCGTCGCTCAGGTCGTCAATGGTCGCCGCAATCACGTCGTCGCCAAAGATCGCCTTGGCGGCCTTGCGCAAATCCGCCGTCGACTCATTGGTTTCCATGGCCTCGCGCATCTTTAGGCCCAGGTTGCGCGCCGCCCAACCCAGGTGGGTCTCCAGAATCTGGCCCACATTCATACGCGAAGGCACGCCCAGCGGGTTCAGCACGATGTCGACCGGGCGACCATCGGGCAAGAACGGCAGGTCTTCTTCGGCCAAGATGCGCGAAACCACGCCCTTGTTGCCGTGGCGTCCGGCCATTTTATCGCCGACCTGCAACTTGCGCTTGATGGCGACATAGACCTTGACCATCTTGATGACGCCGGGGGGCAACTCATCGCCGCGGACGAAGCGCTTGATCTTCTCTTCGAAGTAAAAGCGCGTCTCGTTGGCCAGGTTCTCCAGGTGGTCGAGCAGGGCGGTCAGCTGAGCCGACACATCCTTATCCATCACGCGGAGATCCGCCCATGCCGCCGGCACCTTGAAGCGGTCGCCATCGTCGTACACCTTGGCGGGCAGGGTGCTCATGACCTCTTCGGTCAGCTCCACGCCCTTGCCCAAGATGACTTCGCCCTGATCTCCGGCGACCTTGTTGGCCGTCTTCTGACCCAGGATAAGGTGACGCGCCTTCTCAAACGTCGAGCCGGCGAGGATCTGCACCTCGTCTGCCATGTCTTTGAGCAGGTTCGACTTCTCGTCTTCCTCGATTTCCAGCGTGCGCTCGTCCTTGGGCTCACTCTTGCGAGTAAAGACCTTGGCGTTGATCACGGTGCCGACCACGCCCGGGGGGACGCGGAGCGAGGTGTCGCGCACGTCGCCGGCCTTTTCGCCGAAGATCGCCCGCAGCAGCTTCTCTTCCGGGCTCAGCTGGGTCTCGCCCTTGGGCGTGATCTTGCCGACCAGGATGTCGCCGGTCTTGACCTCGGCGCCGATGCGGATGATGCCGCTGACGTCGATGTCTTTCAGGGCCTCTTCCGAAACATTGGGAATGTCGCGGGTGATGTCCTCTTTACCCAGCTTGGTATCGCGGGCCACGCACTCGAATTCCTCAATGTGGATCGAGGTAAACAAGTCTTCCTTGATCACCTTCTCCGAGATCAGAATCGAGTCCTCGTAGTTGTAGCCGCCCCAGGGCATAAAGGCCACGACCACGTTGCGACCCAGCGCGAGCTCGCCGCGGTCCGTCGCCGGGCCGTCGGCAATCACGTCGCCTTCGCGGATCTTGTCGCCGCGCCGCACAATCGGCTTCTGGTTCACGCACGTCGACTGATTCGACCGGGTGTACTTGACCAGCTTGTAGATGTCGGTCGACGCGCTCGGATCGTCGGGCGCCAGGTCGCGCTTGACCACGATGCGGGTGGCATCGACGCGCTCGACCGTGCCGGTGTGCTTAGCCACCACCGTCACGCCCGAGTCGGCCGCAACCGTCCGCTCTAGGTTCGTGCCCACGAACGGCGAGGTGGTGCGCAGCAGCGGCACCGCCTGGCGTTGCATGTTCGAGCCCATCAGCGCGCGGTTGGCGTCGTCGTTCTCGAGGAACGGAATCAGCGACGCAGCCACCGACACCAACTGATTCGGGCTCACATCCATGAGCTCGACTTCGTCGCGGGTAACCTGCTTGAATTCGCCAGACTTCCGCACATCGATCAGGCTGCCACCTAGCCGACCCAACGAGTCGAGCTTGGCGTTGGCCTGGCAAATGACGCGCTCGTCTTCTTCTAGCGCCGAGTAGTACTCGTAGGCATCCTGCGGCTTGCCTTCCTTCACTTCGCGGTACGGCGTCTCGATAAAGCCGTACTCATTGACGCGCGCATAGGTCGACAGCGACGCAATCAGACCGATATTCGGACCTTCTGGCGTCTCGATCGGGCAGATACGGCCGTAGTGGGTCGGGTGCACGTCGCGGACTTCGAAGCCAGCGCGGTCGCGGGTCAGACCACCCGGGCCCAGGGCCGAAAGTCGGCGCTTGTGCGTCACTTCCGACAGGGGGTTGGTCTGGTCCATGAACTGCGACAGCTGCGAACTGCCAAAGTATTCGCGGACTACCGCGCTCATCGGCTTGGCGTTGATCAGCTCGTGCGGCATCGAGGTCTCGATGTCTTGCGCGATGCTCATCTTCTCCTTGATCGCCCGCTCCATGCGCACCAGGCCCACGCGGCACTGGTTCTCCATCAGCTCGCCCACGGCGCGCACACGGCGGTTGCCCAGGTGATCGATGTCGTCGATCGAATACCCTTGACGCTGGTTCTTGAGGGCCAGCAAGTACGCGATCGTACGCAGGATATCGCTCTTAGTCAGCGTGTAGCACGGCGCCACCGGGGCGAGGCCCAGGCGATCACGCAGCTGCTCGTTGCCCTCGACCTTGACCTGCACTTGGCGGTTGCCACGCACCGGCATGATCAGCACCGAGCGCTGCTTGCTGACTTGCGCCGTCATAACGCCAGTCGACATGCGCTGTTCGGGGGCATAGTGCTGGACATTCATGTCCAAGCGCTGCCGCAGCACCTCGTGGGCCTCGACCGCCACTTCGGCGTCCGGATCCACGGGCTTGAAGACCACTTCGCCGCCGTCGAGCTCGACCGTGACCGGGCTCCCTTCGCCAAAGCCCGCCTGCAGCGCCGCCACGAGCTCACCCGGCAAGGCCTGGGTCGGCTGCGCGAACGCCTTGGCGTCGATCTTCCAGCTAACCCGCTTCTCGCTGCCGTCGGCGGCCTTCACCACCACGCCCAGCGCCCAGTCCGCCTGCTTGACCGTGTCGGCCGGGCGGCTCAGATCCGCCACCGAGAACACGTTGGTCAGGTGGTTGACCAGGGCCTGCGGCGAAACACGGGCTAGATCGGGGAAGGTGGTCTTGTCGAGCTTGACCTGGAACGTCTTGATCTTCGTGCCGGTATTGTACAGGTGGAAGTCGAGGCGCCAGTTCTTGTAATCGCCGCCCGGGGCCGACAGATCAAAGCTGCGGTCGCGGCGCATCGACACCGTCTCGAGACGGACAAGGCCTTGCTTCTTCAGCGCTTGCAGAGCGTCGCGGTGCGCAAACTTGTACTCCACCTTCATACGGCCCACATCGCTGAGGTCGTAGCGCTGCTCGTTGAAGAACAGGTTGTTGAAGTAGTTGCGCGCCTGGTTGGCCGACGGCGGGTCACCGGGCCGCAAGTGATGGTAGATGTCTTCGATCGCCTGCTCGGCCGTGGGCGTGCGCTTGCGCTTGGCCACGTCTTCGACGTCTTTGGCAAGCGTATCGCGCAGGTACGGGCCCACGTTAAAGCGGTCGATAAACAGCACGTCAAACTGCGCGACCCCATGGCCCAGCAGCTTGGCGGCATCATCGACACCCAGCGTGGCGTTGGCCTCGTAGATGACCTCGCCGGTACCTTCGTCGATGATGTCTTGCGCCACCACCTTGCCGTCTAGGGCTTCGACCGGCATCTCGAGCCGAGTCAGACCCGAGTCGCGCAGCCGCTTGATCACGCGGGGTGTAAACTTCTTGTTGCGCTCCAGCAGGATCTCACCGCTCTCGGGGTGCTTGATCGATTCCGACGTGCGCTGCCCTTCGAGCAGGTCGAAGTTGAGCGAGCGGAAGGCCTTGACGTCTTCGCCGTGCTTCTCGAGGTGGATGGTCTCCACATCGTAGTAGTAGTTCAGCAGATCTTCGACCGAGTAGCCCAAGGCGCGCAGCAGCACCGACACGTACAGCTTGCGCCGGCGATCGATACGCACCCACAGGATGTCTTTGTGATCAAACTCGAAGTCGAGCCACGAGCCGCGGTAAGGGATCACGCGGGCCGAGTAAATGCGCTTGCCGCTGGCGTGCGTGCGACCCTTATCGTGCTCGAACAGCACGCCGGGGCTGCGGTGCAGCTGGCTGACGATGACGCGCTCGCTACCGTTGATGATAAAGGTGCCGGCGTCGGTCATCAGCGGAATTTCGCCGAAGTAGACTTCCTGCTCCTTGATATCGCGCACGGTCTGCACGCCAGTCTCCGACACATCGAAAACCACTAGGCGAATCAGCACCTTGATGGGCGATGCGAAGGTCATGCCGCGCGCGCGGCACTCGGTCACGTCGTACTTGGGCTCTTCCAAGTGGTACGACACGAACTCTAAGCTCGCGGTCTTATTGAAGTCTTGGATCGGAAACACCGACGAAAAAATCGCCTGGAGTCCGACATTTTCGCGCTGGCCCGCGGGCACATTGCGCTGCAAGAACTTGTCGTAGGATTGACGCTGGACGTGGATGAGGTCGGGGACCCTGACCACTCGGTTGATACGCGAAAACGTTTTGCGAACCCGAAGGTCCATCGCAGTGCGTGCCATGCTTGACGGTCTCCTAATCCAGCGTGGGCGCCGCGCGAGGCGGTGCGCCGTGATGTGGGGCCCGAGCGGCGTTGCAGCAGCGGAAAGTCCGCGAGGGCTGCGGGACGCAAAATCCCCCAAAGCGGCGGCAGAAAGCTGTCTTCTACCGCCGCCTCAGGGGCAGCTTCGGTGCCGGTCGCCCGCAAATGCCGATTCGGCGGCTTGCGAGCGCGATGTCGAGAGTGCGATTGGCCGCTCCACTTGAAGGGCTTTGCTCTCTCTCCGAGCCGCGGCAGCCTGTCCTCAATGCGCGATCGAGGCGGCGCTCCGGCTACTAACCGAATACCAACATGTCGAGATTACTTGATCTCGGCCTTGGCGCCGGCGTCTTCCAGCTTCTTCTTGATGCCATCGGCATCGGCCTTGCTGACGGCTTCCTTGACAACGCCGCCGGCCTTTTCGGCCAGATCCTTGGCCTCCTTGAGGCCCAGGGCGGTGATCTCGCGGATCGCCTTGATGACGTTGATCTTGTTCGCGCCGGCATCGAGGATGATGACGTCGAACTCGGTCTTCTCTTCGGCCACGGGGGCCGCAGCCGCCGCACCGGCCGCAACGGCAACCGCCGCGACGGGAGCCGAGGCCTTCACGCCCCACTTCTCTTCCAGGGCCTTGATGACGTCAGCCAGCTCGAGGATGGTAAGGCCCGAGAGGTGATTGATCAGATCGTCTTGAGAAATCGCCATGACAGTTCTCCTGTTGCTTTCGCACTTGGCGCCTTGCCGCCCCTAAGGGTCAGAAAATTTCGGCGCCAGTCAGTTGGTTAGGATCGAATCCCTGCTGTACCCAGCCCTTAAGCGGCCGGCTCAAGCTGCTCTTTGCGCTGCGTGAGCACGTTGAGGAAGCCGCTGCCCACACTGGACAACGTTCCCACGAACTTGCTCGGCACCGCCGAGAGCGTACCCAGGAACATGGCGCGCAGCTCGTCGCGGCCGGGCAACTCAGAAAGGAACTTGACGCCACTAGCGTCCAGAGCCTTACCTTGTATCGCACCGCCTTTGACGACGAGTTTGGGCATGTCCTTGGCCACTTTGATCATTGCCTTGGCCGGCCCCACGGGGTCAGAACCAAAAGCGATGAGCACGGGCCCTACCAGCTTGTCGCTGGCTACCTCGAGAGAGGTGCCACGAACCGACAAGCGAGCAAGGGTGTTCTTGACGACGCGAACTTTGCCGCCGAATTTCCGAACTTCGTTGCGCAGAATCTGCATTTCCGTAACGGTAATGCCCTGATTCTCTGCGATAACGATGCCTTCCACTCCGACGAGTTCGTGTCGCAGGGTGTCGACCCGGTCTTGCTTTTGCTGCTTGTTCACGGGTTGACCTCCTTGCTACGCCTGAGATCGGAACCGGCGGCACCGCGCCGCAAAGTTCCACGCTGGGATACGCTGCCTGAACTCGCGCTCGGGCTGGTCCAACTGCCTGCGATTCCTCGGGAACTGCAGAACAGGAAACCGCGTGTACTCCTCACGCCTCCGCTGGACTTGGACTCACACAAGGTGGGCTGCCAGCTTCTCAGACGCTCCCCCGACTTGCGGGGGAAGTCCGCCTGGCCATTGGTGATCCGCCGGCCAGGCGCTTCGTCCGATTCGCATCGGATCGAATGGTTGCTCCCCCTTGCGAGGGAGTCAGAACTAGTGGCTCGACGCCGCCACAGCGACCATCCCCAACGCATCGACGCGAACGCCGGGCGAGTGGGTGGTGCTTACGGTCACCGTCTTGACGTAGGTGCCCTTGGCGGTGACGGGCTTGAGCTTGATCAGCGCATCCATCAGCGCGTGCACGTTCTCGCTGAGGGCATTGACCTCAAACGAGCGCTTGCCCACGCCGGCGTGGACGATGCCGGCCTTCTCAGCGCGGAACTCGATCTTGCCGGCCTTGGCCGCCTTGACCGCCTGACCGACATCCATCGTGACCGTGCCGACCTTGGGGTTCGGCATCAGGCCGCGGGGGCCGAGCAGCTTACCGATCTTACCGACCGTGACCATCATATTCGGCGTGGCGATGCACGTATCGAACTCGAACCAGCCGTTCTTGATCTTCTCGACCAGCTCGTCGCCGCCCGCGAAATCCGCACCCGCGTCCAGGGCCTCGCGCTCTTTGTCGCCCTTGGCGAACACGAGCACGCGGTTGACCTTGCCGGTACCGTTGGGCAGCACTACCGCGCCGCGGACCATCTGGTCGGCGTGCTTGGGGTTGATGCCCAGGTTGATGGCGATCTCGACGGTTTCGTCGCTTTTGCTGGTGAAGTTCTTGACGATGGCGATGGCCTCATCAAGGTCGTAGCGCTTCTGGCGGTCGAACGCGGCCGCGGCCGCTTGGAACCTTTTGCTTAGCTTGGACATGGCAAATCTCCTGCAGGGCTTGCGGCGTTAGCCGATGACGTCGATACCCATCGAGCGAGCCGTGCCCGCGATCGTGTTAATCGCACCGTCGAGATCGATAGCGTAGAGGTCGGGCATCTTGATCTTCGCGATCTCTTCGACCTGCGCCCGCGTTACCTTGGCCACCTTGTCGCGGTTCGGAACCGACGAGCCCTTGTCGATCTTGGCGTACTTCAGAAGCAGCCGCGACGCCGGGGGGGTCTTGGTAATGAAGGTGAACGAACGATCCGAGTAGACCGTGATCACCACGGGGATGATCATACCCGCCTGCGAAGCGGTCTCGGCGTTGTAAGCCTTGCAGAACTGCATGATGTTGACGCCGTGCTGACCGAGCGCGGGTCCGACCGGCGGCGAGGGCGTAGCCTTGCCAGCTGGCAACTGCAGCTTGACGTATCCAGTAATCTTCTTAGCCATGAATCACCTGATCCAGCGCGGACTTGCTAGTTTGCCTTTCCGCACCGGCTCCTCTGTGTGCCACCGTCTTGCGACCCGGCACCGTGCTACTTGCGGCAGGGTACAGCGCTGTTGCCGTATGCTGCCTCGCACCCACGCGACGAGCCCACGCCCGCCGCTCTTTGGCCTCGCCCTTGCGGGTTAGCCTCCGATCTTTTCGACCTGCATAAAGCCCAGCTCGACCGGCGTAGCGCGACCAAAGATCGACACCAGCACTTTGAGCTTCTGCTTGTCGGCCTGTACCTCGGCAACCGTGCCCGAGAAACTGGCAAAAGGTCCATCGATTACGCGAACCTCGGTGCCCTCGTCAAAGGTCATCACCGGCTTGGCCGCAACCTCGCCCTCGCGCATCTGATTCAAAATCCGCTCGACTTCAAAGTCCGGCGTCGGGCTCGGCCGCTTGGCTTTGTCCTTCTCGGTGCCCAAAAAGCCGATGATCCGCTCGCAGTTCTTGACCAAGTGCCACGACTCGTCGTTCAGCACCATCTCGACCAGCATGTAGCCCGGCACCAGCTTGCGCTTGCTCTCGCGGCGCACGCCCGAGCGGACCTCGACCACGGGCTCCATCGGCACTTCGATGCGGCCGAACCACTCGCCAAGGCCGTTTTCCTGGATCTTTCGCTCCAAGTTGCGCTTGGCCATCTGCTCCGAACCCGTGTAGGTATTGACGATGAACCAGCGCTTGCGCACGGCTCGCACCACAGGGGCGGCGTCGTTCGGATTGAGTTCAGGCGATTGCATGCTGCACCTTTGGCACAAGTTCAGGATTTCGGCACAAGTTCAGGATCGTTTGTGACTAGCTCAAGACCTTGGGTACCGTGTTCGTACTGCGCCGGAGCGCGTGGGAGTCGGTGGCGCGTCGCGGTCTTTCTCGCCGGCCGTCAGTTCTGCTCATTTTCCCGGGTCGTCTCGGGCTCGCTGGCTTTGGGCCGGCCGGTCGGTTGGGCCGCGCGTCCTTTGCCTTCAGAACCTAATTCGCCTTGAGGGGAGCCGACTGCTAGGTCCGAGCTCGCTGGGCGCCACGCGGCGCGGGTTTCACTGGTTGGCTGCCGGAGCAGGCCGGCCTTGCGCTCGCGAGCACCGACTGCCGCGAATGTGGCCGAAAACCAAACTAAATCCGATAGACCTGGCGAATGATCGCCCCGAGCACCGTATCAAAGGCCCACAGGCAAGTCGCCACGGCCACCGTCACGGTCATCACGACCACGGTCGACAGCTTGACCTCGGGCCAGGTCGGCCAGGTCACTTTGCGCAGCTCGCCCGCCACTTCGTGGGCCAGTTCAAAGATGCGCTCGTTGCGCCACAGGTACATGCCACCGGCGATGCCGACGGCGATGCCCACCATGTTGCTAAGGCGGAATTCGCGGCCGATGAGGTGCATGTCCCAGTCGGGTCCTACAAAATCAAGGACTTGGGCAAAGAGGCTGGCGGACACAAACCACAAGATTAGTGCCGCTGCGACAAAGGACAGGTTGACGATCCGTTCTTGGCTCACCGTGGACCTCCTGACCTCATGCGCCGGGCGACTTTTTGCCGCCGTCGGCGTCCGGCCCGCTCGGGACCGGTGATTCGTGATGCATTCGCATTGGAATGCGGGGGGCAGGCCAGGCGGGATTTGAACCCACAACCCGCAGATTTGGAGTCTGCTGCTCTACCGTTGGAGCTACTGGCCTGTCTTGCGGTGCGCCGAGCGAACCCGACGCAGCGCCTGGGCGAAGACCTTACTTGGTCTCCTTGTGTTCCGTGTGCTTGCGCTCGAAGCGGCAATACTTACTGAACAGAAGGCGACCGGGCTTGGTCTTCTTGTTCTTGGTCGTCGAGTAGCGCGACACGCCGGGAATTCCGCTGGTGCGGCAGCTCTGGCACTCGAGGTGGATGATACTGCGTACTGCCTTAGCCATTTTCGATCTCGTGCCGGCTGCCCGGCGGGCCCTGTCTGGGCCTACTTAGGATGCAAGGCGGGGTCGATGTTCGGCTGCTGCCTTAATCGACCCCGCCTGCTCCTTCTTCCGTTTGCGCGTCCGCCGGTTCAGCGGTTCGCGCTAGTCGCTCCAGCCTTTGCCAATGGGCAACGACTTAGGTGCGAATTTCAGCCACCACGCCGGCGCCGACGGTACGGCCGCCTTCGCGAATAGCGAAGCGCATGCCTTTTTCCAAAGCGACGGTGGTGATCAGCTTGACGATCAGGTCCACGCGGTCACCCGGCTTGACCATCTCGATGCCCGGGAGCAAGTCGATGTCGCCGGTGATGTCAGCGGTGCCAAAGAAGAACTGCGGGCGATAGCCCTTGAAGAACGGCTTGGTACGGCCGCCCTCGTCCTTGCCGAGCACGTAGACGTTGGCCACGAATTCGCTGTGCGGGGTCACGCTGCCGGGCTTGCAAAGCGACTGGCCGCGCTCGACGTCGTCGCGCTTGATACCGCGGAGCAGGGCGCCCAGGTTGTCGCCAGCCTGACCCTGATCCACAATCTTGTGAAACATTTCGATGCCGGTGACGGTGCTCTTGATCGTGGGCTTGATGCCGACGATCTCAACTTCCTCGTTCAGCTTGATCACGCCGCGCTCAACGCGGCCGGTGACCACGGTGCCACGGCCCGAGATGGTCATGACGTCTTCGACAGGCATCAGGAACGGCTTGTCGAATTCGCGAACCGGGTCGGGGATGAACGTGTCGAGGGCATCCATCAGCTCGTCGACCGACGGCGTGCCGAACTTGCTGCTGTCGCCCTGCAGAGCGAGCAGCGCCGAGCCGCGGACGATCGGGGCGTTGTCGCCATCGTAATCGTACTTGCTCAGCAACTCGCGCAGCTCCATGTCGACCAAGTCGACGAGCTCGCCGCTCGGGTCGTCGGCGTACGCGATGTCGCACTTGTTCAGGTACACCACGATCTTGGGCACGTTGACCTGACGGGCGAGCAGGATGTGCTCGCGGGTCTGGGGCATCGGGCCGTCGGTAGCGGCGCAGACCACGATCGCGCCGTCCATCTGGGCAGCGCCGGTGATCATGTTCTTGATGTAGTCGGCGTGGCCGGGGCAATCCACGTGGGCATAGTGGCGCTTGGCGGTCTCGTACTCGACGTGGGCCGTCGAGATCGTGATGCCGCGGGCCTTTTCTTCGGGAGTCTTGTCGATTTCGTCAAACGACTTGAACTTGCCGAGGCCCTTGGACGCCTGGTGCTTGGTGATCGCCGCCGTGAGCGTGGTCTTGCCGTGGTCGACGTGGCCGATGGTGCCTACGTTGACGTGGGGCTTATTGCGTTCAAACTTGGCCTTGGCCATGACTGCTGTCCTCCCGCCACGCCGGGTGGCGAATGCTTGCGAGAAACCCTGTGAAGTTGGGCACCCGGATGGCGCTGACGATCTCGAATGATCCCGTCTAGCGTGTCTGGGCAGGTTGTGCCCGGTTGACCTCGAATCGCGCGGTTTTGCGCGACCGGAACTTTTGGCCTGTCTCACTCCGGCAGTCCGCGTTTGCGGTGCTCGGCGTGTTCGGGGCATCGCCGCGTGGGGCGACGGGCCTGCCTGCCCCCGGAGCCTACGATCGGATTCGAACCGACGACCTCTTCCTTACCAAGGAAGTGCTCTACCGACTGAGCTACATAGGCATCGCGACTAAGTTTTTACCGCGCTGGCTTCAGAACACTCGGCGCGCGGCCGGGTGATTTGCGCGAGCGGGAAACGGGATTCGAACCCGCGACATTCAGCTTGGAAGGCTGACGCTCTACCAACTGAGCTATTCCCGCCAGGAATTCGCTGCGAACGGTCTTGGCGTCCCGCCTGCGAACCACCGTCGGTACGGCGTGGCTGCAGGGGCGGGGTGGAGGGTGGTGGATTCGAACCACCGTAGGCGTACGCCGGCAGATTTACAGTCTGCTCCCATTGGCCACTCGGGCAACCCTCCGAGAAATCTTCTGTTTTCTTTCGGTCAACTTGACTAGCTGAGCAGCGGCCTTGGCGGAGCTGGCGAAGGGACTTGAACCCGCAACCTGCTGATTACAAATCAGCTGCTCTGCCAATTGAGCTACACCAGCTTGGTCTTGCTGCCGCAGCGTGGGCGAGGTAGACGCCACTGCTTACGCGGTGTTGCACTACCTGCTTGGCTGGGAACGCGTGCTCGGAGGGAGGGCGCGTCGGCCGAAATGTTTTCCCGTGGGGCTTGGGGCCGCCGAAACCGCGCGCAGCGGATCCGTTCGGGGGGCGCCAATATACAGGGGCGGCTGGCGGTGGTCAAGGCCCTTTCGCGGTTTGGCGTGCAATCGGTCAATCCGCGGCGGGCATCGGCAGCTGTTGGCGGGCCAGATGCAGGGCCAAGGTCGCGAATGCGGAGACGTTGAGTGACTGCATTGGCCCGAGGCCTTCGAGCTTGACCAAGATGTCGCATTTTTTGCGGACCAGGGGGCGCAAGCCGCTGCCTTCGGCGCCGAGGACAAGCGCCGTGGCCTGGGCAAACTTGAATTTGGCGAGGTCTTCGCAGCCCGGTTCAAGCGCCGTGCCGACGACGAACACCCCGCGTTCTTTCAGGATTTCGATAGTGCGGGCGAGGTTGACTACGCGTACGACCGGCAGAGTGGCCGTTGCGGCGCGCGAGACACGCTCGACCAAGCCACTGACCCCGGCTGCACGGTCCTGGGGCACGATGACCGCTGAAACGCCGAAAAATGCTGCGGAACGCAGGATGGCGCCCAAGTTGCGGGGGTCGGTGATCGAGTCGAGTATCAAGATCAGCGTGCCGGCGGGGCAACCCGTTTCGGGGATGACGCGGTCGAGTTCGGTATAGGCGAATTCCGTAACGCGTACTGCAACGCCTTGAGGATTTGAAGGATCGTTGTCGAACCACGGCACATTTTTTTCGCTGACGGGCACTTTGGCGATTTCGGCCGCGCCGCGCACCTGAGCGACAACGCGCGGATCCGTGGACCAAAGCAGCACTTCTTGCACACGCTGAGGGGCGTGCTGCAGCAGACCCATGACAGGGTGCAGACCGGTGACCAGATCGGCCGGCGGGGCGCCGCGGTCGACGGGCTCTGGATGATCGCCGCCCGGGCGGTGGCGTGCACTGTCGGCGTGGTATACGGGACGGTATTCCGGTTTGCGATCCGGCCCTTGGGCTGGTCCGCGGGTGCCACTGCCGCCACCACCCCGATCGCGATCGCGAGGGGGCTCACGACCTGTGTCACGGTAAGGTTCTCGATTCGAATCGCGGGAGTGTGGAGCATCGCTCGGCGGGCGGCCCGGGCGCTGAGCAGGGCGATCGAAACGGCTCGGGGGCTTATTGCCTGACGGGGTGTCCATGAAAATCCTTGGAATCGTTGGATTCTGCCGCGGTACTAGTTGAGGTCGGCGCTGCCGAGGGTGGCTCCGGCGCGGGCGGCGGCGATGGCTCGGCCCAGCCGGCCGGCGAGTCCGGCCACGGGCAACTCCAGTTTTTCGCCGGTGTGGCGCAGCTTGAGTTCGACAATGCCTTCGGCGGCCCGCTTGCCGACGATAACTTGCACTGGGTAGCCGATGAGGTCGGCGTCCGCGAACTTGATGCCGGGGCGCTCGTCGCGATCGTCAAACACGACTTCGACCCCAGCAGATTGCAAGTCCCGGTAAAGATTAGCGGCCGTCTCGCTGATGGGCGACTCGCTGCCGAGGCCGAGCACTGCGCACTCCCACGGAGCGATCGCCACCGGCCAGCGGATGCCGCGCCCGTCGTGATTTTGCTCGATGGCCGCCGACAAGATGCGGGTGATGCCGATGCCGTAGCAACCCATCTCGAACACTTGTTCTTTGCCCTGTTCGTCGAGGTAGGTGGCGCTCATCGCCTTGCTGTATTTTTGGCCCAAGTAGAACACGTGGCCCACTTCGATGCCCTTGAAGCTTTGGAGCTTGCCGCTGCAACGCGGGCAGGAGTCGCCGGCGACGGCCATGCGCAGATCGGCGTAGGCCAAGTTGGCCAGATCGCGGGCAGGCACCACATCGACCAAGTGCTGCTGCTTTTCGTTGGCGCCGCACACGGCGTGGACCATGCCCTTGATCTCAAAGTCGGCGACAAACCGCACTTTGCCGGCGTCGTAGCCTGCGGCGAGCAGAGGCCCCAAGTAGCCAGGCGGCAGGCCCGTAGCTTTGGCGAACCACTCGGCTTCGGCCAAGAAGATGGCTTTGGCGCCGAGGGCTTGCTTGACCTTGATCTCGTTGGCTTCGCGATCGCCGCGCACAAACGCCACGGCCGGGGCGTCGTCGACCATGTAGAGTATGGCCTTGATCATGGCTTCGGGCTTGCAATTCAACACTTTGCAGACCTGTTCGATCGACTTGGCCCCGGGTGTTTCTACGGCGCGGGCGGCGCCCACGCTGGCATCAAGCGCGGCAAAGGCTTGGTCCGCGATCGGCGCTTTTTCGACATTGGCGGCGAAATCGCAGTGATCACACGCGACAATTGCGTCTTCGCCCGAGTCGGCGAGCACTTGGAACTCGTGGCTCATCGAGCCGCCGATGTTGCCGGTATCGGCCTCGACGGGGCGGAAGCGCAGGCCCAGGCGCGTAAAAATAGCGTTGTAAGCCTCGTACATACGCTTGTACGACTTGTGCGCGCCCGCCTGGTCGGCATCAAAGCTGTACGCATCCTTCATGATGAATTCGCGGCCGCGCATCAGGCCGGCGCGCGGGCGGATCTCGTCGCGAAACTTGGTCTGAATTTGGTACAGATTGATCGGCAACTGCTTGTAAGAACGCACATCTTTGCGCACCAAGTCGACGATCACCTCTTCGTGCGTGGGCCCGATGCAGTAGTCGGCTTGTTTGCGGTCTTTGACGCGCAGCAGCTCGGGGCCGTACTGCTGCCAACGGCCCGATTCCTGCCACAATTCAGCAGGAACCATCGACGGCAGAAACACCTCTTGCGCGCCCGCCTTGTCCATCTCGTCGCGTACGATGCGCTTGACCTTCTCCATAGAGCGCACGCCAAGCGGCAAGAACGAGTAAATACCGGCCGCTACGCGGCGAATGAAGCCGGCGCGAACCAGATACTGGTGCGACACGGTCTCGGCATCTTTGGGGGCCTCGCGCAGAGTAGGGAGGTGCAACTGACTGGCGCGCATACGAAACCTCTTGTAGAGAGCGGGAGTTTAGGCGATGGAGTTGACGGCGTTCTCGATCACCCCGTCGCGCAGGTAGCGGATCACCTGCTGAGCAATCTGAATGCCCACGTTGTCTTGCGCCTCGCGGGTAGAGGCCCCGATGTGCGGGGTGGCAATGACATTTGGGTGCAATAGTAACGGGTTGTCTGCGGGTGTCGGCTCTTGGGCAAACACATCGAGCGCGGCGTATCCGACTTGGCCGCTCTGCAGCGCCGCCAGCAGGTCAGCCTCAGCGGCGATATCGCCACGGGCCGCATCGATGAACCAGACGCCCTTCTTCATTTTGGCAAAGGCCGCCGCATCGAACAAATGGCGCGTCGAGTCGGCCAGCGGGACATGCACCGACACCACATCGCTTTTGGCGAGCAGGGTATCAAAATCCACAAGCGTGGCACCCAGTTCGCGTCCACGGCGCGCCGTTGCATAGGGGTCGCTTGCCAGCACATGCATACCCAGCGCCGCCGCTTTGCGCGAGACGATGGCCCCGATGGCGCCAAGACCGACTACGCCGAGGGTGCGGCCTTGCAGTTCGGCGCCCATAAACTTGGATTTCTCCCATTTGCCGGCCTTGGTCGAAGCATTGGCATCGCACAGCTTGCGCGCGATCGCAAACATGAGGCCCAGGGCGAGCTCGGCGACGGCGTTGTTGTTGCCGCCCGGCGTGTTCATGACCAGCACTTTCTTTGCGGTGCAGGCGGGGACATCGACGTTATCGACACCCGCACCGGCGCGGCCGATGACACGTAAGCGCGTGGCATGATTTAGGGTTTCAGCCTTAACCTTGGTCATCGAACGGATCAGCAGCACGTCGTAGTCCGGCAGAACCGCGTGCAGGGCTGCCGCGTCGAGGCCGGTTTTGACGTCGACTCGCACGAAAAGACCTGAGTGTTCAAGCAGCGACACGCCTTCGGCTGCCAAGGAGTCGCTGACTAAGGCTTTGAATTGATGCGACATTTCGAACTCGACGCGCCATGGACCGGGGGCGACAGGGGCACAAGGGTAAGCCCATATTCGCACAAGTCAAACGGCGCAATGGGGTGTGACGGGGCGCGTGGCCGGGCGCGTGGCCGGGCGCTATGGCAGGCACTCTGGCGTGTCGCGCTTGTCGATGCCCAAGAAGGGGTTGAAGCAGTAGTCGTTTGAAAATCCTGTCTTTTTCGTGGCGTCCCAGCTCGGCATGCCGGCACTGGCGCCGCCCAGACGATTCCAGAGCAGCCACGCCGGGTCATAGAACGGCGTGCCCCGCGGCAGGTCGTAGTAACTGGCTGATAACACTGTGGGGTGCCAAGTCCACGACCACGGCGGCCGGCCGAAGTCGCCGTTGTCGAGGTCCGAGGCAAAGCGCGAGCCGATCGACTCGTTGGTGCCGCTGGGCCGCCCGCTCGCCGCCTCGTACTTGAACTGGGTGTCGACAAACAGGCCGCTCGGCCCCACTTCGTCGCGATGCAGCCACCACGAGCTGAGTAGCGGGCGCATGGTGTAGCCCGTGGCTGCCCCAGCGGCGGTCGGCACGGGCGGGTCGGTGGCCGTCGCAGACAGGGCATAAAGCAGCAATTTTAGGGTGCCTTTGACATAGTCGCTGGCGACACATTGCCCGTCGCTCGCCTCGCCAGTGTCGCTCCACAGGCAGCTCTGATGGCTGGCCGCGCTCAGATATGCCGCAAAATGTCGGGGACATTCGCTGGGTTTTAAGGCATCGGCTTGGCAGTCGGGCGCGAGCTGGTCGGGCGGAAAGATTTGGTTGCGCGGCCAAAACGCCCGGACGTACTTGGATTTTTGCGGCCAGCCCGTCTCATTCGCTACCCACAGCCACATGGGCTCGTCGGTCTTGGCCTTGAAATAGGTCTGCAGCGCCACGGGCAGGCCGCTCTGGCGCTCGATGACCACCTGCGCGCCCGCGGTGTCGTTGTGGATGGGCACGCCCGGCGCCACGCCTTTGCGCTCGGGCCAGTAATAGGCATAGGTCAGGTACACGTGCGAGCGGGTCTCGACCGCGGACCACACCACCTGGCCGGCGGCCGTAAACTTTGCGAGATTACTAAGATTATCAGCCACCTGCCAGTTGCTGTCGTAGTCGAGGGCGCGCAATTGATCCGCGGGCGACGTCACAGCCTGGCGCACCAGCGGCGCAAAGCGCGCGGCCAGTTCGGCATAAACTTGCATATTATCAGGTCCTTGGGTGTAGAAGCTGAGCTTGGTCTCCGCCAGCGGCACGCCCTGCGCCGACTGCACCAGCGGACTGAGGACGATGTCAACCCGGCTTGCCAGCGGTGCTTTTTGCTTGGCCGCGATCGTCAGTTTCTCGCCGGTGACCGCAAAACTGACCGGAATTGCGGCACCGCCCGCACCCATGACCGCAATGGTGTAGGTGGTCGCCGATACACCCTTGAGCGCGGTCGAAAAGGTCAGTGTCGCCGAGAATTGTGCAGGTATCTCGCTGGCGCCGTTCGTCGGATCCGAGGCGAGAAGCACAAAATCGACCATGCCCACGTCGCTTCCCGGTGTGTCGGCCGCGATGGCATCGTTGGCTGCAGCGTCGGGCAGTTGCGTGTCGGCGGGCGGCGTGTCGGCGGGCGGCGTGTCGGCCAACCCATCGGGAGGCAAGGTGCTTTGATCTTGCGCCAGACTATCTGGCTGCGGCGCGTCGGGCACGCTCACGTCGCTTTGAATCTGTAGATCGGCGCCCCCGTTATCGCCCGCATCGGCCGCGGCGGTCACACTGCTCAGCGGTGGATCTCCGCAAGCCATCAGAATCAAAGCCAAGGCTGCTACGCTCAACCGCATTGTCATCATTCGCTCCGCTTGCGCTTGGCGTGGCTTTCTGCCACTTTGCGCGGGCCCGGTCGACTTACCGATCCGCCGCTGGCCAAGCCGCACCATCATGCCCGTTTCTTCTGCCCCGCTCCAGATGCCGCGGCTGCCGCGCAAGCCGGCGCTGCGCTGGTTCGAACTGCTTATGGCGGGTCGACTGCTGCGGTCGCGGCGTAGTGCGCAACTGTCGCTGGTTACTACGCTTTCGATTGCTGGTATTGCGCTCGGCGTCGCGGCGCTCATCGTGGTGCTGGCGGTCAATACCGGCTTCCAGACCGCCTTTCGCGATCGCATTTTGGCCAGCTATCCGCATATTGTGGTGATGCAACGCGGGGTTGACCTGCGCGATTGGCGCACCGTGGCGGCTCGGTTGCGCACCGCGCCCGGGGTTCGCCATGCCGGGCCCGCGACGTACGACGACATGATGCTGAGTGCGGCGCAAGGCCGGGCTGGCGCGATCGTGCGCGGTGTCCAACCCGATATTTTGGCCGACTTGCCCCCGGGTGCGCTGATCGCCGGCAAGCTCGATACCCGCGGCGAACGGCCCGAGTGGACGCTAACAGGCGATAAACTGCAGCTAAAACCCGGTATTGCTGGTGCGCGGCATGTGCTGGTGGTGGGGCCGGGCGATGCGGTGCGGCCGGTGCCGCTGTTGCCGGTGGCGGGCGCCCTGGGCTCGCTGGTGGTGATCGACGCGGAGACCTGCGCTAAGGGTTCAAAAGTCCAAGGTTCTATCTATTTGCGCCAGGCTGAAGGGGTCGAGCCGATGCGCGCCGTCGAGCGCAGCAACTGCGGTGAGTTGGCCACGTGGGAAGCGTTGGCTGGCGACTACCTGCTGACTTGGCAAAGCGCTGGCGTTCAGCTGCAACAGAAGGTAACCCTAGGGGCAGGAACGGCTTGTGCCGTGGTTGTTTGGGGTAGTACGGCGGCGCTGGCCCCCGAGTTGGGCGATGACTTGGCGCCAACGGCGGCGGCGGTGGCGGTCCTGGCTGCGCCGGATCGTTCGCTTGATATTCGAGATCCGCTGGGTCGGCCCGAAGTTGCGCCCCACGGCTGGCTGGCGCTGCCGTCCGAGTTGCCGGCTGCGGCAGTCGGCGAGGGTCTGGCCAAGCGTCTGGCGGTCAAGGTCGGCGACGAGGTGCGCGCGGTCAGTCCACTCCGCGGCCTCGATCGGGTGGGCGAGGGCAGCGAGGGCAGTGCCAGCGGGCGTTTTCGCGTGTCGGCAATCCTGCGCACGGGCTTTCACGACCACGATCAGCGCCTAGCTCTTGTCGATTTTGCCGTGGCCCAGCGCTTTCTTGGGCGGGGCGATATTGCCCGCTGGGTCGAGGCCCGCGTCGAAGACCCGATCTTGGCCACCCGCGAGATCGACCGGTACAAAGCTGCCGTCGAGCCTGCGGATTTTGCTGATCTGCTGGGTGACGCCCGCGACCTCGACCGGCGCCTGAACGATCTGGCCAACGGCAGCGCGGCGGGACTCGACGTGCGGCCTCCCAACGACTCCCTCGCGATCATCGACAACTGGGGCAGCGGTTTGCGGGCCATGCGCCAGAGTCGCCCGCGCGCGCAAGGCCTGTACCGCGTCATCGATTGGGAGGAGATGAACCGCAACATCTTCGACGCGGCGCGCATGCAAAAAGTTGCTATGTCACTGTTTCCATTTATTATTGTGCTGGTGGCGGCGCTCAACGTGGTGGGCACGCAGGCCGTGATCGTGCACGAGCGCGCCCGCGATATCGCCATTCTGCGCGCCATGGGCAGCACCCGCCGTTCGGTCGCTTCCGTGTTCTTTGTGCAGGGGCTGGTGGTCGGTTTGGCCGGCACGCTCATCGGCTTGGCGGTGGGTGGGTTGTGCTGCTGGCTGCTCGATGTGGTGGGTTATCCGCTTGATCCTTCTGTGTATTTGATTAGCCGACTGCCGGTGCAGGCGGAGGCGCAGGCCTTTGCCTTGGCGGGTGGCGCGGCGGTGGTGTTGACCCTTGCGGCGGCCTGGCTGGCGGCGTCGCGGGCTTCGGTGCGTTCGCCGGTCGAGGCCCTGCGCCGGCTCGACGGCTAGGCGAGGGGCAGAGTACGAAACCGCCCGTTTGGGCTTGGCTTTGCGATAATCGAATGTAACATCTTTGTCTGAAGCGGCGCGGGCACCTTGCCAGAGACCCCTAGATGCGTGTATCACACCCGACTGGCTTGCGGTGGCTAGACCCTGTTCGCAAGTTGTTGAAAGTGCATAAATAGTATTTATTATTCACGAGTTGTACTCAAGTTGCCAAGAGCGAAGCGGCGTCGATGCACGGAACTCCGGCCATGAACGGCACAGTAGGCGAGCGACTGCAGCAGCGGCGCGCGGCGCGGGGCGTGAGCCTCGAGGTCGTGACGCGTGCGACGCGCTTGACCCGTACCGTGCTCGAGGCGCTGGAAGAAGACCGTTTCGAAGACCTGCCCGCGCCCGTTTATGCGCGCGGTTTCTTAAAGATCTATGCCGGGTTTCTCGAGCTGGATGCCGACGCCGTGCTCGACGCCTACGAAAGCCAACTGGCTGTGCGGCAAGCGCTGGCCGACGAGCTGGCCGCCGATGCGGCGTCGCCCGACTACATGCGCGATCGCGAGCCACGGGGTCGGTCGCTGTCGACGGCCTCGACGCTGATGCTGGTGGCTACGGCTGCGATCGCCTTGATTTTTATGTGGTCTGTGAGCAAGCGGCAAAAGCCGAGCGTGGCCCGCCCCGAGATCCTGGCCCCGGCCAATGGCGCGGCGACGGCGATCGGTCCCGCTGCTCCTGCCCCGGTGGCCCCGCGCAGCTCAGGCTTGCCACCGCTGCCTGGTCGCGAGGGCGAAACGCGCCGGTGAGCTCGACCGCAAGCGACATTCCTAGCCAACGCCGCGTAACACCATGCCATCGCAGCTGATTTCGCCGGCCGTCGTGGTCCGGGTGCAGAACTATGGAGAGGCCGACCTGATCGTCGCCCTGCTGACGGCAGATCGCGGCCGCCTGGATGTGCTGGCCCGCAGCGCGCGGTCGAGTCGCAAGCGCTTTGCCGGGGTGCTGCGGCCGTTTTGCCAGCTGCAAGTGCTTGTCGATCTAAAGCGCCACGGCAGCCTGGCCACGCTGACAGGCGCCGAGCTTGAGCGCGACTTGCTTGGGACCGATGTGGAATACGGGGCGCTGTGCCTGGCGAGCTACCTGTGTGAGCTGGCTGCCCATGTGTCGCAGCCCGAGCACGCCGACCCGCAGTTGCTCCGCTGGCTGACCGCGTGTGTGCCGTGGTGTGCGGGTCGGACCGTGGCCGAAGACCTGCCTCCCCTAAAACTGGCGTCCGAGGCTGCATTGTTGCGGGTCCTTGGGCTGCTGCCCGACCTACTGATTTGCGGCCGCTGCAGTGGCGACGTGCAGCCAGTGGGTCACTGGGACCCCGATGGCCACGGGCTGCTGTGTCCGCACTGCTCGCCTACCCAGCGCGAGGCCACCCCGTACCTCGTGCTGGCGCAGTTGCAAGCGAGCGTGATGGCCCTCGACCGCGCGTCCGCGTTGCTAATTCCCGCGACCGGGCGCAGCCTTGTCGAAGATCGCATGCAGCGGCTACTGCGCCAGGCGGTCCCCCAGGCCGGGCGCGCGGAGCGGGCGCTGCGCAGCCACATGCTCGGGCTCGACTGAGGCCCGATGGGTGTCAACTCTATGATGCAACACGAATTGCAGAGTCCGCTGCACCACACGACCCGGCGGGTGCGCGCGCCGGTGCCCGAGCAGGTCGATGTGGCCATTATTGGCTGCGGGCTGGGCGGTTTGCAGAGCGCGGCGCGGCTGGCGCAGGCAGGGCTCAAGGTCGCCTGTTTCGACCAGCACTACGTGGCGGGCGGCTGTGCGACGATGTTTGAGCGGGGCCGCACCGGCGAGCGCTGGCGCTTCGACATTGGCCTGCATTATCTGGGCGACTGCGAGCCGGGTGGCGGCATTCCCACGCTGCTGCGCAATGCGGGTGTCGAGGGCATCGCGTTTCAGGCCATGGACCAAGATGGCTTTGATACTCTTGTGTTTCCTGGTCTGCGCTTTCGCGTGCCGCGCGGGCTGGACGCCTATCGCGAGCGGCTGCTGCAAACCTTTCCGAGCGAGCGCAAGGGTATTGACCACTACTGCCGTTTCTTGCGCGAAATTGGCCAGTTGATTGGCGGCGCGACCGAGAAGCCGGGCATGAAGACTCTGCTCCAGGTCGCGCTGCACGGCCGTTTGGTGGCGCGCTATCGCTCGGCCACGGTGGCGCAGTTGCTCGATGACTGTACCCGTGACCCGCTGCTTCGCGCGGTTTTGGTTGGAGAATCAGGGGATTATGGGGTGCGGCCGACGCAGGCATCGGCGCTGCTGCACGCGGGGCTGATGGACCACTATCTGCACGGCGCCTACTACCCGGTGGGTGGCGGCCAGGTGCTCGCCGACCGCTTGGGCGAGCGCATCGAGCAACTGGGCGGAACGATTCACTTGCGCCACGGTGTGCAGAAGATTCTGGTCGAAAGTGGCCGGGCGGTGGGTATTGTCTTAGAGGGGCAGGGCGGCCAGCCGGGGGCGCAAGTGCGGGCGCGGGCTGTGCTTTCGAATGCGGATATCAAGAAGACCTGGCTCGAGCTGCTGGGGCGCGAGCACTTGCCCGTCGAGGCGCAGCGCCGCGCCGACCAGTGGGTGATGGGTGGCGCGCTTTGGCTCAGTTTCTTTGGTGTGCAGGCCGACTTGCACGTTGCGCCCGGCCAAGCGACTAACTTTTGGCAGTTCGATTCAACCGATGTCGAAGACTTCTACGAGCGCGCCGCCACCCCCGCGCCCGGCTTTGTGCCGGCGGGCTGCTATTTGACGAGCGGTAGCCAAAAAGACCCGCACACAAGCGGACATGCGCCCCTTGGTTGCAGCACCGTCGAGGCGATGACGCTTGTGCCCGCCAGTCCCGAAGCCTGGGGCGTGACCGCCGTCGAGGTCGAGTCGGGCGAGTACCGCAAGCGCGACGCGTATCTGCAGGCCAAGGCCCGCGTCGAGGCCGACATGTTGCGTCGGGTAGGCGAGTTGCTGCCGGCCGCCCAGGGCAAGGTCGTGTTCGCCGAGAGCTCGACGCCGATCACCCACTACCGCTTTGCCCGCGCCAGCGGCGGTACCGGCTACGGCATCGCGGCCACGCCCAATCAATTCATGGAGAACCGCCCCAGTTACCGCGGCCCGATTTTTGGCCTTTACCAGTGCGGCGCCTCGACCCGCGCGGGCCACGGCGTCTTTGGGGCGCTGCGCTCGGGCGAATTGGCCGCACGCCGCGTCGCCACCGACTTGGGCAAGCCCTTGTCGTAACGCTTTTGCGTCGCCGCCGGGTCTAGAATGTGCGACACTGCTGGCGGCGCTGCGCCGCTTGGGACCCCCGATGCCTGCTATGCTTCGCGTGCTGCTCCTGACCCTACTCATTGCGTCGTTTGGCGCGCCGTCCGCACGTGCGCATCCCCGCACGGCAACGGCGACAGCGCGTATTGGTGGCCACTTGAGCGAGGCGGTCGAGGCCTGGCAACACCGTGATCTGAAAGAGCTTGAACGGGTAGCTCGCCATTCGCGTGCCCTCATCCAGGGCGACCGGCTGCACGGGCGCTGGCGGGTGCAGATCGAGGTGCCTGCCGGTCACTTGGTCGACGACCTTGATCTGCGCGATCTGGCTGACTTTTCGGGTGAAGTGGCCGTGCTGGGTCTGGACCTGGCCGACGTGTGGCTGCCCCTGCAGGCTGTGGAGCCGTGGCTCGCCCGCCACCCCGAGATTGCTTTCGCCCAGCTGCCGCAGCGCCCCTGGCCGGCGACGGGGCCGGTGCAGAGCGAAGGGGCCGTCGATCTGCGCACCAGCGAGATCGCCTGCCTCAGCGCCGATGGTACGGGCACCGTGGTGGCCGTGGTCGACGAGGGCTTCGACAGCTTGCAAGCCTCTGTCGATGCTGGCGAAGTACCCTATCTGGCCGGCCCCGTGCTGACGGGCGACGGCGCCCACGGCACCATGTGCTGCGAAGTCGTGGCCGATACCGCCCCCGGCACCGCGATTCTGCCGATCAAAACCTCGACGGTCGCCGCCATTCAGTCGTTCGCCAAGACCGTGGGGCAGAAGGGTAATCCCAAGGGAATTCAGGTCGTCAGCCACTCCGTCATCTGGATGGGCATGAGCTTTGGCCGCCACGAGGGAAAGCTCTGCGAAGTCACGGACTTGGTCCGCAGCGCCGGGGTCGCCTGGGTCAATGCGGCGGGCAATTCGGGTGGCGGCAGCTTCTACCGCGCCCCCTTTGTCGATAGCGACGGCAATGGCTTGCACGAATTTCAGCCCGGCGTCGAAAAGCTTTACTTTCCAGGGTATCACGGTCAGATCCAGATGACCCTCGACTGGGACGACTATACCGACCGCACCACGGACCTGGACCTAGAGCTCTGGTTCGAAAAGGACGGAACCTGGCAAAAGGTCGACGAAAGCAAGATGAAGCAGGGCAAGAATATCGCGCCGCTCGAGCAGGTGGTGTTCGCGGTCGAAAACTCGGGCAAGTACGCGCTGCAGGTCCGCGCCAAGACCAAGATGCCCGAAGGCATGAAACTGCGTATTGTGTCGATGGGTTACGGCAACGGCTCGTTCTCGGTCTGGCACCAAAACGGCAACGTGTACGACCCAGCGTCGTGCAAAGGCGTGCTGACCGTTGGGGCGCTCTTCGCCGGCCACTACGACAAGGGCCCGCTTGAAACCTACAGCAGCTACGGCCCCACGCCCGACGACCGGCAAAAGCCTGAAATCATGGCACCTACGGGCGTCTCGACCACCCAAGGCGCGTTTTATGGCACCTCGGCTTCGTGCCCGCACGCCGCTGGCGTCTTAGCGGACTGGATCAGCGCCACCGGCCGCGCCCCCGCCGACATCGTCTTTGAAATGCGCGACACCGCCATCGCTATGGGCGAAGCCCACCCCGACACCGCCTACGGCTGGGGCCGCGTCGTGCTCGACCCGAGCGCGCTCGGCTACGAGTGCAGCGCCACAAGCCTAGGCGCCGACGCGACTTGCGCAACGTCGTGCGGCAGCGTGGGCACCCGCAGCTGCGACGCCTCCTGCCACTTCGGCGCTTGCCAAACCGGGCAAGAGGTCTGCAACGGCCAAGACGACGACTGCGACGGCAGCACCGACTTAGGGCCAAACGGCGCGAGTCTGCCCGGTTGCGGCGTGGGCGACGCCAAGGGCGGCGATGCCAGCGGGGTCGACGCGGTCAGCAGCGACACCGGCCTAGGCGACACAGCCCCAAGCGACACAGTCCCAAGCGACACAGTCCCAAGCGAGAGTGCGAGCAGCGTGGCCGTGCGCGGCGGTGGCTGCAGCAGCGGCAGTAGCGGCAGTAGCGGTCCATTGCCCTGGTCGAGCGCGGGGTTACTAGCCTTAGGCTGTGCCTGGTTGCTGCGACGGCGCTGTGCTACGTAGGTCGAAACAGCGTTAAGTAGGTCGAAACAGGTCATGTAGGTCGGCGGGGGCTTGGGCAACAGCTCTGGTGCGTCAGTGCCCTCGTACAACTCCTCGATCGTGCACGACATTGCTACGCTTTCAAGTCGAATGGCCCGCTGACCTCGTACGTCATGCAGAGCCAACCCGCATCGCCTTGGCGGCGCAGCACCTCGACCTGCCGATACTCTCGCGCGACCAGCATGTACTCTTGCAGGCCAGTTAGTCGCTTGTAAGTATTGAATTTCTCGCGCCGGTCGGTCACTTCCGTCGATGGCGACAGCACCTCGACGATGAGCGTCGCGTCGTCGACTGCCTGGCTCGCATCGGCCACTGCGCCGCCGCAATTCACCATAACATCAGGGTAGTAGTAGGCGTCGGCCTTGGCCACGTGCACCCGGTGAGCAAGGGCGCAGAGTCGCCGCGCCGCTGGCCAGAGGTGATGATGTGGCGGCCGGGCAGAATTCACCGGATTTGGGTTGTTTGAGGGCGCCGGTAACAACGACAATCTAATTGCGCAACTTCACGCACATGCCGAGTTGCGTGACTGGTCGATGAATCGCCAGCAGAGTCCTACGCTGGTGATGGTTGAGCGGCTGGCGGCTGGGCTGGAAGTAGCGGGGCTGGACTTGCTGCGGCCGCTCCCCAGTTCGCAAGGGGCCGCGCTTGCGCGGAAGCTGTCCACTCCGCGCGCGTAGCCGAGCTACCTCACGTAAACATAGACCATAGCAGCTGTTTTTGCACCGCCATGGTCGCCGCCCCAGCACGCCACGTTGCCGGCGCCGGGTGGAGTATCCACGCCACAGGGCCCGCCCGAGCTGCCGATGCCCAGCCACGAGTCGACGCTGCTGCAGTCGTTCTCGTTGTTGCCAAAGATACCTAGCCGCAATTTGACGCCGCTGGCCTCGACCTGAAAGCCTTGCTCCAAGCAGTTGCCTTGCAGCGTGCCCTTGGGTAGCAGCCCTTCCCAGTCCAAAACGCTAAGGCTGGTGCTGACTTTGGGCCCGTTTAGCAGCTGCTGGAGCGTGGAGCCCTTGGCGCCGCCCGCGATGACCAAGCTGCGCGGCACGCCGTCGACCTCAAAGACCAGGCGCACGTCTTTGACCGGGATGGTCGCGTAACCCTTCAAGCGGGCGCTGATTTTGCTGGGCCATGGCGGCGCGGTCAGCTCGGGGCTGGTGCCGATCCACAGGGGGCTGTCGTAGGCGCTGTCGGCTTGGCTGCCGTCGACTTCTAAGACCAACGACCAGCCGCCGCCGTCGCCTTGCGTGTCGCAGTAGACTTGGGTGGGCGTGGCCGCGCCCGGGCCGTCGAGGTCGAGCCAATACACCCCGCTGGTGGCGTCTTGGGCGAGCTCGGCGCAGCTACTGGGGGTGGCCTCGCTGGCCGGCAACACGCAGTAACCGCTCGTGCAGACTCCGGAACCGCCGCACAGGCTGCCGTCGTCGCTGGGGGTGTGGCCGCAGCCCAGGCCCACCGCGCAGCCGTCGAGTGTGCAGCCGTTGCCGTCGTCGCAGCTGGGGGTAACGGTGGCGGGCAAGCAGCTGCCGCCTTGGCAAACTGTAGGCGCGGTGCAGGGTTCGCCGTCGTCACATGCGTAGATGACCCAGCGACTGCAGACGGCGCACGCCAAGGTCGCGCCCTCGGCCAGGTCGTTCCACGTGCCGTCGACATAGATCTCGAACACGTCTTCGTTGCCCGCGTTGTTCGGTTCGCCGGTGTGGAAGTTCGCGTAATTGCTGTTCTCGCCGTCGGCCCAGCGGTACTTGCCCTCGATGGCGATGTCGTTCAGGCCAAAGAGTGCCGGTACTTGCCCGCAGACTTGGTCGGCGGCCTTGCGTACCGCGCTGTTGTCGGCGGCGTTGCGCATGCTGGCCAATTCGCCGCCCCAGGCGTGGCAGGCCTCGCGGGCTTGGTTCCAATTTACGTCTTGTTTCATGGCCTTCCAGCAGCGCCCGCCGAAGAGCTCGCCATCGGTGCAGGTGGCCGCGTCGGGCACGCCCAGGTAGTGGCAGCCGCTGATCGGGTCGCAACTGTTCCATGTACAAGGGTTATTGTCGTCACACGGCTTGGCCTTGCCTTGCTCGCAGCCGCCGAGTGAGCAATAACTGGTCTCGGCGCAAGCGTTTTCGGCGATGCACTCGCTGGCGTTGTCGACATATTGGCAGCCTTGGCCCACCACGCAGCTGTCGTCGGTGCAGGGGTTGCCGTCGCCGCAGTCCTTGGCTACGCCTGGTAAGCACCCGCCGTCTTTGCATAAATCGCCGGTGGTGCACGGGTTGCCGTCGCTGCACCAGCTGGGCGCCGGCTTGCTGCTGCACGCGCCCGACGGCAGGCAGAAGTCTTCGGTGCACTGATTGCCGTCGTCGCAGACCACTGCGGTGGGGGCGCTGCAGGCGCCCTCTTGGCAGTTTCCGTTGGTGGTGCAAGGGTTTTTGTCGTCGCAGCCTGCGTCGTCTTCGCAGAGGCAGCCTTCGCCGCCGGGGCAAGGGTCCTGCGCCACATCGGCGCTGCTATCGCTGGCTGCGTCCACTGCCGCAACTACCGCGGCGTCCCCCTGGCTATCCGCGCTTGCGTCTTTGCCCGCGGTCGTACCCGTGCTGGGCGCATCCTCGCCGCCACAGGCCGCAAGCAAGACCGCCATCAGCGCAAAACAAGCTGTGCGGGCGCTCACTTCGTGGACCATGCTGCCGGCGTCTTCTGCATCGCCCGTGCTTTGGGGAAGTTTTCGACCGCCTTACTCACATCCGCCTCAAGATCCGCCATTTTCTTGTTCAGATCGCCCAGATCCGCAGCCAGTTCCTGCGGCTTGACCGACACGGTCAGCAGGTCGCCGGTGTCCATCACAAACGCGTGCAGCGTGGGGCGGTTAAAGCGATCGAGCTTAATCGCTGAAAACACAAAGAAATTCGCGCCAACTTGCCGCGCCAGCTTGGGCGAGGGCCCTTTGCACACCGGCAGATGGAAGCCGCCAAAGCGCGCACAGTCGGCCAGCGAATCGACCGTTACCGGCACTTCTACTTTCTTTTCCTCGACTTTAATGGCCGCAACCTTGGCCGTCACCTTGGCGTCTTTGCCGCGGATATGCACGATCGCGCCCCATGGCACAAAGCCCTCGCCGTGAATTTGCGCATAGTGCACGCCCGGGACCAGCTCGTTCGCCTTGGCGGGCAGGGCGCCGACCTTCACCCCATCGACGTACGCCTCGACCCCATCCGTCGTCGGCCCGTCGATCGCGAGACTCAGCTTGGGCATCTTCTCCATCTGCTCGTGGGTCTTGTCAAAAAGCTCAAGCAGCGCCTTATCTTGCTTGCGACGATCGATGACCAGCGTAGGCAAAATGCCAATGCCCTGCTCGAACCAGTGCGCCACTTCGGCCGCCGGCCGGCCCGCATAAAACGCCGCCACGCCCGCGCCGGTATAGGCCGAGGCCAGGTTGCCGTAATCCTGCAATTCCAAGTAAGCCTTCTCGTACAGGCTCACCGCGTCGCCAAATTTATCGAGCGCGTCCTTCCACTTGCCCTCGGTCTGCAGGTTCATGCCCTCTTGGCGCACGGCATCGGCCGCATCGATGCGCTTGCTCGCGGCGCTGGTCTTGGGCGCATTCTTCTTGCCGTCGGTCTTTTGCGCGACCTTGTCTTTATCGGTCACCACATCAAAAACCGACGACGTTTTGAGCTGATCCGCCACACCCTTGCCGATGCGTTTGAGCTGCACCGCCGACACCTCGCCGATCGCCGCCGGCGGCACCACCAATACGCGCGGCCGGCCCGGCTCTTCCTTGGTCTCTTCGGCGTGCACAGCTGGCGTCGCGGCCAGACCCGCGACCAAGTAACCCACGAAAACTACTCGACTCCACAGCTTCGTCATCGTTTCAAACTTCCGTTGCCAAGGGGGATGGGCCGCCTAACGCCGGAGCGCGGGCGAACGTGCAAGACTACTCAAATCGACCCAGGATTCAACAGGCGCAGCCGCCGCAGTCCGCAGGTTTACGGAATCGTCACGCAGCGCAACAAGTAGTGTTACGCCGGATCGTGGGTGGCCATGGCGCGCTTCAGCGGCTTATTGAACGCCCACATCATTAGGCCGGCGGTGATGCCCAAGACCATGAGTACAAAGAAGAATCCCTGCTTACTCATGGTGGTGTACAGCTGGCCAATGTAGCCCGACAAGATGTTGCCGAAGAAGCTCGACATGAACCACATGCCCATCATCATGCTCACGATGCGGCCGGGGCTCACCTTGGTCACCAGCGATAGGCCGATCGGCGACAGGTAAAGCTCGCCAATTGTCAGCATCAGCGTGCAGGCCACCAGCCACAGCGGGCTGCCCTTGCCGTCGCCGATCGCGCTCGCCCCGGCGATCATCACGATGAACGACAGGCCCAGCACAAAGCAGCCGATCACCATCTTGCTCACGCTCGACGGCTCTTTGCCCTTGGCGGCCTGGTTGCGCCACACGATGTCGAGCACGGGGGCCAAAAGGAAGATAAAGAAAGGATTGATGCTTTGGAACCACGTCGAGCTGGCCCAGGTGGGCCAAATGGTCTGCTCGTCGGCCCAGGTCTGCATGGTGTTGCCCTGCTGCTCGTACACGGCCCAGAAAATCACGTTCAGCAGGCACAGCGCGACCAGAGCCCACACGCGCTTCCACTCGTTCTTGTCGAGCGGCTGATTTTCGGCCTGTTTTTGCACGCCGGCATGGCCCGCAAGTGCAGCCGCTTTGCGCTGTTGCAAGGTGTCGGGCGCCAGGTACTTGCCGCCCACCAGCTGTACGCCAAGGCCAATCAACATGCCGATGCCCGAGGCCAAGAAGCCGTAGCGCCAGCCGTACAGCATCGCCAGGGTGCCCGCAACGAAATTGCAGAGGAATGCGCCGAGGTTGATGCCCATGTAGAAGATGGTGAAGGCACCGTCGCGGCGGGGATCGCCATCGGGGTACAGCGCGCCCACCTGCGTCGAGATGTTGGGCTTGAAGAAGCCGTTGCCCAAGATGAGCAGCAGCAGGCCCACAAAGAAGGCATCCTCTTGACCGAACAGCAAGAATTGCCCCGCCGCCATCACTGCGCCGCCGATAAAGACGCTGCGGCGTTGGCCCAGGTACTTGTCGGCCAACCAGCCGCCGATAAGCGGCGTAAGGTAGACCAAGCCCGTGTACCAGCCGTAGATCACAGAGGCTTTGGGCCCGGCCACGCAAGTTTGCTCGGCGACCTGGTGCGCCAGATTGGCTGCCATGGGCAGCAGGCCCTTGGTAGCGTCACCGCTTACCAGCGCGGCCGTTTTGGCGGTAATGCACTGGGCCGCGCCAGCGAAGTCACTGGCCGGCAAGAACTTTTGGATGACACCCCAGCCCAGCACGTGGTCGGGGTTGCCCATGGCCTCGTAGCCCTTGCCTTGGTAGGCCTGGCGCAGGCCCACGAAAAGGTAGTTCACCATGTACAGCTTGAGCAGACCGCGCATGCCGTAATACGAAAAGCGCTCCCACATCTCCGTAAAGAACAACACGAATAGGCCGACGGGGTGGCCCATAAAGGTCTTCTGATTCGGTGCGGCGTTGGGTGCGGCGTTGGGTGCGGTGCTGGGTGCGGTGCTGGCAGCGGCGGTCATGTCGTCTCCAAAGCGGCGGGGCGGCTCAAAAGCCGAGGCGGCAGGCTAGCATGAGGTGGCAGCCATTTTCTACCGTGCGAATCTACGAGTCTATGCGTATATAGTTATGCAGCCGGCTTGAATCCGTTGGCCAACCGGGCTAAACAGGCACGCCCGCTACTTGTCTCGCGGCCCATCAGGTAGGCCATGCCCGCTCCGAACTCGACTCGTCGGCAAAAAGTCCTCGACCGTCTGGCCCTTCTCAACGCCGAGGCCGTCGCCGGTGGTGGACCGGCCCGCGCCGCGCGCCAGCACCAGGCCGGCAAGAACACCGCTCGCGAACGCATCGACATGCTGCTCGACACGGGTACATTTGTCGAAATGGATCGGCTAGTTACGCATCGTTGTACCGATTTTGGTATGGAACACCAGAAGATCCCGGGCGACGGCGTGGTCACCGGTTACGGCCAAGTCCACGGCCGCACCGTCTTCGTCTTTGCCCAGGATTTTACGGTGTTTGGCGGCTCGCTGTCGGGCGCGTTCGCCGAAAAAATCTGCAAGGTCATGGATCTCGCCACCAAGACAGGAGCGCCGGTCATCGGCCTCAACGACTCGGGCGGCGCGCGCATCCAAGAGGGCGTGGTCAGCCTGGCCGGTTACGCCGACATCTTTACCCGCAACACGCTGGCTTCGGGGGTAATTCCACAGATTTCGCTGATCTTGGGCCCGTGTGCCGGCGGCGCGGTCTACAGCCCGGCGATCACCGATTTTATCGTGATGGCGCAGCACACCTCGTTTATGTTCATCACGGGCCCCGACGTCATCAAAACTGTGACGCACGAAGAGGTTTCGCAAGAAGACCTGGGCGGCGCCATGCGCCATGCGGCGACCTCGGGCGTGGCGCACTGGGCCTGCGACGACGAAAAGCAGGCGATCGCCACCGTGCGCGAGCTGATCACCTTTATCCCGCAGAATAACCTAGAGAAAGCGCCGGTGCGGGCCACGCAAGACCCGGTCGACCGCCGCGATGCCAAGCTGGCGACCATGGTGCCCGACGATCCCAGTAAACCGTATGATATTAAAGACGTCATTCGCGCGATCGTCGACGACGCCGGCCTGTTCGAGGTGCACGAGCATTTTGCCAAGAACATCGTGGTCGGCTTTGCCCGCCTGGGCAGCGAGTCGGTGGGTATTGTCGCTAATCAGCCAGCATTTCTGGCGGGTTGCCTCGATATCGACGCCTCGACCAAGGCCGGCCGCTTCGTGCGCTTTTGCGACGCGTTCAACATCCCCATCATCACGTTTGTCGATGTGCCCGGCTTCTTGCCCGGCGTGTCGCAAGAGTACGGCGGCATCATCCGCCACGGCGCCAAGCTTTTGTATGCCTACGCCGAGGCCACGGTGCCTAAACTCACGGTGATTACACGCAAAGCCTACGGTGGCGCATTTGACGTGATGGGCAGCAAGCACGTGCGCGCCGACCTGAACTTTGCCTGGCCCACCGCCGAGATCGCCGTGATGGGCCCCGAGGGCGCGGTCAATATCGTCTACAAGTCCGAGCTGCAAAAAGCCGCCGACCCCGTGGCCGCTGCCAAAGAGTACGCCGAGAAGTACCGTGATACCTTTGCTAATCCCTTTAAAGCTGCGGAATTGGGCTACATCGACGAAGTGTTGCTGCCCGAGGATACCCGGCCGCGCCTGATCCAGGGCCTGCGCATGTTGGCCGGCAAGCGCCAGAGCAACCCGCCGCGCAAGCATGGCAACATCCCGCTGTAACGCTAGCTGAGCTTGCCTTTTGCGCGGCCGATCTCGTACCGTGAAGCCATGGTGGGGTCTACCAAACCCAGGAGGCCACCCGATGAGCACGCCGAATTTGCCGACCGGGCACCGGTCTGAGACCGCGGGTGTACGCGGCCTGTACGCAATCGAAAATCCCCAACAATCGTCTAATGCTGCGCCCTCTGGCCGGATTCGCGTCCACCATCTGCGCGAGTTCAAAGACCGCGGTCAGCGCATCTCGGCCGTCACTTGCTACGACGCTACGTTCGCGCGGCTCGTCGACGCGGCGGGCATCGAGGTGGTGCTGGTCGGCGACTCGCTGGGCAACGTGGTGCAAGGCCTGGATACCACGCTGCCGGTGACGGTGGACCACGTGGTGTACCACACGGCGGCGGTGGCGCGCGGCCTGCAACATGCCCATCTGGTTGCGGATATGCCCTTTATGAGCTACCGCAATGTCGATGTCGCGCTGGCGTCGGCGGGCCGGCTGCTGGCCGAGGGCGGTGCCCATGCCGTCAAGCTCGAAGGCGGCAGCGAGGTGGCGCCGATTGTGCAAGCTCTTGTCAACGCAGGCATTCCCGTGATGGGTCACATCGGTCTTACGCCGCAGTCGGTGCACGCCATGGGCGGCCATCGGGTGCAGGGCAAGGGCCAGGCGGCGCGGCTGCGGCTGCTCGAGTCGGCGCAAGCGCTGCAAGAGGCCGGTGCGTATGCGATCGTGCTCGAGGCGATCCCGGCCGAGCTCGCCGCCGAAGTGAGCGCCGCGCTTACGATTCCCACGATTGGCATCGGCGCGGGTGCGGGTTGCGACGGGCAGATTCTCGTCTTGTACGATCTGCTGGGTATGAATCCCGGGTTTACCCCCAAATTCCTCAAGCGCTATGCCGAGCTAGGCTCTGTCATTGGCGAGGCCCTGCGCGATTATCGCGGCGAAGTGCAGACCGGCGCCTTCCCCGGCCCCGAGCACGCCTACCACGACCCCACCGCGGTCGAGCGCAAGCGGCAAACTGGCGGCTAGCGGTCGCCCAGAGCGTTTATGCAAGTCTTAGAAACTCCTGAAGAACTGCGGCAGTGGCAGCTTGCCCAGCACGGCGCTGGCCGGCGGATTGCCGTGGTGCCGACCATGGGCGCCCTGCACGATGGTCATTTGCAACTAACTGATCTTGGTCGTCAACACGCCGATGTGGTGCTAGTGACGATTTTTGTCAATCCGCTGCAATTTGGGCCGAACGAGGATTTTGGCCGTTATCCCAGGCAGTTTCCGACCGATTGCGCGCTGTGCGAGGTCCGCGGCGTCGATGCCGTGTACCATCCCGAGCCGGCGGCGATGTACCCCGCGGGCTTTCAGACCCACGTCGAGGTCGAGCAGGTGGCGCAGCGCTGGTGTGGTGCGAGCCGGCCCGGGCATTTTCGCGGCGTGGCTACGGTGGTGCTCAAGCTTTTGAACCAGACCGCGGCCGACGTGGCGGTGTTTGGCGAGAAGGATTGGCAGCAATTGCAAGTGATTCGCCAGATGTGTCGCGATCTTGACCACCCCGCGCAGGTTGTGGGCGCGCCGATTGTCCGCGAGGCCGACGGCTTGGCGATGAGCTCGCGCAATGTGTACTTATCGGTGCAGAGTCGCCAGCAATGTCTGGTGATTTCTAGGGGTTTGCAGCAGTTGCAGCAGCAGGTGCAGGCGAGCCAGCGCAGTGTGGCCGAGCTGCAGGCGCAGCTGACCGCGGCGATCGATGCGGCGGGTGGCCAGACCGAGTACGTGGCGCTGGTGCAGGCCGAGACCCTTGAACCGCTTGCAGATTTTAGTGTGGCGGGTCGTGCCTTGGTGGCGGCGCGCTTTGGGGCCACGCGGCTCATCGACAATTGGGCGCTGCCGGTGCGCGAGGTCGCGACGTAGGGCCTATACTCAAGCTTGAGCAACGCAATGGCGGTCTTCTTGTGCTGGTAAAGAATCTGATTTTTTTGTCGCTTCTTGTCGCGTGCACCCCCAACACGCCGCAGCCCAGCCAAGCGCCGAAGCCCGCGAGCCCGCCGGCCGTGGCCCAGACGTTGCCGCTGGGGCTCGATGCTGCCACCGACAAGCGCGCCCGCCAAACGGTCGAGCAGCTGTATGGTCCGGTGCTCGGCGGGGTCGATATTGTTGATATTAGTGCAGAATCTGGCCTGTTGCACGCCACGTTTCGCCAGCACGGCCATATCGACGGCAAGCCGCTGACGGTGTGGCTCAGTCTCGACGGCAAGCTCGCCTTTCCACTGGCCTGGAATGTGGCCGAGCGGGCCCAGCAAATTCAAACAGATCAACGGCTTGTTAGCTGTGCTCGCGCCAAGGGCGTGCGGGTCTACGGCGATCCGCGCCAGCCGGGTACGGCCAAGCAGCTCGACGAATTCGGCCCCTTTGGGCGCGGGGTTTTGGTCGACTGCAGCGCCACGCCCGACGAGTGCAAGCTGCTGGGCCAGACGGCTTTGCCGGTCACCGCCATCGCCGGGCAGCGCTTGGGCGAGTTCGTGCCGCGGGCGCAGATCGAAAAGCTGAGCGGCTGTCCATAATCCTCTGAAACTCAGATAAAAGGTGGGCCGTACGCGCAACCGGTTTGACGGCTTTGGCGCGCTAGACTACAACGCTGCGCGAGCGCACTTGCGCGGGGGAACGCCATGGCTGCCGGCATCGAACTTCGCACCTTCACCCTGATCGATGTGCTGCAGCCGCAGACGGCTAGCTTTGTGGCGACCATCGCCCGCGGTTTCATGCCGCTCGAAGGCCAGGCCGCGCTGCTCGTCGAAGTGGCGCCCGGCATGTCGATTAACAATGTGACCGACGCCGTTCTGAAACAAACCAACGTGATCCCGGGCATGCAGATCGTCGAGCGCGCTTTTGGCATGCTCGAGGTGCACAGCAGCGACCAGGGCCAGGTGCGCGCTGCCGCCGATGCGGTGCTCGACCACTACGGCATCACCGCCCAAGAGCGGATGAAGCCGCGGTTGATGACCTCGCAAACCATCACGGGCATCCAGGGTTATCACACCATGCTGATCAACCGGATGCGCCACGGCGACATGATCCTAGAAGGCCAGACCATGCTGACCGTAGAGGTGCACCCCGCCGGCTACGCGCTTCTCGCCACCAACGAGGCCGAGAAAGCCGCGAATATCAAAGTATTAGAGATGATTACCTTTGGCGCCTTTGGTCGCATCTGGCTGGGCGGCGACGAAGAGAACATTGCCCAGGCCGCCGCGGCGATCGAAAAAGTGCTGTCGACCATCGATGGCCGCGAGAACAAGGGCGACCGCTCCGTCTAGCCTTTTGGCCCGGCACTGCTATGGCGGTGACTTGCACATTACCTTAGCATACAGCCACTTACCTGCTGTGCGCGCGCTGGTCTCCGCGTCGACTTGCACCGGGCAACGGGCGAGCTCACTGCCATCGAGCCCCACTAGGCGAAACATCAGCCCAGGCATAGCCGCTTCGGTCCACGGTGCGCCGAGCCAAAATGCCCGTTGGTACCACTTGGCGGCGAATTCGATCTCGGGCGCGGCACCGGCCTGTGGGCGGCGCTCGATTGGCCCCACCAGCTGCTGACCCTTGGCCTCGGCCGTCATCCCCGTGCTCGGCACCGCGTAGCCCGGCGGCTCGGTTTTGAGCGGCCAGTGGTGGCCAAACATCTTGCCGCCATCGGTAGATAGCTCGATTTGCCCCAGCCCTTGTGCCAGCTCGCCCTCGCCAATGCCAAGACTCGCCATGCCTTGCACGCCCGGCTGGCTCTGCTGAATTCGCGGATCGAGCGGCACCATCACGGTCGCTAAGTACAGGTCGCCATAGGCGGTGCGCTGCAGCACGTACTGGCGCGCATTGGCCACCATGGTCTTGGCCTGCGCCGTCTGCTTGTCGACCCCGCTCAGGGTAGTAACCCGCATAAATTCAACGTAGTTACTGATCATGGGCAGCACGGCCTGCAGATACGGACTGGCCGGGAAGCGCTCGACCAACACTTGCCCCAGCTGCACCATCAGCGCCGGGTAATCGCCTGTAGCCACAAGCACTTTGCCTTGCGCGTCGCTCAGATCGGGGATGCGCCCCACCATGCGCTGGCACTGGTCGGCGCGCACCTTGGCATTGGGCAGCAGCGCCAGGCGATCGGGGTGGCAGTCCATCACCTGTTGCGCGGGCAGGTTGATCGTCATCAAGAAAAGCGCGAGCGCCGTGCCCGCCGGAGCTTGGCTACCCGGGCAAATGGGCTGCGCGAGCGGCGGCCGATCGAGAAGGAGCGCAGTCACGGCATAAAACGCCGCCAACGGCTTAGCGACCTCGGTCTTGGGCGTGCCATCGGGCGTCAAGATCTTCATGGTGGCGCGACTGGCGGCCGCTTGCAGTTGCATCAGCTCGGTCAGCAGCGGACCACAGGCCTCTAGCTTGCCGTCCTCGAGCTGCCCGGCCAGGGCCACAATCTTTTCGGGTGCATACTTGGACTGTTCGAGCAGCGCCTTGATCTTCTTCGCGAGCTGATCCAGTCCGCGCTGCACCTGCGAAAAATCGGGCCGCTGCAGGGCCAGTGCACCCAGGATGCGACGGGCCTCGTCGACCCGACCCTCGTCGAGCGCCTCTAGCCCCTGGCCATAGGTGCGCAGATCGTCTGCCGAAACCTTGGTCGGGTGGGCCTCGCCTTGGCGCTTAAGGGCCAGACCATCGCGAAGTTTCTCGGCGAGCTTGGTCTCGACCGCAAAAACATCGTCGCTAGGCCCCGTATGCTCGGCCGTAACGCGCACCGCGCCGGTGGCGACCTCGATAGCCCGCGCGTCGATGCGAACCTTAGTGCCCGACACCGCGAAACTGCCGATCAGTACATGGCTCGCGCCCAGGCCCTTGCCCAGTTTTTGCGCGGTGCTGGGGTCGATAAACTTGCCCTTGCCCAGCTGAATCTCGCCAAGCACGGCCTGCAAGCGGTCGCGTTCGACCACCGTGACGCCGCCGGTCGCCGCCAGATCGGTAATCAGCATGTCGGCCAGGCCCTTGCTGAGCGGCTGCCACTGGTCTTGCCCCGAGCGATTATCGAAGTAGCCGACCGCCAAGGTCATCGCCAGCAGCGGCGCCGCCCACAGCGAGCCCAGCAGCAGCACGGGCCCAGCCAACAACAGCTTGCGCATCGGTATCCTTGCCGCCACCAAAGGGGTCGCACGCGCAGCCATCGTGCCCACATCGGCCGAGGGCCGCAACTGCGGCGTGGCCCCCCGCTTCCCTGTGCGGCGGTTCTGCGCCAGACTGCGGGCATGAACGAGGTGCGCATGAAAGGGCTGGCTCATGCTGTAGTTGCGGCGATCTGTGCGGGCTGGTGGCTGGCAAGTGCTGTCGCGCACGCCGCGGATATGCCTAGAATTCCACACGAAGTCTTTACGCTGCCGTCCGGGCTCGAAGTGGTGCTGGTGTCCGACCGCAGTGTGCCGCTGGTGGCGGTCGACATCTGGTACCACGTGGGCTCGAGTGACGAGGTGCCTGGTAAGTCTGGGTTTGCCCACCTGTTTGAGCACATGATGTTCCAGGGCGCCAAGCACATTGGCGAGGATGCCCACTTTGCTGTCTTAAAGAAGGCCGGCGCGAGCGACATCAACGGCACGACCAGTACGGACCGCACCAACTACCACGAGCAGGTGCCCAGCCATCAGCTCGACACGGCGCTGTGGCTCGAGTCGGACCGCATGGGCTGGCTGCTCGATACACTGAACCAGAAGTCGCTCGACAATCAGCGCGAGGTGGTGCGCAACGAGCGGCGGCAGCGCCACGACAACGTGCCGTATGGCGGCGAAAGTTTTGCACTTGCCCAGCTTTTGTATCCCGAGGGGCATCCGCGGCGCTTCTTGACGATTGGCCGGCACGAGGACCTGCAGGCGGCGAGCCTTGCCGATGTTCAAGCCTTTTTTAGGCAGTGGTACGCGCCCAGCAATGCGACGCTGTGTCTGGCGGGCGACTTTGAGGTGGGCGAGGCCAAGGCCGCGGTGCAGAAGTGGTTCGGTACGCTGCCCAAGGTGGCGGCGCCGCAGCACAAGCCGCTGAACACCCCGCAACTGCTTGCTCCGCAACAACAAACACTTGTGGACCCGCTGGCCCGGCTCGAGCGCATTCACATGGCGTGGCACTCGCCGGCGCTGTACCAGGCGGGCGACGCGGAGCTCGACTTGGCGGCGGCGATTCTGGGGCTGAACGGCTCGGGCCGGCTCAACAAGCGGCTGGTGGCGCACGAGCATGTGGCGCAGAGCGTGCACGCGTACCAGGTTAGTTTGCAGGATAGCTCCGAATTTCATCTGGTGATCGATCTGCGGCCCGGCGTGGTGCGCAGCGACGTCATGGCGGAGATCGATTATGAACTTCAGCGGTTGCGCAAAGAGCCGCCGAGCGAGCAAGAGCTGAAGCGGGCGGTGCTGTCGGCCGAAAGCCACATGGTGTGGGGCCTTGAAGAGCTGACCGCGCGCTGCGAGCTGCTGCAGGCCTACCGCCACTACCTGGGCAAGACCGAGGCGATTGCCGAAGATATGCTGCGCTATCGCAATGCTACGCCTCAGTCGGTTGCGGCGGTGGTGGCGCGCGTGCTCGACCCGCAGCGGCGCGTGACGGTGTTTACCGTGCCCCAGCAGAGCGCGCTCGGGGGTGTGCCATGATGCGGCGAATTCTGCACCTAAGTCAGCTAGTTCTGTTGCTGTGCTCGCTGGTGGCGCCAGCGGCATCTGCGGCCGAGCCACAGGCCGATCCCGAAGCGTGGCGGGCGGTTGCGCCCACTCCTCTGCCAGCCAAGTCGGTCGCGACGCCAGTGCCGCAAGTGTTTCGCCTGGGCGCGATGGAGGTGCTGCTGATCGAGCGCCACGATCTGCCAACGATTTCGCTGCAGTTGCTGCTGGCGGGTGGCTCGGCTTGGGATCCGCCGGGTCGCGAAGGGCAGGCCAGTTTGTGCATGGAGCTGCTCGAAGCGGGCGCGGCCAAGCTCAACCTCGACGAAATTTCGGACAAGAAGGCCGACTTGGCGGTCGCCATCGATGCCTGGACGGGCGTGGAGCAGCAGGGCCTAAACATGGCGGTGCTGTCGCGCAACTTCTTGCCAAGCTTGGATCTTTTTGCCGACTTGCTGCTGCACCCGTCGCTGGGGCCGCGGCACTTGGCGAACGCGGTGGCGCGACGCAAGGCGGCTCTGCTGCAGACACAGGCCAATCCGGCCCTGGTGGCGCGGCGCGTGGCGGGGCCGGTGGCCTATGGCGCGCAGGCCTGGGGTCGGCTGGCGACCGAGGCGAGCTTGTCCGCGCTGGATGTGGCCGGTTGCACCCAGCACGACGCGGCGCTTTCGCCCGAGGGCGCGCACCTTTACGTGGTGGGCGATGTGACGCGCCCGGCGCTCGAGAAGGCCTGGCTTGCGCGCTTTGGCGAGTGGAAGACGCCGGCCCCTAAGCTCGCGCCACTTGGCAAGCCGCTGCCGCCGGCGGGTCGGGTGTTTGCGGTCGATCTGCCAGGCGCCGAGCAGACTTTGCTGCACATCATGGCCCCGGGGCCCGAGCGCACGGCCACCGACTACGAGGCTACCACGCTGATGATGGGGGTGTTGGCTACGGGCTTTACGAGTCGCATTAACATGAATTTACGCGAAAAACACGGTTGGACCTATGGCGCTGGCGGCAGTTTTCAGTACCGCCGCGATGGCAGCTTGCTCAGTCTAACCGCCGCGGTGCGCGTCGATGCGAGTGGCCCGTCGGTTAGCGAAATGGTTAGCGAGATCAACACGATTCGTGCCTCGCCCGTGACGCTTGACGAGCTCGCCCGCGAAAAAGAGGGCGACATTTTGGAGCTGCCGGCGCGCTGGTCGACAGGCAAGTCGATTGCCAACACCCTGCAAACACTGCAGTACTACGGTCTTCCGCTCAACTGGTACGACGGCTATGCGGCGCGGGTGCAGGCGGTGGACCTGGCGGCGCTGCAAAAGGCGGCCCGCGATCACCTCGATGTCGATGCGGCGGTGGTGCTAATTGTGGGCGACTTTAAGAAAATTACGCCGCAAATTGAAGCACTTATAAGCTCTGGTCCGCTGGCAGGCCAAGTGGTGCATCGGCTCGATACAGACGGCAAGCCATTGCCTGCGCTCGCCAAGTAACTACTTGCGCTCGTTGAGCTCCGTCAGGATGCGCTTGGCGGTGCGGGCCACATTGGGGTTCACATCGCGCGACCCCGAGCAGTCTTTCATGTCTTTCTGCGTCAGCGTGCGCAAGAACTGCATACTCAAGGACAGCGGGGTTTTTGGATTAAAAACCAGGGCCTTCCGTGTCGCGTAGTCCTTGGTCCACTGCCGATTGCGGGCGATCGACGCCAAGATGTCTTCGCTCAGCGCCTTGTTGGCCGCAAATGCCGTGATCTCGCTCTCGGTCAGCCGCGGCGACTTGAGCACGGCATACGCCACCATCTTTTTCGGGTCGCGAATCAGCAACTTACGTGTCGATGCGTCGCCCACCATGGCGATCCGAATCTTTTGCGCCACGCTCATCTTCGACAGCAGCGCCGCCAGGCTGCCGGCCTCCTTTTCGGCAACCGCGCCCTCAGCCACCTCAACTTTTTGCGTGGCCCGCTCGCCCTGGCCAATCGCCATTAGAATTGCCGAGGCGAACTCCGCGTCCGACAGCCCTTTTTCGTCGTCAGCGGGCTCTTCGCCCAGCAGCATCGCCTTGGTCTCGCGAAAGCCTGGCACGTGGTCTAGGTTGGTGCCCGCGCGCACGGCCAGGTCAAATAGGTCGTGCACCAAGCTTTGCGGCGCCAGCGGATTTAGGTAAATCGCCTCGATAATCGCCGGATACCGCAACGCACGCACGTGGTTACGACCGATGGCCTGCACGGTATCGGCGTCGGCCGCGGTGGCCAACCAGCGCAACGTGTCGTCCGCGCAGCCCGCGTTGAGCGCCAGGGCCCGCGCCGCCTTGGGCACCCGCACCAGCGCCCGCGCCGCCGCGTCGAACAGGGCAGGCTCTTTCATGCCCGCCAGCACTGGACCCAGCACCGCGATGGGCATGGCGGCCAGCGACTCTTTGGCCGTCTTGCGGATCTCGGGCTCCAGATCTTGCGTCAGGTACAGCAGCGCCGGCACCAGCACGTCGGGCGGAGCCGCCAAGGCAGCGCGCGCCACCCTCTCTCTCGCCGCCAGCGGGGCATCGCGACCGGCCAGACCGAGCAAGGGTCCTTCCAAAACATGGGGCTGCAGCTGGGTGCCGCTGACAAACGGGGCGCTCTCGTTGGTCATGTCGGTCTCGCACCGGCGAAGGCTGCCGTACCTTCATTGTGCCACTGCGGCGCCGGCCCGGCAAAGGTTGGCGCGGTTGCGCAACTACAAATTCACACGCGGTTTCCGCTTGCAAAAGCCGTCACGGGTTTGTAGTGTTGAGAAGCTTGTAGAGGTGTTCATGACGGTCGCTCCACTCGATCGACAGCTGCCCCGGCCGCGTACCGCGCGCGTCGCCTTGAACCTGCTTGGGCTGGTCGGGATGGCGGTGTTGTTGATCGGGCTGACGGAGACGGCTTGGGCGCGTTCCCTCGGCCCGCAGCGCCACCAAGCTCTGCATGGCAAGCACCGCGCCCAGGCGCCGGTTACGTTGCATGACCCGGGCTCGGTGCTCGTGGCGAACCTGGGCATTGTGGCGGCGCTTGCTGGCGGCGATGACGAAGTAAGTCCGCTGCGCTATAGCGAAAAAGATTGGCTCGAACGGCACGCCGCCCGCTTCTCGGGGCGCGATGTCCGCTGCGAACTGTGCGTGCGCTCGGCGATTTTGGTGGGCGACGCGCAGCCGGGCGAGGCGGTGATTGGGCCGCAAATCGATATGGCGGCGATTACGCGCCAGCTGACGACCCTAGAGATTGCGGGCAGTACGGTGCGCGTGACGAGCCTAGCGCCCTTTGGCCTGCTGTTTCGCCGGCCGTTCTGATTGCCGCACACGTTTCCTGAACGTCGCCAATTTTAGGAACTGTCCTTGAATAACTCAATCGGGTGCTCCGGCGGCGGAGCGGCGAGTCGGCCGTATCGACGCGAGCTTGCGACTCACCTAGCTACAAGGACTCGTCCAACTTGTTTCAGGACAGGTTCTTAGCCGCCCGTGATGACGTTGGGCGAGCCTTCGACCATTTTGCCGCTGCCGCCGCAGTGCTTGTCCGCGTCGCCCAGGCGGTGCGCGGCCTTGGCGTTGATCTTGACGGTGCCGGAACCGGCGTCTGCCTTCCATGTATTCGGCCCGCAGCAGGCGGCATGTACGCCGGGATCGCCGACCCGCAACGCAGGCTTGCCGTTGACATTGACATCGGGCGAGCCGGCGGTGGCCGGGCCGATGCACGGGTGCGGGCAGGCCGGGCAGCCGTGGGAGTCGGCCGGAACTTGCGACTTGTCGCCGAGTCGACCTTGGGCGGGCATGGGCACTCCACACGACGCGACGGCGTCTGACTGCAATCTAGCCCAATCGCCCACCCGCAGCAACGGTTGCGCACGCCAAGCCCGCGGATTGGGGGCGGCTATGCCCCAGCCACGTTAGCGCGACAGGGGGGCGTTGGCGATCGCGAAGCCGAATTCGAGGGTCAGGCGGCCGATGGGGCCATAGCCGAACTCGTCGGTGTGGTTCAGCGGCAGGCTGGAGCGATCCGAGGCGATCAACCCCTCAAAACCTAGCGCAACCATTGTAGTTCTTGGTGCCACCACGATGCGTACCCCCATGGTGGTGTAGCCGAAGTCCGCTTTGCCGTTGTTGGGGTGCAACTCGTGGCGCTTAATCGTGAACATGAGGCCCGCCAAGCGCGGTAGGGCGATGCCGCCGCCGACCACGGTGCCGCTGGGCGCCGCGGCGGTGCCGCTGACCGAGAAGCCAGAGAAACCCTCCCAGCCGGCCTCGGCGACGATGGCCCACCACGGTGGTGCGGGCTTGGCGCCCCACGAGAGCCAACCCAAAGCATTGACGCCGTAGCTTAAGTCGGGCTTGGCCGCGGCGTCGGGCGGGGTCTGTTGCAGGCTCGCGCCGCCCATGACGCCCAAGACGACACCGCCGAGCAGCGTCTTGTCGGCCGGCTGCTCGGGCGCCGTGCTGCCTACCACGTCGGGGCCTGCCATTGGCGGATCGGCACTTGCCGTCGAAGCCGCGGCCCGCGGCGCGTCGGTCCTGGCTGCCGGCGGCGGCGCTGCCCACTTGGGCGCAGGTACCGGCGTGCCATTTTGCGCGGCGCGGGCGCGGGCTTCGGCATCCTTGGCGCGCGCCTCGGCGTCTTTGGCCCGCAACTCGGACTCGCGGGCCTGTTTTTCGGCCTCGACCCGACCGCGGGCTTCCGCTTCGGCCCGGGCGCGTTGTTCCGCTTCCGCTTTAGCCGCTTGCTCTTTTTGGGCCAGAATCTGGGCTTCGCGGGCCCTTTGCTCGGCTTCGCGGGTCTTTTGTTCGGCCTCGCGCAGCTTGCGGTCGGCCTCTTCTTGCCGCGCCTTCTGGTCGGCTTCGACCTTGGCCCTTTGTTCGGCCTCGGCCTTGGCCTTGTCGGCGGCGTCTTGCTTGAGCCGGGCGTCGATCTCCGCCAAACGCTTCTTGGCGTCTTCTTGACCCTTTTCGCTGCGCTCTAGCCTAAGGAACAGCTCGAAAAGCGTCTTGGCCTCGACTAACTTGCCGCCTTGCTCGCGCGCCCGCGCCGCGTTGTAGACGGCCGCCGGCTGCTTGGCCAGATCGTAGACCTGCATGAACAGCTCGGCCGCACGATCGAAGTTCCCGCTTTTAAAAGCCTCTTTGGCTTCGGCGTTCAACGCTTCGGCCTTAGCTTGCTCGGCTTTGGCCGCTGCACTGCCGGCCGCGACGGCGGTCAACGGCAGCGAACTGACCGAGACTGCGGCAAAAAGGACGATGGGCAACCAGCGATTCATGCGCAGATGATACGCCCAACCGAGTCGGCGCGCCACTTTGCGCACGGCGACCGATCTGCGTTCGAACTAGCCGCCGATCGCCGCCTCGACCATCTTCATCTCGACAAGCCAGCGCAGCAGCGGCCGGGGCAGGGCATCGGGGCGCAGCTCGCCGGGCGGCAGCTTGCCGGCCAGGGCCGCTTGCACAAATTTCATGTAGTTGGTGTGCAGGCGCACGCGCTCGGCCAGACCCCACTCGGGGGCCTCGCAGCGACCCGGTGCCAGCAGGCCCGCGGCGGCGCGGCGAATCTCGAGCGGATACACAAACTTCGGCAGTGTCAGCACCTTGGGCGGCGGCGGCGTGGCCGGGGTTGCGGGCGAACCCACCTTGCTCGGCGTGCCCACACCAGGCTTTGGCGTCAGCGGCACTTCGGGGAATCCGCCGAGCGCGCCTGATATGCCTTTCACCGTAGGCACTTGCGCGTCCTTCGCCTCGATAAATTGCTCAGAGAAGAACTTCGACGCCGGCCCGTCTAGCGGCACCACAATGTCTTGCCCCGGCTCCGTCGCTGTGATGATCTCAAGGCCGCGTTGCTCCAAAAGCGTCGCGAGGTCGCGACTTAGCTCGTGGTCGACGAGGTGCGCTTTGCCGCCCATCGCCGCGCCGGCCATGACCAAGATGTCTTCGACCACCAGCGAGCGCTTCATCTTGCCAAACAGAATTTCGCCAAATTTCTTGAGCTTAACTACCTCTGCGTCGCTGTACTGCCAGGTCGAGCCATCTTTGCGCTTGCCCGAGGTAAAGCGCTTGTCGCTCAAAAGGGCGTTCCAGTGCGCTTGCACCTTGTCGGCGTAATCGACCGGCAGCGGCGCAAATACCTTGGCAACGCCGCCGGCCTGCTCAAATTCCTTAGCCAAGTAGTCGAGTTCCGCGGCCTTGGCCTCCTCGCTCTGCAGCGGCCCTTCAAAGGCCATGTTGCGGCGCACGCCCAGCAGCTGCACCTGATCGGTCAAGGCCGCGAACAGCAAGTGCCGCTCGCCCAAGATGAAACGCGCGAGCGCCTGGGGATTGAACGATAGCCGCTCGACCGCCATGGGCTGCACGCCCTTGGGCGGGGTCTTGGTCAGCGCCACCGTCACTTCTAGAACAGTTTGCGCCACTTGCTCGCTATTGAGCGCCACACGGCTCGTTCGCGACGCGATCACGCTCTTTCCGGCATCAAACCGCTGGCAGTCTAAGTACTTACCCACTGCCGAGTCCGTGCAAAACGGCGGCATCTCCTCGGGCGGCGTCTCTTTGCCCTTGTACAGCGCGGCCATCGCCTTCTTGTCGTAGTCGAGCGCCACCCCGTGGGCAATCTGGTCGCCCATCATCATCATTTCGCGCTGTTCCAAGTAGTCCATCACGGTCGACGACGGGAGCTTGGAGCTCGTCTTGCCGGTCAGGTAGTTGGCAAAAATCTGGTCGACTTCGTCGCGCGGCAGGTTCGAGGCCAGCGAACCGGCGAAATTGTGACGCAAACCCAGCGTATGGCCGACCTCGTGCGCCACCACGGCGCGGATCGTGTCTTGGCTTGCCTTCAGCAGCTTGTCGTCGGGCACGTCGGGGCTCAAGATGGCGTCCAGGCCAGCGATCGAGTGCGATGCAAATTCGCCGATATCCAGATTACATAGCTGGCTGGTCATGCCGCCGCTCATCACCAGCCCCGCCGTCTTGGCCCGCGGCGCCGCGCCCACAGTACCCGCTTGCGAACGCAGCACGGCCGCCCGCGCCAACTCTTTGCCACCAATCGCGAACGAACTGGGCAGGTACACCTGGGCGTGCAAGATCTCGCCCGTGCGCGGGTCCATCTGCGCGTCGGCATAGGCGGCGCCCGCCTCTTCATAGTTGATCCACTGGATAATATTGAGGTTAAAGTCAGGCGGCACGATGCCGGCCGGCGCATCGACCACTTGAATGCGATCTTCGCCCAGCACTTTGTTCCAGTAGAGCACACCCTCGCGAATGGCCTTGCGGTACTCGGCCGGCGTATTGGCACTGATGGCATACACGATGGGTTTCGAGGTGTTGTACTTGGCTGCGTAGATGACCTGCCCGCCGCCGCTTTCGAACTGGGGCGCGACCTCAAAAAAGCCCATTTTCTGAAAGCCCTTTGAGACCGTTGGTTTAAACCCCTTGTCGGGCTGGTACAGGGTCAAGTAGTACTTGATCTCGACCGTGGGCTCCATCGCGCCTTGGGCATTGGGCACCTCGAGTTGGGCGATCTGCCGAATCACAATCTGGTTTTCGCTGGTAACTACTGCGGAGTCGACAAAGTCAAAGCGGATCTTGTAGGCGCGCAGCATCGGCGTAGCTTGGCCGCCATCGCCCGTGTCGGAGGCGTGCATGTCCTCGGCCGCGAACACGTTTTTCATGCCGCCGCCCCAGTCGATCTCGACCCAATCGCCGGTCTCATTCACGATCGGAAATTCGGCCAGCAGCAGCGTCGTCGGCAGGTCTTCGGAGCCGGTATTGCCCACCGACGCTTCGATCATGTAGACCTTGTTGTGCATCTTCTTGAAGTTGACGACGCGCGACTTGAGTCCATGAAACTTAGGTGTTTCTTCGTACTCGGTGTAGGCCGCCTGCAGCAAGAATTCGCGATGGAAGACGTCCGTCGCCAAGCGAATGGCCACTTTGTCGCTGGCGGGCTTGACCTCGCCCAACGCACTCGCGTTCAGGCCCAGCGCACCACTCAAGAACGACGGCGCGGGCGCGCCACTCTGATTGGCCGAAAACAGTGTCTTCTTCGGCGCATCGGCGGCGGCTGGCAGCAGACCCAGGCACAAAGTCGCGCCAAAACTGCACAGGCCGACCAGATAGCGCGGCCAGCGGTAGAACGGGGACTTCATGATTGACTCCTTGCAGATCAATACGTTAAGGGGCTCTGGGGCGCGTCACAGCCCGTGCATCTGCGCACGACCGCAGCGGTGGCCGTTCGACGTCCGAGGGGAGCGCGGCGGTCTACGCAGCGGCCTAGGCAGCGGTCTAGGCAGCAGTCTACGAAGCAGTCCAGCCAGCAGTCTAGGCAGCGGTCTAGGCAGTAGTCCAGGCGGCAGTCTAGGCAGCAGGTGTGGCGGATGGCCTGCCGGAATTCTTGCCCGTTTCGATGACATTCTTCAAGCCCATAATCGCCAGGGGGCCTACAAGCGTCGTTAGGCCGATGACGAGCCACATAAACTGCGCGTCGCGCGGCCCAGTCTCGGGGCACCAGCTGCTGAGCATCCAGCCCGACATCCAGCCGACGATGGGTTTTGCAACAAACATGGGTATTTGCGATAGGCCCATATACGACGCCTCGCGTCCTGGGGGCGCTACCACGGCCGTGTATTCGTACAGGCGCGGCGACCACAGGGTCTCGCCTAGCGAAAGCGTAACAATAAAGCCAATTTGCGCCCATATGGCCGACGACGACGCGATGAAGAACACCGACGAGGTGGTAATGAGCGAGCCGGCGACAATGCACCAAAATGCCGACAAGCGTCGCGTCAGCGCGGTGACGATTGGGGTGAGCACAATGATCATAGCCGGGTTAATCGCCCAATAAAACGCGAAGTTGAAGTCCTTGCCGATCTCGCGTTGGGTGTACTTGGGCCAAGTGAGGTGGGCGTGCTGAAAGATCAAGCGCACCAGCACCAGCAGACTGACAAAGAGCATAAAGCCCCAAAACGCGCGCTCGCCGGCCACATCTTTGAGCACTCGAAGAAACGAATTGTCTTTCTTTGGCGCGTCGTTATCGACTGCAGGTTCGCCAGTTAGCCCCAGGGCGAGCACGCCGGTTACCGCCGTTACCGCCGCCGCCACGCTGAACACCAGCTGACTCGTCGAAAAATGGCTGGTCATGCCAAAAAGCGAGAGATCGAGCCCCGTTTTTAGCCAAGCGCGCAGGCTGCCGACCATGAGCGGTGCCACCAGCGCACCCACGTTCATGATCACGTAAAATAGAGAAAATCCAAATGAAACAGTATCTTTGGTGGTGTAGCGGCGCACGCCGGCGGTCATCGTCGGGATCATCGATGCCACGCCCCAGGTCGAGATACCCAGGCCCACCAGCGGCAGCACCGGGTCGTGCAGCAGCGCCATCATGGTGCGCCCCACCAGCACCGAGCTGACGGCCAGCAGCATGGCGCGGCGAATGCCCATCACATCGGCGATAAAGCCCGAGAAGAACATAACAATCGACACGGCGGTGAGCCAAGTGCCGGCGATTACCCCCGCCTGCTGATCGCCGTAGTGCAGATCCTCGCTCAGGTAGACGGCGAGCAGGGTGTAGATGGCGAAGTGGGCGACACTCTCAAGAAATTTAAGGGCAAAGAGTAGCCAAAGCTCGCGCGGGCCGCGGAGCAATGCCCCCAGGTCGGCGCGGAGGCGCACGCCAAAAGATCGATCGTCGCTGAGGGTCGGCGCGCTGGCCATGGTGTCTCGCAAGTGCGCGTCGCGGCGCCGGTCGGCTTGCTTCTTGACACAGGCCGGGCCGAGCGGCAAGGTCGCCGCCGCAACCAGGAGCTGAAATGCCGTCGAACCCCACCGAAACTCCGAATTTTGCTGCCGAGGCGCCACCCGAGTTTGCGGCCGAACTTAGTGGAGCGCTCGCCCTGGCTGCCGATGGCCACTATGCCCAGGCGGCCGAGATCTTTGCGAACTTACTCAAGGACCCGGCGGCGAGCGACCCCGAGCTGTCGGCACTGCTGGCGAGCCACCTGGCGGAACTGTTGGCGGCCCAGGGCAAGGCGGCCGAGGCGCGCACGGTGTTGGCCAGTTACCTGACCATGGACCTCGATGCTGGCGTGCGCGCGCGCCTTTTGTGCCAGGCCGCGACCGTCGAGAGCGATGTGCGGGTGGCGATTGCTCTAGCGGCCGAGGCGGACCGCCTTGCGACGGGCTTGGGCGACCCGCGGCCCCGGGTGGCGACGCTACAGGTGCTTTTGTCGCTGCTGGTCGCCGGCAATCACGCGCAGGGCGTGCGCATAGTCGGGCAAGCCCTTGTCGACCAAGGGTATTTGGCGAGCGACCGGCCTGCGCAGGTGCAAGGTGGCTGTGTGCTGGCCGAGCAGGCTGAGCGCGACGGCAACCGCTCGGCAGCGCTCGAGTTTGCCCGGCGCGCCCACGGTACGGCGCAGCTGCTGCCCCCACAGCAGGTTCCGCTGCGCGCGGCGGCTGCCGTCTTGCGGGCGCGGCTGGCGGTGCAATGCGGCCACTTTATCGAAGCCAGCGAGGCGAGCGACCTGGGTCTGGGCGACCTGCCCTGGGGCGACCCGCAGGGGGACGAGCTAAAGCTGTGGCGGGCGCTGGCGCAGCTGGGGCTCGATCCCGAAAATGCGGGCGCAGCGACTGAGTTGCGCGATCTGGCCCGCCGCGAGCGGCCCGAGCTGGCGGGGTTGGCGCAAAGTGCGCTGGATGCCATGCAAGCAGTTGAACAGGAGCCAGTTTCGCATATGGACGCCTCGCTGTGGATCGCCGAGGCCCAGGCGGCCCGCGACCCACAACGCGAGCTGCAAGGGCGGCTGGTTCGGGCGCAGGTCTGGCTCGCGCAAGAAAAAACCGAAGAAGCTAGACAAGATGCGCGTATTGCCGCCCAACTCGCGGCTGAGCTGCTGCAGCCGGTGGCCCATGCGCAGGCGCGGCGGCTGGTGGCGCAAGTGCTTACTGGGCAAGGGCTTTATCAGCAGGCTCGCGCCGAGTTGTGGGCCGCCCAAGAGCTAGCCGAACGTGCCGGCGTGGCGCGGATTGTCAAAGCTTGCGGCGAGTGGTTGGCGCAAATCGACGAGGCCGAACTTGCATCCCGCTGATCGCATTCGCCAAGCCCTGCACGAGGGTGACTTGCCGGCGGCGCGGCAGGCGGCCTTGGCGGCGTTGGCCCGCAGCGACGTCGACCCTGGGGCGCTGCACGCTCTGATCGGCAAGCTCTCTCTTGAGTTGGGCGACCGCCAAGATGCGCGCGACCATCTCGAAGCGGCGGTAGAGCGGGGCATCGACGACCCCGTAGCGTGGATTAATCTTGCAGAATTGATCAGTAATCGCCCCGATCGACGGGCGCAGCTTCTGGCGCGGGCGGCGCGTCATCCGCGCGGCGGTGGCCGGCCGGCGCTGCTGCTCGCGGGCGACCTGCTGGCAGTTGGGCGCGGCGACGATGCGCTGCAGTGGCTGGCGGATGCCACCGATGACCCGGTGGTGGCGGCGCAGGCGTGGTCGCAACTTGTCGAAACAGCGACAGAATTGGGTCGCCTGGATGTCGCAGACGAGGCGCTACAGGGCCTCCTGGACCTGCACCCCCCTGTGGCACCAGCGCAGGTCTTGGCGGCTGTGCGGCTCTTGGCGCCGCTGCAGGGGCCGAGTGAGGCCATGGAACTTGGCTTGGCCGTTCTACAAAGCGCTGGTGCTGACCCCGCGGCGCTGGCCGGCTTGCGGGCGGTGCGCTGGGTAACGCTGCGGGAGCCAGAAAAGGCGCGCCAGGCGGCCGAGCTCGCCGTGCAACTGCGGCCTAATACGCTAGAGTTTCAACAGTTGCTGGGCGAGGCGCTGCTTCTGTGCGGCCGGGCCGAGCGGGCGGCGCAGGTGCTGCAACCGCTTGCCCAACAAGGTGAATTGCGCGATGCGACCCTGCTCGCCTGGTCGGACGTGCTCACCCGCCGCGGTCAGGCCGAGCGCGCCCTGCCGCTGCTGCAGACTGTGCTCGCGCGGTCGCCGGACCATGCCGGGGCGTTTCTCGAAATGGCGCGTGTATGCGCAGAGTTGGGGCGCGACGAGCAAGCCGAAGGCGCCATCCAGCGCGCCATGGCCCTCGACGCGCGGATCGATGCGAAGGCGGGTACGGCCACGCAGACAGTGCGGGCGGTGCTTCAGCAAGTGCCTGATGTTCTTGAGAAGCTTGGTGCTAGCGGCAACTGGCAGGTGGCAAAGCTGCGCATGGGGCACAACGCGCTGCTCGTGCAACTGCAGGGTGGGGCGACGACCGACCTCTACGTCAAGTGCTACCTGCCGGGGCGGCGCAGTCGTGAGCATGTCGAGTTCACCGCTGATCTCGAAGAAAAGCTGTCGAATCAGCAAGATCTGGGCCTAGCTGTGCCGCGGCCGCTGCGCGATTCGCAGGCGGTGGCGGCGCAAGCGTGCGGTGGCGGCTTTGCGGTGGTGCAGCCCGCGATCGCCGGTCGGCCGCTGCGGCAACTGCTGCCTGACCCGCCAAAGCAGCTCGAAGCGCTGCAAGCTCTGGCTATGGGTGCGGCATTGGCCAGTCTGCATAAGGGGTTGCAAAGCATTCAAGACTGGCGACGGCCGGCCTCGGGCCTGTCGAGCGGGGTTGGGCCCCTGCTCCAACTGCAGCGCAACCCAGCACAGTGGTTGCAACTTCGCACTCAATTGGGGCTTTTTGACCAGAGTGAGGCGTTGGGCGACCAGCTGCAGGGCGTGCTGGCTCCGTGGCTCGACCGGCTGGCGGCGGCGCTGCGCGAGCAACCGCAGGGCATTGTCCACGGCGACTTCGGCTGGCACAACTTGCAGTGGCAGCAAGGCGACCAGGGTGCAACCGTGCTCGGCGCCTTGGATTTTGACTACGCCGCCTGGGATTATCAAGGAAGTGACTTGGCCCAGGCGATCTGCCGCACCTCGGCGAGTTGGAAGCGCCTGACCACGCATCAAGACCCGGCGGCGCGGCCTGAGCTGGCGCGGGCGCTGCGGCACGGCTATCGGCAGGCGGGTGGGCAGGATCCGGGCGACGAGGGGCTCGCATCGCTGCTGGTCGGCAGTCGCGCCGCCTATGGGCTGTCGCTGGCCCTGGCAGGGTTGCAAGAAGCCCCGGCCGCGCCTCAGTTTTACGGACCGGCGCTCGATGCTGTGCAGGTGCTGCTGCTGCAGCTGCAGTGGCTCGATCGGCACGTCGGCGAGCTGCTCTAGCCGCTACACGCCGCGTTCGATATCAGGCCAAATCACTTTGTGCAGTTGGACTTGCATGCGCCCTGGCGCCCTCTCGGCGAGCAGCCAAGCCGCCAAGTCGGCAAGTGTGACATTTTGCCACACTGCGCCCCACAGCACCGTCGCCCGCACGTTCGCCAACTCGCCGCGCAGCATCTGCAGGGCCCAGTCGAAGTCGGCGCGGCTTGCCACCACGATCTTGAGCTCGTCGTTCGCTCGCAAATTAGCTAGATCGCTGAGCAGGTTGCGCTGCGACTCGCCCGAGTCTGGGCACTTGAGGTCGGCGATCACCGTCACCCGCGGATCGAGCTGGGCGAACGGATAGGCGCCGCTCGTCTCGAGAAGCACTTCAAAGCCCTGATCGCACAAAGTTTTCAGTAGCTCTGCGCAGGGCTTCTGCGCCAGCGGCTCACCGCCGGTCACTTCGACAAGCGACACGCCTAACATAGCTACGTTACTGCAGATTTCGTCAATCGTCAGGCGTTCGCCCGCGGCAAAGCTGTACTCGGTGTCGCACCACGTGCAGCGCAATGGGCAGCCGGCGAGGCGGACGAACACGCACGGGCGCCCGGCATGGGTCGATTCGCCTTGGATCGATGCGTAAATTTCGGTGACGGCGAGGCGAGGGGGGGCGCCGCTATTCATCGCGGTTGCGCTCCCACACCATGCGCAGCCCATCAAGCGTAAGGAATTCGAGAACATCGCCAATGCACGCGCTCTCGCCGCCGATTAGGCTCGCCAGCCCGCCGGTGGCACATACGGGTGCGTCGGGCACACCCATGGCCTCGCGCAGCCGCGTGCACAGCCCGTCGACCAGGCCCACGTAGCCGTACACCAAGCCCGACTGAATTGCCTGCACGGTGGTTCTACCAATCACGCTGGGTGGTTGCACGATCTCGACGCGCGGCAACTTGGCGGCACGGGCAAACAACGCGTCGGCGCTGATGCCGATGCCGGGCACGATCACGCCGCCCATGTATTGGCCTTTGGCGTTGACCACATCGAAGGTGGTGGCTGTGCCGAAATCGACGACAATACAAGGACCTTTGTAGATAGCGTAGGCGGCGATGGCGTTGACGATGCGGTCGGCGCCCACCTCTTTGGGGTTGTCGACCAAGATGGGCATGCCCGTGCGGGTGCCGGGGCCGACGACCAGGGCCGCGTGGCCCAGTGCGCGACTGCAGACATCGGCGAAAACTGTTGTCAATTGAGGCACAACCGAGCCCACCACTGCCGCGCCCAGGTCGCGCGCGTCGTAGCCCTTGTGGTGCATCAGCTGGCCGACCAGCACCATGGCCTCGTCAGTGGTCATACCCCGGCGACTTTCTAGGCGAAAGTGGTCCAAAAGCTCCGTGCCGCGGTAGACGCCCAACACGGTGTTGGTGTTGCCAACATCGACGGTCAAGAGCAGGTCTTTCATAAGTAAACTCGCAGCTTTATGGCGCAGAGTGCGGAACGTCTGGCGCCGGTTCTTTGGGGGGCGCGCGCCGCTGTCCGCGCTGGTAGTAGAGCAGGGCCGCCGAGCCGATGACCGTGTAGACGTTGCCGCGCGGGCTGCGCAGCGCCATTGGCTTGCCGGGTTCGACCTGGATGAGCGTGCCGTGCAGCACGGTTTGCTCTTTGTTTTTAAGCAGGATCTGGTCGTAGCCATCGAGCCCGCGCGGCTCCGCACCGGCGGCCCACTCGATCTTCTTCACTTCGGCAAACTGCACAAAGCGCAGCTCGCCATAGTGCTCGATCACCCAGCCGTCTTGGTTCTTGGCGATGACATTGGCTACCAGGATCCGCCCGTCGGGCAGCACCACTTTGTCGCCTTTTTCAGGGCAGTTCGGGCACACGGTCTGCACCGCGGCGAAGGGCCGAAAGCCAGCCAGCAGCACCCATGCACCAACCAGAACTGCCAAAATCACCAGTTTTGACGCTATCTTGCGAAGCTGGACCATGCCTCTCCTTTGGTGCTGCGCGCGCCCTTTGGGCCGCCCCGCCATGCTAACACTGCCGCCCGCCGCCGCCAACTATCAACCAAGCTGTGGCGAATTGCTTACTTGTACCGACGTCGGTTCGCTTAGGGCTTGCTCGAGCAGCAGACCCAGGGCTGCCGCCCGCCATGCCGGCAGCTGATGGCCCACGGGCGCCGTCGCCGTGCAGGTCGCGGCCAGGACTGCTCCGGTCAGCGCATCCAGCCTTGCCTCAATTTGCCCATCATTTACAGTTAGTTCACTGCCGGTTCGGGTAATCGTGACCTGCTGGCCGTCGATACGCCCCACCGCCGCCGTCGCCGTCTGGGCCCACAGCCCGTCGAGGTGCGGCGACTCGTGCAAGCTCGCTTCGGTGCTAAAGAACCGCGGCTTGACCCGGTAGGGGCCACCCACTTCGGGGCAGAAAATGTCGCAGTTGCCGCATTCGTTGCAAGCGTCGGCAAAGTTCATGAATTGTCGCGTCGCGGCCAGCACTTGCGCGGGGCCATGCTCGACCTCGACCTGCCCGGGTCCGCACACCACCACCACATCGCCGACCAGCTGCCGCGGCGTGACCTGCAGGGCAAAATTGGCGCCGTTGGGGCACACGGGCACGCACTTGCCGCAGTCGATGCAGTCGAAGTACTGCAGATCCTTTGGTAAACGCCGCGGAATCGCTGAATTCTTGGCGGCACTGTAGCGCGCCTCGCTCGGCACCCGCTTGGCGTAGTCTTGCAAGAATTGCCCGGGCTTGCCGGCGTTCTTGGCCGCTATGAAGTCAGGCACGTTCGCGGCGCCGACCTTCTCCATCTCGCCTTGCAACTTGGCAAGATACTTGGGTAGTCGCCCGTAGCCGCCCGGCCGCAGCAGATCCGTGCACACCGTCACGGGCGCAAAGCCGCAGGCCACCACATCGGCAAAGTTCAGCGCATCGATACCTGCCGAAAACGACAGCGGAACTTCGTGATTCAGCGCCGCATCGACCCGCGCGCCCAGCTCGCTCGTCAGCACGTGCAAGGGCTGCCCCGACAGGTACATCACCTTTTCGCTCGCCGGGAAAAAGTCTTTGTGATTCTCGACAACCAGGGTATTGCTGACCTTGACGCCCAGCGTCCGCCCCTGCCGCTTGGCCACCGTGCGCAGCCGCTCGATCAAAGCCAGCGCGTCGGGCCACTGCAGATCGTGCTCGAAGTCGTCGCGGCGCAAGCGCAATTCCTTGTAGCCCAGCACATCGTTCAGGGTGTGCGCCACAAATTCATGGCCCAGCAGCGTCGGGTTGAGCTTCAGCACCACATCCAGGTCGTGGGCCACCAGCAAGTGCTCGGCAATCTTCTCGATTTCGTCGGCCGGGCAGCCGTGGAATGTCGACAGGGTCAGCGTGCGACTCACGCAATCGGCCACGGGCACATCGACCAGGTGTGCCAAATGGGTCGGAACCTGCTGTTTCGCCTGAGCAAGTAAGTCGCGACCATCGCGCAGGCTGTCGATCCAGCGCGCCACCCGCTCGCTCTGCACGCCGGCCAGCGAATAGCCCACCGACAGGTCGAAAACCGTGTCGAGTTCGCTTGTTTTCAGCCCCAAGGGATTCCACGCCGCCAGCGCGTGCACCAGCAGCCACGCCTTGGCGTACTCGAGCGCCGACTGCTCGAGCCGCAGCTCTTGCGACCACTCGACGTTGAAGGCGATGTTCTGCACGTCGATGCAAGGTCTCGGAATCACTAGCTGATCGTTAATCTGCACCGTCTTGAGCTCGACCACCCGCGAGCCACCCAGCCAAGCCATGGCAATGTTCTGCGCGAGCTGGCTGTGCGGCCCCGCCGCCGGCCCCACCGGGGTGCTAGCGCGCTGCCCATGGATCGATACGCCCAGGTCCAGGGGCGATCCACGCCAAAAATCGCTGCCTTCCATATCAAAGAGGCGCTGCTTGCTGGGCCCGTGCCTTTGTGTGCTGGGCCCGTTCCCTTGTGTGCTGGGCCCGTTCCCTTGTGTGCTGGGCCACTCGCGCTGCAGCCGACCCAGCAAGTCGCCCAGGCCAATCGGTCGCAATTCTGCCATTTTGTAGACCTCTATCTGCCGCTAGGGCAGACGCTAGCTTTGCAGGCGCTGAAGCAAAAGGCCATGCTCGGGCTCGGGCTGCAGGGGCGCCATGATCTGCCATAGCCGCGCCGCCTGGGGCTGCACTTCTTCAGCCAAAACCGCGCGATCCACGGCAATGCGCCGGCCCGCTACCTGCACCGCGCTGACGCGGGGATGACCAAACAGCAGGTGCCCGCCCACATTGCCGGCGTGCAGCGGCGACGGCGGCGCGTAGCTCAGCTCGGTCGCGTCGTCGAGCTCGCCAAACAGCGCCAGCGCCAGCGCTTGTCCGGCCCGCAGTCGCGCCAGGGGATCCAGCGAATGGCCCGTCGCATTCGACAGTTGCATGGCCGCCCGCGCCTCGGCCAGCATGTCGCCGTCCATGCCGTCCGTGCCCAGGGCGACGCGCTCACCCGCGGCACTCAGCTCAGCAAACCCCACGCGATTCATGGCATTCGACCGCGGATTGTGCACCCACCACACGCCCCGCTCGGCCGCTTGCTGCACCTCGCTGGGCTTGGCGTGCACGCCGTGGGCAAAGACCGAGCCCGGCACCAGCGCGTCGGCCGCGGCCAGGCGGGGCAGCGCATCCGCATCCATTTTGTCTTCGGCCACATGCACGTGCAGGCCCACGCCAAAATCGCGCGCCAGCTGGGCCGCCTCGCGCAGCGCCTGATCGGGCAGGGTAAAGGTGGCGTGGATGCCCACCAGCCCGCGCACCAGCGGCCGGCGATTCGTCTTTAAGAAACGCAGGTTTTCGGCCAGCCCGGCCCGCCACTCCTCGGTGCCAAAGTTGCGGGCCGTGATGCCATAGGCCACCACGCCGCGCACGCCCAGGTCTTGCATAGCATCGGCGATCACATCCAGCGAACCCTCGATGAACGCTGGTGATTCGTGGTGGTCGATCACGCACGTCGCACCGCGCCCCACCGCCTCGGCCAGCCCCCAGCGCGCCGACGCAGCCAGGCTATCGCGATCGAGCGCCCGGTCGAGACGCCACCAAACCCGTTGCAAAATCTCTAGAAAACTACCGGGAACTGGCACCGCGGGCGGCATACCCCGCGCCAGCGCCGAGTACAAGTGCGTGTGCGCCACCACCAGCCCGCCGTCGATGCGCAGCCCCGGCAGGCCCTTGTCGTCTACGATCGCGTGAGCAAAGGGCTTCGTCGTCATGTTCTCGGTCCTTTACGGCAGCACACTCAGCTTGGGCCACACCGCCACGGGCTGGCCGGCGGCCGTCAGCTTCAGATAGCCCGTCCCCACCTTTTGCGCAACCAGCTTGCCCTTGCATTTCATAGCGCTGTCGCATTGCAGCGGCGTCGCCCAGGCCAGCACGCCTGCGGGCACCAGCTCGGCCTGCACGGCGGCGCCCAGACTCACCTCTAGGTCAAACGTCGCGCCCACTTTGCCAGTCCGCGCCGAGAGTTGCAGGGTATCGGGCTCCTCGATCTGCAGCGTCTGATCGGCCGCCACCGTGCCCAGGTCTTGCACGCGCCCCGACGGCCAGCGCACCTGCACCTGCGCCGAAGTCGCCGATCCTATTCCAAAAACGCTTAGCATCTGGTGGTGGGTGGCAAAGGTGCCGGTGGTGCCATGTAGCCGCGTCCGCGCCACGGTGCCCGCCGTCACGGTAATGCGCGCGCCAATGCCCAGCGGATTGCTCAAGTGCCCGCGCAGCTGCATCCGCAGGGCATGATGGGGCGTAGTAATCTGATTTTGCAGCAGGATTGGCGCGCTTCCCAGCTGCCCCAGCACCCAGTCTTCGTCGCCGTCGCCGTCCAGATCGCCAATACTGAGGGTGTTGCCCAGCTCGGGCGATGGCAGCTTGACCGCATCGCTCACCGACACAAAGGTGGCATTACCTTGATTTCGCAGCAGAAGTGGCCGCATTGGCCCGCGCAGCTGGTTCTCGTACGAGTCGGCATCGGGCGCCGAGGCAAAGGCCAGATCGACCCAACCGTCGCGATCAAAATCCCAGGCGCCAATACCCCACACGCTAATATCCAAGCCTTTTTGCGGGTCAACGAGGCCCTTGAGCCCGGCCGCCAGCCCAATATCCCCCAGCGTGCCGTCGGCCTTTTGCACCAGCAGGTTGTTCTGCGCGAGGCGCGGCACATCCGGATCTTCGGTCATCAGGTATTTCATAGCTGTTTCAAGCGGATAGATAAGCCCCACGTTCGCCACCGCCAAGTCCAGGTGGCCATCGCCATCAAAATCGGCATTGTCGCAGCCCATGGGCGAGGTATACGGCATCGGCGCGGTAGGAAACGCATACAGCGGGCTGGGTTGCACGCGCTCGAACTGCGGCAGACCGCTCGCGCCACGCCCCTTATTCTCGTACAGCGCCTGGGTATTTTGCGGATTGGCGCAGCCGTCGTGCATCCACATGATGTCGAGCTGGCCGTCGTCGTGCAGGTCGAACGCGCCCGCCGTCCAGGCCGCGCCGCTACCTACTAGCCCAAGATCACTAGTCTTATCGACCATCAGCCCGTCGCCGCGATCGAGCCACGCGCGATGCGCCGCGCCCGGATCACACTGGTAGCGGCACTCCAGCACATCTAGCAAACCGTCGTTGTCCAAATCGACCGTGCCGATGCAGTGCCGCGCCGTCGAGCCCGCGTCGGGCAGGCCAAAACTGTCGCCCTCGTCGAGCCAAGCGCTGCCCGTCCAGCGCCAGGCGTGGAACTGCGAACCCGCCAAAAGCGCATAGCG
>CAISBR010000057.1 GCA_903883645.1 uncultured Myxococcales bacterium | reverse complement strand
TAGCCCTGCTTGACGCCTCGCGCCGCTAGACCTACCGTCAGAGCCATGCGGGGCGCCCAGCGGGCGAGCCTAGACTGCACCAAAGGCCTGAATTGATGACGAAATCTCAGCAGCCTTCGCACGAATTGGCAGCGCTGCCGGGTCCCCAGGTTGGCGACTTGGCTCGCGCGCTGGCCGATGCGCAGCTGCATCGCAAGCTCGCCATCGATGTGGCCGAGATCGGCAGTTGGACTTGGGATTACGCCGACGACGCGATCGAATGCGATGTGCGCGTGTGCGAGTTGTGCGGCGTGCCCCCTAGCGAGCGCTGGCCGACGCGTTCGCCCGAGGTGTGGCGCGCCCACATCCACCCCGACGACTTACCGCGTACAGAGGCCCTGTTGCGGGCGGCCCGCGCCACGGGTCAGCCCATTTCGACCCAAGCGCGCGTAGTTTTCGCCGACGGCAAGGTGCGGTTTGTGCAGGCAATGGCGGCGACGCGCTCAGACGCAGCGGGCCGGCCGGTGGGCATGGTCGGGGTGGCCCGCGATGCCACGCTGCGCAATGATTTTCAAGGTCAATTGCGCGCTGCCAAAGATGCGGCCGAGGCGGCAAATCGGGCCAAAAGTGCGTTCTTGGCCACGATGAGCCACGAGATCCGCACGCCGATGAACGCCATTATCGGCCTGACCGGGTTGCTGATCGAGACAGACCTGAAGCCGCGGCAGCGCGATCACCTCGACAAAGTGCACACGGCGGCCAAGGCGCTGCTGCGAATCTTAAATGATATTCTAGACTACTCAAAGGTCGAGGCGGGTCAGCTCGAGCTAGAGCAGACGCCGTTCGAGCTGACCGCGGTGATTAGCAATACCTCGGATCTGTTTGCGATTCGCCTGGCCGAGAAGCATGTAAAGTGGCGGGTAGCGGTCGACCCCAAAGTGCCGGCGTGGCTAGTGGGCGACCCGCTGCGGCTGCGGCAGGTGCTGATCAACTTGATTGGCAATGCCGTCAAGTTTACCGAAATGGGCGAAGTGAGCCTGACCGTCGGGCTGGTGAGCCAGGAATCCCTTGCAGTCACACTGGTTTTCGAGGTGTCGGACACGGGCATCGGCATGACCGACGCGCAGCGGCAGCGGCTGTTTGGCGTCTTTGTGCAGGCCGATAGCTCGACGACGCGCAAGTATGGCGGGACGGGCCTGGGGTTATCGATCGTGCAGCAGCTGGTGCAGCTTATGGGCGGCGAGGTGTCGGCCAGTAGCGAGCCGGGCAAGGGCAGCACTTTTCGCTTTAGTGTAACGCTGCAGCGGCTTTCGGAGGCGGCGCGCGCGGCGACCACCCAGCCCATGCCGATCGTAACGCTCGAGCAGGCGGGGCAAGCCCAGACCGGGCAAGTGGCGGCGACCGGGCTGCGCGGGGCGCATGTGCTGCTGGTCGAAGACGATGCCAACAATCGCATTGTGGCCGAGGGGTTGCTGGCCGCGCTGGGCGTGACGGTGACCAGCGTCGACAGCGGTGCACGGGCGCTCGAGGCTGCCCAACAGCGCGACTTTGCCGCGATTTTGATGGACGTCGGCATGGCGGACATGGACGGTTTTGAGACGACGCGCCAGCTGCACACCCTGCTGGGGCCGATTTGCCCGCCAGTAATTGCGGTGACGGCGCTGGCGATGGCCGATGAGCGCGAGGCCTGTTTGCGCGCGGGCATGGTCGCGCATGTGGCCAAGCCCGTGGACCAAAAGCAGCTTCAGGCGGCCTTGCTGCGCTGGATGCGGCGGCCGATTGCCCAGGCGCCCACGCCGGCCGAGCAAGCGGCGCTGGCCGTCGATCCCGAGCAACTGGGCGTGCTGCTGACTGAATTCCGCGCACAATTGACCAGCAATGCGTTTTCGGCCAAGGCTACCAGCGAGCAGATTGCCGCGCTGCTGGCCAAGTCGCCCCTGGCTGCGGCGTTTGAGCCCGTGGCCGCGACCACGCGACAGCTGCAGTTCAAGCAGGCACTGACTGCCCTCGATCGCTTTGCCCAAACCGCACTTACCAGCCCTGTGCTGGCCGAGCCGCCGGCGCCCTAGCCGCGCCACCCCAGGAGGACCATGGCCACCCTGCCCCTCATCCTGATTGTCGACGACCGGCCGGCCAATATCGAGGTGCTGGCCGAAGCGCTGGCGGGCCGGTGCGATGTGCGCTTCGCTCTGTCGGGCACCGACGCCCTGGCCCTGGTCGCGACGCAGCTGCCCGATCTGATCCTGCTCGATGTGATGATGCCGGGGATGGACGGCTACGAGGTCATCGAGGCCCTAAAGCGGGATCCGCAAACGCAAAATGTGCCAGTCATCTTTGTCACGGCCAAAAGCGATAGCGACAGTGAGACGCGGGCGCTGCAGGCTGGCGCGGTCGATTTCATCCACAAGCCGGTCAATGCGGATGTGGCGCGGGCGCGGGTGCAGCTACAGCTCGACTTGCTGGCCCGCCAACGCGAGCTGCATCAGCTGAATGCCGACCTTGAGCGGCGGGTGATCGAGCGGACCCAGGCCCTGCGCGACGCCCTGGTGCGGGCCGAGGTCGCTCAGCGCGCCAAGTCGGCGTTCTTGGCCAACATGAGCCACGAGCTGCGCACACCGCTCAACGCCATCTTGGGCATGGCGTATCTGGTGGGTCAGCAAGTCGGCAATACCAAGATGCTGGGCCAGGTTACAACCATTCAAGCGGCGGGCCAGCGGCTGCTGGGGCTGGTGAGCCAGATTCTCGACATGTCGAGCCTTGAGGCCGGCAAAGTGCAGATTGAGCAAATGGAATTCGGCCTGTCCGCCGTGTTCGATGCTGCAGAAGGGGCACTGCAGGAGCGCATGGCGACCAAGGGCCTGCGGTTGGTGCGCGAAATCGACCCCGCGCTGCCGGCGACACTGCTGGGCGACCCGCGGCGAATGGGGCATATTCTCGCTAATTTCTTGAGTAATGCCGTGGCCTTTAGCGAGCATGGTCAGGTGACGGCGCGGGCGCAGCTGGTCGAGACGCGGGGCGAGCAGTTGCTGCTGCGGCTCGAAGTGCAAGACGAGGGCAGCGGCGTGGACCCGCAGCACAAGGGCGCTATCTTCAATACCTTTGAGCAGGCCGACAACTCGCGCACGCGGCGGCACGGCGGCGCAGGGCTGGGTCTGGCGATCTGCAAGCAGTTGGCCGAGTTGATGGGTGGCCAAGTGGGCATGGCGGCGGCGCCGGTGCACGGCAGTGTGTTTTGGGCGACGCTGCTGGTGGGCAGGGGCCAGCCGCTGGAGGCCGAGCCGGGCGCAATCAACTGGGCCGAGACCCGGCAAGTGCTCGAACACTTGAGCGAATTGCTTGCGTGGGACGACGCTGCGGCCCAAAGTCTATGGCACAGCCACACGGACGCGCTGGGCGCGGTGCTGGCAGAGCGCAAGTCCGCGTTTACGCTGGCAATGGCCCAGTTCGATTTTGACGCGGCCCTAAAGCTGCTGCAGAGCGCCGGCGCCGAGTGCCCCGAGCTGCAGAGCTAACTGGGTCTAAAGTCCGCGCGCCCACTCGGGTTTCAGCTGCCCGGCATCGCGCCGCGCCAGCACACCGTCGATCGCGGCCAGCATCGGCGCCCGGTCGCGACTCAGCAGTGCCCGCAGCGGCAGGTAATTCGAGGCGTGATTCGAGCCGAACTGACAGGCCGTAAGCTCAGACTCTGCCACCAAAATCCGCAATTCACCCAACAACTGCCACGGGTCGGGCAGCACAAACGCGCCCTGCTCTTGCGCCTGCCACAGCGGCGTACCGGGCACCGGCGTCACCGTCAGCGCGCCCACATATGGCGGATCAATTCGACTCAAAAGCGAAGCGGTTTCATGGGCATGGCGCTCACTACCCGCCACACCACCGATCCCCAGCAACACAATCACCGAGTGGCGAATCCCCGCCTCGCGCAGCCGGTCCGCCGCCGCGATCACCTCGAGCCGCGTCGAACCCTTCACAATCGCGGCCATGGCCAGGTCGTCGCCCGTCTCGACGCCGTGGTAGACCATGCCCAGACCTACGTCCGCTAGTTCTTTCAGCTCTTGCGGCGTTTTGCGCAGAATCGACCGGCAGTCGCCATAGGTCGCAACGCGCTGGAGCCACGGCAATTTCGCGCGCAAAGACTGCAGCATCTGCACCAGCCGGGCGTGTGGCAAAATCAGCGCGTCGCCATCGCACAAGAACACCCGCCGCGACGGAGCGGGCCGGCCCAGAGCATAGGCGTCGATCAGCGCCTCGACCTCGGCTTGCGGGCGAATGGCAAAGCGCTTTTCGCGGTACATGGCGCAATAACTGCAGCGATTGTGCGAGCAACCCACCGTAACCTGTAGCAAAAGCGAGTCAGCCTCGCTGGGCGGGCGATAGACCTGACCGCCGGGCTGCAGGCCGTGGCCGTCGGCAGAAGTGGTCATAAACGGCGCGGGGGTGCTCATGGCGGCAGGGTGCGGCAAGTGCCGCGCGGTGGCAAGTAGCCCCCGGGCATTGCTGTTCGGCGCGGGCCGCGGCATTCTCGGTTCCAGTACCGGCGACCGCGTCGGAGCAAGCGAGGGCAGCATGCGCATCGGCATTGTCGGCGCCGCCGGCACGGGAAAAAGTAGCCTAGCCAAGGCGTTGGGTGCCCATCTCGGCATCCCAGTGGTCCCCGACACGGTGCTAGCCGTCTTGCGCGAGCGCGGACGCGAGTCGTGGCGCGGGGTCGACGCCGGTGACCGCCGCAAGATCCGCGAAGAGGCCCTGCGCCGCAAAACCGCACTCGAAGCCTGCGAAATTGCATTTGTATCCGACAAGACCTGCGTCGATTACTTGGCCTACTGGCTGCAGAACCAGAGCGAGGCCGAAGACCGCCATATCAACCAGACGTTCTTGGACCAGTGCAAAGAAAATGCCACTAATTTCGACGTATTTGTGTACCTGCCCTACCGCGAGGCGGTGGAGTACGCCGTGGGCCGCAACCAAGACCCGATTCACAACCTAAAGGTCGCGGCCCACAAGCGCGGGCTGCTGGCGGTGCTGGGTCTGCCCCATGTCGAGGCGCCGTATGTGTTTGGCGAGGATATGGCGGCATGGGCGCAGAAGTGGCTGCAACCATTTGATAAAGAGCCTTAGCTGCGCCGCGACTTGCGCCGGGTGCACCCAAAGACTAGGCTGAAACAAGGCGCGCATTGCGCCGATGCCGCAGCAGAGGACCCATGAAGCTCGCCAAACTCGTGACCTTTTTCGCTGTGGCCGCCAGCGTCGCCGCGTGCGAACAATCGACCAGCAGCACCGCGACGACGCCCGACACCAGCAGCCAAGACAGCAGCTTGGCCGACGCCGTGGCCGATAGCGCCGACGCGACTTCGACAACAGATACAGCGAATTCAGACGCGGTGGCCGATACGGTGGCCGATACGGTCGCGGACACGGTCGCAGATACGGCCCCCGACGCGACCCCCGACACGGCTGGCGATACCTTACCGCCGCCCGACGCGGCCGACGCCGCTCCCGACGCCGCAGAAGTCGACACGGCCCTGCCCGAAGGCACTTGCACCGACGAAATCGCCTGCAGCAAGCCCAGTTGGGCCCAATGCGCACCCGCGGGCAGCTTCGCCGGTTGTGGCATGTGCCAAAAAGATGTGCCCGGCTGCAGCGCCGACAGCGAATGCGCCAGCACAACCAACGGCATTTGCAGCCAAAGCGCCAGCGACTGCCTGTGCGATCCGCACCCGATTTGCCACACCGGCTGCGCCACGAGCGCCGACTGCGGCGAGGGCCAAGCCTGCGCCGGCGACCACCACTGCGTCGCAAAAGCCTGCAAAGACAGCAGCGACTGCCCCTCTATGTTCGCCTGCGCCAGCGACAGCACCTGCTTGCGCAACGGCTGCAAGACCACCAGTGCCTGCGGCGGCGGCTACTGCGTCAGCGGCGTGTGCTGGGCGGTGCCGGGCCAGTGCAACTTGCCGGTGCCGTAGGGCAGCCCCCTTTCTCGGGGGAAACAAGCGCGCACGCACGCTTTGCAAACAGCAAAAGCCACGAACGGCAAGCAGCAAAAAACAGGAACGCCGGTGCAACTTTGTGGGCTGCACCGGCGTCCTTGTAGTTTTGGCAGACTGCGATCGCGCCGACCTTCGACCCGCGCGACACTTCTCGCTATTACCTTGGGCTCGCTTTAACCTTGGGCCCTTACAGGGCTTGCGGCGCGGCGAGAGTCAGCCAGCGGCGGATCAACCGCGCTCGAGCTTTTCGACAGCCAGCTCGAGCTCTTCGACGTTGACGTCGGTGCCCTTGCCGTCCAAGGTGAAGCCCTTCCACTTGGTCGGCCAGCCTTCGAAGAAGTTGTAGCGCATGATCTCGGTGCCGTCATCGGCGCAGAGGATCACGGAGCCCGACTTGCGCTGCACTTTGCCCTCGACAACGGCCTTGCGCCATTCCCAGAGCTCGGTGTTGTTGATGTAGCCGCGCTTGAACGTGACGTTGCTGTACTTGGTGCGGCCCGGGCGCTTACGCAGCACCATGTCGTCGCCGTCCTGGTACTCGATGATCTCGGTCTCGCTGTCGAGGCCTTCGACGTTACGGAAGGCGCCCTGGGTCACGCCTTCGATCTCGATCTTAAAATTGAAGTTACCAATGTGATCAAACGCACGACGGTTCGGCATTTGGAATCTCCGGCCCCCTTCGAGGGCCTAGGCGAGTTGGCTGGAGCAGCGCTTGCTGAACCGGCATTCTACGGTATCGCCTGGTCTGCCGCGCCAACGCGTACCAAACCCCGCAGAACGCCTTCACCCTACGCTGGCCCGCGGGGGGACGCAAGCGAAATTGCTTGGGCGTCGCGGCGCTGGGGTGTGCAGGCTCCGATCAACGAAATTGGCGCCGGGCCAAGCCGGAACACCGTGTCAAGCTGCTGATTTTACGCGAGCTATCGCGTCAAGCGTTTGACCGCGGGCCGCTGCCCTGGCAACCTAGTGAGTTGGGCGAATACCCGCCGATGGCCGCGAAGCCGCAGCCACGACCAACGGAGAAACGGGCCCGGCGCCCGCGGAGTGGCACGATGGCGCAGAACCTGAGCGAACGGCGGCCGCACGCGCCCCTGCCCCAGCACGAGTTGCGGCCCGAACGTGCCCTGCAACTGCTTGCGATGCAACGGTGTTTGCACCATTGCGCCGACCTGGGCGAGCTACTGGTGGCGGCGGGGCGAGCGCTCGAGGAACTGCTGCCGGTACGCGATCGGGTGTCGTTGGCGCTAGTGGATGCCGGTGGCGAAACCCTGCGCGTCTATCGACTGTTGCCGATCCTTGAGCGTCAGCCCGACGAGCTGCCGAGGGTGCGTATGGTCGGTACGGCGGTGGGCGCGGTGGCGAGTGACGGCCAACCTCGCGTAGTTAAAGATGTTCGTAGCGACGACAACCTGCGCTTTGGCCGGGCCTCGCACGATGGCATTCGCTCGACAGTGTCGGTGCCGGTGCGGATTGCCGGGCGGGTGGTGGGCGTGCTGAACGCGGGCTCGCGATCGGTGGGTGCGTGCAGCGAGAGCATGGTTGCGCAACTAGATGAACTTGCTGAGCTAATTGGCCATGCCGTGTTTGCAGCCGAGTGCGCCCAAGCGCCTCAGCCTGCGCGCATACCCAGCGTGCCGACTGGCGACCACGGGCTGGTAGCCCAAAGTGCGGCGATGCGCGAGCTGCTGGGGCAAGCGCAGCGGGCGGCGTTGAGCGAGGCGACGGTGCTGCTGACCGGCGAGACGGGGGTGGGCAAGTCGCTGCTGGCCAAGGCGATGCACGGCTGGAGTGCGCGGCGGACCGGGCCATTTGCCGCGGTGCACGTTGCGGATCTGCCCGCCACGCTTGTGGAATCGGAGCTGTTTGGCCATGAGCGCGGCGCGTTTACCGGGGCGACGCAGCGGCGTTTGGGGCGCTTTGAGGTGGCGAGTGGCGGCACGCTTTTCTTAGACGAGATTGGCGAGGCGCCGCTGGCGGTGCAGTCCAAATTGCTGCGGGTGACGCAAGACGGTCTGTTTGAGCGCGTGGGCGGCAGCGCGACCCTGCATACGGATGCCCGACTGATTGCCGCAACCCATCGCGACCTGCACGAGGCCACGCAACTGGGCAGTTTTCGGCGCGATCTGCTGTATCGGCTTGAGATCGTGGCGCTGCACGTACCGCCGCTGCGCGAGCGACCGGAGGACTTGGCTCCGCTGGTTGAACGGATTTTGCAGCGCTTGGGGCAGCCGCACGGGCGAGGCCTGCGGCTGTCGAGTGCGGCGTGGCACAAGCTGAAAAATCACACTTGGCCGGGCAATATCCGCGAGCTCGAGGCGGTGCTGACGCGCGCGGCGCTGCTTGAAGAGGGCGATGAGCTGCAGTTGCCAATGTTTAAAGGTACTTCTTCGCCATTGCAGCTGGTGACGGCGGCGAATGCGTGGCCCACCCGCGACGAGCACGAGCGCCGTTACCTAGTGCAAGTGCTTGAACATACGCAGGGGCGCATCGAGGGCCCCCACGGCGCTGCGGAGCTGCTGGGGATGGTGCCGTCGACACTGCGGAGTCGCTGCCAACGCCTGGGCTTGTCGCTACAGATAGGCCGGCCGGGGGGCAAGCTATGATGCGCACTTTGCTTTTTACGATTGCACTGGCACTGGCACTGGCACTGGCACTGGTTGGCTGTGACAGCACCGCGCCCGCGGCGAGCCAAGGCACCTGGAGCATCGCCCACCACGAAGCCCAAGGCGCGCTGGCCAGCGTATGGGGCAGCGGCCCCAGCGACATTTGGGCGGCCGGCGGAAATACCAACCGCGGCCTAATCTTACACAGCGATGGCAAGGCATGGACGCGGGTCGAAACGGGCATCCCCAGCTTTGTGTGGTGGATCTACGGCACGGGCGCGCACGATGTCTACGCGGTGGGCGACAAGGGCCTGATCTGGCATTTCGACGGCAGCACCTGGAGTTCCGTGCCCTCGCCCACCACCCGCACGCTCTACGGTTTGTGGGCCGCCAGCCCGACCGATGTGTGGGCCGTGGGCGGCGACCCCGAGGGGCCGGTGGGCAGCGCGGTAATTTTACGCGGCAATTCAAAGGGTTTCAACCTAGTCGACGTACCCAAAGGCCTGCTGCCGACGGCACTGTTCAAAGTCTACGGCTCGCCCGTGGGCGGCGTAGTGGCGGTGGGCGCAGGGGGCACCATCCTCCACCTCGACGGCAGCTGGCATCGCGAGCTCGTACCCACACAAAGCGCTGTAATTTCGCTGTGGAGCGGCGGCGGCAAGCAACTGTACGCCGTGGGTGGCGATGCGACGGGTGTGCTGCTGCATTTTGATGGCGCGCAGTGGCAGAGCGTCGACGGGGTGCAGAGCGGTCTGCAGCTATTTGGCGTGTTCAAGGCGCCGGGGCAGCCGATGTTTGCGGTGGGGGCCGGGCCGCGCATTGTCGAAATGGACAGTACTTCTAAGCCGTTTGATGCCCTAGTGCCCGACCTGCCGCCGGCGATGGTGCTGCACTCGGTATGGGGCGATGGCCAGGGCAAGGTCTATGCCGCGGGGGGTACGCTCTATGGTGGGGCGCCCAGCATGAACGGCGTGCTGCTCGAGCGGCGCTAGCTGCGGCCACGGGATTTCGCGGCGACGCGGCGTAGGGGCCACGAAATACCGCAGCACGCGCTCGTCGGGCAACATAACTCGCCAAGCATTATCCATATATATCAATGTATTGATAGGCATCGATTCAATCTAGTCGAGCTGGCACGACCTTTGCTTAGGCATAGTCTGGCGAAGTCGACGCGGCCTTCCCCTGCGACGACCTTGCCGCTGCCGTGGGCGGGCAAGCTGTTCTGGGTGGGGCAGGTGCGGTCGCGCCGGGTGTGTTAGGCCACAAAGATTAGGGAGATTAAATGATTACAACGCTAAAGACCCATTGGCGCCGGGCAATACTGGCCATTGTGCTGCTGGTGTTTGCCGCGCCGCTGACCGCGTGTAGCGACGACCCAACCCCCATTGCCGCCGAGCCGACGTGGCAGGTGCCGGGCAAAGCCCTTGCTGCAGCGCTACTTTCTGTGCATGGCACAGCGGCGACCGATGTGTGGGCAGTGGGCGCTGATGCCGGCAAAACGGGCAATGTGCTGCACTGGGACGGCAAGGCCTGGACCCGCATCGAGACCGCCCAGGCCTACCCCATGTGGTGGGTCCACGCGTTTGCGACGAACGATGTGCTGGTGGGCGGCTCGGGCGCGACGATTTTGCATTGGGACGGCAAGGCCTTTGCCCGCATGAAGACCCCCGGCGTGGCCGCGCAAACGGTGTACGGGATTTGGGGCGCGACGAGCGCAGACGTGTGGGCCGTGGGCGGTACGGCGGGGCACGCCGGCTTCTTGTGGCACTTCGACGGTAAAGCGTGGAGCGACGCAGGGTTGCCCGACAGTGTGACCCTGAACGACGCCGGGATGCTGCCGTCGCTGTTTAAGGTGTGGGGCCGCAGTGCCAGCGATGTGTACGCGGTGGGTAGCGATGGGCTGATGCTGCACTTTGACGGGGCGGCCTGGAGCAAGATCGCTACGGATACCAAAGAGTTGCTGTTTACGGTCGCGGGCTCAAAGAACCAGCTGGTGGCGGTGGGCGGCAGCGCCAAGGGGGTGGTGCTCGATCAGAACGGCAAGCTGGTGGGGCCGGCGACGGTGCCGCTGCTACAAGGGGTCGCTGTGGCGCCCGACGGCTCGGTGTGGGCCTGCGGTCTGGGCGGGCAAGTGCTGCGGCGCAGCGGCAATAGCTGGAAACCGGTTGCAATTACCGAAGAAGACATGCCGCAGTCGCTGCACGCACTGTGGGTCGACCCGGACGGCGGCGTGTGGACGGTGGGTGGCAATGTGCTGGCAGCGACGCTGGACAAGGGCTGGCTGTTCTATCGCGGCAAGCAGAAAGTGCCGGCGTTACCTGCACTTCCGCTGCCTGAGCCGGCGACGACTACCTGCCCCGCCGACCATGTGGACCTGATGCCCACGGCGTCGATGGCGCGGCGGTGGAACGAGCTGCTGATCGACTCGGTTCGTCGCGATATTCCGCGGCCAGGTGTGCATGCCCGCAATCTATATCATGTTTCGCTGGCGATGCACGATGCCTGGGCGGCCTTTGAGCCGGCGCGCAAGGGGGTGGTCTTTACCGAAAAGGCTGCGGCCGACGCCAAGCCCGCGGACCGGGACAAGGCCATTGCCTACGCAGCACTGCGGGTCTTGACCCACCGCTACCAAGCGGCCGTGGGCGGCAAGATTAGCACGGATTGCTATCAGAAGTTTATGAAAGTACTGGCGCTTGACCCGAATGACACGACCGCGACGGGCACAACTGCGGTGGCGATTGGCAACAAGGTGGGCCAAGCCGTGGTCGACGCGTTTGCCAACGACGGCGCCAATGAGGCCAATAACTATGCCGATACAACGGGTTACAAGGCATCAAGTCCGCCGCTGGTAGTCGATCAGCCGGGTACGCCGGTGGGGGACCCCAACATTTGGCAAGAGCTGAATCTGGCGGTGGCGGTGACGCAAAATGGCATCATCCTCGATGCCGGGCAGCAGAAGTACATCTGCTCGAACTGGGGATTTATTAAGACGTTTGCTGCGCCCGCTGCCGACGCCAAGGGCATTGTGCACGACTGGCCGAGCGTGCCCAAGACGAGCGCCCCCGAGATGAAGCAGTGGCTGGCCGAGGTGATTCGCAAGACCGCGCAGCTCGACCACGCCGACGGGGCGACGATCGATATTTCGCCGAGCGCCTTTGGCAACAACCCGTTGGGTACCAATGACGGCAAGGGGCGCGCGCAGAACCCGGCGACAAGTAAGCCCTATGCCGCCAACGTGGTGCCGCGCGGCGATTTTACCCGCGTGCTCGCCGAGTTCTGGGCCGATGGCCCCAAGTCCGAGACGCCGCCCGGCCACTGGTTCGTGCTGGCCAACCGCGCGTCCGACGACATGCAGGCGGGCAAGCAACCGCTGATTCCGTTTGGCAAAGGCGAGGCGGTCGACCGGCTGCAGTGGGATGTGCAGCTGTACCTGACCCTGGGCGGCGCGGTGCACGATGCGGCGATTACGGCGTGGGGCATCAAGCGCGCCTACCTGCCGCCGCGGCCGATTACGTTGATTCGCTATATGGCGGGCAAGGGCCAGGCGTCGGACCCGCAAAAACCGTCGTATAGTCAAGATGGTCTAGCCCTTGAGGACGGTCTGATCGAGCTGATTACCGACGCGAGCAGCGCGCCCGGCCAGCGCCACCACCACCTGCGGCAGTACAAGGGGCAGGTTGCGGTGCGCAGCTGGCTTGGCGAACCCGGCGATCGCAAGAACGAAACGGGCCCGATCGGCTGGATGCGCGGCGTGGATTGGCTGCCCTACCAGCGCCGCAACTTTGTGACGCCGGCGTTTCCTGGGTTTATCTCGGGGCATAGCACCTTTTCGCGCTCGGCGGCCGAAGTGCTCGCCGCGTACACCGGCAGCGAATTCTTCCCCGGCGGTCTTGGCGAATTCGCAACCAAAGCAGGCAATTACCTGGTGTTCGAAGACGGACCGTCGGTCGATGTGACCCTGCAGTGGGCCACCTACTTCGACGCCGCAGACCAGGCCGGCCAGTCGCGCATCCACGGCGGCATCCACATCTGGCCCGACGACTCAGTCGGTCGCCAACTCGGCGCGGTGGTGGGGCTCGACGCAATCGCCAAGGCCAAGAACCTGTTTGCGGCCAAGCCGTAGGTGCACCAACGCACCCTTCTTCTACACACTGAATAGATTGGCTAATCCTAGGTTACGGCTCAGTGACCAGCAGTCGGCGCTTGAGCGGAACCTTGCTAAACGTCTGCAGCTTGCCCGACGGCCACGCCACGGTCAGCGAGTCGGCCACGCTGGCGCCGCCGAGGCCAAAGAAGGCCGCTGCCTCGCCGCTCGACCACACGCTGCTCGAGCCGGCCTCGATGTCGCGCACGAGGGTGACCGCGCCGGCGGTGACGGTGACCCGCGCGCCAATGCCAAAAGTGTTGCTGCCACTGCCCTTTAGCCGAACTTGCAGCCAGCCGGTATCGCTGCAGCCGTTGCGGTAAAGCTGGGGCGCGCCGTACACGGTGCCCAGCAACAGGTCGGCAAAGCCGTCGCGGTCGATGTCGCCGACCGAGATGGCGCGCCCCGGGCTGGGGTTGTTGAAGCCGGAGCTGGCGGCTACATCGACAAAGGTGCCGTCGCCGTTGGCCTTGAACAAGTTGTCGTTCTGTTTCTTGGGGTTGCCCAGCAAGTCGCCGCCGGCCGTGGCGGGTGGGCTGCCGCCCTTGTTGCCAGGTCCGGGCTGCTTGCCGCCGTTGGCATTGCTGGGGTCTTTGAGCTGGGTGCCGCCATCGCCACCCAAGTTCAGATAGCCATTAGGAATCAACAGGTCAAGCCAGCCATCGTTGTCTACATCGACAAACTGCGCGCCCCACGAGGCATATTGCGGACCAGTTTCGAGCACACCCGCGCTGTTCTTGACGTCTTCAAACAGCGGCTTCTTGCCCGGTGGCGTGGCGTTGCGCAGCAGGTGAATACCGAACTCCCAGCCCGACATGAAGATATCGATGCGCCCATCGCGGTCGAAGTCGCCAAGCGCCATGCCCATCGCGTTGCCCGCAATGTCCGCGCCCGACAGCACCGAGACGTTGCTAAATTGCAGAGGCGCGCCAGGCGCTTGCCCATCGTTGCGCAGGATCTGATTGGGCCCAAACATCGACCCGTAGTCGTTGCCCATGTAGATATCGAGGTCGCCATCGTTGTCCAAATCGACGAGCGCGGAGATATAGGTGGGCGTTTGAATGGTCAGCGGCAAGATTTTCGAGCTATTCTCGAAGGTAAAGCCCCCTTTGCCCCGCAGCAGGATGGGGCTGAACGTGCCGGTCGGCGCGAGCCCGGGCACCGGCTGCTCAAAACGCAGCGGCGAAATCAAGACGTCGAGCCAGCCATCGCGGTCCAAGTCGCCCACTGCGGCGGCGTACTGCGGCTGATTGGCGTAGGCATCCAAGCCGGCCTGAGTGGTCATATCGGTAAACAAAACGCCGTGATACGGATCGGGACCGTCGTTGCGGTACATGCGCACGCCGTTGCCGCCGATAATCAGGTCTAAGTCGCCGTCGCCGTCGAGGTCGGCTGCCACCGCACTCACCTCTTCAAAACCGGCGGTCTTGACGGAAAAACCCTTGAAGCTCCAGTTCTTGCCGGGCTGCCCCAAGTACAAACGGTCGTCGCCCGTGGCCACCGGAAAGTAGATGTCGAGGCGGCCGTCGCCATTGAAGTCGCCCAGGGCCTGGCCGCCGCCCTCTTGCACCTCGTAACCGCTGAGCGGAAAGGCCTCGGGCCACATCACCGGGCGGTCCAAGTCGATGCCCGCCCCCATCACGACATCGATGAACTTGCCACCGGGATTGGGCGTGTCGGGGTCGCAAACGATGGTGGGGCTGCTGGCGAGACCGGGTGGAACCACCCAGCCAGGATTGGCGTATTCGGCAAGCGGAACATAGACCGTCGGGTCCAAGGGTAGCGGTGGCTCGCTTGCCCCTTCAATCTCGGCAGCACCATCTGGCTCCGCAGGCCCGCTCGCGCTGTCTTTAGCCGTGTCTGGGGTGGCCACATCGGGCGACGGATCAGCCACTTGCTGCGAATCTACAGTAGCTTGCGAGTCGCCCAGGGCAACGTCGGCCGTGTTGGCGATGGCCGAGTCCGCGGCGGACTCCGCACCGGTGGCGAGCGCCGTGTCGGAGCTGAAGTTTGTGTCGGCGCTGAAGTTGGCGTCGGAGCTGAAGTTGGCGTCGGTGGCGAAATCTGTGTCGACGTCGGCGGCCGGGTAGCTGGCGTCGCTCGCGACCTTGGCATCGGCCGTAGTGTCGGCCACCTCGGCGTCGCCAGTAGCCGCTGGGCCCGCATCATCTTCAATTTCATACTGGTCCGCACCATGCGCGCCCGGCGCCCCAGCGGCACAGCCCTGGCCAAGCCAAGCCCAAACGGCGAGTGCGGCGATCAGCCGACCCAGTCGCAAAGGCGCAAAGCTTTTTCGCAGTACAGGTAAGTGCACGGTGCGGATGCTCAAAATAGGTTTGAGGGCAAGCGTACCGGCGCAGATGTGTGCGATCAAGTAGTTTTGTGAATTTAAGCGCAGAGACCCGGGGTAGCCATCGCAAATACGCGGCCCAGCCCAACACAACCCGCTAATTACAAAGACACAATGCCACCATAACGCATGCACAAGCAGCGATCGGGCGGTTGCGGCAGCGCGGCAAATCGGCGTTGCGTTCGGGCGGTGGCCGATCTAGCTAGTTCTTCGCCGGCAGCATCGACCACCCCTGATGCACAATTTGATGAAGAATCACCTGACCTTGCGCGCTCATGCCGCCGTGCGTCCGCAGCGCGCCGTAGGCCCAAGCGGGGCTGCCATTGCCGAAGTGGAAGTCAAGGGCGCCGACCGTCCACTTCCAAAATCCGTACCAATCAAGGGCATCCAAGTGACTGATCGGCATAGCGAAATCAGCTGCCCCACCGGGCTTACCCTCGATCGACAGCGGCGCGCTGTGGTCATCGACCAGCTCGGGGGTGGTGGCCATGTTGGGGTCGTCAGGGCCCGTGCCGTCTACTACGATGAGCTGCCGCCGCTCGGTCTTTAGGGCATCGTACAACGCCTGCGCATTGGCCTTTTGGGGGTCATTCCACGGGGCGATCGTGTCGTCGTCGCCCGTGGCCAAGGTAAACCAGGTCGCGGAGTCGGCGGGAATCTTAGCGACTTCTGGCACCGCATCTTGAAACGCACCAAACGGCGGCGGCTCATTCGACACGGCAAACGCCAGCACCGCCTTAGGATCCGGGAACTTACCGGTCGGGTCGCCCGCCGTGGCCTTGCTCGCCGCCAGCAGCACCACCTTGGCGCCCATCGAGTGCCCCACATAGGCCAGCAGCGTCGGCGACGCCTGCGGAACTTGGGCTGCGAGCACCGTCGCGGCGGTCAGCAGGTCGTCGGCCATGCGCAAGTGGTCGCCATCCAAAAGATTTTGCTCGACCCGCACAAAGGCCGCGACATAGCCGTGGCTCGCAATGTGCTCCAAGAACAGCCGATACGGCGCCCCCAGCTTTAGCGGAGAACCGCCTTGATACAGCTGCTTACCCGCCACAAAGAGCACGGTCGGCAATGGACCGGCCCCCTCGGGTCGCACCACCAGGATCTGCTTGTACGGCTCGCTGCCATAGCTGATCGTCTGCTCGGGCGCCAGGGCCAAGCTGCCTAGACCGCCCGGATGCGGCGCCGCGGGCTGCTGAGTAAACAAACAGTTCTCGCATGTTGGCTCCCCGCTCAGCACCTCTTTGGCCGTGTCCGCACCAGCACCGGCATCGCCCATCGTCTCAGCCACGTCGGCGCTGCTTGAGGCGGTCGATTGGCTCGCGCAGCCAAGCGGGGCAAAGGCCAAAGCGATGCCGCTTACGACGCTGTATTTCCATACCAAACTAGCTATCTTGGCGCGCATTGTGGCTCCCTCCGTGCCGCGACACTAGCGAAATCGGGTCACTCTGCGCAAGCCGCGTCGCCGTGGGTGGACACGCCGCCACCACCTGCCGCACAATCCGCGCGCGCGGCCCATGCCGCCGGAATTGCCCGTGGAACAGCCCAACGCCTCTGCCGCCCTGCCCGCTAACCTGCCCTTTGCCGAGTCGACGCCGCTGGGCCTGCTCGGTCTGGCCATCGGCTGCGCCGCGTTACTGCCGATTGCGCTTGGCTATTCGCTGACGCCAGCCGGCCTGCGCACCGCCGCCATGTTCTGCCTGCTGTTTGGCGCGGGCGGCCAGTTCTTGGCGGGCACCATGGCGCTCGCCAACAAAAACCTGCTCGGCGGCACCCTCTTTACCACCTTTTCGTTCAACTGGGTGATGAACTGGTGGGCACTGTCGGGTATGGCCGAGGGCAAGATGCCCGACCCCACCATCGTCTTGTCGGTCGATATCACCTTCTTGGCGATCTTCTTGGTGCTCACCTACGCTTTCGGCTTCTATTCCAAGCTGTTGTTCGCCTTCTTGGCCGATATCGACTTGCTGTATCTAGGGCGTATCCTCAAAGAAATCACGCATGTGCCGGCCATGGGCTTGCTCGTGACCGGGTGCACGATTGCGCTGATCGGCATTTCGCTGTGGATCGCCTTTGCGATCTTGGTCAATCCGGCAGCGGGCCGACAGGTTTTTGCCATGCCCGGGCCGATCTTTATGCCCAAGAAGCCCGACGCGGCGTAAGTGGCGCTACCGCAGCAAATTCGGGTGGATTTTCGCTAGTCTGAACGGACATGCTAGAGTGTTTGCGCGGCCCTCCTCTGCCGCCGCGGCCCATGGCGCCGCACTCACGAGTTGAAACCGATGAAAAAACTTGGAATGTCTGCCCCTTGGCTCGCGTTGGCGCTCGGCATGGTGGGCGGCATCGCGGGCGGCTGCGACACCGGCGCCGATACGCTGGTGGCACCGCCCGACACGGCAGAAGTCGCCAGCACCCCCGATACGAGCGGCGCGGATAGCGGCGTACCCGACGCAACTGCCGATGCTAGCGACGGTTCGAGCAAGCCCGACACCGCCGGCACCTGCCCCGGCGCTCCCGGCTGCGTCTGCCTGGCGGACAAAGACTGCCCGGGCTCCGCCTGTTTGGCCACCGAGTCGGGGCGGCGCTGCGCCAGCCCGTGCATGCAAGGAAACAACTGCCAGACCGGCTACTTGTGCCAATCGGTCGCAGCCAGCGACGCCAAGACGTACAAGCTGTGCGTGCGCCGCTTCGTCAAGCTGTGCGACCCGTGCACCCAATCGCTCACCTGCAAGACCCAGACCGAGCCGACCAGCCACTGCGTCTCGGTGGGCGGCGACAAGGGCGCGGGCGGCTACTTCTGCGCCTCGGAATGCACAACGGTGAGCGACTGCCCCGACGGCTACCTATGCGCCTCGACCGCCATGGCCGACAGCAGTGCCCCGAGCAACCACTGCATCCCCACCGACAACAAGTGCGTGTGCTCAAAACTTGCGCAAGAAGATGGACTTAAGACCACTTGCTTTACGAGTGCGAAAGACGACAAGGGCGCGGTGATCGGCATCTGCAACGGCGCGCGGATGTGCAGCAAAGACGGCTTGCAAGGCTGCAGCGCACCCATGCCCGCGCTCGAGACCTGCAACGGCAGCGACGACGACTGCGACGGCAAGACCGACGAGACCGTCGACTGCGACGACAAAGACGCCTGCACCGACGACAAGTGCGGCGGCGCCCAGGGCTGCCAACACCTTGGCGTGGGCAAAAAATGCGACGACGGCAACGGCTGCACCGCCGATACCTGTGACCCCAAGCTGGGTTGCCAGCACACCGCGCTGACCACGCCATGCAGCGACGGCGACGCGTGCACCAGCGGCGATGCGTGCAGCAACAACAAATGCGTAGGCGCTGCGAGCAGTTGCGACGACAACAACGTGTGCACGACCGACAGCTGTGACAAAAAGACCGGCTGCGCCCATCTGGCCAACACCTTGGCGTGCGACGACGGCAATGCGTGCAGCTTGGGCGATGTGTGCGCGGCTTCGGTCTGCACTGGGCCGACGACCAAGGCCTGCGACGACGGCAACGGCTGCACCAGCGACGGCTGCGACCTAGCCAAAGGCTGCACCACCGCAAACGACGACAGCTTGGCCTGCAACGACGGCAGCGCGTGCACCGCCAGCGACGCGTGCAAGACGGGCAGTTGCGTGGGCACCAGCATCGACTGCGACGACAAGAATGCTTGCACCATCGACAGTTGCGACCCCACCAGCGGTTGCAAGCACCTGGACGCCAGCGGCGCGAGCTGCAGCGACGGCAACGCCTGCACGCTCGGCGACCTGTGCCAAGGCAGCGTCTGCCTGCCGGGCGCCGCCACCACCTGCGACGACAGCAATCCGTGCACCACCGACACCTGCGACAAGCAGAGCGCGTTTTGCAGCCACATCAAGTTCGCCGACACGAGCCCGTGTGATGACGGCAGCGTGTGCACCTTGAGCGATGTGTGCACCGCAGGCGCGTGCGCGGGCAGCCCCATCACCTGCGACGACAAGAACCCATGTACGCAAGACTTTTGCGCCCCCCAGACCGGCTGCGACTCAACCGTGCTGACCGGCACGGCGTGCGACGACAAGCAAGAGTGCACCGGCGACGGCGTTTGCAAAACCGGGCTGTGCAGCTCGGGCACGCCGCTTAGCAACGGCACGGCGTGCAGCGGCGGCAAGACCTGCAGCGCGGGCAAGTGCCAGTGAGTGACGCAATGAGCGAACTGCACGCGGATTCTGAGCAGTTGCGGGCTTTCTTTGCGGGCACGGGCCACACCTGTTGGCGGTGGCTGGGCGCTTGGCCGGCTCCGCACGCCCAGGGCGATGTGTGGCATTTTGCGACATGGGCGCCCAATGCGGAGGCGGTAGCCGTAGTTGGCAGCTGGTCGCACTGGCAGCCCACCCCACTACAGCGGCACGGTGCGGTGTGGCACGGTATGCTGCATGGGCCGCGCGCGGGCGACCTGTATAAGCTACAGATCACAGATGTGCATGGTTTAACAGTAGATCGCGCCGATCCCTATGCCCGGCGTGCGGAGCTGCGGCCTGGCACGGCCAGTCAGCTCGATGGCCCCGGCTGGCACCAGTGGGGCGATGGGCAATGGCTGGCTGAGCGCGCCGAGCGGCACCGCCCCGACCGGCCGCTGGCGATCTACGAGCTGCACCTGGGTTCGTGGAAATCATCGGACGAAATCCACAATTACAAGGACTTGGCGGCGCCGCTGATTGCGCATGTCACCCGGCTCGGCTTTACCCATGTAGAGCTGATGCCGCTGATGGAGCACCCCTACGATCCGTCGTGGGGCTATCAAGTTACTGGCTATTTTGCGGCGACGTCGCGGTTTGGCACGCCCGATGACCTGCGCTGGCTGGTCGACCAGTTGCACCAAGCGGGCATCGGCGTGCTGGTCGACTGGGTTCCAGCGCACTTTCCACGCGATATTCATGCCTTAGGGCGATTCGACGGCACGCCGCTGTACGAGCATCCCGACCCGCAGCGCGGCGAGCACCCCGACTGGGGTACCTACATCTTTGATTATGGCCGGCCCGAGGTGCGGTCCTTCTTGCTGGCGAGCGCACATTACTGGATAGAATCGTTTCATTTTGACGGCTTGCGCGTAGATGCGGTGGCGTCCATGTTGTACCTCGACTACTCGCGCCAGCCGGGGCAGTGGTCGCCGAACCGCGACGGCGGCAACGTGAACTACGAGGCGGTCGAGTTCGTAAAGGCGCTGAATGTGATGCTGCGCAACGAGTTTCGTAGCGTGCTGTGCATTGCGGAGGAGTCGACCGCCTATCCGCAGGTGACGGGGGATACGCCAGAAGGGCTTGGATTTTCGTACAAGTGGAACATGGGCTGGATGCACGACAGCCTGCGCTACCTGAGCCACGACCCGATCCACCGTCGCTGGCACCACGATGCGATAACCTTTGCAACTACCTACGCTTTTGCCGAGCACTTTGTGCTGCCGCTGTCGCACGACGAGGTGGTCCACGGCAAGGGCAGCCTGCTGCGCAAGATGGGCGGGCCGTGGCAAGACGGCGTAACGCAACTTCGCCTGCTGTATGGCTTTCAGTGGCTGCACCCGGGCAAGAAGCTGCTATTTATGGGCCAGGAGTTCGCCCAAGAAAGCGAGTGGAATCAAGATACCGGCCTAGACTGGCACCTGGCCGAGCGCCCCGAGCGGCAGGGACTGCTGGCGTGGCTGGCGGCGCTGGGCGGGCTGTACCAAAGCCGACGCGAGCTGCACTTCGACTGTGATCCCAGGGGGTTTGAGTGGGTCGAGGGCAATGATCGCGACCACAGCGTGCTGGTATGGCAGCGCAAAGACATCGACTCGGGGCGAAACCTGGTGGCCGTGCTGCACTTTACCCCGGTGCGGCGACCGGGCCACGGCGTGCCGATGCCGGCCGAAGGCAACTACCGCGTGCTGTTGTCGAGCGCCGATCCGCAGTTTGCGGGCGACCAGCCGCGGCCAACCGCAACGCTGCCCACCCACGGGCGCTATGGCCGGCCGAGCGTCGACCTGGACCTAGCACCGTATCAGGTGCTGGTATTGGAGCGCGCGTGAAGGTGGCGCCCCTATTCTACCTACTGAAATGCAAGGTGATTCGTTGATTCGACGCCAGGACGACGACCTGATACCCACCGAACCGCTCGGCTGGCTGCCCGACCGCGGCCTGTTTCGGTTGGTGGCGCCACGGGCCCAGCGCGCGTGGCTCATTCAGCGCAGCCACCCCGACGACAGCGCCAGCGAGCAGATAGTGCCCATGCAGCACCGGCGCGCGGCACACTTGCGGTTCTGGGAAGCAGCGGACAAGACTCCGCTGAAATACTACAGATTTCGCGTTGAGCAAACTGGACAAATGCTCGACGTCGCCGACCCGCGCTCGCACGCGGTGGCGCGGCAATGGGCCGTGGGCAACCCGGCTTGGAGCGTGGCGCAGGAGTCGGCGTTCGATTGGCGCGGCGATGTGCGACCGGCCCTGCCCGTGCAAGAAATGGTGGCCACAGAGATCCATGTGCGTGATTTTACGGCACATCCGAGCTCAGGCGTAGCACACCCCGGCACCTACCTGGGGGTCGCCGAGCTAGTTACCGACCGCGTGGCCGGGTTGGCGTCGCTCCGCGAGTTGGGCATCAATGCTGTGGAGTTACTGCCTGTTACCTCCTTTCCCGCGCTCGAGGGCGAGGCGCCGTGGAATCCAACTGGGCGAAACCACTGGGGCTACATGCCGTCGTTTTGGATGGCGGCGTCGGAGCGTTACAGTGTGGCGGGGGCTAATCCTGAGCCTGGCCAATGGGTTGGCGTGGGCAGCGATGGCTCGTACACCGACCCGGGCGACGAGCTGCGGGCGCTGGTCAAGTCGCTGCACGCGCAAGGCATCGCGGTGGTCGTCGATCTCGTGTTCAACCACGTGTCGGTCCACGATCATAATCCGATTTGTGACTTAGATCCTGGCACTTGGCGGGTGCGGCAGCGCGACGGAACCCTACGCAATAAGTCTGGTTGTGGCCACGACATCGACGGACGAGACCCGGTGATGCGGCAACTCATCGTCGATGCGGCGGTGCACTGGCTCCGCAGCTATCGCGTCGACGGCATTCGCTTGGACTTGGCTGAAATCTTGGATGATCGCCTGCTCGCCCATCTGCGCGATGCGTGCCGCGACGTGTATAGCCGGGCCCTGCTGATCGCCGAGCCGTGGAGCATGGGCGGCTACAGGCCCGAGCGGCTGGCCGAGCTGGGTTGGACAGTGTGGAACGACAAGTTCCGCAACGGCTTTTTGGGTAATAACGCCAACCACGGCAGAGGCTGGGTGCTGGGTCACAGCGAGGCCGGCGTGGGTCGCGAGCAGCTACCGGCGCTGCTGGCGGGCTGGCCGAGGTCGCTGGGCGGCGCCTTGCCGCAGCCCCAATTTGCGCTGAATTACATTGAGTCGCACGACGATCACACCTCTGCCGACCTGCTGCGGATGGCGCTTGGCCTAGTGCCTGGTCCATTGCGCCGCGAGGATCTGCAGCCGATGCCGCAACCGCTGCTCAAGCGCCTGAAGTTGCTTGCCTCTGCCCTGCTGCTGGCCCGCGGACCGGTAATGCTCGCGCAGGGGCAAGAGTGGGGCCGGGCCAAGCTGCGCCCCGACGGCGTGCTCGACGGCAATAGCTACTGTCGCGATGATACAACGAATTACCTAAACTGGGGCGACCGTGAGCTTGGCCGCGAGCTGGTTGAGCACTACCGCCGCTTGCTGCAGGTGCGGCGCGACTGGCTGCACGACGCCTTCGCCTCGCCGGCGCCCCTGCTGGTCCTGCGCGGCGACCGCCTGTGGACGCTGGGTTACACGGCGTCGACGCGGCGCGGCACGGTCGCGGTACTGCTCAGCGGCGAGCAAGAAGCGGACTGCTGGTTCGAGCTGCCGGGTGGGCCGTGGTGGCCGCTGCTCGGCGCGGATGATAGCGAAATTATTCCCAATCCTTCTGGCGTGGTGGTGCGGGTGGCCGCGTGCTCGGCCGTGGTTCTGTGGGGCGGCTAACCCCTTGCAAGTGCGCGCAGGCCTCGGAACTCAGCCGTAGCGCAGCTTGAATATCAGAATCACCAGAGCGAGCAACAGAGTCACCCCGTTCGCCAGGGTAACGGGCCACGAGCCGATGGCAATTCCATAGCCAAGCCACATACTTACGCCGATCGTGAACAAGACAAACATGCCGAGCGAGATGTCGCGGGTCTGGCGGGTTCGGTACACGCGCAGCAGCTGCGGCACGAACGCCACCGTGGTCAGAAAGCCGGCAATATGCCCAACAATTTCAGATGTCTGAAGCATTCAATGTCCTTAGTTCGGGCGCAGGCGATTGGGGGGCGGCGGCGTGGCGGTCAGGGGGTCCTCGGGCCAGTAGTGCTTTGGATAGTTACGGCTCAGCTCCCGCCGCAGTGCGGGGTAGTGTCTGGTCCAGAACCCCGCAAGGTCCGTAGTGACCTGCACCGGCCGTCGGTTCGGCGCCAGCAGATGCAGCACCACGGCCACGCGGCCCCCAGCCACCCGCGGCCCATCGCTCAGCCCCAAGAAGTCTTGCAGCCGCGACGAGGCCCACGGCGGCCGGTCGCTCTCGTATTGAATGCGCAGCTGCCGCCCACCAGGAAGTGCCATAAATTCAGGCGCCTGTGCCGCCAGCGTCTGCAGCCCGCGCCCGCTCGCCGCCACGTTCAGTCGCGCAAGGAGCAGCGGCTCCACCTCGCCAAGTTGGTCCAGGCGCGTACAGCCTTGCGCGAGTTCAGCCACCACTTCAGCTAGCAAACTCTGGTTAAGTTCAGGGAATTCTGCGGCGGGCGAGTGCTCGCGCACGAACTGCACCCGGTGCCCCAGTTGCTCGAAGGCCTCTTGCCCCAGGCCCGCGGTCGGGTCGCGCTCAAGAAAGATTTTAGCAAGCAGATTGCTTACTTGTAGCCCCATGGGCGCCAGGCGCACGGTCCGCTCCAGCTCCAAACCGTCGAGCAGCACCCGCTCGATGCGCTGCACGGCCTGCTTCTCGATCTGCAGTTCATACTTAGTTTCAACACGTTCAAGCAGAACTTCGAACACCTCTTCGACCCCCACGCCATGGGCGATGCGAACTTGCGTCACCGCCCCGTGACTATCGCGCCGCTCTTCGGCATCGAGCACCAAAACAAGCATCGGTTCAGTGACTTGACTGCGCGTTGCCAGCACTAGCCGCCGCCCGCCCGGCATCTCGAGCTCGCGGCCACCCGGCTGCCGCCGCCGAGCCAAGCGGTCGCCAAACCCGGCCAACAGCGCGAGATTCAGCGCTCCACTCCGGTCGCCAGCGGTGTCTGGCCCCAGCTGCAGCTGCCGCTCAAGCAGCCTCGCCACCCGCAGCGCGAGCTGAGGACCGTGCTCTACTCCTTGACTATTTTGAGCATTTCGTGGCTGACCCACCGCACGCGCCGCTTCGACAAGCGCCAGCAGGTCCGAATCGCCGTGTACGGGCTGGCGATACCCCTCGCCGGGCCCCTGCGTCTCGCCCTCTGCCAGCAGCGCGACGGCCAGCGCCCCCAGCTGCCCCGCACCGCGCTCTACGGCCCGCAGTAGCACACAGCCAAGGCGGGGATGCAGCGGCAACTCAAGCAGCTTCAGCCCAAAATTGGTCACCTGCCCTGCCGCCACCGCACCCAGACGCTCTAGAACTTGCTGGGCCTGTTCGAGAAGTGCCGCTTCGGGCGGGCTCAGCCAAAACCCACGCTCGAGCGGCACCCGCAGCCGCTGCGCCAGGGCCGCCGCCTGCAACCATGCCTCGCCCAGGTCGGACCGCAAAATCTCGGGCTTATCATACGACTGCGCGCTATCCGCCTCGTGCTGTGTGTAGAGGCGCAGGCAGCGGCCGGGCCGCGTCCGCCCGGCGCGACCTGCGCGCTGCGTCGCCGAAGCCTTACTGATTTTCTTGAGTTGCAGCGTCGGCAACCCGCTCCACGCCGCGTGCCCAGACTGGCGCACCAGCCCGCTATCGATCACGGCCACCACGCCGGGCAACGTCACCGAAGTTTCGGCAATGTTGGTCGAAACAACAACCTTTCTGCGACCTTCTGGCGCAATCGCCCGCGTCTGTTCGGCCAGCGCCAGCGCCCCGTGCAGCGGACGAATCACCAAGTCGGCCTCGCGCGAAATGGCCGTCAGCGCCTCACAAACTTTGCGGATTTCGAACGCGCCGGGCATAAATACCAGCACATCGCCGTCGAGCCCTTCGCGCAGCAGCCGCCGCAACGCCGCCGCCACTTGGTCGTGCAAGGGCCGCTGGTCCACGGTCGGCGCGTGCTCAATCGCCACCGCAAAGGTGCGACCAGCGACGTCAACTCTGGGCATATCACCAAGATAATCACCAAGTTCATCGACATCGAGCGTCGCCGACATCACCAGTGTCTTCAGCGCAGGCCGCCGCTGCCGCAGGGCCCGCACTGCCGCCAACCCCAGGTCCATTCCCAGGCGGCGCTCGTGAAATTCGTCAAAAATAACGCAGCCTATGCCGCGCAGCTCGGGGTCGTGGGCCAGCCGCCGCAGCAGCAAGCCGTCCGTCACATAGCGCAGACGCGTGGTCGGCCCCGCTGCGTCGTCGAAACGCACACTGTAACCAACCGTTTCGCCAGCTTTTTCGCCACGTTGCTCCGCCACATAGCGCGCCGCCAGTACTGCCGCCATGCGCCGTGGCTCCACGACCCACACTTCGCCTTCGACCACGCCGCTAGTAAGCAACTCAACAGGAATACGGGTGGTTTTGCCCGCGCCAGGCTCAGCCCGCACGATGCAACCGCCGCGCTCGGCCACTGCCGCCACAATGGTGGCAAGCGCGGCATCAATCGGCAGGCCAAGCTGCGGCACGGGGGCAAGGCTCAGGACAACACCTTCACAAATAGCTAGTTGATGATAAGCTAGTTAGTTGACAATAATCCAACGTGCGCGCGTGCCGCTGAGGTCTCCCAGCTGGAGTCGACCGTCTTTTACCGTAACCTGCTGATAGGTAAGAAGATCTGCGGCAGTGCTTGCGGGTCCAAGGCCAGCGAGTGGCGGCACCGTCGGCGGCACTTCGGCGTCGAGCTGAAACACCCCAAGAATCCTTTGCTTGCCAAGCGTTCGCACCACAAGCAGCCAGCCATCGGGCGCGTCGAGCACCGCCAAGCTGCCGCGCTGCAGCACAGGGGTCGCACGCCAAACCGAAATCAACTTCTGCACATGCCGCAACAGCGACGCGGGGTCTTGCAGCGAGCTCGCCACATCGGGCCCCGGCTGCAGGGGCATCCAGGGCGTTCCGGCAGTAAACCCGCCGTTTTGACTGGCATCCCAGCGCATCGGCAGGCGCTTTTGCTTGTCGTCGCCCACCGGGCCATTGGCCGCCCCGATCTCTTCGCCGTAGTACAAGAACGGCGTACCCGAGACAAAAAACAACAGCGACTCCGCCAGTTTCTGCTCGTCCAGCGCCGTCAGCGTGCTGGCCCAGCGCTCCTGGTCGTGGTTCGACAAGAACGTGCCGCGCGGCTGCCCAGGCGCCGCCGAGCTGTCGGCCTGGCACAGCACCGTCGATACGCCATCGCCCAGCCCACCCTGCACGGCCGACAGCAGCGAAGTCTGCAGATCGAAATCAAAAGTCAGGTCGAGGCCCGCTGCTTGGTACTTGGTCGCAATCGTGCCACTCGCCCACGCCTCGCCCACGAGCAGCGAGCCCGCCTGCGTGCTGTGCACAAAGTCCGCGAAACTCTTCCACCAATCTAGCGTCGCCTGGGTATCTTGCTGGCCCTTGCCCGGCCCGGTCTCGACCAGGTAGCGCACTGCGTCCAAGCGAAAGCCGTCAATTCCCTGACTCAGCCAGAACTTCGCCGCCTGTTGCAGCTCGGTCGTCACCGCCGGGTCCTGCACGTTCAGGTCGGGCATATTTGGCGAAAAAACACCATAATACCAGCGCTTACCCTTTTGGAACCACACCTTGCCGGTGCCCGACCAGGGCTGCTTCCAGGTGGCCTCGGGGGCAGTATCTCGCCATACATACCAGGAATTATGCCCCGTCGCGGCTGCCGAATCGACGAACCACGGGTGCTGCACGGACGTGTGGTTGCCCACAAAGTCGAGCACCACCTTGACCCCTCGGCTGTGTGCCAGCGCGACTAAAGCCTTCAGATCCGCAAGGTTGCCGTACTCGCCCTTTACGTCTTGGTAGTTGGTCACATCGTAGCCGTGGTAACTCGGCGACGGGTAGATGGGCATCAGCCAAAGCACCGTGACGCTCAGGTCGTCGCCACCCGGCTTGCCGTCGTTTAAGTAGTCGAACTTGCTAATAATTCCTTTGATGTCGCCAATACCATCGCCGGTCGAGTCGGCAAAGCTGCGCACAAAGATCTCGTAACCAACCTGGCCGGTCCAGCCGTTGGCAGCACTCAACTCCCCGCGGCATGGAGCCAGCGCAGGTGCAGGTTCCGTAGTTGCATCGCCTACTTGCAAGACGTCCGTCGCCGTCACACCATCGACTGCGGCGCCAGAGTCCGCCTGGGCGCCACCATCGGTCCACAGGTCTAGGTCTGCATCGGGTGCCGAATTATTCGCCGTGTCTGCAATGGGTTGCCCATCATCCGCAGCGGTCGCGACGTCGGCATTGGCCGCGGTGTCGCTCTGCTGGGGTGCGGCACAGGCCGCGAGCGCGACTACCGCAGCAAGTGCAATCCAACGTACGAACATTATTCGCGTTCCGGCACAAGCGAGTGCTGATGGGCGTGCAGAATCGCCACACCTTGCACGGGCTCAAGCTGCAGCCGCAGGGCCTCGAGCGCCTGTTGCACCACCTGCCGGCGGCTCGGGTGGTAGCTGATCGCCAGGGTGGTCAGCTCGATCGCGCGCACCATCGGCAACTCTGTCGCAAGCTTTAAGAAATCGCCGGCTTGCACGCAATCGACAAACCGTTCCTCGGGCCGCTTTTGCGTGGCGCGCAGCAGAAACTCCTCAAGATCCCAGGGCAAGTCGGGGCGCAACTGGCGAGGGTCGGGCAGCGGCGCGTGCAGGTGTTGGTCGAGCAACTCCCCAATCGTCTCCGCGTCGAAAGGCACCTCGCCAGTGATGAGCTCGTAGGCCAAAATCCCCAGCGAATACAGGTCAGAACGACCATCGAGCTGCAGCCCGCGAATCTGCTCGGGGCTCATGTAGTACGGCGTGCCAAACAGCTGCTCTCCAGCCGCCGTAGCTGAGGCATCGGGCGACACTGCAATACCAAAATCCAGAAGCTTGGCGCGGCGTTCCTCGTCGGCCAAGAATACGTTCGACGGCTTGACGTCGCGGTGCAGCAGCCCCTTTTGATGCGAATACGCCAGCGCCGACGCCACTTCGCGCAAGATGCGCCGCACCATGCCGTAGGGGAGGCGCTGGCCCTGCTGAATCAGGTCATCGAGCGTAAGCCCATGTAATTTCTCCATGACAATGAAGTGCGTGCCGTACGCGGCCTCGGTGTCGTAGACCCGCACGATGTGCTCGTGGTTTAGCAGCGCGATTAGCTGGGCTTCGCGCTGAAATTGCTCGCGAAATCGGTCATGAAAGCACAAGGTATGCGACAGCATCTTCAGCGCCACGGACCGCTGTAGCCCGGGATGCAGCGCTTCGAACACGGTCGCCACCGCGCCAGCACCCAGCCGACCGATTACGCGATACTTGCCAACATGCTGAATTGCGGTCTGTTCGAGCAGTCGCTCGGCCACCGCCCGCGACAAGAACTCGCCGACAGACGGAAAGCGCCGCACCAAGTCGTTGAAAACCAGACGAGTCAGACGCAGGCACCGCACCGGCGTCTCCGCCGTCACGTCGGCCGTCCGCGGGGCCTCCATCACCAGCGCCATCTCGCCAAAGACCGCCGGGGCCGTCAGGGCGCGCTCAAAAAACGTCTGCTCGTGGCCGCGCACCGTCACGCGCACAGTACCCTGCTCGAGCAAGTACATGTCATCGCCGGCGTCGCCCTGGTGCAGCACTTGGGCATCAGGTTCAAAGTCCTCGATTTCCATGGCAGTTCGCAGCCGATCGACCGCATCGTCGGTCATGCGGGCAAACATCTCGAGCTGCGCCCAGCCCGGCCGCGGCGGCGGCGTCATCGGCGGCGGGGGGATGGCGGGCTTCATGGGTCCTCGGAGGGTACAGTGTGGCCTAAGTAAGTGTGCGACCTACGATAGCGGTCTAGTGCTTCTAGCATGACGATTCGCCCGCAGGCGAGCAGCGGCACCGCAATCAGCACGCCAATAATGCCGAACAGCTCACCAAACGCAATAATACCAAGGAGTACGGCTAGCGGCGGTAGACCCACGCGGTTGCCGATCATGCGCGGCGTAATGAACAACAGGTCCGCGCCATAGAACGCGGCGAAAAGTATAACGATTCCAAGTAAGTGGCCGCTTTCACCGTCGGATAGGGCGGTCAGCAGTCCCGTCAGCAGGCAGCCCGCCACCACGCCCACATACGGCACCAAGTAGAGCACCGCGGCGATCGGCCCCATCACCAAGAAGAACGGCACGCCCAGCAGGCCCATTCCCACGGTAAAGCACGAGCTCGCCAGCGCGAGCAGCAGCAGTTGGCCGCGTACAAACCCGTCGAGCACCTCGCCCACTTTTCCCGTAACCCTGCTGATCTCTTCGAGTCTTGGCCGTGGAACCAAGTCGCCCAAGCGTCCCAAGATGCGCTCGTAGTCGTCGAGCAAGAAGAAGGCCACCACGACCACCAGCGCCAGGCGCCCCATGCCGATGAGCAGGTCGCGCGCCGACGACAGGACCACCGTCAGCAGTGACTGCGCCGGCCCCACAAACTCGCGCGCCAATGCCTGCGCCGCGCCCGAAAGGTCTTGATACGACACCCAATCCGAGACACTGCGCCCCACATGCTCTAGAAACCACGGGTCCGCGCGCAGCACCCAGTTGTACATTCGCGCCGGGGCATGCTCGCTAACCCTAAGCAATTGCTGGGCCATCGTGGGCAGCACCACCATCGCAAACACCGCAGCGAGCGCGAGCACGGCCACCAGCGGCACGGTCAGCGCCAGGATCGGCGGCACCCGCCAGCGCCGCAGCCGGACCACGATCGGGTTTAGGGCGTAAGCAATGAAGAAACCAATAAGAATCGGCGCCGTAACTACCCGCAGGCGCACCAAAAGCCACAGCAGGGCAAAGGCCGCGCTTCCAACCAGCAATGTCTTAAAAAACAACGGCTGCCAGTCCATGCCTGCGGGCTGCGGGGCATTCGGCGGCGGCTGTTGCTGGTCGGGGGGTAGAGACATGGGGCGGGTTGCAGCATACTCCGCAACGGAGGCCTTGTGAATCCGATTGCGCTTTTCCTGTTGCTCGCCAGCATTATCGCCGGGCGCCCTGCCGCGGCCCCGCTGCCCGCGACCGTCCAAGTGGCGGTTGGCACGGCGCGCATAGTCAAACCTGGGGGGCAACTTCGCAAGAAGCTTTGTGATTTTGCAGCTCATGCCTCGCAGGCGCAGGCGCTGCCCATGGCGAACGATCCCGTATTTCGGCCCCCCACGGCAGAGTCAAAGGCTGCGCTCGGGGTTGTGCGCAAAGATTTGATGACGGCCAGCGAGCCCACAGCCACCGCCAGCGCCGAGCGGCGACTCGCTGAACTTCTAAACAGCGCCGAGGGGCCAAGCCTGGCGCGCCTCGCCCTGCTCGACCGCAACCCTACCGTGCAGCTCGCCGGCATTCGCGCCGCCGTCCGTCTGGCCGCGCAACACCCTAGACTTTTTGCCTTTTTACCCACCCTAGATGCCAAGACTCCGCCGAACTTGGCGCGCGCGATTGTCGCGTTTGACTTTGCGACGCAATGCGACGCGCCGGTGCTGTTTTCGCTCGACGGGCTGGAGCACCCCGATGCGGGCGTGGTTGCCGACCTTGTAGACCGCACCGCTGCACTTGGCGCGGAATTTCGCGACGCTGCGCCAGTTGATCGCCTAGTGGCATGGGTGATGCGCCGTCAAGGCCCGGTCGCAGTGCGGGCGCGGGCGGTGCGGGCGCTTGGCGAACTCGGTCTCGTTCACTTGAACACGGCATGGCAGCAGCTTGCGGGCGATGCCAATCCAGAGGTGGCTGCCGAAGCCTGGCCAGCTTGGGCACGCGTCGCGCCTGGCGCGACACAAGTTAGCTTAAATGCAGGTGGTTTTGCAGACCCACGGCCACTGCTGGCCTGGGGGGCTCTGCGTGCCGCCGCCGACGCTTGCGCCTTGTCACCCGGAGCGTGTGCCAAGCCCGTGCGCGCGTTCCTGGCCAGCAAAGTCAGCGTAACGGACCCCGTGACCGGCGAGCGGGTCGAACTGGCCAGCGTCGCGCAACAGGTGCTGAACTACTGGGAAGGTAAGTAGCGACCTGTCACGTAGCCAGCCAGAGCGTCTGCAAGGCCGCGGGCACTGCCATGAGCTCGGCGCTCTCCGCGGCAAATCCAGCCCAAACGCCCACCTCGTCGACATCAACGGCTAGGCACGGCCCATCGGCAGTCCGCTGGCGCAGGGCAAATCGGGGCGACAGCCCGACCTGAAAGTCGCGCGTCGCGGTGGCGTAAAGCCGCGAATCCCCGCTCTGCAACTGCACAAAGCCCTGGGGCCCGTCGTTCAGCTCGACGCCTGGCGCCAGGACCCAGCGTTGCTGCGCACGGACCGCCGCCTCGCTCGGCTTGAGTGTGACGCGGTCACAGACCCACAGCGCCCCCGGCCGCCAGCCCACCAGCCGATGGTGCACAAGTGTCTGCCGCGCAAAGGGTTCGGCGGGCCACAGGTGCATCCCGTGCATCCAGCGCCAGCCATCGGCCGTACCGCGCCGCACTGGCCGCACCTGACCGCGGCGGCCAACGCGAAAACTACCCCAAAGTTCAAGTGCCGGGTTCCCCGCCACCGCCACCGTGCTATGGCATTCGTTCGACCGACACAGCGCGCGGTGCGGGTCACCGTCGTAGCCACTCAGCCCGGCATCGGCAAGCCAGCGGCGCCCCGCCCAACTCCACTCCACCGCGAAGGTATCGTCGTGCGCATGGCCCGGCTGGGGCTGCCAGACTGGGGGCGCGGTGTGCACCACAAGCCGCTCGTCGGGCGCCGCACACGACCACAGCGAGCCCAAACCGTCGAGCCGCGGCGCAACCGGTATCGGCAATTGCAGGTCCGCGCGACTCAATGGCAGCGCGTCTAGGGCAAGCGCGTCGCTGTCGCCAAAGCCAGGTAGCGTGCCATCGGCGTGGCGGGCAGCGCGCAACCAGGCAACATAACGCTTCAATTCAATGCCCAGCAGCTGCCGCTCTGGCCCGTCGCGGAGCAGCGTTTCTAGCGTCAGCAGGTCTTCGCACGCCACCGCGTGGTACATCGGCGACGCCTCGCAATGGCCGCCTTCGCGGTCGAATTGCCGGGCCAACTCGTCGAACAGCCGCGCCATCCGCACCGTACCGCGCTCAAACAGCGCCTCGCCCGCCGCCGCCGCCACCCGATCGAGCAACAGGTGATTGCCATCCAAGTGCCGCTCGACCAGCCAATCGAGCCCAAGCCACGCCGCCGCCGCTTCGATCAGCAGCTTTGTACGCAACGTGGGGCGCTGCACCAGCGCCGCCGCCCGCAGGGTCGCAAGTACGCGCCGCGCCCGGGGATACGGCTCCCACGCCTGCCGCGACGCCACACTCGCCCGCTGCCAGCGCGACAACGCCACGTCGAGCCGCGCCTCGTCGCTCGCCGCCAAATCCACTGTCCACTCAAGGTAGTGCGCCTCGTACACCTGCAGCGGCGACAGCCCGGTCAGCTGCCAGTCCAGCGCCTCGACCCGCCCCACTGGGCGCCCCGCCAGCACCAACTCGCCCACTTCGGCAGCGCGGGGCCCCAGCGCCGTCTGCAGCGCCCGGGCCAGGCGGGCCAGCCGCGCCGGTCGCACCAGCGCCACCAACTGCGCCGCATCCGCCCGCCAATGCCGCACCAGCGCAGGCAGAATTGGCCGCCACGCACGCTTGCGCACTTCGGTCAGCGCACGAAAGAGATGCTGACTTGTGGGGATGGGCTGCAAGGTGCGCGCCCAGATCGCCGCCCGCGCCATCGACTTAGGCACGGCGGGCCGCGTCAACTGCGGCGGCGAGCAAGCGCAGGTAGTCGCCGGCCAACATGGCTCTGTCGTTGTATTTTTCGACGTATTCACGGCCAGCAGCCCCTTGACGCGCCGCCGCCTCGGAATCGGCCAGCAACGCATCGAGACCCGCACTGAGCCCCGCCAGATCGCCCGCCGCCGACACCGGACCGCAGCCCGCCTGCGCCGCCAAACGCGCCACTTCGCCATCGGCCGACAGCGCAACCGGCCGCCGCGAGGCCATCGCCTCGTACAGCTTGCTCGGCACCGTGTGCTCGTCTTTGCGCGCGCGCAAGATCACCACGGTCACATAAGCACACCGGTACAGCCCGGCAACCAGCGCCCGCTCTACGGGCCCAGCCAGCGTCACATTCGTCAAGCCCTCTTTCTCAATCCGTTCAAGCAAATGCGCGCGCATGCTGCCGTCGCCCACAATCACAAAGTGCGCATCATCGCCCGGCTGATCGCGACGCGCGCGGGCGGCATCCAGCAGCAAATCAAGACCTTGCGCGGGATTAAACACGCCGGCATACAGCACGATGCGCCTTTGATCCGGCACGCCCACATCGCGCAGCCACCGCCGCGCCGGCTCGACCTGAGCCTCGGCCTCGCCATCGACGCGCTCGAGATCCACGCCGTTGGGCAGCACGTGCACCTTGTCGATCTGCGCCCCCAATTCGGCCAAGCGCGTTCGCTTCCCCTGACTTACGGTCGTCACCGCCGCCGAATGCCGCAGAACCACGGCGTTGAGCGCCTCGAGCAGCCGCATCGCCGGCCCCGCCGGCACACGCCCCGAGGCGACCACAGCTTCTGGCCAAATATCGCGCACATCCAGCACATGCGGCACGCCAAAGGCCTTGGCCAGCAGCCACGACAGGTGCCCCACCGTAGGCGGCGGCGTAGTGCCGATCACGATATCGGGCCGCAGCCCACCCAGCACGCCTTGCACCAGCGCTTGCACCGCGGCACTGCCCGCAAAGCTCGCGTACAGCAAGGCTTTATGCTTGGCGCCCGCACCGCCCAGCGCCAGAATCGGCGTGCGAATCACTTCGATTCCGGCGTGGTACTCGCGCGCGGTCGGCCGCTGCACGTGCCCCGGATAAATGCGTCCGTTGGGGAAGTTTGGCCAGGTCGTCAGCACCGTAACGCGGTGCCCGGCGCGAACAAAGTGGCTACCCAGGTCGCCGAAGCGCGCCGCCGGGGCCCCCATCTCAGGGTGAAAAAACTGACTCACCACTAGGATGTGCATGGGCACCCGACGGCCGCGCGCGAGCGGCGTGTCGCGATCGTATCCCTACAGCAGCTTGAACTCAATGCGGCGGTTCTTGCCCTGGCCCGCCTTGGTCTTGTTGTCCGCGACCGGCTTGTCCATGCCGAAGCCGACCGTTTGCATCCGCGCCTCGGGGATACCCTTGGTCACAAAGTATTCTTTGACCGACGCCGCGCGGGCTTCCGACAGCTTCTGATTGTCTTCGGGCTTGCCCACATTGTCGGTGTGGCCCTGAATCTCGACGCGGGTATCCTTGAATTCCTGCAGCACTTCGACCGCGTTATCGAGCACCTTGAACGACTTCGCCAGGATCTTGGCCGAGCCCGTCTCAAAGTAGATACCTTCGATAGCACCGCTAAACTTCTTCAGTTTTTCGGGAACCACATCGGGGCAGCCGTCGTCGTCTTGGTAGTTGTTCTTGGTCTCGGGCTCTTTGGGGCACTTGTCTTTGCTGTCGACAATGCCGTCGCCGTCGCTGTCGGGCTCGCTGTCGGGGCAGCCGTCGTCGTCTTGGAAGCCGTTCTTGGTCTCGGGCTGCTTGGGGCACTTGTCTTTGCTATCGACAATACCGTCGCCGTCGCTGTCGGGGTCGTCCGGGCAGCCATCTGCATCCTGGAAACCATTCTTGTTTTCGGCCTGGTCCGGGCACTTGTCGTCGCTGTCTTCGATGCCGTCGCCGTCCTTGTCGCCATCGGGGCAGCCGTCTTCGTCCTTCATGCCGTTCTTGGTCTCGGCCTGATTGGGGCACTTGTCGCTGGCGTCGGGGATGCCGTCGCTATCATTGTCTAAATCTGGGCAGCCATCGTCGTCTTCGAAGCCGTCTTTGTCTTCGGCCTGGGTCGGGCACTTGTCGGACTTGTCGGGCACACCGTCGCCATCGGCATCGCGCGGCGCGTTACCAAACAGATAGTAAAGTCCAAGCCACGCCTCGCCTTCGGGCACGTTCTTGGCATTGCGGCCGGGTACGGTCATACCGACGACGTCGAGGCGCAAGCCCAAGTCCTCCGTCAGCTCGACGCGCGTGCCTGCACCGCCGATAAACGAAGCCGTGTCGCCGTCGTTCTTGTCGACCACATGGCTCGAGCTCGTCATCAAGATCTCGGAGCCGAGGCCCGCGCGCACGAAGGGGCGGAACATGCCTTCGGTCAAGAAGTTCCACATCACATGACCGCGCAGACCGAGTACATTGGCGCCATCGCCCGAGCCCTTCAGCTTCGAGATCACGTACTTGGCCTCAACTTCGAGGCCCAAGTGGTCCATCGCGTGGTAGCCCAAGCGCAGACCCAAGCCGGCGCCGGGCTGCACGATCTGGGTTTTGTCTTTCGAGTTGCCCAGCTCGTTGGTGCTGTTCTTGATGTCATATCCGCCAAACAGGCCGGCTTCAAAGCTGCCTGCCGGCTCCGCGTGGACCGTCGCCGCCGCGATCATGCCAACGGCCGTCACGAGCAGCGTCACCACCGCGCGGGTCTTGGCCCGTATTGCCAGCGAGTTCTTGATTTGGTGGAGTTTTGTCGTGTCCATGGCGATCTCCTTGCAAACTGCTTCGAGCCGCCTTGACCCCTGTGGTCAACGTCTGCGGTGCTCGTTGGGCGGCAGTATGCCAACCACCCTGGCAGTCCTCAAACTTCGCCGAAACTTTTGTTTACAACCGCGCAACTATCCAACGGTTCTTGCACATCATGCAGCACCGGCTTATTGCCGCATAGCGCACAGTTCGGATCGCGACGCACTCTGAGCAGACGACTCGCACCGCTCAAAGCGTCGACCATGCTCAGGCGCCCAAGCAGCGGCTCGCCGATTTCGAGCAGAATTTTCAGCACTTCAGTGGCCTGCTGCACGCCAACTAGGCCCGGCAGCACGCCGAGCACGCCGTTGTCACTGCACGAGCCAAACGCTTCGGCCGCTGGCGCTTGCGGATAGAGGCAGCGGTAGCATGGCCCGCCGCGCATGGTCCATAGTACGGTGCAACTCCCCGTAAAACGGTGAATCGACCCGTGAATATTCGGCTTTTTCTCAAAATGGCACGCGTCGTTCAGCAGATAGCGCGTTGCAAAGTTATCGCAGGCATCGACCACCACGTCGTAGCCAGCCACCAGGCTCCGGGCATTGGCAGCGGTCAAGTGCTGCGCCAAAGCCTCGATTTGTACATCGGAATTCAGCGCCTGCAGCGCCTGCCGCGCCGACTCGACCTTGGGCTGCCCCGTCCGGGCCGTCGTGTGGATGATCTGCCTCTGCAGGTTACTACGATCGACCACATCGCCGTCGCAGAGCCCCAACGTGCCTACGCCCGCCGCCGCCAAGTAGAGCGCCACCGGCGAGCCCAGACCGCCCAGCCCAACCAGCAGCACCCGGCTCTTGAGCAGTCGCAGTTGGCCCGCCTCGCCCACCTCCGGCAGCAGCAATTGCCTGCCGTATCTCACTTTTTGCGCGTGACTCAAGCCGCCCGGCTGAACCAGGCCAAGCCCGGCCGCCTGCCACCCTTGCACGCCACCAGCCAGCGACGCGACGTCGGTATAGCCCATCGCAATCAGCGACTTAACAGCCAACACCGAGCGTCCACCCGCGGCACAATACAGCACGATAGGGGCATCGGCCGCCGGCTGCAGCTCCGCGAGCCGCGACTCAAGGTGGCCGCGCCCCAGGCACAGCGCACCGTCTATGATTCCACTCGCCCATTCATGGGGTTCGCGCACATCGATCAGCGTAATCGGCGCCTGCGCCAACTGCGCCACAAGCGCGCGCGGCCCGATCTCGCGAATCGTCGCCCGCACGGCCTGCAGATGCTCCGCAAAGCTCGGCACAGCCAACTATCCTTGCAGCTTCAGCAGTTCGCCCAGCTCCGCCAGGGCCATGTTCCAGCCGGTCGTCACCGCTTCGACCAGCACATCGGGCGAGAACGCCGTCTCGGTCACCAAAAGCGGACTGATGACGGTTACCACGCAACCCAGGCTATTGTCAGGCAAATCCGCCGGAGCGATCGCCACACGCAGCACCTCGCCGGGCGCTTGCGCATCGTCAGAACTCCATTGCAGGATCAACAGGTTCGGTGCATCCAGCGCCACCCACCGGCCGCGGCGCTCCCAGGTCTCGCCGTCTTCGTCGAGCCATGTGCAGTGCAGCTCGGCATCGACGGCCACCGCACCTACCGCGGTATCGCAGAACCACTGTTCAAGGCGCTCGGCCACGGTGAACCAGGCGAACGCGTGCTCGGGCGCCACGGGCAGGGGCTGGCGCACAATGACCTGACGGCGCTCGGCTGCGGCGATTTGCGGTGGCAACATCGGCTACTTCCCCTTACCTTTCTTGCCCTTCTTACCCTTGGGCTCGGGAGCCGGCTCTTGCTTCTTGGGCATCAGCTCGGCGACCGACTTGCCCAGGCCGTCAAAGATCCCCGCTACGCAAGCGTCGGGCTTGCCCAGGGGCGCCAGCAGTTCTTGGGCATCCACGACCAGATCGGCGCGCGACTTACCATGGGGCAGGCCCTGGTCGAACTGCTCGAGCAAGTGCTCGGGATTGCCGCCGCGCTTGCACAGCGACTGCGCCAGTTCGACCGCGCAGGTCTGGCCCGCCTTGCTACCCAGCAAGAATCCAGCAATTTCGTTCGATTCGAGCAGCGCCGCCTTCTCTTCGAGCCGCTTGCAATCCGGCTTGCCGTCTAGGCCAATGAGCTGAGCCGCCGTCCAGCGGGCCAGGAATAGGTCGCCCAAGCTTTGATTATCAAAGTGGAACATCCCCGGACCTTCGCTACCCTCGTGGAACAGCGACGACTGCAGCAGCCGCTCGCACGTCGAGTGCTTGTCCGGCGCATCGGGCAGCACGTTGGCCGCGATGCAATCCTCAAGCTGAAACTGAAAATTGCGCTGGCCGTTCTCAGGGTTTTTCGACGCCACCAACGCATCGACCGTGGCCATGGCGTCGTGCGGCGTCCAGTTGACCGGCAGCCCTTGCAGGTCGCGGATCAGCTGCGCGGCCACGAAGTAGGTGTAGACCTGGGCGCGACTGGCCTGGAAGTTCTTGAACTCGGGATTGTTCTTGTCGATCGCCGCACTGCGGGCCAGCGCGCGCACCACTTGCAGGTCGCGGTAGGTGGCCATGTGCGGGTAATGGCACCGCTCAAAGCTCGTCACCTTGCGGTCCAAGCCGTAGTGATTCATGAATTCTTTGACCGTCGCCTGCTCTTCGGTCTGGGTCACGTGCTCGGCCAGCCACACATCGGCCTGGTCACAGGTCAGCTGCGGCAGCTCGAGCCGCGCCTGCACGGTCTTTAGCCCGTAGTTGCTGTTGAAGACCGGCGGGCGGGTCATCACCAACAGGTGGCCCTTGGGCGCCAAGCGCAGAGCAAAGTCGTCGATATTACGAGCAATCTCTTCGCGCGACAGCAGCGGCGTCTCGTCGAGGGCGTCGAGGACCACCACCCAGTTCAGATTGCCCATCGCAGCCTTGATGGTCGCCTCGGCCTGCAGCGGCTCGACCTTGGCGATGCGCGAGGCAACGGCCACGGCCACCGCATTCACGCCCGAAGGCAGCTTGCCCAACTGCGGCGCCACTTCCGAAGCTAAATCAATGCGATAGAAGGGCAACAACCCGCATACCTGCGCCTCGAGCGACTCGGCCAGCTGCGACTTGCCCGTGCCGCCGCGCGCCATCACCAGCGCCGTCTGCAAATTCAGTGTGTTCACCCCCGTCGCGGTGAGCGCTGCCGCCAGATCGAGTTCCGCCATATAAGCGGGGGCGCCATCGCCCTTCTTGCTGGGCCACAGATGCACCAGCAGCTCGGCCGGAACGTACGACCGATTAGCCAAAGCCGCTTGATGCTTGTCGAAACGCACCTTGCACGCGGCGGCATACTGCGGACCGGGGCCCGTAGGCGGCGGCGGACCCTTGACCTCGGGCGCGCCACAGCCAACCCATGCTGCGCTTGCCACAAATGCCCAAGATGCCAAGTATTTCCTATCGAATGCCGTTGCCATATGCCTCTCCACCACCAAGAAATGCCGTACGGTGCCGCCAGGGCGGCGCAATTCGCAAGCATCGCCGATTGTCGCCGCAGACGCAATTTCTTGTGTTTCGCGCGTAGCCCCAGTGGCTTGCCCGCGCGGCGATTGGCAGGCACGTGCGCCAGTGCTAGCGTAACCGCATGATTCAGCCGCCCCTTACCCTGCCGCAAGCCCACGACTTGGTCCAACGCCTGCAGCGCGAGCTTAATTTGGCGCCACCCCAGGCGATTTTACAGTGTGCTTTCGGGCACTTTGGGCCTGCTGCCGCAGTAGCCTTTTCAGGAGCCGAAGATGTGGCACTGCTGGGACTTTGCCGCGACTTCGAGCTGCCATTCCGGGTATTCTTCTTAGATACCGGTCGGTTACCGCCCGATACACTCGAACTGGTCGAAGCCGTGCGCCAGAAATTGGGCATCGCCACCGAGGTGTTCAGCCCGCAGGCGCCCGCGGTCGAGGCGCTAGTGCGCGCTAAGGGCTTGTTTTCGTTCTATCGCGACGGCCATGGCGAGTGCTGCGGGGTGCGCAAGGTTGAGCCGCTCGCGCGGGCGCTGGCCAGCTCGCCGGCCTGGCTGACGGGGCAGCGCCGCGATCAGAGTCCGGCGACCCGCGCCGAAGTGCCTGTAGTGCAAGTAGATCTGAGTCACTCGCGGCCCGACGCCGCCGTGTTGAAGTGGAATCCGCTGGCGCGCTGGACCTCGGCGCAGGTGTGGAAATACATTCGCGCCGCCGATCTGCCGTATAATGCCTTGCATCTGCGTGGTTACGTATCCGTTGGCTGCGCACCTTGCACGCGACCGGTGTTGCCCGGCCAGCACGAGCGCGAGGGGCGGTGGTGGTGGGAAGATGCGGAACGCAAAGAGTGTGGTCTGCACGCGACGAGCGAAGCTGGGGATCGCTAGCCCTTTGCGGGTTGGGCTGGCATGCTCGCGGCCCGGCGCCGTGCGCCCACCCTACGGAGCCTTATCATGGGAAAATACCCGCCGACGCAAGCCGGTCTGGCCGCCATGCTGCAGGCCAGCGGCATTACCCTTAGCGATGCGCAGCTTGGGCAGTTGTGGCAATACCATCAGCTCCTTCACGCCCGCAACGACGACGGCGATCTGACGCGCCTGCGCGCCTTTGACACCATGGTCTCGCTGCATTACGTCGATTGCCTGCTGGTGGCGCAGAAGTTGGCGGGCCGGCTGCCGTCGCCGCTGCTCGATATCGGCTCAGGGGCCGGCCTTCCGGGAATTCCGCTCAAGATCGGCTCGCCTGCGACCACGGTCATCTGCAACGAGATGCGCGCCAAGCGGATCGCCTTTATCGACGAATCGATCCAAACGTGTGGGCTGCAAGGTATTTCGACCTGGCACGCCACGCTGGGGCACCACTTCGACGACGCGGTGGGCGGCGTGATTACCCGTGCGTTCGAGAAGATTCCGGTGACGCTGACGCGGGTGCGGCGCATGGTGCAGCCGGGCGGCCTGGCGATCTTTATGAAGGGGCCCAATTGCGACGACGAAATTGCCGAGGCGCAGAGAGCATTTGGCACCTCGTGGGCGCTGCGCGACGACCTAGCCTACGACATTCCGTTTACCACCCATCGCCGCCGGCTGGTCACCTTTGAGCGCCTGCGCGACCCCACCGAAGTGCAGCGACGCAAGACCCGGCACATTGAATCGGGTAGCAACGACGCGATGCGCACCTGGCGCGACCTGCTGACGGGCAAGGGGATTCGCAAGCACGGCCTCGCGATCGTGGCGGGGTCAAAGCTCGTACCCGAGGTTCTGCGCGATTACGGTCACGTGTGCGTCGAGCTTTTGGTTCCGCTGGGTACCGAGCATGTCATCCCGGAGGCGGCGGAGGAGCTGCCAGTGGCGCTGCTGGCGCCCGAATTGTTCCGCGAGCTCGACCAGTTTGGCACCAAGGGCCCGCTGGTGGTGGTGCGCGCGCCGCCGCCGCGACCGTGGCCGGGCACGCTGCTGGGGGCAACGCTGGCAGTGCCCTTTCAAGACCCCGAAAACGTAGGTGCGGTGCTGCGTTCGGCGGCGGCGCTGGGTGTGCGCGAGGTGGTGCTGACGCGCGAGGCGGCTTCGCCCTACCATCCCAAGGCGGTGCGCTCCGGCGGCCTGGCGGCTTGGCGGCTGAATCTGTGGAGTAGCGCAGGCGTGGCCGAGGTCGCCGCGGCGGTGCCCAGCGAGCAGCTCGTGGCGCTGTCGGCCGAGGGCACTGCTCTGCAACACTTTGTCTTTCCCGATGATTTCTTGCTGCTGCCCGGTCTAGAAGGCCCTGGGCTGCCGGCCGATCTGCGCGCTCAGGCCGTGTCGATTGGGATGGCCGACGGCAACGAGTCGCTCAACGGCCCCGTGGCGGTGGCGGTCGCGCTGTTCCGCTGGGGCAGTCAAGAGTCCGAGTAATTTCAGCTAGTAGAAGCTAGTAGAAGCTAGTAGAAGCTAGTAAAAAGTGGGTGCCAGTCGGATTTGGCTGCCTATTTCCCAGCGGCCTTCTCCGACTTCTTCGGCTCTACGGGCGCAACCTGGCCAAACGAGGCGATGACCGCGTCGGTCTTCTGGATGCCATCGACTTTGACCTCGACCCGCGTGCCCAGCACCTTGCTGACCTTGCCGGTATAAACCTGCCCGATCCATGGCACTTCGACGAGCTGGCCCGGCTTGAGCACCGGCTTCAGCGGAATCGGCCGCAGGTCCGAAACGGCAACCATGCGGACGCGCTGGCTAAACTGGCGAGTAATCCAGTTGTCACCCGACTGGCCCACGAGCAACACGATCTCATCCCTACCCTGCGTCCCCTTGGCAAATGCGAAGTTGCCAGCCTGCAGGCCCTCTTTTTGGCGGGTCACTTCGCGCGGCGCCAACACCCGCACGACCTTGTCATCCGTCCAGTTGTCGGGCAGATCGGTGTGGCGCACCGTAATCTTTTCGCCGTCGATCTTTTGCACGACCGCGTGCTTGAGCTCGCTCGCCCATTCCGCCAGCACCATGTCGCCCACCTTGAGCTCCGCCGCGCTGCTGCCGGCCGGAATCACGAACAGGCCGCTGGTCTTAAACGTGCCCCCCGTCTGCTCTTTGATCACGACCACGCCGCCCTTAACCTCGCCCACATCTTGGGCAAACAGGCGGTACGGCTTGTTGGCGTCGTCGTAGGCGCGGTGGGCACCCTGCGTCAGCACAAACACGCGGTCGCCGCCCTTGACCACCGCCGAGTTGGCCTGCAAATTCCAAACGTTTTGATTAGGATCAGCCTCACCGTCGGCGACCGAAGCCGCCGCCGGCGCTTGCACGGCCGAAGCCGCCGCAGGGGCCGCAACCGCCTCGGCACCCTTGAGTTCTGCACCTGCAGACGCTGCCGCGCCAGTCGGTTTGGCGGCCGGAGCCACTTCCTTCTTGCAGCCGGCGGCCACGACAAACAGAGCTGCGCCAACGGCGAGCCAACGCAACGATTTCGGGAACATGCCTTCCTCCAGGTCTACAAGCGGTCCAGTTTCCACACGCCGTCTTCTTGCACGACGACAGGGCGAATTTCAAGGCCATCCGGCGACTTGATCGTCGCCTGCAGGTGGCCGTCGGGCTGCGGCTCAATGCTAAATTGCGGATGCGCGCTGCCCAAAACTTGACCAACCCGGTCGGCATGGCGCCAGAATCGGTCCTTGTATTGCGCCTCGATCTCGGCGAATTGTTTTGCATAACGCGCCGTCACGAACGGCCGCAGCGCCTGCAAATCGTGCGCTTTGAGCGCCGGCATAGCCGCGGACAGGGCCCGCCGCACGACGACCAGCTGCTGGTCTGCGACCGGTACTTGGTGATCGCGCTCCGGCTGCGGATTCGGCCCCCGCTGCGCCAGCCGGTCCGCGACAGGCACCCCGGCCGGCGCCACTGCGATCGGCAGGCCCGGCACGAGCGGCACAAGCGGCAAAAGCGGCTGTAGTTTCAGCTTACTGGGCGCCGACTTGACGTGATACGCCGGCGGCAGGCACCGCTCGGGCTCTACGCTACAGTCGGTGGGAGCCACACAGGCCCAAAGCGGCAAACAGCCCAACAGCAAAGCAGATTTTGCGAGACTGGGCATGTGACTCCCCCGACTGAGCGCGGCCGATGTTCTCGGGCGAGTTACGCGCGAACGATGGTGATCGTGTTGATGTGCATCGGCGTGCGCGGACGATCGCGGGCGTCGACCGGCGTTTTGGCAATGGCGTAGACCACATCCATGCCCTCGATCACTTCGCCGAAGACCGAGTGCTTGTTGTCGAGGTGCGGCGTGGGGGCGACCGTCACGAAGAACTGGCTGCCGTTGGTGCCGGGGCCGGCGTTCGCCATCGACAGGATGCCGGGCTTGCTGTGACGCAGCGTGGGGTGGAATTCGTCGCCGAATTGCCAGCCTGGGCCGCCTGTGCCTTCGCCCTTGGGGCAGCCGGCTTGCAACATGAAGCCGTCGATCACGCGGTGGAAGATCAGACCGTCGTAGTACGGGCGGGTCTCGTCCTTGGCGGTGAAGGGATTCTTCCAGGCCACGGTACCTTCGGCCAACTGGATGAAATTGGTGCAGGTCTGCGGTGCCTTGTCGACGAACAACTGCACGCGGAACTTGCCCAGCGTGGTATCAAAGTCGGCATACACGGTGGTCGCCGTCTCGAGCGGGGCGATGGTCTTGAGGGGCTTCTTGCCAAAGAACGACATGGTATTGCTCCAAAAAGCGCGTCAGCGCGGGTACTGCAAGGGGGCTGCGCGGCTAGGGGCGCGGCGCCGGGTACAGCCCAGCAGGGGCCAGGCGAGGGGCAGAATTCTAAGGGAGTCGCGGCAGTCCGGCAAGTGCAGCGACCGGATCGGCAGCGGATCGGCAGCGGATCGGCAGCGAACTGGCCAACCATGCGCGGCGGCGCTACCGTGGCCCGGCCATGGCGCACGCGAACCTGTCAGCCCTTTGCCGCCCCAACCTCCGCATCGCCGTGATTGGCGGCGGCGTAGTCGGCTTGGCGGTGGCGGCGCAACTGGCCCAGCGCGGGGCACAGGTCCTTGTTTTTGAACGCAATAGCACCCTTGGATCGGAGACCTCTGCGCGCAACAGCGGCGTGGTGCACGCGGGGCTGTACTACCCCACCGGCTCGGCGAAGGCCCGCCTCTGCGTGCAGGGCCGCGACCACCTAGCCCACCTCATTGCATCGGGTAAGGTGGCGGGGCGCATGGTCGGCAAGCTGATCGTCGCCGTTGATGACGCGCAACTCCCTGCCCTTCAAGCACTTTCTGCACAGGCCCAGGCCAACGGCACTCAGCCACTGATGCTGCTCGATTCGGCCGAACTGCACGCCCGCGCCCCACAAGTCCGCGGTGTGGCAGCGCTTTGGTCAGCGGGCACGGGGATTGTCGATCCGCACAGCCTGGTGCAGTGGTACCGGCGCGTCGCGGAGCATGGCGGGGCCGAGCTCTTGCTACGGCACCGGGTCGTGGCAGTTTTGCGCGCGGCCCATGGCTGGCAACTCTCGGTTGAGCAACCCGATTCTTCGATGACGGTGCTCGATTGCGACGCGGTCGTCAACGCCGCTGGCCTGCTCGCCGATCGGGTGGCGCGCTTGGCCTGCAGCCACCCTGCTCTGCCCGTACACCACTTCGTCAAGGGAAACTACTTTGAATTGCAGGGTCCGGCGCCGGCGGACTGCCTTGTCTACCCGCTGCCGATGCCGCATCTGCTGGGCCTTGGTACGCACTTGACGCTCGATCTGGCCGGCCAGGCCCGGCTGGGGCCCGACACTGCGCTCGCTGAATCCGATCACGACTACCGCGTCGATCCAGGGCTTGGTGCGCAGTTTTTGGCGGCGGCCAGCTCGTTCCTCTGCGGTTTGCAGGCCGATCAACTGCGCCCGGCCTTTGCCGGCATCCGCCCCAAGTTGGCCACCGACCACGCGGCCGACTTCTACATCGCCGAAGAAAGCGCTAGCGGCGCATCGGGTTGGGTCAATTTGCTCGGCATCGAGTCACCGGGGTTGACCGCGAGCTGGGCTATCGGCGAGGAAGTAGCCACAATTCTTAGTATAAACTAGGATTTCCACCATAAGACCACTGCCAACAGCGCCACGGCGAACACAGTCCCAACGGTCGGCCACAGCCAGCGACGCTGGTCTTTTCTTGCCAACGGCGTCGCCGTCACTCGGGGCACTGGTGCCAGCGGGTCCGTGCGATCGACGTCAAGCGCCTCGGCTAGTGGCGACGACTCGCGGCCCGTATCCGGAGCCAAAGGCGACAGAGGCGCCACCACCGACTCCGTCGGCGCCGTCGGTATGGCGATATCGCGGGCAGTGGCCGAGCCGATGCCCAGCCGCGGCAGCGCAGCCAAGCCATCCGTCGGCGTAAGGTCGGCGTCAAACCTGTCAAATGTAGAAGCTAATTCCTCGGCACTTAGCGACGCCATCTCAAGATGGGGCGAAGTTGGCCCCGAGGCCGGGTCGATTGAGGCCCGCGAGCCCCCAAGCGGCACCGTCCCCCGCGGGTCCTCGCCCGCTGTCGATCCCGGCGCCTGCAGGCTGGCCCCAGCTTCTTCTAGCGAGCCCGGCGCCACGACGATCGTCGGCCCAACCATCTTGACTTGCACATTCAACTTTCGCCGATCACAAGCTTTTAGCAGTTCGATGCGCAAGGCGTCGGCGGTGGGTGGCCGCAACCCCGGGTCTTTTTCTAAGCACCGCATCACCACTTCTTCGAGTGCCGGCGGGATATTCTCGGTACCCGGCGGCCCAACCAGCGGCGGCGCACCCTTCAAGATGTGCATCCGCAGCACTTCGGCCGTGGTGCTGGCATCGAACGGCAGGCGCCCCGAGAGGCACTCGTACAGCACAATGCCCACCGAGTAGATATCGGCCGCCGGCCCCACGGGGCTGCCTGAGGCCTGCTCCGGCGCCATGTACTCCGGCGATCCCACTACAAAACCCGAGCGCGTCAGCTGCCCTTCCATCACGTCGGCGCGAATGAATTTCGCCAGCCCAAAGTCGAGCAACTTGGCAAAATCACGCTCGCCAGCTACGTCTTGCAAGAAGATGTTGTCGGGCTTGACGTCGCGGTGCACCACGCCTTTGCGGTGCGCCTCTTCGAGCGCCTTGCACACCTGCGCGACCACGTGGACCACGCGCACCGGGTCCATGATCGGCTCGCGGCGCAGCACATCGCTCAGCTTCTGGCCGACCAGAAACTCCATGATGATAAACAAGGCCTTGGTTCGCGAGTCGCTGCCAAAATCGACCACCCGCACGGCGTTGGGGTGGGCCAGCAGGCTGGCGGCGCGCGCCTCGCGGGTAAAGCGCTTGACTTCGATCGGATCGGCCGCCAGATCGCGCCACAGCACCTTGATCGCCACCGACTGCAATGTCTCGCGCTGCTGACCGCGGTACACGGCCCCCATGCCGCCCACGCCAACCAGATCGTGCACAACGTAGTGATCGAGTAACACATCGCCGCGGTGCAACCGGCCCGGGAACTCGCTATCGGCGCGAATCACCTCCGTGGGGCACGCATCCGTGTCACACGACAGTGCATCAGTGCGAATTCCACACGTTGGACAGATGCGCCACACGCTTCAACCTCCTGCACTGCAATCGCAAACGTCTGCCCTAGAGCATGACCGCGTTCCCTAGTAAGTGCCGAGAGTATACGGGCAGCAACCGTTCCGCGCCAGCGTGCTGCTGCGCCATTTTCGACGGCTTTACGCGACTGTGACGATTCTTCGCCCGAAGTTACGTGCCCTTACTGTCCGGCTGCAAAGGTGTAGCCGTCCCACATCGCATCTTCCATCGACGCGTACACCCAACTGCCGTAGCGGCCACGCGAAGCCACACCGGCGGCCCCCAGGTAGTCTAAGATAGCTTGGCGACTCGCAAAATAGTGCCGATCAAATACCACATAGCCGTAGCGGATATGGCGAATTTGCTCGACCTCGACTTCGGCATCGCTCTGCAGCCAACCGCGCTCGCGCAAGAATTGCCGAACTGAAGCAATGACTTCAGTGTCGCTCGCCGCGCTATTGGCTGCCACCTCGACGTACAGGCTGCTTTTGCCGGCCGGCGCTAGGCTCGCCACGGCATTGCTGAACGACCCGACGCGATAGAATGGATACTGCGGCTCGGGCACATAGAGCCACTGCACGTTGCCCAGCACATCGGGCCGCGCGATCCCCAAGTTCATGTAGCGCAGCGACGTACAGCGCAATTTTGCTGTCGCTTCAAGCACGTGCGTGGGCACATCCCGCACGATCTTCACCAGCTCGGGCAGCGGCAGCGACGACAGCAGCCGGCCAAAGCTCAGATGGCGGCCATCCGACAATTCTACTGTCTTTTTAACCAGATCGATGGCCACCGGCACCGTGTTCAGCGCCACCTTGGCCGCCGGCACGTGCACCGCGATGGCCTTGGCAAACGTCTCGATGCCGCCCGTGCGCGGATAGACAAAACTCGCGTTGTAACCGGCCTGATCATCTACGATTCCGAGCGCACCCGCCAAAATCTGCTGTAGATTGGGCTTCGGCAAGAACCGGGTACACCAGTCCGCAGTGATCTCTTCGGGCGAGCAGCCCCACAGCTTGCTGTTGTACGGCACCATAAAGCGCTCGGTAATGCCCTTGCCAAACCGCTGCAGACAGAAATCACGAAAGTTGGTGGCAGGTTGCGTCTCACCGCGCGCCTCGGCCAGCGCCGCCTCGATCGCGTCCATCATGCATTCGTGCACCACGTCGAGCGGCAGCCCGTGCAGATTTTGCTGGAACGGAAAGTGCGTCATCACGCCGTGCGACCAGATCCGCGACAGCCGCGCCACCCGCAGCATCTGGTCGCCCATCACATCGGCGACAAATTGCTTCATCTCAGGGTAGCGCAGATGCAGCCAATGCCCCGTGTGATCAAAGTGATAGCCGTCGATCACCTCGGTGCGGGTCAGGCCACCAAGGCGATCGTCGCGCTCGACCACTAGGTAGTCGCCGCCGGCTTTCTCTAAGAAGTACCCGGCGCTCAGACCCGTCAGGCCGCCGCCCAAGATCAGATTCTCTACGTGCTGCACGGGCTGTCTCCCGACGCGACGCGGCTACTTGGGGCCGGTGCCGATGTGCTGAAATATGTGACCCATCCGGTCACGCTTCGTCAACATATATCCCAAGTTATCGGCGGTAGGTGGCACTTCGATCGGCACGCGCTCGGCCACATCAATGCCCAACCGCTGCAGCGCCCAAATCTTGTCGGGGTTATTGGTCAGCAGCCGCAGCCGCTCCATGCCCAGGTCGCGCAAAATCTGCGCCGCCACTGCGTAATCGCGCTCGTCGGGGGCAAACCCAAGGGCAACATTGGCTTCTACGGTATCCTTGCCCCGGTCTTGCAGCGCGTAGGCGCGAATCTTATTGATAAGCCCAATGCCGCGGCCCTCTTGGCGCAAGTACAGCACCGCGCCGTAGCCGTCGGCGGCCACTAGCTCGAGCGAACGCTGCAGCTGATCGCCACAATCACAGCGCCGCGAATGCAGAATATCGCCGGTCAGGCACTGACTATGCAGGCGCACCAGGGGTAAACGCCCTACTTCTGAAGCCTTAGGCCCATTGACACCCTGCGGCACCAGCGCGATGTGGGCCGTGCCGTCGACTTCGTGGGCATAGACACGGATGCGAAACGGGCCAAATTGCGTGGGAACTTCGCCCTCGCGCACGATGCGAATCAGCCGTTCGTGGGCGGCGCGCCAAGCGAGCACATCCGACACGGTCACCAGCGGCCAGCCCAAACGGTCAGCAAATTCTTGGCCTTGCTCCGCGTGGGCATCGTCGAGGCCATCCAAGACGTGCGAGATGAGCGCGGCAGGATGCAAACCCGCCAAAACCATCAGATCGTGAGCCGCTTCCGGGCCGAGCGGCGCATCGAGGACGCCGCGCGAGCCCACCACGCACGGCATGATGTGGCCGGGGCGCACAAAGTCTTCGGCGCGCACATTGGGGTCGGCGAGCAGACGGGCGGTAAGTGCCCGATCTTCAGCAGAAATACCGGTCGACACGCCAATCGCCGCCTCGACACTGACCCCGTAATGCGGCATCCAGCCCGGCGCCCGCCGCCGCTCTAACGCTGCGCAATCAAGCTGTTTAGCCCGCGTCGCCGTCAGGGTCACCGTCAGCACGCCGCGCGCATCACCGGCCAGCATGTTGACCGAAGCCGGCGTGGCCATTTGTGCAGGCACCACAGCCCACAAGGCGCGACTGCCCGCCAAGTCCTCGGCTAGCAGCACGGGCTCACCTAGGCGCAAGCGGTCGAGGGCGCGGGTCGTCGCGAGCTCAGCGCTCGACGGTTGATTCTTTAGGAGCGAGGCAATGTTTTCCAAAGTAGTGCTACCAGGTTGGCGGGGCAAAGGGTGCGCCGAACCCGTCGCCGGCGCGCGCGGCAGTGTCGCAAAGTGGCCCGGGGGCGTCAAACCCTAGGCCGTTCCCTCTTTTGCCAAGTTGCGGCGCGTGCTAAAGTTATGGCCCTTCGCCGCCGGCCACGGGCATCGCCGGCATAGTGCGAGCAGCTGCCCCACCACGCATCTGGAGCTACAGGGTATGAGCGGACACAATAAATGGAGTACGATCAAGCACAAAAAGGGCAAGGCCGACGCGCAACGCGGTAAGGTCTTTACCAAGCTGATCAAGGAAGTCACCGTTGCAGCCAAGCTTGGCGGCGGCGACATCAACGGCAACCCGCGCCTGCGCAAGGCCGTGCTTGACTGCAAGGGCGCCAACATGCCCGCCGACAACATCACGCGGGCTATCAAAAAGGGCACGGGCGAGCTCGAAGGCGTCAACTACGAAGAGCTGGTGTACGAGTGCTACGGCCCCGGCGGCACGGCGATCTTGATCGACGCCACCACCGACAACCGCAACCGCGCCAACACCGAAATCCGCACCGTCGCAAGCAAACGCGGCGGCAAGATGGCCGAACCCGGCTCGGTGGGCTACCTGTTCTCGACCGTGGGCCAAGTGTTGGTGCCCAAGGCGGGCCTGGGCGAAGACGCGGTGATGGAGAAGGCCCTTGAGGCCGGCGCCGCCGATATGTCGACCGAGGACGACGACGAACACTATGTAGTCACTACGGAATTTACCGAGCTATGGTCCGTGCGTGACGCGCTTGAAAAAGCGGGCCTCACCATCGCCGACGCCAAGGTCGCCAAGGTCGCCGGCACCACCATCACGCTGTCGGGCCGCGAAGCCGAAGTGATGATGAACCTGATGGAAGCACTCGACGATTTGGACGATGTGCAGGCCGTGTGGGCCAACTTCGACATCGACGAAGCGACTTTGGCCGCCATGGAAGGCTAGCCGAGCGAGGCTAGCCCCCGCGAGCAGCGCCCTTGCAGCACCGCGGCGGCGAACCGCCGGATTGTCAGGAGAATACGATGAATCACCTGCCCCTGCGGATCGCTGCCGTGACGGCGCTGGCTCTGGCCGCGCTAGCTCAAGATGGCTGCAAAGGCTGCCAAAAAGAAGCAGAAGCACCCCTCGCCAAGCCCGCAGCGCCAAGCAAAGAGGCGGCGCTACCTGGCCCAGCTACAGCGGTCGACGCCCCGGCTCCAGTCTCGCCCGAGGTGTACCCCGGTCCGCGCTCCGAAAGCCTAGACGGTTGGCGCATTACCACCGGTTTTGCCAATGCCCACGACGAGGCGCAGTCCCAGCCGAGCGCGGTCGAAGACACCAAGGTGTTCGTGACGGTGCTCGACGATAAGTCGCATCCGATCGGCCGGCTTGCCAAGGTTGAGCGTGCCGAACTGCACCTCTTTGTCGTGGCGCGCGACCTGCGGCACGCCGTGTACGCCTTTGGCAACGGCCCCGTCAAAGAGGGCGCCGATGCGCGGGTGGCTACGATTCATATGCCCGGCGGCGGCGATCACGCGATGATCGCGGTGTTCAAGCCCGAAGGTGGCGCGGCGCGGGTGGTTTCGGCGCCGGTTACGGTCAAGGGCGTACTGCCCGAGGTGATGGGGCCAGGGCTCGGCAGCCTGGGGCCGCGCAGCAAATCCGAGGCCGAACACGTGGCCCTGTTGTCGACGCCGTCGCAGATCATCGCCGGCAAGCCGGTGGTGCTGGCCGCGCAGGACTTGGGCCCGGCGGACAAACCCAAGGGTAGCCTCAGCTTGCCCTTTGTGGTGCTGATGAACGACCAGATGGGGTGGGGCGACGTGGTCGAATGGGATGCGCAGGGCAAGGGCACCTGGACGCCGCGCCAAGCCGGCGATTACCTTGTGCTCGCGCCGCCAACCCGCGGTTCCACTGCGCTGACGTTCCGCCTCCACGTCGATGTCGCGCCCAAGCAGTAGCGATTTATCAAGATCTATTTTACATATAGCTAGCAGGACGCCATGAATCTTCTCGACGATCTGCGCTGGCGTGGCCTATTGCATCAGGTCACCGACGCGGACTTGGCCCACAAGGCGCTGCAGGACCAGAAGGTTACTGCTTACATTGGCTTTGATCCCACCGCGGCCAGCCTGCATGTGGGCTCGCTGCTGCAGATTCTGCTGCTTGCGCGGCTGGGTCGGGCGGGCCATCAGCCGATTGCGGTGGTGGGCGGTGGCACGGGCCGGATCGGCGATCCCTCGGGTAAGAGCGCAGAGCGCAAGCTGCTTTCGGATGCCGATGTCGCTGCCAACGTGGCTTCAATTCATGCGCAAATTGGCTTTGTGTTGCAAAACGCCGGTGTTGAAGCCAAGCGCATCGACAACGCCGAGTGGCTGTGCAGCCAAGACCTCATCGGTTTCTTGCGCGATATTGGCAAGCATTTCAGCGTGAACGCCATGATCGCCCGCGACTCGGTCAAGAACCGCCTCGAAGCGCGCGAGCAGGGCATCTCGTACACTGAATTTAGCTACATGCTGCTACAAGCCTTCGACTTTGTTGAGCTATACCGCCGCCACGGCTGCATGGCCCAGTTCGGCGGGTCGGACCAGTGGGGCAACATCGTCTCGGGCATCGACTTGGTCGAGCGGCTGGAGCGGCGCGCCGACGGCACCCTGCCCCACGGCCCGGCATTTGGCGTTACAGTGCCACTAGTTACGACCAAGAGCGGCCAGAAATTCGGCAAGACCGAGGCCGGCGCGGTGTGGCTCGACGCCCAGCTAACCAGCCCGTACCAGTTCTACCAGTTTTGGATGAACAGCGACGACGACGACGCCCTGCGCTACCTGGCGTACTTTACGTTTATCAATCAGACCGATTTTGCGGCGCTGAAGGCCGCGCACCTTGAGGCTCCCCACTTGCGCCAGGCGCAGCGCCAGCTCGCCGACGAAGTGACGGCGCTCGTACATCCGATGCAATTGCAGTCCGTTCAGGCCGCTACCAAGGTGCTGTTTGGCGGCAATCCTCTCGATGCCGATGTGACGACGCTCGAGGTGCTGTGCGGCGAGCTGCCGACCGCCCCCCTGCCCGCCGATGCGACGGTCGAGCAGCTGCTGGTGGGCGAAGGCCGGCCGTTTGCCAGCAATGGCGAGGCACGGCGGGCGGTTGCGCAAAACGGCGTAACGATTTCGGGCCAGAAATTCAGTGGCGATGTGCGCGCACCCTTGCCTGCGGAGGCCTGGCTGCACGGTCGCTATGTCCTCGTTCGCAAAGGTAAGAAAGACTGGTTCCTGGCCGTGCGCGCATGATTTGGACGCGTGAGGTGGTCCGCGCCGCGCTGAGCGCCCCGCCGCCGCAACTGTTGCCCCTGGGGGGCGATCGCGCCTCGGCGGTACTGCTGCCGCTGTTGGCCCGCCCTGAGGGTCCGACACTATTGATGGTGCGGAAATCACTGCGCTTATCTAAGCACGCCGGGCAAGTCGGCTTCCCGGGTGGTGCGCTCGATGTGGGCGAGACCGCCGAGGCCGCGGCCCTGCGCGAGGCCTTCGAAGAGGTCGCTCTGCCGGCCGATCGCGTGCAACTTCTTGGAATACTTGATGATGAGCGCACCTGGGTGACTGCCTTCCACATTCGGCCATTGGTGGGCTGGGTTGAAGATATCCCGCAGACTTGGCAGCTCGACGCGTACGAGATCGACAGCGTGCTCGAGGTCGGCGTGCAAGAACTGGTCGCGACGGAGCCCTGCTCGATCCTTGAGTTTGCCGCCTACGGCCAAGCGTTTGCCATGCCGCGCTGGGAGTTTAGTGGCGGGCGGGTGATATGGGGCGCATCTGGTCGGATTCTGAACAACTTTCGCCAGCGACTACTTTTGGCAATGCGATGACGCACGCGGCGCAGGTCCTTGAGACATGACGCAGCGTGTCATAAACTAGTGGGGTTGCCGCGCCCCACCGGCGTGGCGGAGGCTGCTATGGCCCAACCGCGTGTGATCAAGCGCTATGCCAACCGTAAGATGTACGACACTTCGCGCTCGTGCTACGTCACGCTCGAAGAAGTTGCGGAGATGGTGCGCGACGGCCACGAAGTGCATGTTATTGATAATAAAACGAAAGCCGACTTGACCGAAGTCACCCTCACGCAAGCGCTGCTCGATTCGGAGCGCAAGCGCCGTGGCTCCGTGCCGCTGGCGGGCCTGCGCACGCTGATCGCGCAAGGCAACGACTTCTTACAGAAAAAGGTGGCACTGCCCGTGGGTCGGGTCCGCGACGAGGCCGAGCGCACAGTCGAGACCTGGCGCGACGAGGCCGAGCGCACCGTACAAAGCTGGAAACATGAGGCCGAGCGCGTCCTGCAGCACCGCAAGCCGCAAGAGGGCGACGAGCCCTCCGCCACGGGCGACAGTCACCCGAACGGCGATCACCACGACAAGGTTCGCCCGCGCCGCTGGCCGATCGGTCCCGCGTTTTCGCCCGAGGAACTGCAACACTTTCTCGACGAAGTGGTGCGCGGATCAGTGCTGGCTTGGCTGGCGCCGCATGGGCAGTCGGCCGACAAGATGGGGCTCGAGATTCAAGATCTCCGCAAGCAAGTGGCGGCGTTGCAGGTTCGCGTGACCGAGCTCGAGGCCCATGCCCCCGGCCGCAGTAAAACCGTGAATCGTTCGTGACGTTTCGCCGTTTGCAAGTAAGATCAGCGCTTGATCGCCGGTTGTCGCAAGCGCAGCATGTGAGCGCGCCCACCTCGCGGCGCAAGAACTTAGGAGATGCGCCATGAAGATCGTCCGCAGCATGTTCACCACCGTCGCCGTTTTGTGCGCCGCCCTGGCCTGCGTCGTGAGCGCCAATACCGCGATGGGCAAAGAGAAAGCCCCCGTTCGAGACGAGGCGCCGCAACTCGACGAGAACGAGATTGTCGGTGAAGCTCACATCGCCATGAAGATTGATTTCGTCAAGTTCCAGCTCGACGACAAGAAGGATTGGGAGAACCACGAGTACGTCGATGGCGCCAAGACCTTGGTTATTAAGGGGCTTGACCGCAGCGCCGAGCACACTGTCACGCTGACGCCGCGCGAGTCGGGCTATGAGCCGGTAACGCTGACCATCAAGCCGACGGATTTCAAGCGCACCGTGACCAAGACCAAGAATCGCACCCAAACGTTGGCGTTCTTGGCCCACTATTCGGCCAGCTTTACCAAGGTGGCGGCGCCCAAGGCCGAGAAACCGGCTGACAAGCCTGCTGAAAAACCCGCCGACAAGTAGGCAGTTTGGTAGGCCGTTTAGTAGGAAGCTTTCTAGAAATTCCAGGGTCGCGTCGCCGACCACAGCCATTCGAAGGCGGTGGCGACCAGCAGCGCATACGTCCACGCGACGAACCGCACGGACTGCGCGCGCGCCCGCACGAACGGCCACAGCAACGCTAGCCCTAGCCCGCACAAGCCGCCCCCCAGCGGCGCGACCGTGCCGGCACCGGGCATGGCCAGGGCCAGCAGCTGCAGCCCCCAGATAGACATCCACGCCAACCGGCCGCCCCGCCTGGGCTTTTCGGCGCTGCGCTGCAGCCACGTGGCCGCGACCAGCACGCCCAGTGCCCCAGCCGACGCGGTCGCCGCCGGACTATTGGGCTCGAGCAGCGCCTGCGCCAAGGTGCCGCCCAGCATCGAACCAGCTAGAATTACAGTAAACCCAGCGCCGCCGACCTGCCGTTCGAGCGGCCGTGTCCACGCCAGCGTCGTCACCGAAGCGAACAGATGCAGCGCACCCGAGTGCAGCCAGCCCGCCGTCAGCAGCCGAGGCCACTGCCCGCTCAGGCTTAGGTCGCCCAAGTTGGCGCCCATTCGCAACATTCCGCTCTGGTCTAGGCCGTGCCACAGGTACTGGAGCGCACAGATACCGGTCCAGGTCGCGGCGACCACAAGCGTCGGCCCAAGCCGAGCAGTCTGGGTTTGTTGAGGCGTTTCAGACATGTTCGGCCCAAGCGGCCAAGGTCGCCACATCATGGGTCGCAGTCAAGTCTTCAAGCGTGCGCAACATCACCGGCCACTTGGCCTGCAGCGGCACGCGCTGGTCGGGCTGGGCCAAGAAGCGCGCGGGCAGCTGATCACCTGTATGATCAAGGAGATCGATGGCATGGCACTCAAAATTGAGCCAGTCCGCATTGAGCAGCAGGGGTCGGGTCGCCAAGCGCAGCGCCTCGCCGCCGGCGATCACACTGGTAGCGATTAACGGCAAGCGCAGACCAGGCAGCGTACCGATGGGCAATTCCACGATATTTTGCCCAGACGGCAGGGTCCAGCGGTACGGCGTGCGCGGCCCCAGCCACACGGCCGGCGCTTCGGCGATACTGCCCGACGGCCGACCACGCAGGCGATACAGCTGAATAATCAGAGCCTTCGCACCCTGATAGGCGGGGCTCGGAAACCGTGAGGAGTCGTAGGTGTGGCCCGCGTCGATCACGGCGTGAATCAGGTCAGCGCTCAGCACGTAACCCGGCGCGCGAAAACCGGCGACCGCCTGCCCCGTGGCGTCTTGCAAGATCGCGCGGGCCTTGTGCAATTCTTCGCGAAGCTGCTCGCCCGACAAACGCGACAGGTTGTACGGATGGGTCAGACTGTGGTTGCCGACCTCGTGCCCAGCGGCGACGACATCGGCGAGCACGGCACGAACCTCAGCACTTGCCAGGTCTTGGGCTACGACAAAAAATGTCGCCTTGGCTCCCACTCGGGCAAATAGGTCTAAGAAGCGCGGCACACCCAGCGTCCAAACGCGAGCGTCGTGGCTTTTTGCATCGAATTCTGCGGAGTTGCCCGCTCCACCTTGGTGCCCATGCACGCGATCGTACAGGTACAAGCCGTCGACATCGACATTGACGGCGGCACGCAGGGCAGCGGGCGAAGTACTCATCGGTTCTTAATGCGGATCACCATGAACAGCTTACCCAAGCCCTTGAGGACATTGGGAACCCGCTTGAACAGGTGGATCGACGGCGGGCGCTTCTCGTGGATGCGAATGGGGATCTCGGTCACGCGCACTTGGTAGCGCTGGGCGCGGATCACCAGCTCGCTGGCGAAAAGGTCGCGGTCGACGACGCACTTGCCGACGGTATACGCGAGCTTGTCGCGGCGGAAGGCCTTGAGACCATGGGTATCTGTGCCGCGAAAACCGAGCATCACCCGCAGCAGGCCGTTGATGACCATGGTGGCGGCGCGGCGCGTCATGGGGCGCTCGTCTTTGGCGTCGGGGTGGGCCTTGCTACCCACCACCATGTCGGCGCGGTCGTCGTCGAGAATCGCCAGCGCGCGCTTATGAAAATCGAGGTCGCACAGGTCGATCTCTTCGCAGATAACGAACTTGCCGTGCGCCGCCTCGATCGCCCGCCGCAACGCCTTGCCATAGTTCGGCTCGTCGGAGTGGATGGCGCGAACCTGCGGATAGGCGCGGCTCAACTTGTCGGCGATGGCGCGCGTGTCGTCTTTGCTACCGTTTTCACTAATGATAATCTCGAAGGGCCGGCCTAAGCCGAGCATGCCCTGGTGCAAATCCACCACGGCGCCCCACAGGATCGCTTCTTCGTTGTAGCAGGGGATGACGACGCTGATGTCGGGCTCGAGCGTGCTCGCCACCGGGGTGCTGGAATCGGAACTCACGAAAGGCCTCCGGGCGTAAACCGGGCCGGGAGTGTCGGCCAGCCGGGCGCTTAGGTCAAGCCGTCGGGCGGATTGGCGCGCACAACGGGGCTTGACGGGGTTACTTGGCTGCGGTGATGGCGGTCTTGGCGTCGTCGCAGGTCTTGCCTTGGGGCAGCGCGCCGATGGTCGTTACGGCCTCGCAGTCCTTGGGGATCGCGGCGTTGCCCAGCGTGCCAATGGTTTCGGTCAGCAGGCAGCGGGCCGCCGGTTCAAGCGAGGCTTGCGACTCGGTCTTGAGCTTGGCGAGGGCCGCAGTCTTGTCTGCTGCAGTCAAATTGGTGTTGTCTTGAATGCCCTTTTTGGTCGTCTGGTAGGCCGTGATCACCTTGGCCACCTGCGTATCGAGCGTAGGGCAGATGTTGGCGACAAGGCCTTTGGTCAGGTTCTTGCTCTCTAGATTCACGCAGCAATTCAGCATTTTTGAAGTGTTCGGCAGGTCGGGCTCTTTGAGCGCCGCGGCGGTGCCGTCGATGGCCGTAGCCAGCGAATCACAACCGGCGAACGCGACGAAGCCCACAAGACCCATAAACACTTGGCGGAAAGCGCGAACCTGCATAGAGCACCCGAAAGGAAAGGGGAAAATCGGCTAGGCAACGGCCACCAGGCCGCCGAGGTGTCGCCCGGTGCCGGCTACGGCGCTGCGGTCGAACTTTGCCATGATACTTACGCTGCACCAGAACGCCAATCGCGCGCGAATTTCCTGACAGGACGCGCCCCTGGTGTATCCTCGCCCGCGGGAACGTCTGTGCGCAACGCTCCCAAGGAGTCACCTTGGCCAATAAAACCTCGAACCCGAGCCGCGGTCGCCGAACCGCATTTTTTGTCTTTGGCGGCCTAATGTTGCTGCTCGTGGGCGGCGTTGGCATCGGCTCGCTGGCGGCGGGCAGCATCTTGCGCTCGCGGCTGCAGATGATCGCCGACGATGCGGGGCTGGCGCTGAAGCTTGAGCAGGTCTCTGTGTCGCCCTTTGGCCGGATTCGCGTGCAGGGCCTGGCGTTTGCCCGCAAAGACGGCAGCAATGTCGCGGCGGTGCAAGAGGCTACGGCCGAATTGTCGGTCTGGAAGGCGCTGATGGGGCGGCGGCGGCCGCAGCGCGCCGATGTGCGGCAGTTTGAAGTCGATGTGCTGCTGCAAGACGGCAAGCCCAAGGAATTGCTCGATTTGTACAAGGCAGCGCGCAAACAGCTGCCCGAGAAGAAGAAGATCGACGAGAAGGACGAGAAAGAGCCCAAGGGTGGCACCGCGCTGTTCGTTGAGCAGGGGTCGGTCACCGTGCGCGTGCAGGGCAAGGGCGCGCAGTACCTGCCACAAGGCCTACATATTCATGATGTTGCGTTACATGTCGACCTATCGCACGGCGTGGGCGATCTCGCGGCGGTGGTCGATGGCACGGTGGCGAGCAAGCTGGCGGCCACGCTCGAGACCCAGGCCGACGGCCCGCCCAAGCTGGCGGCGCGCTTTCAGCCCGAATTCCGTTTGAAAATGCCGGATAGCGCCCCGTTGCCCCTGGGTGTGGACTCGATCGCGGTGGCGGGTCTGCGCTTTGATGCACAAACCGGTGGATCGGTTGAAGATTTGGTGCTGCGCAAGGGCGAGCAAGTCCTTGTTTCGGTCAAGCATGTGCGACCGCTAACCCAGCGCCTGGGCGTGGCGGCAGAGCAGATCGCGTTTGCGGTGCCCGAGCCCAAGGCGTCGGCCGAGAAAGCGCCGGATGCGGCCAAAGATAAGGCAGGTAAAGCCGCGAAACTACCGCAAAATGATGGACCGGCGGCGCAAGCTCCAGCGGGAGTGGCCCAAGCGAGCAACGCGCGGATTTGGAACGGTACGGCGGAGCGCCTGAGCTTGGCGCTCGATGGGGTTGAAGGCGGTGAAATTCCTCTGGTTGCTCGCCTCGAGGGCTGCAAGGTCACCATCCCCGGCAATGTGGGCGTGATCGGCGTGCAAGCCGTTGAGCTCAAAACAGATCGCATTCCGGGCGAGCACGCACTCGAGTCGCTGATCGCCTTTACCGTCGACCAGCCCAGCGTCGATTTGCCCTGGCGGCAAGATGCCTTAGAGCAGGTACCCGGTGGTCGGCAGCTGTGGAAGGCGGTGACGGCGGCCGAGGTGGCCAAGCTGAAGCGCCAAGCGATGGACGAGGCCGAGGCCGACGAAGTGCTGAACGACCCGAACCTGCCGCCCGATGTGCGCGATAAGAAGATCAAAGAACGCGTCGACCAAAAGCTGCGTGAAGCCGGCAAGTTGGCCGAGGACCCCAAGGGTAAGAAGCCGGGCGCCAAGAAGCCCGTGGTGGCGGGTGCACAGCTCGACGACGACGGCAAGAAGGCGGCGCCCCAGGCCAAAAAATCGTGGACCACGACGCAAGTGCAGCCCCTGCGCGACCTGCACAAGCAGCTGTTGGGCACCGACGAGCTGGTGCAGAGCGTGATCGCCAAGATGGCGCAGGCGCCGAAGCTGAAGCTGCAGGTGCGCGGCGGGCGCTTTGGTCTGCTGCGCGAAGGATCGAGTAAACCCTTTGGTGGCGTTCAGGATATTACGATCGAGTCGACTCCGGCCCAGGCCGATGGCACGCGCGGGCTGCTGGTATCGGCCAAGCCCTTCGACGAGGCGCAGGTGTGGGGCGAGATTTCGAGCGACGTCATCACCGGTCCGGGTCCTAAGCTGCAGAAAGCCAAGCTGAAACTGTCGGGAGGTCACTTTGCCCAGGCGTTGCGCATCGTCAGCTCGGCGGTGTCGGTGCCGGCGGATTCCGACATTGTGGTCAATCTCGACTTCGCGACCGGCGCGGTGCCCGGGCAAAACTTGTCGATTACAGGCGACTTTGCCATTAAGAAGCTTGGCTTTGACTACTGGCGCCTAGCGCCCAAGCCGATCGACGACTTCTCGGCGGCGGGCAAGATCGCCTTTCGTGTCAGTGGGCCAGAGAATCTGATCTCGGTCGACCTGCCCGACCTGACCATCGGCGAGGCCAAGGTCAATGTGCTGCTCGAGGCGACCGACTTGGCGAGCAAGCCCACGGTGCACCTGCATTTTGAGGCGCCGAAGCAAGACGCCGCGGCGATGGCGCGCTCGATTCCGCCGGGCATGACCTCGACCATTGGCCGCATCGAAGCGCGCGGCGAGATCAGCTGGCTGGTCGACCTGAAGGTGCCGCTAAATGATGTGTACAAGAGCGATCTGAAAGTAGAAATGGACGATAGCACCACTGAGATCGTCAAGTTTGGCACGATCGATCTGAACGAGTGGGCGAGCGACTTTTCGCGGCCCGTCAACGAGAACGGCACCCTGCTCGACGATGTGCAAGTGGGCCCCAGCTCTGGCTTTTGGGTGCCGCTGGCCGAGCTGCCGCCGTGGACGTGGTGGGCGATGGTGGCGACCGAAGACGGGCGGTTTTACAAGCACCGCGGCGTGGCGCCGGGCCTGATTATGCGGGCGATTCGCCTCGACCTCGACTACGGCAGGTTTGTTTACGGCGGCTCGACGATTACCCAGCAGCTGGTAAAAAACATCTTTCTTACGCGGGCTAAGAACCTGTCGCGCAAGTTCGAAGAGCTGCTGATCGTGTGGCATATCGAGCGCGATCTGCAAAAGATCATGCCGGCCAAGGGGCCCAAGGATCCGCCGAATAAGGCCGCCAAAGACCGTATTCTTGAGCTATACGTGAACATGATCGAGTTCGGCAACGATGGCAAAGATGTGAAGATCTACGGTCTGCAGCGCGCCGCCAAGACCTACTTTGGCAAAGATGCTGCGGCGTTATCACCACTTGAGTCGGCGTTCTTGGCAGCCAATAAGCCGTGCCCACGCTGCGGCTATACCCGCTTTGTGACCAAGAACTGGGACGCATGGTGGCAGGCGCGGATGGCCGGCATCATGGAGAAGATGCGCAAAGAGAAGGTGATTACCGAAGAGCAGTACAACGCCGAGATGCCGTTTGTGCCCAAGTTCGTGGGCTGGCCGCAGAGCGTGGCGCCGGCTGCCGAAGTCCCCATGGGCGGCACCGAAGAGTAGCCCCCGCCGGGTCGCCACAACATGGCACCCATTTTCTACTAGCTGAAATTACTTAAAATTGTGCGGCAGCTAGGCCGGCGGCCGCTTGGCGCGCTTGGGGCGCTCAGTGCCGGGCGGCTGGCTGAACTCTTGCTTGATGGGGCGCGGCTTGCGGGGCGCCGACTCGGTCTCGGGCTCGGGATCGCCTTCGAGCAAGCGCGGGTTCAAGAACCGCGTTTTGACACGGACTTTGACCAGACGCGCCATGCAGGCCGCTGCGGCGCCGGCGTCGATATCGGCCAGCGTATAGGTGTCGCGAATTTGCAGCTCACCCACCATGCTCGGCGCAATGTCGGCGTTTTGGCAGATCGCATCGATCAGCTCGGACGACTCGACATGGTTGCGCTTGCCGACACCCAGTGACAGCCACACGCGGCCTAACGGGGCCGCCGGCAAGCGATTGTCAGGCACAGGGTACTGCGGCGGTGGCGGTGCGACCTGCACGGGCGCCACTGGAGCGGGTGCCACTGGAGCGGGTGCCACTGGAGCGGGTGCCACGGGAGCCACAGTCCGCTTCGGCGCCACTGGGGCGGGTGCCACGGCCTGCGGTGGCGCAACATAAACCGGTGCCACAGGCTGCGGCGGTGCAACGTAAGCAGGTGCAACGTACGCGGGCGCAACCGGCCGCGGCGCGGCAGCTTGCGGCGGCGGCATTGGTGCCCTAGGCGCGGCTCTGGTCGCAGGCTGAAAGGGCCGGGGCGGCGGCGCGGCCAGGGGCGCAGGTTGGCGGTAGGGCGTGGGCGCCGGGCCGGGCTCACTC
>CAISBR010000056.1 GCA_903883645.1 uncultured Myxococcales bacterium | reverse complement strand
GGGGATGTGGAGTTTGGGCGGCGCCTTGGGGGCAGCGAACCCACGGACCTAGCGCGACCAGCAGCACCGCCCGCGGGCCGACCTGCCGCCGCGCTAGACGTGCTAGGCGGCCCAGTGCAGACTGATCTGTTTGGCGTCCCTATCCCAGGGGCCGGCAACCGGAGGACCACCCGATGACGCCACGACAACCACCACCGCCCACGCCACCTACCGGCCTTCGCTACACGGGCAGCGACAAGCACAAGCAGGGTTGTGCCGGCAACGGCCCGCCGCGCTGGTTCCCAACCACCGCGTCGTTTTGCCCCGACGACGTCACCTTGGCCGATAGCCAGGATCTGCTTGAGAATTCCATTGAAGGTCGATCGGCTGACCACCCCGACAAGAAGGGGCGCTATGCCATAGACGGTCGCGGCCGGTTCTTCAAGGCCTACCCCGGCGACGATGGGGCGACATGGCACGGCTACGAGGTTCACCGCAGCTTGGTACCCCGGCAGGTCCCGGCCAGAGTCTTGCGACAATTCCGCGACCTCGGTCAACTCAGCAACGCGGACTACAAAGACTTGTTGGGGAGCGGATCATGATTTTTGGACAGCGCCAGCGCTGGGCGATCGAAATCACGCCCTTGGCCGGGCCACCTACCGACCCAGACCAAGCTGCAACCGCCACCTGGGCGCAGATTCGCCTGTGGGCCAACGGCAATAACCTGACCGCTCACACCCGCACCGAGACGGCCGAGGTCAACGAGGGGCTGAACTGGCCGGCGGTGTACTTGGCCCGCTGGTTTCTGCACGCCTGGGACGGGTTGTGGAACCGGCACGGCTGGCCACTGGCCGGGTTTGAAGGTAACCCAGAAGCCGCCTGTCGAAAACTCGACAAGTACATTCAATCTGTGGACCCAGACAACGACTTTTTGGACCGACGCGACGATTTTGTGACCAGTCACGCGCTGTTGGCGGCGGCTGGCGGCGGTGTCATGCCATCGGTCTACTTGGCGCGAGACGGCGCAGACGTCCGAGTTGTTTGGCGACCTATAGCAAGTGGCCCACAAACCATTGTCTTTCACGCGGCATCCGGTACTGCACGAGTCCAAGCGCTCGACTTTTTGGCTGCGGTCGACGGTTTTCTCCAGTGGACGGCTACCGCAGTGAGACAAGCAGAGCCAGCGCTGGCAACGAAAATTGCGGCGTGGCACGCCGCGCTACAACGGCCAGAGTCGGCGCTGGCGGTCCTTCAGGGATACGTGCATTCGTGGGCAGTTGCGACGCAGGATTTGTTGCCCACACCTTGGCTGCAGGAGACGCTTGGCCTCGCGCAGGGTTGGGACGCTGCCGGTGCGGCCTTCATGCCTCAAACCGCAGCACCAGCCATGCTATGTCGGGCGGTCGCTCCAGTTATGGATGCCCGCGACATTGCGACGATTCTTGCACGTCTTGCGGGCGTTCCTACCAATCCGAACGCCGCCAGCAAGCTGGAGAAACTCGCGTTACGGCTGAGTTGGAGCGAACGCGAAGCCGACTATCGGCAGGGCTACCAACTGGCCACACAGCTGCGCGAAATACATGAAAACAGTGATGGCTTTATCGATGTCGAGAAGCTCTTATCGGATCTTGGCGTCGTTGTGCACGAAGAAGCGCTGGGCGACCCCCATATCGACGGCATTGTCGCATGGAGTGATAGCTGCGGGCCGCTGATTCTTGTGAATTCATCGGGCCGCTACTTCGGCGCTCCATGGTCGCGGCGGATGACGTTGGCCCACGAACTCTGCCACCTGCTTATGGACCGCAATCAAGCGCGCGCAGTAATACTCGCGAGCACACCGTGGGCGCCGCCAGTGCTGGAGCGACGCGCCAACGCGTTTGCCGCGGAATTGCTCCTGCCGCTGGCCGGCATCCGGCGTTTGCTGCCAAATGCGTGGACAGCCGACGACGTCGCCTATGGTGACCGAGCGCGCTTGATGGACGAGTTCAAGGTTGGCGATCTCGTGTGCTCGCAGCACTTGATCAACCGGCTGCGGTAGCGGATCCGGGCCTTCGGCCTCACGGACACCTTGAGCGACATCGATGGGGCGAATCCGGGCGACGTACAAGCACTTGCGCATTTGAGAGCCGCTGTGGTCCAATCGCCCACCGATCAGGACTTGCCTGATTGCAAACAGGAGTTGCCGCCGCCATGACTTTCCACCGCTTCCCCCACACCCCGCACATCGCATGGCTCGGCGCGGGCCAGCCTCGCGACGACAAGGTACTCACTCCGGTCGAAGCAGCCGAATTCCTATCTGCCGACCTCATCGTCGAAGAAAAGGTCGACGGTGCCAACATCGGGTTCTCGCTCAGTGACGACGGCGACTTGCGCGTACAAAACCGCGGCGCGTACCTCTCATCCGAGCACTGCCATCCGCAGTTCCAGCCCTTATTCCGCTGGCTGCGCGGCAAAGAGGACGTCATCGCCGAGGCCTTGTTCCCCGACCTGATGCTTTTTGGCGAATGGTGCTACGCCGTGCATAGCGTCCACTACGAGAAGTTGCCTGATCTCTTCCTAGCCTTCGACGTGTTCGATCGCCGCACCAGCCAGTTCTGGTCTGTCGCACGTCGCAATGCCTTGACCCGCAGCCTTGGCCTTGAAGTCGTCCCGTTCCTCGGGGCCGGGCGCTACACTGTGGCCGAACTCAAGGTCCTACTTGGCCAATCGCGGCTGACCCCTGGGCCTGCCGAGGGCATCTACATCCGTCGCGAATCCGGGGACCATCTCGCCGCGCGTGCCAAGCTTGTCCGCGCCGAGTTTGTGCAAGCGATCGACGAGCACTGGTCGCGGCGCGGCCTACAACCGAATGCCATCCTTCGCGGGTGACAGGGGAACCCAATGGCCCTAAACCCCATCAGCTTCACCGAACAGGTCGTCGCCGACTTCTTACGCTACCAGCTGACCACCTACCCGCTCGCCGACCAAGACCTGTACCAGCAGATGCGCGACCTGCTGCGCCTAGACGAAAGCCGCTCGACCCCACTGCGCCAGGGCCCGTTCATCAGCCTGTCGCGCCCCTTCCAACAAGGCGCAAGCATTGCGGACTTGGTTCGCGAGGGCGTTCTGCACGAGGGGATGGAGTCGATCGCGACCTTTACGGCGTTGCGCAAGCACCAGGAACTCGCGATTCGGGCGGTCGCTGCGGGCAAGACGACGCTCGTCGCGACTGGCACCGGGTCGGGCAAGACCGAGACCTTTCTGTACCCGATCATTAGCCGCTGCCTTGAGTTGCGCGATCGGAACGCGGAGCCTGGCATCGCTGCTGTCATCGTTTACCCGATGAACGCGCTCGCCGAGGACCAGCTCGATCGCCTGCGCGGCATGCTGGCGGGCCGCGGCGTACCGTTTGCCATGTACGTGGGCAAGACGCCAGACGACGGCGCGCCGGCTGGCGAGGTCATGGGCAAGCATAGCTCCAACGCCGACTACCACGCCCGGCTGAAGCAGATGCGGGCGGCGGGCGAGTCAGCGACGCTGTATCCGTCAGAAGAGCGCATCACACGAGCGGCCATGCGCAAGCCCGGCGGGCAGCCAAGGATCTTGCTGACCAACGTCAAGCAGCTAGAGCTGCTACTGACCCGCGGCAAGGACATCGAGCTGTTTGCGAATGCGCCGCTGCAGTTCCTGGTCTTTGACGAGGCCCACACTTTTCGCGGTGCCCAAGGTGCCGAAACAGCTTGCCTGATCAGGCGGTTGCGCACGTTTTGCGGCCGTCGCCCCGATGAAGTGACTTGCATTGCCACCTCGGCAACAATGGCCGACCCAGAACACGGGCCGGCTGCGGCGGCCAGCTTTGCACACCGGTTTTTTGGCGTTGCAGAGTCTAGTGTTGCGCTCATCGGCGAATTGTACGACGAGCCGCGCTGGAACGAACGGCGTGCGGTGCCCGTTGGCCCGCCCGGCGATCCTCAGCAGGTTCTCCGCGATGTGCTGACAGCAGTAGATGCGCCGGATGCCGAAGTATCCCGAAGACTTTCGGCATGCCTTGTCGAGCTTGGCGGTGCCCGCTTGCCGTCCGCAGACTGGCAGCGAGGCCTTGCCGCCCAGCTTGCCAGCAACGAGTTGGTCAATGCCTTGGCCCAATTGTTGCGCTCGCCGCGGCCGCTAACGCAACTGTCGGCTGAACTGCAAGAGCAAATCGGCAGACCAGTGTCCGAACACGAAATTCTGTGCTGGTTGGCACTGGGTGTCGCCTGCGGACGTGGCGGCTTTGACCCGCTGTTGCGCCCCGTGGTCCACACGTTTATCCGCGGGGTCGGCGGCGCGGTCGTCACCCTGTCGAAGCCCGGGCGAAGCGCCCACCTATGGCTAGCTGGCGGCGACGCGGCCACGGAGCTAGGCGACGACTACCGGCCATTTCCCTTGTTGTCATGCACCACCTGCGGCCAGCACTACTACGAAACATGGGCAAAGGACTTCGCTCTCGCCGCCGGGAAAGCTGGGCCCCAAGGCGGCGATCTTGTTGGCACTACCCGCGTGTGGGAGCACCTAGAAGAGAGCCTGGGCGGCTCGCGCGCACTGCTTGTCGACCGACTGGTCGTCCAGCCGGATGCCGACGACGACGAGACCGATGAAGTCGATGAGGACGGAGAGATCAGTTCTGTGCCCCCGGCGGCCGACCCGACTGCCCACGACTTTGCGCATCGCCGGCTCGCACCCATGTGGATCTGCAACCATTGCGGGGCACTTCACGACAAGGCCGCAGCGCGGTGCAGTAGTTGCCAGCTTGAGCACAGTCTAGTCGCCGTACAAGTCGTGCGCAGCAAGGCAGATTTGCCTGGACAGCTGCACGCCTGCGTAACCTGCCAAGCGCCGGGTAGGCGACCTGGCGGCGGGCGCTACCGCGAACCTGCACGGCCCGTGCGGGCAGTGGGCGTGTCCGACGTGCACGTACTGGCCCAGTCGATGCTCCAGCTTTCTGAGCGTAAACGCCTGCTTGTGTTCGCTGACAACCGGCAAGACGCGGCCTTCCAGGCTGGCTGGATGAAGGACCACGCCAGACGCTTTCGCCTGCGCTCCCTGATCGCTCAAGCCATCGCTCCGACAGGCAGTTCGATCGGCGACGTTACCAGTGCGGTCGACGACGTGCTCGAGTCGGACCGCAATCTTTCGCGCGCGTTGATTCCAGAGGTCTGGCAGGTTGCGCCGCAGGAGGACGCCGGCACCAAGCACCGCGAGGAGCGCAAGTACTTCTTGCGGATACAGGTGTTGCGCGAGGTTGGCACGGGTGTCAAGCAGCGCTTGGGTTTGGAGCCATGGGGCCGTCTGAAGGTCGAGTACGTTGGGCTCGACGCTTCTGTGGCGTTCGTCCAGCACTGGGCGCCTCGTCTTGGTGTTGAGGCCGGTGCCTTGACCGAAGGCATTGCTGCCCTGCTCGACCACCACCGGCGGACCCGGTTGCTGCACGACGAGCCCACTCGGCTCTTCGAGCGCTTTTGGCAGGCCGACAAGAAAGAAGTGCAATACGGCTACATACCCTCGTCCGCAGCCGGGCCACGGGGTGTCAAGTTAGAGCGCAGCGCGGGCGACGAACCGGCGCGAGCAGCGCAGTGGATTGGCACGCGGCCAACGCAAGTCAGTGGTGCCGTTGCGCTGTGGCCCCAAGATCCAGACCTCGCCGTGCCATTCCTGCGAGCGCTGTGGGCGTTCTTGACTCAAGCTGGCCTCCTAGTACCAGTTGTCTTGCAAGGGAAGTACGGCCCGATGCCGGGTGCCGCGGGCCTATACCAAGTCGACGCCGGCAAATTGCGTCTGATCCCGAATAGCGGCCGTTGGCGTTGCGAAAAATGCCGACGTACTACTGTGCGACGTGCGCCGACGGGCCTTTGCATGGCGTGGCGCTGCGCCGGCCGCCTGGTGTGGGACGCTGGCGACCGCGATGACTTTGACCTCCACGTGCTCGACCAACGCTACGACATGCTGCGGGTGGCGGAGCACTCCGCACAAGTACCTGCCGAGACTCGCGAACGCATCGAGAACCAGTTCAAGGGCGAGGCTGAACAGCTCAATACCTTGGTCTGTACGCCGACGCTTGAGCTGGGCGTCGACATCGGCGCACTCGACGCCGTGTTGATGCGCAACGTGCCGCCCACGGCCGCCAACTATTGGCAGCGCGCGGGCCGTGCAGGTCGCCGTCACCGGATGGCCGTCGATATTACCTATGCGCAGGCAACGGGCTTTGATCAAGCCTATTTCCGTGAGCCGCTGAAGCTCTTGGCCGGTCGTGTAGAGCCGCCGCGCTTCAACTTGAAGAACGAAGCCATGGTCGCCAAGCACGTGCGTGCCACGGTGCTGACAACCTTGCTGCGTCTGGCTCGCGCTGCCGCGCCGGACCAGCGACGGCACATCGAAGCCGCGTTCGCTCAGGCCTTTCCCTCGACGCTCGGACCGTACTTGTTTGCGCCCGATGGCAGCGTTCGGCCCCGGGTACAGTCTGTAGACGAACTGGCTGCTCTGATAGCGGATTACCGAGACGCCTTGCTGCAAGCCGTTGAGCTGGCCTTTCGAAGCGCGTGGCCCCAAGAGGACGCATCTGCCGTGAGCACCGAGCGCCTACAAGGCGTGGTCGACCGGTTTGCCGCGGACTTGGCGACAGTCTTGTCTCGCTTGAAGAGGCGCTTGGACTGGGCGCTCGCCGAGCAAAGCCGCCTGGAGGGCATACGCCACGAGAAGGGCTCGCTCAGCGACGAAGACAAGGCCCACCGCCGCCGCTGCGAGGACGTTGTCGACAGACTGAAGGGCAAAGCACGGCGGCACAAGTCGCAAGCGCAGGGGGGCGGCGACGACTCAGACACGTTGGGGATGCTCGCCCGCGAGGGGTTCCTGCCGGGCTACGGCCTTGAGTCCGGTAGCATCGTCGGCAGCTGCGAACCCCCGCGCTTGTCGGGGACACTCATGAACTTTGACTTGCCGCGCCCGCCAACTTTAGCCTTGCGCGAGTTCGTGCCCGGCAACGCCATCTACGCCAATGGCTTTCGCTTTGTGCCGCGCCGCTATCAGCTGCTCCCTGGCCCGGCTTTGAGGTTTTCTGTCGACGTGAAAAGTCAGGTCGTTGGTGAAGTTGGGGCCCATGACGCCGCCGCGCGCCTTGGCGCAGAAGAGCTACGAGCGGTGCAGATTTGCGACGCGATCCTGCCCTCACAGTCGCACATTTCCGACGAAGAAGAATTCCGCTTTCAGATGCCGGTCGCGGTATTTGCCCAAGAACGCGGCTGGCACCGCGGTGGGCAGGCGTACACATGGAGTGGGCTGTCGCTGCGGTTTCGCCGTTCGGTGCAACTGCGGATGGTCAACGTGGGGCCGCGCGGCGAAGTCGCCAAGTCCGCGCTGGGCTACGCGATTTGCTTGACCTGCGGCCAGTCCCATTCGCCTTACGCCTCAGCCAAGTCGCGTACCGATTTTGTGGACCAGCATCGCGAACGCTGCAAGCACGAGGTGCAACCGACTGGATTCTACGCCGACATCGAAATCGACGTGCTGGGCGTGCACGGTGTAGAGGACCCAATTGTCGCACACAGTCTGCTTGAGGCGATTCGCTTTGGTGCAGCCCAAGTCCTCGACATGGAGATTGAGGATCTGCAACTCCAGGCGATCGGCCACCCGGGGAGCCAAGCCGTAGACGTCTTGCTGTGTGACCTGATGCCGGGCGGCTCAGGCCTGCTCGACCAGATCATTGAACGTTGGCCGGAGGTGCGCGACAAGGCCTACGAACTGGTCGACCAGTGCCCCGGCGGTTGCGAGCGCTCGTGCATCGACTGCCTGCAGACTTATCGCAATCGCTTCTACCACGGACAGTTGGACCGGCACGCGGCCCGTGAAGTCCTGCTTGCCGGCTTGGCAACGTTGCAGCCAACCCACGCAATTCCAGAGAAGCTGCCCAAGACCGATAGCACGGCCGGACAGCCGCGAACCAGGCTCGAGTTTCCGTTTCGGCGCCTAATCCACGCGGCCGGGCTCCCCGAGGCCATTGCCGATCATCGGATTGACCTGGGGCCCAACAGCTACACCGAACCGGATTTCTACTACCCCGGCGACGACGACGAGCCTGGCATCTGCATCTACCTCGACGGCCAATCGACGCGGATTCATGGCGATCCGGCGCAAGTGGCCAAAGACAAGTTCTTGCGCGACCAGTTGCGGTCTCGCGGCTACGAGGTCGTAGAGGTGCAGTCGTTTACGCTCGACGACCGCGACGGCATTGTTGCGGTGATTGCCAAGATTGCGAAGTACCTTGTCGGCAAGGAGAAGCAGCGCGAGCTGCGGGCCGACACTGGTTGGTTTGACCGCGCGGTTGGTGAGCGCCGGACAACAACCGGCCGCACGCTGCGCCTAGTTTGGGCTGAGGCGGACACGCCCGGTGCAGTGCCGGTGCTCGACTTGCGGGTTGCCGCAGGCTCTTGCGGCCCCAGTCAGTTGCCGCAAGCGGTTGCGCACGCCGTGATCGCAGGGCAGCCCGGGGTCCGTGGTCAGTTTGTCGCGCAAGTTTTTGGCGACTCGATGGACCGCATCGCGTCAGATGGCGCTTGGTGCTTGTGGGAGGCACTGGGCGCAAGCAACGCGGCAGCACCTGCGCCTGGAGACATGCTGCTGGTTCGGTCCGAGGACGGCGCGGACTCGGAAGCCGGTGCATTTGTTTTCAAGCAGCTAATCGAGACGGAAACTGGACAGTGGCTGCAGCCGCTGTCGACCAACGCAGTGCACCAACGCCTTGGCGTGGCAGTGACGGCAAATATCGCAGCCGTGGCTAGATTTGTTGCGGTCCTTAAGGAAGGCACGGCGGATTGAGGAGGTGCCATCAAGGGCGGTGAGTGCCTGCGCCGATTTTACTGCAGTAAAATCCCGCGCAAGGGACACGAGCGCCAGCGCCGGCGTCCGACGCCGCTTTCGGCGCGCAAAGCCCCGACAATTCGCCTGTTCCGCCTCGCCGAAAGTCGTGGCCCGGTCGGCCACTTGTGGCCGATGCGCCCAATCCCGCCACCGATCTAGACAACCCTCGCCGAATCTCGCACTCTCGCGGCATGAAGGTCTCGCCACACGCCCGCCTCGTCGCAGCCGCTCTGCTCCTTGCCTTGGCACCACTGGCCGGCTGCGGGCCCGACAACTCATCCACAACAACAAGCACTTCTACCGCTTTAGCCACCAAGGCATACGCCTGCACCGCCGCCAGCCAGTGCCTAGACGCGCTCAAGAACGGCAACTGGAAGCCCGGCGACGTGGGCGCGTGCCAAACCGCCGACTGCACGGCAAAAACGTGCAAGCTTGTTAACAAAGCGGCCGGCGACACCTGCGACGACAAAGACGCGCTCGACTGCCAGTCGGGCACCTGCGCGGCCGACGGCAAGTGCGAGGCAGCCAAGGTCATCGCCAGTGACAAGTGCGTGATCGGCGGCGAATGCCTAGCCAGCGGCGCCGCCAAGTCCGACAATCCGTGCGAAGTCTGCGAGCCCGCGGCCAGCCAGAGCGAGTGGTCCGCGGCCCCGGCCGACACGCCCTGCGCCAGCGACGGCAAGGACTGCACCATC
>CAISBR010000055.1 GCA_903883645.1 uncultured Myxococcales bacterium | reverse complement strand
TGGCGGAGTGGCGGAGTGGCGGAGTGGCGGAGTGGCGGAGTGGCGACAAAAGCAGCTTGCAGGGTCGGCCATCAGGGGGGAGCTGGACCGGCCCCGCAAGCACGCGCGCCCGGCCTAGTGGGGGAGCTTTGCCGGACACACGAGCAACCCGACGCGCGACGGGGTTATTCCCACCCTTCGCACTAGCCGGCGGCGGGCAACCACGATTTGCCAAGTGGCGCCGCACCTGCTTGGATGCAAAGGGAGTAGACACACACTGCTCCACCGTGGCCAAAGGATGAAGGGCAAGTTTCTTAAGCACTTGCGAGCGGTTACGAGGCATGCGCTGCGCGCTGCGCTGGTCGTGGCGATGCTGCTTGGCTGCGATGCGACCCCGAGCTCGCCCCAGTCGACGGCGACAGACGCGGGGGGCGACGTGGCGACGCCGCCTCAGCTGCAGTTTGCGGGGCGCGTAGGAGTGCTGGATCTGCCCGCACAAGTGGCGAATGCACAAGGGCTTACCGCGCACCAGAGTCTAGAACTGCCCGGCGAAACGTTGGCCGCTACGCTGATTTCGACCGGTGCGACGGGGCGCGTGGCGGTGGCCGCGTGGCGCGACGGTGGCGGTCAAGAGCTGGTCGCTGCAAGTTGGCTGGCCGGGCCCCTGGCGCCGTGGCTGTGTACGCAAGGGTGCGTATTTCGGCAGCAAAGTCGCCCACTAGAGCAAGCGTTGCTGGTGCCGAATGCGCCGCGAATGGTGACGCTGGCAGGGGTGCACCAGCTGCAAGCCCTTCATCTTGTTGAGAATCAGGGGCAGCTGTTGCCCGCGCCGGGGCCGATGCAGCTCCAAGTGGTGGCGGTGCGCGGTCCGCCGCTGAGTGCAGGGCGGCTGCCGGTGAACCTGTGCCTGACCGGCGCGCTCGGCTGGACGGCGCAAAATGCCAGCACCCTGCCCCGCTTGCAGCAGGCGATCGCTACCGCGACCCAGATCATGGCGCAGGCCCAGGTCGAACTGCAGGTGACGGTGCGCGAGGTGAGCGGGGCGGCGCCGCTGGTCGAACACTCTAGCGATGATGTTGAATTAATTACTCTCTTTAAGACGGGCGCCAAACTACCTCTCGGCGTAAATGTGTTCTTGGTCGAGCAGGTCTACACGGCGACGAACGGCGTGCAGGCGCCGATCACCGGGATTTCGGGCGGGATTCCTGGTCCGCCGCTGCATATGGGCACGCCGGGTGCGGGCATCGCGGTGTCGCTGGCGCTGGGCCCGGGCGAAGACGACCGACTAGGTTTGGCGATTGCCCACGAAATTGGCCACTTCTTGGGTCTTTTCCATACAACCGAGGTCCAAGTGAGCGCCGATCCGCCACTGCACGACGACCTAGACGACACGCCAGGCGATGGCCAAGACAACCTGATGTACTGGGCGCCGCAGGCGGGGGCGACCAAGCTGTCGCCACAGCAGGGGCAAATTCTTAGGAATAGTCCGTGGGTCCAAGCCCTGCCGTAGCGGCTAGAAGCGCAGGGCAAACTGGGCGCCGCTAATTCCGGGCGCGAGCTGCGGCACAATCATCCACGAAGTCGAGTGCTTGGCACCGGGATCGACGGTAGGCGCGGTGTAAAACGCCACCACGGTGCCGATGGCCGCAAGGGCCGTGACACCGCCGGCGACCGCCGTACCTATCTGCCAATGCTTGATCGTGGAATTGCGGCTAGTGCCTTCGGCGACGGCGCCCGCGCACGGATCGATGCCTGCATTGCCCGTGGGCAAGAAGCCGAGCGAGCAGGTGACCTTGGCGCCATTGACCGTTGAGGAATACTCGCCTTGGGTGCTGAGCGTTGGTTGCCCCGTCTTGCTGTCGAAGCGTGTTGCCCAAGCGTCGTATTCTTGCCAGTACATGAAGCCGACGACACCCGTGGCGATGAGGCCCACCGCCGTCGCGCCGCCCGCTACCCAGGTCCACTTGTGATCGCGCGGAAGGGTCGATGGGTCGACCGGCGCCACCAGCACCACCTCGATATCTTTGACTTCGCCCGGCCCAACCGCCACCACCGGCCGCTCAAACGGCAGACGGCGGTCCATGGTCACGCGCACGCTGTGATTGCCCGCGATGACCTTAAGCTCGCCGGCGGCGTCGACATCGGCTGGCTTGCTGTCGATCTCGAGGCGGGCACCGGTGGGTAAGCCCTTGAATTTCAGGATGCCGGGCCGCGACTTCAGCTGCTCTTTGATGACCGCAAGGCGCTGCACCGCCTGTTCGCGATCATTGAGGTACTCCTTGGTTGGCGGCGCTAGGCGCAAGAAGTGCTCGTAGTAGATCTGCGCCTTTTCGAGCAGTCCGGCGCGGTCGTAGGCCTTCGCCAGCGCCAGAGCGATCAGGGGCTCTTTGTCGTAGCGCGCCCAGGCTTTTTGGAACAGCTCGCGCGCGGCATCGTAATCGCCGGCCTTGAAGGCATTGCGGCCGGCTTTGAAGAATTCCAGTGCCTCGTCGCGGGCTTTGGCTTCGTCGGCCGAGAGGGGGTCGGCAGTAGCCGCATCGACCACGGACGCGCCCGCTAGGCCGGTGAGCACGGCAGCAAGGAGGATCCAACGCGACATGCGCGAAATTGCACGAGAAAAAGTCTGGGTCATTTGTCCGTCTTGTCGTCTTCGAGACGAAAATCGTCGTGATGAGGGGGCCGTTTGCCCTTGTCGTCGAGTTTGGCGTCGGGCGCATGGGCGGGGTCGACCACCCCCTCGGGCGGCTTTGCTGGTCCGACGGTGGGCGCAATGACCACGGCGGATGGCGGCTTCGCTGTCACTTGTGCTTTCGGCTCAGCTGCTTTCGTGACCACGGCGGGCCGCGCGGCACCTACTTTGGCGTCGGGTGCTGCGACGGTTGGCGCGGGAGCGACCGGGGCACTAGGGGGCACAGTCAGCGCAGTTGCGGGCACAGTCAGCGCAGTTGCGGGCACAGTCAGCACAGTTGCGGGCACAGTCAGCACAGTTGCGGGCACAGTCAGCGCAGTTGCGGGCACAGCCGCCGCAGTCGCCGATGGGGCTGGCGCTAGCGGTGCTGCGAGCGCGACCACTGGAGCCAATACCGGCGAAACTGCTTGAGCTGGAAGTGGAATTGCGCTGTTGGTCAGGGTCGGCACTGCCGGCGGCTCATCGTTGCCCGCGTGCCCAGCCACCACCAGCGCGATGACCGCACCCACCGCCACGGCAGCAAATGCGCCCACAGCGATGTAAAGCGGCATCCGACTTTCGGGCTCTGGCGCTGCGGCGTGCAGCTCGGTATCGACCGCCAACCCAGACAGCGGCGTCAGCGGAACGGCGAAGCGACTCGCTTGGGCCGCCGGCGTGGCCACGGTCGCCGTTTCAACCGCGGGCACCATCATGGTGGGCTTGTCGATCACGACGGCCGAAAAACTGGCCGAATCGCGCGCCCGCCGCGCCGCCGTCACCAGCCTATCGACCAGCTGAGTCGTAGTCTGCGGCCGCATTTCTGGCTCTTTTTCTAGGCACTGCAAGACCACGCGCTCAAGTTCAAACGGCGGCTCGTCGGTGGCACCGGTGCGCGGAAACGGCTTGGGCGGGTCTTTGATGTGCGCGACCAGCACCTTCATCGCCGTCTCGTCGTGGAACGGCGGCATACCCGTCAGCGCCTCGTACATCATCACGCCGAGCGAATAGACGTCGCTGCTCGCCTCGATCCCCTCGCCCTTGGCCTGTTCAGGCGACATGTAAGTGGGCGTACCCATGATCATTCCGGCTTCGGTCAGGCTCGCTTCGCCCGGCTTCGACGGGTCCTTCTGCATCTTGGCAATGCCGAAATCGAGCACCTTCACGAAATTGGGATCGCCCGCCACCGGGATCAGCATGATGTTTTCGGGTTTCAGATCGCGGTGTACCAAGCCCAGCGCGTGCGCTTCGGTCAGCGAATGGCAGATCTGCGTGGCGATGCGCACCAGCGTTTCCCAGTAGATCACCCCATTGGCATCGAGCCGGTCGGCCAGCGTCTCGCCCTCTAGGTACTCCATCGCCAGGTACAGCGCGCCGTCGCTATGGGTACCGAAGTCAAACGTATGAATAGTATTGGGATGTTTAAGCTTGCTAACGGCCTGAGCTTCGCGGGTAAAGCGCTTGACATGCTCGACACTGCTCAAGTGCTCGTTGCGCAGCACCTTGACCGCAACCACCTGATTCATAGCCAGTTGTGTGCACTTGTAGACGGCGCCAAAGCCGCCCACGCCCAGCACCGCATCGACCTGGTAGCGGCCAGCCAGCACTTCGCCTGGGGGGTAGGTCTCTTGCCCCGCCTGCACGGCAAAGGTAATCGCGCCGTCGACCGGGCAGACCGTCTCGTCCGTTTCAATGGAACATCGCGGACATACGCGCATCGACCCGCACTCCAATGGCGTTCTGGCGGCCACCCAAACCACGCGACAGCACGGCCTGCAGGGCGGTACTGCGGGGTTCACGGTACCACGGCCCCGTCGCCTCCACAAAGATTTGACGCGGTTGCTTGCCAATCGACCTACGCGACGACTGAAAGAACGCGGCTTGACAGCGCAGCCCGGGCGCTTAGTCTTGGTGCGGGGTCGGCACCGCTGCGGCGGTCGAGGTGAATCCAAATCCACCGCGCCGGCTCTCGCCCCTACGGCCGCAAGGCCAGCCAACCTGAATCGCGCAGAGGAGTCTATGCCCGCCTACGATTACCGCTGTGCCGCATGCCGGCATGTATTTGAAAAGAATCAACGCATTACCGAAGCTGCGGGCGCCGAATGCCCCCAATGCGGCCACCACCAGTGCGAGCGCCTGATTACCGGCGGCACGTTCCACTTGAAGGGCAGCGGCTGGTACGCCAGCGATTACGGTGGCAAAGCGCCCGAGCCAGCCAGCGAAGCCCCAGCTCCAGCGTGCGATGGCAGCGGCTGTGGTGGCGGCGGCTGTGCTCTAGCTGAAGGCTAAGTTCTCTGCATAATCAAAGGCTAATCAGGATTTTTGGTCCGAGCGCGCTGGCACCACGCCTCGAGCTCCACGGCGGTTTGCGCGGCGAAGAAGCTCTCGATCCAGTCGAACATCTCGGCCGTGGTCTGAACACGCATCGCCCGCTCGCGCAGCAGATTGCCGTGCGAAAAGCCTTTGGTCATGCGGGCTAGCACCTGCTTGAGCCGCCCCGGCACCACCGACTCGGGCATGCGCTGCGACTGTAGATCGCTGTAAAGACGCAGAATTCGCACGCGCTCCGCCGGACTGACCACCCGCGCCGGCAAACCAGCCGCGACATCGGCAATCTGCCCAAAAATCCAGGGGTTCATGATCGCCGCGCGTCCAATCATCACGCCGCGGATCGGACTATGGGTCAGCACGCCTAAGGCCGCTTCGGGGCTGGTAATATCGCCAGAGCCGATCACGGGGACGCGCACGCTCCGCGCCACCTCGGCCACCAGCTCCCAGTCGGCGCGACCGGTGTACATCTGCGCGCGCGTGCGGCCATGTACGGCGATGGCTTGGGCACCGGCGGCCTCGCAGCGCTTGGCAACCTCGATGGCATTGATGCTGCCCTGGTCCCAGCCGGCGCGGATCTTGACGGTGACGGGGATAGAGACGGCCTTGACGACCTGCTCGACAATGGCTTCTAACTGAGCGCAATTGCGCATCAATTCAGCACCGCCCCCGCGACGAACCACCTTGGGCGCTGGGCAGCCGCAGTTGATATCGACAATCGCCGCGCCGGTGTCGGCGGCCATCTGCGCGGCCTGCACCATGCGATCGACCTCGCCGCCAAAAATCTGAATGGACAGCGGATGCTCGCGCTCGGGGTCAAAGGCGAGGCGCAGAGCGGCCTTCATGTTCTGCCGCGTCAGCCCTTCGATACTCACAAACTCGGTGACCAGCAGCCCCACCGCCCCGCCGCTGGCTTCTTGCACCATCTGGCGAAAAGCCGTGTCGGTCACCCCCGACATGGGCGCGAGCACCAGCGGCTTGGCGATCGGCACCGGACCGATGTGAAAGGGGGCAAACTGCGGGCGCGCGTCACCCAAAGTAAACGGGGCGTTCATGGGCAACGAATCCGAGGCGTTTGACATGTTATCCGGGGGCTGTCGAGCAAATTAGCGATGGGGTTGAACAACTTCGACGTCGGGCACATCGTCGAGGTGCAGGTCCCACTCTTGCAGAGCCGCGCTGATGGTGTGCAGCTCTTCGAGACCCGGCTTAGCCGCAGTCGCATCTTTTTGCTCAAGAAGCAACGACTTCAGACGCTGGTTGGCCATGCGCAGCTGGCGAATACCGGCAATGGCGATCTGCTCTTGAAAGCGGAGCGCCAGGGGGCTCGACGCCTTGAGCAGGTTCTCGAATACGTCGCGCGTCAGTTCAAGGGCAATCGTATCGGTCGTAGAGACCACCGAGGCGGACCGCGGCGAGCGATCGACCAGTGCCATCTGCCCCACCACCTGGCCGGCCTTGAGCGTGGCAAGCGTTTTTTCGCCGTCGGGCAGCGTCTTGCGGATCGAGACCTCGCCAATCGCCAGCAGAAAACAGCTTTGACCTTGCTGGCCTTCGCGACACAGCTGCGCGTCGGGGCCGTACTCGCGCGCCGGCGCAACCGAAGCGAGCAAGCGAAGTTCGGCGTTGGTGTAATCGCGCAGCGAGGCCAACTTGCGCAAGTCGATGGTCTGCATGGTGTAAGCGAGCTCCCCTTGCTCTGGCGGCACAGGCCGCGATCAACCGAAGAAGCGCGCCCACAGGCGGCCAAACGGGCTGAGTTCTTTTTGCTTGTCGCTTTCGCCAGACGCAGACTTGGCCGGCTCTTTGCCGCGTTGCGCGTGCGGGTTGAGCTCTTGCTCGATGCGCTGGTCGATCGAGCGCAGGCGCGCGGTCACATCGGCAATGATGGACGATGTGAGCGTGGCTGCCACTGCAGGCGCCGTGGTGCGCAGCTCGCGCAGGCCACTCACGCCCAGTTCAAACACCAAACCGTCAGACGCAGCCCGCACTTGCGCAGCGCGCGGCGCGGGGTCGAGCGCGGCCATCTCGCCGACCACCTGCCCCGCAGTCACGGGCCCAAGGTCGGTCGTTTGCCCTGGGCCGGTCACTAGCTCGGTCTTGAGGCGGCCTTCGGCCACAAACAGCATGGTGTCGCCCCGAGCGCCCTGCTCAAACAGAATATCGCCCGACCTGACCTTAATGGGGCGAACCACATTTGCCACGGCGGCGAACTCCGCGTCGCTGATAGCGCGAAACTGTGGCAGCTCGCGCAGGCGCGGCATGAGGTCGGCGCGCGAAGCCTGCGAAGCGTGCGGCCCTGCGGTATTCTGCATTTGACTCATGACGCTCCGCCCCACTTGCAGATCATAGAAGCGGCGAGGATACCACGTTGTTGTGGCATGGCCAGAGACTTTGCGCAGCTGCTGCCGGCGACTTGCAACCGAGGCGCCGTTTCGGGATGCTGTGCGCCATGCGCGTGTTGATGCCGACTTGCCACTGGAATCCGCGGACCCGCGCGGCCCCGGCGCTGGCATGGCTTGCGCTGGGTCTAGCTGTGGCGTGCAGCAAGCCGACCCCGCTGTGCCCCGCCGATGCGTGCCCGTCGGGCTACCGCTGCGAGCCGACAACCGGCACCTGCACGCTGATGCAGCCGATTAAGACGAAGGATATTCCGCTGTACGGTGCCATTTCGGCAGTGACGACCGCGGGTGGTCCGCCCAGTGTGGTGGGTTACACAGCGGACCGCCAGAGTCTGGCGGCGGTCGATGGTAGCAGCCTGTTCTACCTCGCCGGGCCGGCGGCCAACACGGGCGAAAGCTCGGCAGGACAAGCATCGGCGGCGACGCGCGGCAGCGACGCGCGGCTGCGCGTGGCCTGGACGCGCGAAAGCGACCATACGCTGTGGCTGTCGGAACAAACCGCGGCGGGCTGGCGGCGCCTGGCGGTAGCCAGCGATGCCCTGGGACCCATTGGTATTACTGAGCATTTGGGCGCAGTGGTGGTGGCATTTCGCCGGGCCGACGCGACCGGACTGCGGGTCGCCACGCGCCAAGCCGGCGACGCCTGGAACGTCGAGGATGTGCCTTTGCCGCCACCGCCGCTTGGACACACGGCGGCCACACACGACCTGGGCCGCAGCTTGAGCATGGCGTCGGTCGCATCGGGTCTGGCAGTTAGCGCGTACGACGCCACCTACGGCGATCTGGTGCTGGCGGTCAAGGCGAGCGGCGGCTGGTCCGTATCGCGACTCTTTGGCGCCGATGCAGCCACGGGTGGCGACTTAGGCGATGTTGGCAACCCCGCCGTACTGGCCGGCGGACCCGATGGCGAGCTAGTCGTGGCATACCGCGACGCGACGGCTGGCGCGGTGGTGCTCAGTCGCAGCCAAGGCGGCGTAATGGCCCGCAAGACCGTGACCACGGGGACCGTGCCGGGCCCCAACGGCACCCAGACGCAGGACCGCGTGGGCACTGCGCTAGCGCTGGTGGTGCGGCCCGATGGCCGGGCAGTCGTGGCCTGGTTCAATGCCCGCCAATGGCGCGTCGAGTTCGCGGTCGAGAAGGTCGCAGGTGGCTTTGAGATCAGCAGTCTGCCGGCTGGCGCAACCGGCGGCACACAGGCTTGGCCCGCGCTAACCCTCGACGCCGATGGCGCGGTGTGGCTCACCTGGGTGGCCATGCAGCCGACGCACGGACCGACCGGTTCACGAATCGGCCAAAGCAAGATCTTGTCGGGTTTGCAATGAGTTCTATCCCGTGCTGGCTGGCGCGGCCTGTGTGGCTGCTCATCGGGGTGGCCGGTTTGCCGGCCTGCAAGGCCGAGTTGGTGCCGCTCGATGCGCCGCTTGGAGCCGAGTTGCGCATTGCCGGCGGCCTGCAGTTGGTTGCCTCGCCGGCCGATGATGCACAACTCGGCGAAACGATACGACTGATTGCCGGCCAGCACGTCAAGATTGCCACCGCGCCACAAGCGATCGACGGCCTAGAAGCCACCGTGTCGGCCTTTACCTCGAGTCTACATATCGACACTACAACCGCGGAGTGGTTAGATTCTGGCCAGTTGCGTATCGTGGCAACCGTTACCGCGATCGATCTACCGCTGACCGCGGTGTCGGCCAAACAGCCAACTTGCGGCATGACCTGCAAGGCCACTGGTGCGACGGTGACTGCGCTGGCCGAATTGACGCCGGCGGCAGGCTCGGTCAGCGCCGTGCTGAGTCAGGCGCCGGTGGTTGAATTCTCAAATCTAACGCTGCAGTCGCCGGATGGCTGCCTCGATACGCTTGGTCCGGGTGCGCACGCGGCCGTAGAGACCGTGCTGCGCAATGCACTCGCGGCCCCGCTGGCAGCGCGTTTTGGCACGACGCTGGTGCAAGCCCTACAGACGGTGCTGCCGGCGAGCCTAGCCGTGCAAGGGCAGATCGACTTGTCGGGGAATCCCGCCCAACCGCAATGGCTTCGGCTCTCTAGTGGCTTTCAGTCGGGCGGCGCGCCGCTGGTCCACCGCGAGCTGGGTTACGCGATCGCGCCGCTCGGTGTCGCGCTGACGGTCGATCGCGCCGTGTGTGCAGCCGACATGCCTCCGCCCCCTGTGGTCGATGCCTCCCCCTTGCAGCCTGCCGATGCGCCCCTGTCGCCGGCGGTGATTCGCCGGGCCATGGTGGTGCGCGCCGATCTGCTCGCTCGGCTGGCGTGGGCGTGGCTGCGCTCGGGGCAGTGGTGTCGCCAAGGCAGCGGTGGATTGCCGGTTCTTGAACAAAGTGCCTGGCCCAGCAGCGTCGTGCCGGGGCTGCAACCATGGCTCGAAAGTGCACCCACGGCTGCGCAATTCTGGCCACACGGCGGCATCGAAGTCGCGGTGAAAGACAGTGCGCAAGGCCCCGTAGTGGCGTGGACGCTGGCCGACGCCACACTTGAAATCATGGGATTGGTTGGAGGAACCGAAGCGGTGGTGCTGACGGTGCGCGGCGCTTTCCACGGCGAGCTGCGGCCCCAAGTCACGCCGGCGGGCAAGCTGGCGCTGGTGCAGCAGTCCGTCACGCTTGAGAGCGCGGTGGTGGCAAGTCCGCTGCTGGCGCAAGAAACGATCCCGGCGGGCAGCCATAGCCTGGCGCGCCTAGTAGATGCGGCGCTGACGGGAATCTTTGACCCGCCGGTGGTGTTGCCACTTGAGGGATGGCTGCCGCCGGGCACAGTCGTTACCGGTGTGCGGCGCGGCGGAAGTTCGCTGTGGTTTTGGCTCGATGGCGGCCTGAGTAGCCCCTAGCGAACGTGGCAAATCGCGCCATTGATTTGCGCAGGCCGGCAATTGGCGCTAAAACGACGCGCGGGCGGGAACGGCCGCCCCACAAGGACGAGTCAATGCTGCATGGATACGAGCAAATCGCGCAACCGCAGGTGCCATCCGTAGCTGGCAGGGTGCGCCTGCCGTGGTTGCTGAATGCAGCGCTGGCCGTGGCGAGTCTGTGGACGATGCTAGCCGCGGTGGCCCCGGCGCAGGCCGAGCCGACGGCCCGACGCAACGAGAAGCGTACCGTGCTCAGCTACCAAAGCACGCTGAAAGACGACGAAAATAAGCCGGTCGCCGGCATCTTCCCGATGCAGTTTGCCTTGAGCAAGGGCAAGTCGAAGAAGCCGTTTTGGACGGAGAAGCACTGGATCGCGGTCGACAACGGCCATTACAGTGTGCAGCTGGGCCGAACCGTGGCGCTGCCCAAGGATCTAGACCCGAAGACGGCGGTGATTGCTATTAGTGTTACAGGGTTTGGCGAGATCCTGCGCGAGGCGCTGGCCGGCGGCGATGCCGCGGTGGGCGAAGAAGTGGCGCTGGGCGGGGCTGGCAATGGCGGCAAACGAATTGTACAATACGCTGAAAAGGCAGGGTTTTCTTACGAGGCGGAGCACGCTGTCACCGCGGACCGGCTCGGCAACTTTACGGCTAAGCTGCTGCAAGACGCGCTCGACGAGCTGCAAAAACGCAAGCTCAAGGTCAAGGTCGGCCGCAACCAGATCAACCTGACCACGATCGGCGGCGCGGGCGGCACGCCGTTCGAGTCGATCTGCCCTGCCGGCATGGTCTCGGTGGGTATCCGCGGCGGATCGGGCATCTATATCGACAACTTCCAGGTGGTGTGCGCGCCCCTTGAATAGGCGTAGTCGCGCCACCGTGGACCGAATATGCAAAGCAATCAGCCCGAGATGGCCAACGTGACGCTGCCGCGCGGCCCGAGTCTGACGGTCGACTGCATCGTCGAACTTAGTACTGCTACTGGAGAAATCGGCGTGCTGCTGGTCGAGCGGCGGTTTGCACCGCTGGGCTGGGCGCTGCCGGGCGGTTTTGTGGATGCTGGCGAGTCGTGCGAAGCAGCGGCTTTGCGCGAACTTCTAGAAGAAACCGGACTCCGCGGGCGGCTGCTGTACCAAATGCACACATACTCCGACCCGCGTCGCGATGCGCGCCGGCCGACTGCGAGCGTGGTGTTCGCCGTAGAGGCCGAGGGCGTGCCCGTGGCGGGCGATGATGCCGGGGCGCTCCGCGTGTGGCCCTGGTGCGCGCTTCCGAGTTTATGCTTTGATCACGCGCAGATTCTTGCTGACTACCGCAGCGGTCGCTACCTGCCGGCCGAGTCGGCGCGCCGGGAGGGCTGAGCTCCGATGCGCCGCCCGTGGCCATGGATCGCTATGGCGCTGCTGGCCGCGTGCACGTCGTCGGGCAGTATGGGCGGGGTGTGGCGCGGCACGAGCGATCCACAAAGCCCTGGCAACCCGCTGCTTTTTGGCGATGAAGGCGCGCCGCTTTCGGTCGAGTTGGCGATCGGCGAGTTCGGCCCCGACTTGGCCGGGCTGGTGCGATTTTACCGCGACCCCACGTTTGTGTCGTCGCGCGATGCCGACCCGCCAGATGCCGAGTGCGCGTGCTCGCTGCTGCACAGCGGACGCGTTGCCACTAGTCATGCGGCCTTTACGTTGCAGGGCTGCCTGCCCGGAGGTTCGCCCGGGGCACCGCTCCGCCTGCGGGCCACGCTCGACGAGATCGATACCGGCTTGCGCTTGGCGCTTACAGTCGACGACGCCGGCTCGCCGCTCAACGGCAAGTCGACGAGCTTGGTCTTGAACCGCCACGCGTTGGCCAACGAGATCACGAGCGAAGACTTGGCTTGCCCGGTCGGCCCCGCCGGCGGCAACACGGCTAGCGGACTATGATGCGGCCTCTGCTGGCCATGGGGGCCGCCCTCGCCTTGCTGGCTGCGGTCGCCGAGGCTCAACCGACCGCGGCTGCCCCGGCAGTGGCCCCTACCGTGTCGCCCAATCCGCAGCCGCCGCCCCTAGATACAAGGTCTGCGCTCGGCAATCCGGCGGTGGTTGCGGCGCCGCTGCTGGCCGGCGATGTGCCCGACGAGGTCAAGCGGGCGCGCTCGGTGGCGATCCTGCCGTTCAAGAATCAAGCGGTGCGGCTGGCCGACCTGTTCGCCGCCGAGGCGCAGGCCGGGGCGATCGAGGGCCTAGAAACCCGCGTGGCGCAAGCACTCGTCGCCGAGGCCTTTGTCAGCGGCCGCGACGTGGGCGAGGTGCGTCTAACGCTGGCCGACGATCATGCGGTGGCCAGCCAAGGGCAGCTCGCACAGCAATTGTACCGGCTGGGCCTCGACTTGTACTGGTCTTTGGCGCCGGGGCGGGCGGCGGTCAAGCTGCAGCAGGCGGTGGCGGCCTGGCGCGAGCTGTATCAAGACGTATTTGACCCGAAGCCGTGTGCCGACGCACAGTTTATGTATGGAGTAGCCCTAGTTGACTCGGGTCGCACCGCCGAGGGGCACATCGCGCTGAAAGATGCCTTTGCGCTGCAGACCGACCGGCGCTTTCGGCCCAACTTCTTTCCGCCGCCCATCGAACGGGCGCTAACTGCAGCTCTGGCCGACTTTTTATCGACGGGCGATCCGCTGCGGGCCTACGGCGACTCGGCGCGCATGGCACAGCTGGCACGGCGGCTGGGCGTGGCCTGGCTGGTGGTGGGCGCGCTGCGACAGGGTGAGCACGGGCCCGAGGTGTGGCTGGGGGTGTTCTCGGCACAGCGGCGGCTGTATGAGGCCGAAATCCATGTGCCGGTTGACGAATTTGAAGTGCGGTTGCAGCCGTTCTTGTCGCGCTGGCTGGCCTGTGCACCGATCGCGGAGGCTCTACCCGCCGCGCGCATTGCCGATACCCTCCGCACCGACCTGTCGGCCGCCTATGCGCCGTTCTTGCGCCAGCCGACCCGCACGGCGTTTCAGAGCGTGGGGTTCTCGGTGGGCATTGCACATGAGTTTCGCCAGAATCTTGAGTGGTTTTCTAGACTTGCTCTACACACGAGCATCACAGATCCCTATCGCGACTTGCTGCGCTCGTTCAACTCCGTGCGCGCGGTGGTGGGTCTGGGGGCGACGATTAGCCGCGGCCCGCTGCGGTTTTACGTGCAAGCCGGGCTAGATGCGCAGCTCCTCGGCAGTTTCGAGGCCTCGGTCGATGCCGATTGCAAGCTGTTTGGCACCGATCATCGGCTGTGCGACAAAGGCAAAGTGACCAACCTGGACCAGAGCATTTTGGCCGGCGTGCAGGGTGCGGCGGGGGTGCAACTGCACCTGGGGCGCGACTTTTTGCTGGGGCTGCGGGGCTCGATCGCCAACTATTTCTTGCCGCTCGATGGTACAGACAAGCTAAATCTTCCGGCGGGCATCGAACTCGGTCTGGGCTATCGGCTGTAAGGGGGCGACATGGGTGTAGAAGTGCTTGAGCAGCTTGTTGAAATTGCGCCGCCCGCCGGGCCGGTGGTGCTGTGCATCCTCGACGGGGTCGGCTGGGGTCTGCGCGACGGCGGCGATGCGGTGCACCTAGCCAACAAGCCGACTTTGCAGCGGTTATGGGCCGAGCACCCCACGGTGATGCTCAAGGCGCACGGCACGGCGGTGGGGCTGCCCAGCGATGCCGACATGGGCAACAGCGAGGTGGGGCACAATGCCCTGGGCGCCGGTCGCGTGTTTGAGCAGGGTGCGGCGCTGGTGCAGCAGGCGATGGCGAGCGGGGCGATTGGCCGGTCGGATACGTGGCGCTGGCTGACCGAATCGCTGCAACAGGGCGGAACTCTGCATCTGTGTGGACTTTTGTCGGATGGCAACGTGCACTCGCACATCGATCACGTGCTGGGGCTAGTGCGGCTGGCGCAGCAGAGCGGGGTCAAGCGGTTGCGGGTGCACGCCCTGGCTGATGGGCGCGATGTCGCCGATCCGTCGTTTGATCAGTATGTTGTGCAGCTGCAGGCGGTGCTCGATGAAGTGACGGCCGTGGGTTGCGACGCGGCGATCGCTTCGGGCGGCGGACGCATGGCGGTGACGATGGACCGCTACGACGCCGACTGGCCCATGGTGGAACGCGGCTGGGCGCTGCATGTGCACGGCGATGGTCCGCAATTTAGCAGTGTTACTGAAGCCTTAGCAGCCCTGCGCCAGCTACCCGACGGCAAGTCGGACCAGACGCTGGGCGGCTTTGTCATCGGCCGGGGCGGCCAGCCGGTCGGCACAGTGCACGACGGCGACTCGTTCGTATTTTGGAATTTCCGCGGCGATCGTGCCATCGAGATCAGCCGCGCCTTTGAAGAAGGTCCTGAATTTAAACAGTTTGACCGCGGACGCTGCCCCAAGGTTCGCTACGCCGGCATGATGCAATACGACGGGGATTTGCACCTGCCCGCGCGCTTCTTGGTCGTGCCGCCTGCCATCGATCGCACCTTGGGCGAGTTCTTGGCGGCGCTGGGCAAGCGCAGCTTCGCAGTGTCCGAAACGCAGAAATATGGCCATGTTACCTACTTTTGGAACGGCAATCGCTCGGGCGTGCTGGCCCCCAAGTTCGAGCAGTACACCGAGGTGCCGAGCGATCGCATCGCCTTTGATCGCGCGCCCAACATGCAGGCCAAAGCCATTGCCGACCAAGTGCTTATGGCTATGGAGGTGGCGCCGCGCTACGACTTCATCCGCTGCAATTTTGCCAATGGCGACATGGTGGGCCACACGGGCAACTTGCCGGCGACGATTACGGCCGTGGCAGCGGTGGACCGCGAGCTGGGGCGGGTGGCTGATAAAGTCGCACAACTAGGCGGAATTCTAGTGGTTACCGCCGATCACGGCAATGCCGACGACATGTGGATGCGCGACAAGAAGAATGCGCCACTGCACAACGCCGATGGCAGCATCCAGGCCAAGACGTCGCATACGCTGAACCCGGTGCCGCTGACTATCGTAGATTCGCGACCGCATGCCCCTTGGCAACTGCGCACCGTGCCCAATGCGGGCCTGGCGAATGTGGCAGCAACCCTATTGGCCCTGCTGGGTTACCAAGCGCCGCACGATTATGCCGCGGCGCTGGTCGAACCGGCTTCGCTTTCGCCCGCGGCGTGACTACACTCCAGGTCAAACCCGGCAAGTTAGCCCCATTGCGGACGGATCTTGACCAACCCTACCCCTTGTGAGCCCCCCACGCTGCCGCCGCTGCCGACTGCGGTTGGCTGGCGCGCGATCGTGGCCCCGCTGCGCCAAGAGCCGCGCCGGTGGGCGACGGTGCTGGCGGCGACGCTGGTGGCGCTGGTGTGCTTGGGAGCGCTGCTGGGCGCCGAAGAGGCCTTGCCGCTCAAGGTGTTGCCACCGCCCAGCGCAAACAGCGAGACAGAGGTAGCGGCCGAAGGTAGTGGCAGGCCGGCGGCGCTGAGCGCGCTGCGCAGCTTAGAGGTGGCATTGCGGGCGCTGCGGCTGCTGCAAGAACACTATGTAGAACCTGACAAATTTAAGCCGCGGGTGATGCTCGAAGAGGCGCTGCAGTCGATGGCGCACCTGGTGCCCGAGATGCTGGTCGATGTGCCCGAGCGCGATGCCCAGGGGCTGCCCAAGCTGCTGCGGGCGCGGGTGGGTGTGGCCGAACAGCTATTTCATATCGAAAATACAAGTGATTTGTACGGAGTGGGCTGGCACTTGCTGGTGGCGGCGCGGTTTGTGGCCGCGTACCTGCCGCCCGAAGTGCCGGCGGCCAAGGTGCAGTACACGGCTTTCAACGGGATTTTGCAGACCTTAGACCCCTATTCGCGCCTGCTGGACCCCGAGCAATGGCGCGAGATGCAGACGACAACTGTAGGTAATTTTGGTGGGTTAGGCATTGTAATCCTGCCGATCGATGGCGTGCTGACGGTGCAGACGGTGCTGCCCGACTCGCCGGCGCAGAAGTCGGGGATTGAACCCGGCGACAAGATTCAGCAAATTGACGGCGAAGACACGCTGAATATGAGTGTGGATGCCGCCGTAGAGCGACTGCGCGGCGAGGTCGGCACGACGGCGCACCTGGTGATCGCCCGCAAAGGCTGGGAAATGCCTCAGGCTTTTGCGGTGGTGCGCATGGTGATTCACCTGCAGTCGGTCGAGAGCAAGGTGCTCGACAACGGCGTGGCCTATGCGCGGGTCAAGGGTTTTCAGCGCGGTACCGCGGCCGAGCTGGGCGAAGCCATCGACAACTTGCTGCGCGCCGGTGCGCACCCTGCCCTAGTGCTCGATCTGCGCGATAATCCTGGTGGTTTGCTCGACGAGGCGATTCGCATCTGCGACCTGTTCATCGCCCGCGGGCCGGCGGTGACCACGGTGACGGGTGGCAAGCAACGCGATGTGCGCATGGTGACGGGCACGGGGCGGTTTACCCACTTGCCGCTGGCAGTTTTGCTGAACGGGCACTCGGCGAGCGCGTCGGAAGTGGTTGCGGGCGCTCTAAAATACTCGGGGCGGGCGTTTGTGGTGGGCGAGCAGAGCTTTGGCAAGGGCTCGGTGCAGGTGCCGTACGAGATCGCCGGCGGCGCGTTCAAGATGACCATCGCCAAGTACTTGGTTCCCGGCGATATTTCGATTCACGGCAAGGGGATCGAGCCCGATATTGGCATCCAGTTTGTGTCGGCGACGCGCGAGCAGATCAGCCTGTTTGGCGGGCCGCGCTATTCGCGGGCGACGCGGCGGGCCCGCGCGGCACTAGAGTCGCAAGTGCCACCTAAGCCTAAGGTTCTGCAAAAGGTGCTGCTGCCCGATCTGGCGGACCGCGATCGCCCCGATGCCGATACCCCGGCGGATGTGATCGAGCGCGAGCCCCGCCAACGTGCGGCGGCGATTTTGCGGCGGGTGGGCCAGCCTTCGGCCAAGGCGACACTCGAGGCGGCCCAGGCGGATGTAGAAGACATGGCGCGCCGCGACGATGCGGACTTGGTCGCGCACCTCAAGCGCCAGGGTGTGGATTGGCGGTCTGGCGAAGCGGCGGAGGCCGAGCAGCTCAAGGTCGAGATCGTCGATCAGGATCAGAAACTCGACGTACAGGCCGGTGATATTCTGCGGTTTTCTGTAACTATTACCAATACGGGCAAGGCGCCGGCGACCCGCATCCACATCCTGACGCGCTGCGACGACCCGAGCCTAGACGGTCACGAACAGCTGGTCGGGCGGCTAGAACCGGGGCAAAATCGCACGGTTCCGCTGAGTGTGCGGGTGTCGCTGCGCCACGGCGATGTGCAGGTGCCGCTCGAAGTGGGGGTGGCGCAAGACGGCCGGGTGCTGGGGCGGCAAGACAGCACACTGCTGACGGTGCATGGGCGGCCGGTGCCCGAATTCGCCTTTCGCCTCAAGCTTGACGATGTCGCAACGGGCAAGGGCGCCGACGCCGATGGCGTGCTGCAGCCCGGCGAGACGGCGGGGCTCGTTGTCGAAATTCAGAACATTGGTCCGGGGTTGACCCAAGCAGGCATGGTGCGGCTGCGCAGTCTGAGTGGCCAGCGGCTACACTTGGTCGATGGCCGCAGTCGCTTTGGCCCGCTGGTGTCGGGGGCGACGGCGACGGTGCGACTGGCGGTGCGCGGCGTCGATCTGGAGTCGCGCGATGGCAAGACGGCCCCGGCGAGCGACTGGGAGCCGGCGCGGCTCGAGCTCAGCATCAGCGATGAGAGTCTGGGGGTCGAGAGGCAGCAAGTGCTCGAGATTCCTTGGGGTCGCCACGCTTTGGCCACCGCCCCCGCGACGCAGCGCCAGCGGCTTACCGAGTCGATAACGCGGGCGGCCACCACGTGGAACATTGCGCCGGGTATCGAGATTTTGGGTCCCCAGCCGCCCGCTCCGCTGCAGGCGACGGGCGCGAGCACGGCGAATGCCGTGTGCTGGTACGACCTGCAGGCGCGGGTGCACTTTGACCCCGCCTCGCCCGAGCGCCGGTTTGTGACGGCAAGTGTGGCCGGCGACAAGCAGTTCTACCTCAATGCCGACGCCCGTGGCGAGCTGGCGACCCGTGCGCGGCTGCGGCTGGAGCCCGGGCTCAATGCGGTAACCGTGCAGGCCCAGGCCGGGCCGCGGCGCGACTCCGAGAAAACGCTTTGGGTTCATTGCAGTGCTCGCCCAGAGGCGGCCCGTGCTGGCGCCAACCCGGCATTGGCTGTACCATGACGAGTTCAGGCCACGCCAACTACCGGTTCGGCGCGCGGCAGAGGGGAGGAAGGCAATGATCGCCATGACGAATTCTTGGCGCACCTGGGCCGTTCGCGGCGGAGCGTGTGCAGTTGCCGCGCTGCTTTGGATGGCAGCGATTCCCAAGGCCTATGCCGAAGATAGCCCAGATCTGGGCGACCGCGCCGAGGTCGAGCGCAAGAAGGCGGAGCGCGAGGCGCTCGAAAAACAGCGCGCGTCGATGAAGATCGAAGAAAGCGACGAACAGCGCGAGTCCCGCGAGCGGCAAGAGGCCAAGGACAAGCGCACCAAGTCGGCACAGGATAAGGCGAATCAAGCGGTGCAGGCCGCCAACAAGCGCCAAAACGACAAGGGCATGGCGCTGATGGAGTCGGCGTGGATGACCGACCCGTTGCAGCCCGAATATCCCCGCTTTACCGCAGAGTTCGCTAAGGCGCTGCAAAAGCCGGAGCTCGAATTTCGCGCGTGGTCCGCGGTCAAGACGCTGTGCAAACTGAATCTGGCCAGCCTGGGCCCCGACTCGCCAAGTCGCGAGAAGTACCAAGATATGCTCGACATGGCCGAGCCGCGGCTCGAGTTCTTGCGCACCAAAGTCTCGACCGGCGTGCTGCAAGTGCAGGTGGATCCGGCGAGCTGCGAGATCTACGTCGAGGGTGCGTACGTTGGCGTCGGCAAAGGCGAAATGGAGCTAATGACCGGCGAGCGCAAGGTCGAGACGCACTGCGTGGGCTACAAAGACATGATGCAGTTTGTGGTGGTGCGCCAGGGCGACCCGAGCAACGCCAAGATCAAGTGCGATCCGATTCCGTACTTTGGCAAGCTGGTGCTGAAGATCGACCAGGGCGAGGGCGTCACCACCTACCTCGACGACGTGCCGACGGCGCAGCGCATGGGTGACAAACCCACGAAAGAAGGGACAATTACCGGCGAAGGCACCAAAGAGAAGCCGTATGTGCTGGCGGCGCGTAGGTGGGTGCTCCGCTTCCAGAAAGATGGCTACGACCGCTGGCACCGCCGCATCGAGGTGCGCCGCGACCAGACCATCTTGATCGACGCGCACTTAGAGTCGCTGACCGAGATCGAGGCCGATAAGCCGGCCACGGGCGCCACGCCGGGCAAAGAGGGCGCCACGCCGGGCAAGGACTCGGGCAAAGACAGCAAGCCCGCGCCCGCCAAGCCGCAGAAGTAGCGGGCCGCCGCCGTGCAAGGCCCGCCCCACACACCTGAGATCGCGTCGCCACGCTCGAAGCCGCCGCGTTCGCTGCCGTGGTGGCAAGCGCGCTTTGGTCCGCTGCTGGGCCTGGCGGCGGTGGGGCGCGACACGCTGGTGCATATGGTGCGCGGCAAGCGCGAGGCGGGTGCAGTGGCCCGGCAGATGTACGCCATCGGCAACCAGAGCGTGCTGTTTATTACCGTAACGATTGGCTTTTTGGGCATGATCCTGGTCTACCAGGTGGCGACGCAGGTGGCGAAAATCCTGCCCGACTTCTCGATGATCGGGCCGGCATTTTTGTCGATTATGATCAAGGAGTTTGCCCCCACCATCACCGGCCTAATGATCGCGACGCGCGTGGGCTCGGGCATTGCCGCCGAGATCGGTTCAATGGTGGTGACGGAGCAGGTCGACGCGCTGCGCATGTGCAATGCCGACCCGATTAACTACCTGATTGTGCCGCGTTTTTTGGCCTCTGGCCTGATGATGATCTGCCTGTCGATCTACGCGACGCTGATCGCCGAGATCACTGGTATGCTCACCGGCTACACCGGCTTTGGCATCCACCCGCTCACCTTTCTGTCGATGCAATTGGTCGGCAAAGCGGATATCATCTCGGGGCTTGCCAAGGCGTTTGCCTACGGCAGCGTGATTCCGCTGATTGCCGGGCAAGCGGGGCTCGAAGCGACGGGCGGGTCGGAAGGCGTGGGCTGGGCCACTACCCGCTCGGTCGTTAATGCCTCGTTTGCGGTGATTCTGCTCGATTTTGTGATCTCGGGCGCGATATTTGCGATCTTCTAAGTGACGCGGCCTTGCGGCGGGCCGAGGGAACACCCCCATGAACTCGTGTAAACTCAGCAATCGCCTAGCTATTCTGTGTATTGTGGCCCTTGGCGCAACGCTGGTCGCCTGCTCCGACAACGGTACGACCCCCGCCAAGACCACGGTCACGGGCGACGGCTCGGGCGCGATCATCGTCGATATCTCGGGCGGCCTAGAGATCTTGACGGGCGATGACGCCTACTCGACGGGCGGCAAAGACACCGCCGATGATAGCGATACTACAGGAAAAGACGACAACAGCGGGCCGATGGTGGGCGCGTTCGGCTCGCCGTGCGGCAGCAACGAAGAATGCGACAGCGGCTATTGCGTGCCCTCGGCCAGCGGCAGCGTGTGCAGCAAACCCTGCGAGGCCGCCACCGGTTGCCCCAGCTCGTGGAAGTGCGTCGCCAAGACCAGCAGCACCGGCGACATCACTTACCTGTGCGTACCAGGGGTTACCTCGCTTTGCGACCCGTGCACGCTGAACGCCGACTGCAACGACGCCAGCGATATCGGCAACATCTGCCTGCAGCGCGCCGACGGCGCCGGCAGCTTCTGCGGAGTGGTCTGCGGGCCCGGAAAGACCGCCTGCCCTAGCGGTTACGAGTGCGTCGACGACACGGATCCCGAGTCGGGCAAAGGGATAAAGCAGTGCGAGCCGGCCGGCGGCGGCCTGTGCACCTGCAGCGCCAAAGCCGCGTCGCAAAGCAAAACCACCGATTGCCATACCAAGAACTACTATGGCACCTGCAAGGGTGCGCGGTCGTGCAGCGCCAAGGGCCTGTCAGAGTGCTCGGCACCCGTGCCCAAGGCCGAGGAATGCAACGGCATCGACGACGACTGCAACGGCAAGACCGATGACTTTGCCACCACGGCTAAGTGCCAAAAGAGCAACGAATTCGGCAGCTGTACCGGCAAGGTGATCGAGTGCGTACAGGGCACCGCGCTGTGCGACGCGGTCGAACCCAAGCCCGAGAGCTGCAACGGCCTAGACGACAACTGCGACGGCAAGACCGACGAAGGTCTGTGCGAAGACGGCAGCCCGTGCACCACCGACAGCTGCAATACCGACGGCTCGTGCAAACACACGCCGCTGAACGGCCCCGCCTGCGACGACGGCAACAACTGCACCACCAGCGACAAGTGCACGGGCGGCAACTGCACCGGCGCCAGCATCATGGCCTGCGACGACAACGACCCGTGCACCCTCGACAATTGCGACGCGGTGTCGGGCTGCACCCACTCGGCCAAAGACGGCGTCTGCCCCGACGACGGCCAGCCGTGCACGCAAGACATCTGCCAGGGCGGCAAGTGCACCCACCCGGCGCAAAGCGAAGGCGGCCCCTGCCCCGACGACGGCGAGGCGTGCACCCAGGACCTGTGCACCGGCGGCTCGTGCCTGCACACCGCCAAGGCCGACGGCGGCGGCTGCCTAGAAGACGGCGATCCATGCACGCAAGACGTATGCAAGCTGGGCAAGTGCGGCCACCCGCAAGTGGTCGACAACACCCCCTGCGCCGACGATGGCAACAACTGCACCGCCGACGTGTGCGTGACCGGCAAGTGCAGCCACACCGCCGTAAGCTTTACCGTGCCCTGCGCCGACGACGCCAACCCCTGCACCGCCGACGTGTGCGACAAGGGCGGCTGCACGCACCAGAAATTGGGCAGCGACAAGTCGTGCTTAGACGACGGCGACCCGTGCACGCAAGACGTGTGCGTGAACGGCGCCTGCGGCCACCCGCCCGCCACCAACAACGCGCCGTGCTTAGACGACGGCGTATTGTGCACCGACGACGTGTGCAACTCGGGCAAGTGCAGCCACCCCGCCAACCAAAAGCCGTGCACCGACGACGGCAACCCGTGCACCAGCGACATTTGCGCCGACAAGGTGTGCCAGCACCCGCCCGGCAATACCAACGCGCCGTGCGCCGACGATAACAACATCTGCACCTCGGACTCGTGCGTCAACGGCTCGTGTTCGCACAAGTACTCGTCGGGCAACCCGTGCGACGATGGCAACCCGTGCACGCTGGGCGAGTTCTGCGACGGCGCGACGGGCAACTGCAAGTCGGCCAGCACGCTGAAATGCAACGACAACAACCCCTGCACCAACGACAAGTGCCAGCCGTACCAGGGCTGCATCTACGAAGCGGCCGACAACTTGCTGTGCGACGACGGCAGCTCGTGCACCACGGGCGACAAGTGCTTGAGCGGCAAGTGCGTGGGCACCGGCACCAAGACCTGCGACGATGGCAACCCGTGCACCAACGACAACTGCTCGACCAACTGCACCTACACCAACAACAGCAACGGCTGCGCCGACGACGGCAACCCGTGCACAGGCGATGTGTGCGCCAATGGCGCCTGCAACCACCCCACCGCCAACGAGAATTTGCCCTGCGGCGCGGCCACCGGCAACCCGTGCGTAGACGGCATCTGCCAGGCGGGCAAGTGCGCCGGCGTCAGCCAAGACGGCAAGCTGTGCAACGACGGCGACGCCTGCACCAGCAGCGACAAGTGCACCGGCGGCGTGTGCAAGGGCACCGGCTTTAAGAACTGCGACGACGGCAACCCGTGCACCAAAGACTCGTGCGATCAATACGGTAGCTGCCAGCACGGCAGCGCCGACGGCCAGAGCTGCGTGGCGGGCAGCGGCGAGTGCCCCAGCGGCCAGTGCGTGGGCGGCTCGTGCCAGAGCAAGTCGGGGGTCACCTGCCAGGCGACCTACAGCATGGACCTGTGCAGCGACGTGAAAGTGCCGGGGACGTGCTCGGCGAGCGGCAGCTGCGTGGCCAACCAGGGGCAGAGCGGCTTTACGTGCCCGGGTTGCAACGGGGTGTGCTTGCAGTGCACGATCTTTGGCGGGATTCAGCTGAAGTATTGCTTGGCGTTTTAGGGCGGCGAGGGGCTGAGGTGGGCATGACGCAAGACGAAACGCTTGCCGAGGTGGTAAAGCGGACGCTGATGGTCCTGCCACAGACGCGCCACTTGCTGCTGTTTGGCTCGCGGGCTAGGGGCGAGGCTCGGCCGGATAGCGATTACGACTTGCTGCTGGTGGCGCCGGGCCTGCCGACGGAGCGGGCGCGGACGACACAGCTGCGGCTGGCGCTGCGGGGATTGGGCGCGGCGTTCGATATTGTTGCGCTGACTCCGGAGGAATTTGCGGAGCTGCAGCGGTCGGATGCTTGGTATGCTCGGGAAATTCGGTTGAGTTCGCGGGAGTTGCTTCGTGTTGCGTGACGGGGCGGCGGTGCGGGCTTGGTGGGCGCTGGCCGAGAGCGACCTACGGATGGCGCGCTTGGCGGCAGGCGACGAGCCGCCGATGCACCGGCAGGTGTGCTTCCACTGCCAGCAGGCGGCCGAGAAGGGGCTGAAGGCACTGATTGAATGATTAGAGGGTTTCGGCCTGTTTAGGCAGGTTGATTGCGGTCTGAGGAAGGGCCGGCGACTAAAGTCGCGCCTACAGATGCGGCGCCGGCCTCCGCCGGCTTTGGCCTGGGCGGGGTGGCTGCGGGCGAAATTCGTGCCCGGCATCGCACACTTCCTCACGGTGCCTGGGCGGGTGGGCGGAGTTGCTTCGAACGCTGTTCGTGGCACGCTGCGCGTATGGCTCGAAGTTGTTGCATAGCCCGATTTTTCTTGGCGTTGGCGCCGGTGTGGGCGGTTTGGGGCTGCGGGGCGAGCCAGGCCCGCGTGGGCGAGTGCGAGGTGACGGTGCGCACGTGCACGCTGGTGCCGTGTGAGGGCATGGCCCTCGGCGAAATCTATTCGGATGATGCGGTCATCAAGCCGATTTTCCGGGCAGCCGATGCCGTGAGAGCCGCGTTGGCGCGCATGCCGCCTGAGCCGGGTGCGGCGGGGCGTTGCCTGGATCGAATTGAGCATCATCTTGGCGTACTTGACCAGATCCATTTGGAGATGGCTGCTGTGGGAAACCATCCGCGTGAGTGGGCGCACACCTTACTTTGGGTTTGCACCGGCCCACGGCTCACGGCCTGGGTCCGCAGTCGCGCCGCCCTTTTCACAGCCCTTGACCGCGCCGCCACCGCACTTTGCGTCGATGACAAGACCTTCGAGCGGGCGACGGCCGAAGTCTCGGCGATGCTCCGCGCGTTTCGCGGAACGCTGAGTTGGGACCAGGAGCCGCGCAAGTACGCATGCGGTCCACAAATTCCCGCGGCACTTGGCCGGCTGTGCACGGTCAGAGTTACCCGAGTGCCGGTGCTGCCCGCCACGGAAGTATCGGCTACGACTCATTGAGACACCAAATCAGGGACGATGCCGCCAAACGCCGACGTGAAGCGGGAAGCCCGCGCGAAGGATGCGAACCTGCAAGGCGGCGTCCGACGCCGCTTTCGGCGCAAGTAGCCGCGAGTCCATCACAATCGCCCGTCGCCGAAAGTCGCAGCCTGGTCGCCGCTTGGCGACGCGCCCAAATCGCGAGACCGCATTTCCGACAACCGCAGCGCCAAGGAATCGGGCGTTCGTTTGCATAGCCGGCAGAGCAAATCCGGGGTCACCTGCCAGGCGACCTACAGCATGGACCTGTGCAGCGACGTGAAGGTACCGGGGACGTGCTCGGCGAGCGGCAGCTGCGTGGCCAACCAGGGGCAGAGCGGCTTTACGTGTCCTGGGTGCAACGGGGTGTGCTTGCAGTGCACGATCTTTGGCGGGATTCAGCTGAAGTATTGCTTGGCGTTTTAGGGCGGCGTTTTGGGCGGTGGGGATGGGCCGGCAACTGAAGTCGCGCCTGCACCTGCCGCGCCTGCACCTGCCGCGCCTGCACCTGCCGCGCCTGCCTCCGCCGGCTTTTGGGTCGGGCGGGCACACGCTTCTGCCTGAATTCGTTCCAGTTGTCGTCGCCTTGACGGACCTGAGCCTGCGGCGGCGGGCGATGCAACCGTAGACGTGGCGTTAGCCGCCGGTCATGCACACGGCTACCGGGCCAACGGATCCGCGAAATGGGCAAACGACAATACCTGACACCTCAGA
>CAISBR010000054.1 GCA_903883645.1 uncultured Myxococcales bacterium | reverse complement strand
GGCAGCACCGGTGGCAGCGGCCAGCACGGCGCCGAGACCCAGCGTTGCGGCCATGAAGCGACCCGCCGGAAGAAGACGCCCGAGCGCCGGCCGCAGGTGACAACCGGCTGGATCTTCTAGCTCTTCGGGCGAAAGTCCCGCGTCGACAAGCGGACGGTAGGCATCGACCGCAGTCATCGCCGCCACGGCCTGCAGCCACGCGCCGCGCTCGCTCGGATGGCTCTGCTGGGCATGGGGAAAGTGGGCAATCGCCAAAAGCAATTCGGGGGTAAGCCAGCGATCAACCCAGTCGGCACCGGCGGCATGGACCTGCGACACGCTCGCCCAGCCGCACTGCGCCGCCACCGCCGCAACCGTCGCCGCAGGCAGGGGCGTGTGCGCGAGCCAGTCGCCCAAGGTCGGTAAACGCTCGAGCAGCCCAGCCGGATTGCGGGCGCCGAGGGCGTGGCGCGGGTCGAGATCGACCGATCGCAGCAAATCGAACAACCCGTCGAGGGCCGCAGCCAGCAGCGGCGTGCGTCCGCCGGCCAGCCTGACCTGCTGCAAAACGCCCAAGTCGATGCTGATATTGCCTTTTGTATTCATAGTGGTACCTGCTATTTTCGCTGCCCAAATCGTGCCTTCGCCGCGACCCACCTGCGGGCCGCCAGGATTGCGAACCCTGCTGGCAACCGCGAGTCTACACCAAGTCGCCCGCAGGTGCCGAGACGCAAAAACGATCGACGCCATCGTTGCTTGCCAGCTTGCGACGGCCGTGGGATGCGGCGCCTGACCGAATTCTGTGCGTTCTGCTGCTCGAGTGACGATTGTTAATCTGTTGATATTAAATGATCTTTGTCAGAGCCCGCGCAAGTAGCCCGCCAGTTGCTCGGCGACCCCCTTGCCACCGCGACGAAAAATCGGCACAAGCGCCCTGCGAGTAGACGGCCTCGCACGTGCAGCAAGGAGTTTCGATGTCGATCACCCCGGATGCTTCGATGACCCTGATTTCGGTTCAGCCCTGGTTGTTGTTGCAGCCCGATGGCTTGCAGCCTCAGCCCCTAGCGCAAGCCCCAGCGACTTCGCCGAATGCGCCCTTGTGGGCCGGCTACGACGACTGGGACGACGAGGACGAAGAGTTCGAAGACGACGAAGACTTTGAAGACGACGACGACGACGAGGAAGACGAGTCGTACGACGACGACGACGAGGACGAGGAAGAAGAGGTCGAGCGCGAGCTGAACTTCGACGACGACGACTACTCGGTCGACGACGAAGAAGAAGAAGAAGAGGTCGAAGTCGGCGTCGGGGTCGAGAAAGATGTCGACGAAGAGCCCCGCGTCAAGCGCGGCGATGAGGTCGAGGACGACGACATCGACATCGATGATGTAGACGCGGAACCGGACGAAGACGCCGAAGAGGCCGACGAGCGCTGGTGGGAATGACCCCTGGCAGCGAGCGCGCAGGCCCGATGCGCAGCCCGCCCCGTTGGCGCTGCAATGGCGTAGCGCCGGCCCTCCCCTTTACCTGGAATCTGTGATCACCATCGTGTCGGCAGACCCCGCGCTCGGCGTGCGCAACGAAACGCCCATGCCGCTGGCTAGTGCGGAAGGCGAGACCGAACGCGGCACCCCTGCGGCGAGCGGCAAACGGTCGCGTCTGCTCGGCCTGCTGGCTATGACCCGACCGTCGGTGGTCGGCCTGGTGTTCTTTACCGGGCTGCCCGCCCTGGCGATCGACGACGGCACTTGGCCCAGCTGGACGCGCAGCACCGCCATCTTGGCCGGCATCGCCCTCTGCGCTGCCGCCAGTTCGGTGTTCAACGCTTGGTTCGAGCGCGACCTCGACGGCAAGATGGAGCGCACCCGCAACCGACCGCTACCTACAGGCCTCGTCACGCCCAAGATGGCCTGGATCTGGGCCTGGTTCCTCACCTTTGCTGGCTTGACCACCTTGCAGTTGTCGGGCGGTTGGCAGGGGACCCTCGCCGGTGCACTCACGATTGCCTTCTACGTCGTCATCTACACCATTTGGCTCAAGCCCACGACGCCGCTCAACATTGTCATCGGTGGTGCCGCCGGTGCCGCGCCACCGCTGATCGTCGACGCCGCGCTGCATGGCCGGATTGGCCTGATGAGCCTGACGCTTTTCGTGATCGTGTTCTTGTGGACGCCGCCGCATTTCTGGGCCATTTCGCTTTTCCGCAAGCAGGACTACGCCAATGCGCACCTGCCCATGTTGCCACTGACGCACGGCGACAAGCTGACCCGTTTGCGTATCGTGCAGTACGCGATCAGCATCATGCCCTTTGCGATCTTGCCGGCGATCACTGGCAACCTGTCGGTGGGCTACGGCGTGTTCGCGGCGGCAGCGACGGGGTGGTTCATATGGAAGTGCCTACAACTATACCGCAATGGCACCGAGGCGATGGCCAAGCGGGCCTTCTTTGCCTCGCTGGCTTACCTGCACGTGCTGTTCACCGCGATGACCTTTGACTTGGTTCGGCGCTAGTATTTCAAGTAGTTTCATGGGCTAACCGCGCATTTGTCTGGGCCGCGTGCGGAGAGCGAGTCCGGTAGTCGAAAAAGTGCGTGACAGCCTCGTGACTCGCGGCGACATTTGGCCTACAATCCGCCCGCCGGCAGCGGAGTCGCCCCGTCGTCGCGCAGTCAAGGTCGAGCGTGCGGCGTCGTCCAACTCCAAATGCGGGACCTGCAGCCCTAAAACGGGCGGTGTGCAGCCAAGCGTCGCGCTTCACTTGCACGGAATTCTGACCCGCCCGCAAGCAGTTCTGACCCGCCCGCAAGGATCTCTGACCCGCCCGCAAGGATCTCTGACCCGCCCGCAAGGATCTCTGACCCGCCCACAAGGATCTCTGACCACGGCCCACCGCAATCGGCCGACCAAACTGGCATCCCAGCTTCGGAATTCCACCATGTCCTATCGCTTGCTCACCATCCGCGCACTTCGCGACCGCCTGGCCCGGCACCCTGCGGGTCGGGTAGCGCTGTCTTTGCTCCACGTTGCGGTGACTGCCGCCCTGCCGCTGCTGCTGCTGTGGTTGGCGGGCTGCTCGACCGAGCCGGCGCCGCGCGACACCCACTCACCGGTCAGCGATAACGGTGAGATCAGCAGCTTTTTCTATAGCTTGCTGCTGTATCTCGACGCGGCGATCCTGGCGATCGTGGTCGCTGTCTGGGCCTACGCGCTGGTTAAGTTTAAGAAGCAAGACGGCGACGACACGCTGCCCGAGCAGAGCCATGGCAACATGAAGCTCGAGGTGATTTGGACGGCGATTCCGACACTTATCGTCGTCGCGATCACCGTGCCGATGCTGGTTGGCGTCTTCAAGATGTCGAAGCGGCACGACCCCAACCAGCCCGTGGTCGAAGTCGACGTGACCGGCAAGCAGTGGTGGTGGGAGTTCGACTACAAGAACGGTGTGGGCGCAGGTCTGCATACCGCCAACGAATTGCACCTGCCCGCCGACACGGCGATTACGCTGCACATGACCTCGGCCGATGTGATCCACGCTTGGTGGGTGCCGCGTCTGGGCGGCAAGCGCGATGCCAACCCGGGTCGCACCTATCCCATGTCGTTTACCCCCAAAGTTCCGGGTATTTACGACGGCCAGTGTGCAGAACTGTGCGGCTCGAGCCATGCGCTCATGGGCACCAAGCTCATCGTGCACCCCATCGCCGCCGAGATCGAGGTCGAGTACAAGGGCCAAAAAGTCAAGATCGAGAGCTACGACAGCTGGGTCAAGGCGCAGCAGCAGCCGGCCAAAGCGCCAGTCGCCGAGCTCGAGAAGGGCTTAAAGCTATTCAAAGAGCGGACTTGCCCATCGTGCCACCTCATCAACGGCCTCGAAGGCACGGATGTGGCGGCGCGCTCGGCCTCCAGTGGTCCGAACCTAACCCACGTGGGCTCGCGCATGGGCATTGCCGCCAATACGCTGGTCAACAACCCTGAAAACATTGCGAAGTGGATCAGCAAGCCGTCGGCGGTCAAGCCGGGTGCCAAGATGCCCGACGGGCTGGTAACGCCTGAAGATGCTAAGACTATCGCGGCCTTCTTGAGCAGCCTCAAGTAGTAGCCAACCCCGACGCACGCAACGCACGTTTCTGCAGTACCGTTTGAAAAGGAGCTCGCTATGGCATCCGTTGCCGATTTCGCCCAGGCCCAAGCCCCGGTCTACCACCAGGAGCGGCCCGCCAAATCTGGCCTCGTCGATTGGCTGACGACCGTCGATCATAAAAAGATCGGCATCTTGTACGGCACGGCGGGTGTGTTTTGGTTGCTGATTGGCGGCCTTGAAGCGCTGCTGTTCCGCTTGCAGCTCGCCAAGCCCGACCAGGACCTGTTCATTGGCACGCAGTACAACGGCCTTGTGACCATGCACGCCACGACCATGGTGTTCTTGGCCGTAATGCCCATGATTGCAGGCTTTTCGAACTATTTTGTGCCGCTAATGATCGGCGCCCGCGACGTGGCCTTCCCGCGTCTCAACGCCTTTTCGTGGTACACGTTCTTGTTCGGCTCGCTCGTCATCAACGCTTCGATCGTGTTCGCCCACTTCCCCGCGGGCGGCTGGACGGGGTACGCACCGCTCTCGACCCGCGCCTATGGCAACGACGGCATGGACTTCTGGTGGGCCGGCCTCGTGCTCCTCGCCATCAGCTCGATGGTTGCCGGCGTCAATTTCGTGGTGACGATCCTGAACATGCGCGCGCCGGGCATGACCCTGATGCGCGTGCCGGTGCTGGCGTGGATGATGCTCGTCATCCAGTTCTTGCTGGCCTTTTCGTTCCCGCCTATCGCCGTCGGCCTCATCTTCTTGGCCTTTGACCGCACCTTTGGCGCCGTGTTTTACGAGACGGCCATGGGCGGCGACCCGCACCTGTGGCAGCACCTGTTCTGGCTTTTCGGCCACCCCGAGGTGTACGTGCTGATCCTGCCCTCGATGGGCATCGTGTCTGAGGTGCTGCCGGTGTTTGCCCGTCGGCCGCTGTTCGGCCAGCACGCGGTGATTTTCTCGGGCGTATTCATCGGCTTTGTAGGCTTTGGCGTGTGGGGCCACCACATGTTCACCGCCGGCATGGGCCCCATCGCCGACGCCGTATTCGCCGCCACCACCGCCGTCATCGCCATCCCCACCGGCGTCAAGATCTTCAACTGGCTCGGCACGTTATGGGGCGGCAAGCTCACCTTCCCGGTCGCCATGCTGTTCGCGATCTCGTTTATCCCCATGTTCACCATCGGCGGCCTGTCGGGCGTGATGCACGCCAACGCGCCCTTAGACCTGCAGCAGCACGATTCATACTTTGTGGTCGCGCACTTTCACTACGTGCTGGTGGGCGGCGCACTGCAGGGGCTGTTCTCGGGCATCTACTTCTACTTCCCCAAGATTACAGGGAAGATGCTGAGCGAGGCCCTGGGCAAGGCGCACTTCTGGCTGTTCCTCATCGGCATGAACATGACCTTTTGGCCCATGCACGATCTGGGCAACCGCGGTATGCCGCGGCGCATCTACACCTACCCGGCCGACGCGGGCTGGAACTTCGACAACTTGCTGGCCACCGCCGGCGTGTTCTTCATGGCGGCGGGCACGCTGATCATGGTCTACAACATGCTGAACAGCCTGAAGAACGGCAAGGAAGCGGGCCGCGATCCCTGGGACGCGAATACGCTGGAGTGGATGACCACCTCGCCGCCGCCGGCGCACAACTTCGACTTTACGCCGGTGGTGTTCTCGGAGCGGCCGCTCTTTGACCACAAGCACACGGAAGACTTGGCGATTCCGGTGCCGAGCGAGGCCGAGCAGATCCACATGCCGTCGCCGTCGTGGAAGCCGCTAGTTGTGGCCACCGGAGCGCTGTTGATCATCGTTGGTCTGCTGCTGTTCAACGTGGCGCCGCTGCTGTGGCTGGTCTCGGTGGCGGGCGCGCTCACCGTGGTGGTCGGCATCTACCAATGGGTGTCTGAGCCGGTGTAATTCAAAGCATTTCTAGCCTGAAGAACCTTTACTGCAAGACGACGAGGACCTCATGAGCGCAGAGCTCGCCACAGCACCCGGCCACGACGCCGGTCACGACGATCACGGCCACGTGTCGGCCGAGAACAACTTCTTGGGCCTGCCCAACATCAAGCTGGCGATGTGGGCGTTCTTGGGCTCGGAGTGCATGTTCTTCGGCTCGCTGATCGGCACGTACTTCTTTTACCACGGCAAAAGCCTGGGCGGCCCGCTGCCAACCCAGGTATTCTCGCTAACGATCACCTCGATCTCCACGTTCTTGCTGTTGATGTCGTCGATGACGATGGCGCTGGCCGTAGATGCCACCCGCCTGCGCAAGCTGAGCCAGGCCCGCGCGTACATCTTGGCTACCGCGGTCTTGGGTGCGACGTTCGTTGGCTTTCAAATCTATGAATTTTCTCAGTTCGTCAGCGAAGGGCTCAAACTACAGACCTCGCTGTTCGGCTCGACCTTCTTTGTCATGACCGGCTTTCACGGCGCCCACGTTACCGTTGGCGTCATCTGGCTGACCATGCTGTCGATGCTGATCAGCAACGGCAAGCTGAACAAAGACAAGGCGTCCGTCACCGTCGAGGTTGCGGGCCTGTACTGGCACTTTGTCGACATCGTCTGGATCGTCATCTTCACCTTTGTCTACCTGTTGGAGTTCATCAAATGAGCCAGGCGCACGACGCCGCATCCGGCGTGACGCATTCGCACAAGAAGCACTATCTGCGGATTGGCGCGATCCTGACCGTAGTTACGGCGATTGAGCTGGCTTTGCCGCTGCTCAAGAACTACCCGCAAATTTGGGAGCCGGCGCGCCCGTTGTGGGCTCCCGCGCTAATTATCTTGTCGATTGCCAAGTTTGGCGCGGTGGTCGGCGAGTTCATGCACCTGCGTGGCGACCGCAAGATCTACTACTTCCTGTTCATTTCGCCGCTTATGCTGGCGACGACGGTCTTTGTGCTGCTGTCGCTGCTATCGGTGGTGATGTTCCGGCCGTTTGGCGCGGGCTATGCGGTCACGGCTGAGGCGCGGCTGGCTGGTTACGTCGAACCGAGCACCGGGCCGGCGTTTGAGCAGCCGCTCGACGACGCCAAGTTCGCGGCCGCTTTCGATGGCGCCAAGGGCAAGCAATTCGCCGACGGCAAGAAGGTTTTTGGCGAGAAGTGCCAAGCTTGTCACGGCGCCCAGGGCGGCGGTATTGCGAACTTGGGCTTGAACCTGACCGACGACTGCTACAAGTACGGCGGCTCGTTCAAAGAGCTGTACTTAACCATCGGCAAGGGCCAAGCGGGCGGCAAGATGCCAGCCTGGGCTGGGCAGCTCAAGGGCGAAGAAATTCGTCAGGTGATGTATTACATTAAAAGCCTGAAGGGCACCAACGTCGCCGGTGGCCAGCCGTGCGTGGGCGACAAGGTCCCGTAAAGCCTGAAGAAGACCCTGTGAATCTGCAAGCACTGGTTCTGCTACGCCCGTCCCGGCGAGTCCTTGCGACCGTCTGGGCGGGCGTAAGCCTTTTTGTCGCACTGTTCGCCGCTGCGGCATGGGCGCACAGCAACGGCCCCACGATTACCTCGCCGAATGCCGCGCTCGCTTTCGAGAGCGGTACCGCGTGGCTGGTGTGGGAAGTTCATGAAAGTATTGTCATCGGCGTCATTGCCTTTGGCGCCTGGTATGCGTGGGCGGTAACCAAGTGGCGGACGCGCGCGGCGCTGTCTGAACATGCTGTCGAAAGTTGGCGGGTTCGCACCTTCTACGGCTCGCTGGTGCTGCTGTACCTATCGCTCGATGGGCCGCTGCATCACTTGGCCGACGAGCTCCTGTTTTCGGCGCACATGCTGCAGCACATCATCTTGCAGCTGGTGTGGGCGCCGCTGATGGTCCTGGGTATCCCGGATTGGCTGTGGCGGGCGCTCCTTAACCTGCCGGGATGCAAGCGATTTGGCACGTGGGCGGCGGGGCCGCTGGTGGCGACGGTGGCGTTCAACGGGGCGACGTGGGCATGGCACTGGCCCGATGCGTACAACCTTGCGCTAGAGCAGCACGCTTGGCACATCGTGGAACACCTGATTTTTATGACGACTGCCGTGATGTTCTGGTTCGTGGCGATTGCGCCCTTGCCCGAGCTCAAGCGTTCGTATCCGCGGCGAATGCTGTTTATTTTCATCAATATGTTCGGCATGAAGATCCTGGGGCTGATCATCTCGATGTCGTCGGATGTGCTGTATACGTTCTACGCGAGGCAGCCGCGGGCCTGGGGCCTCGACGCCATGAGCGATCAGCAGATTGGCGGCCTGCTGATGTGGATGCCCGGCGGCGGCCTGATGTGGTTCGGCTTGGGGCGGGTGTTCTGGCAGTGGGTTAACCTGGGCACGCCCAAGCGCGGCACGACCGGTATTGCCAGCATCGACAACGCGCGTGGCCATGCGACGTCGGTGGCGGCGCCCGAAATGCTCGACGAGGACCAGCCCGCCCTAGCTACGCCGAGGACCTGATGAAAGGCAGCCATTTTCTACTGCTTGGAATTATTGCATTTGCTGCTTGTGGCAAGCCCGCGGTGCCGGCGCCTGCGCCCGCGAATACGGGGGGAGTTCCTGCCGCAGCTGTGGTGGCGGCGCCAGCAGTCGCGACTGCCCCGGCGGTGGGCACGGCCATGGAACTGGGCGGCACCAGCAAGGCCGGCAAGTATAAGATTACCTTTAGTTTCAACGTAGAGAACATGGGTGCCTTGTTCGCGCCGGTGACGCGGGTGCAGCACTTCGACGGCTCGCCGCTGCCCGCCGACGCCACGGTGGTGGTCGATGCGACCATGCCGGCGCACCACCACGGCATGATGACGAAGCCGGAGACGACGCAGTTGGTGCCGGGGCAGTTCCGCACGCAGGGCATGCGCTTGCATATGCAGGGCAATTGGGTGTTTTCGGTGCAGGTGCGCGAGGGCGATCAGACCGATTCGCTCGACTTGCCCTTTGAACAACCGCCTGAGGCCCTGCCGGCCGACGCGGCGAAGTAGCACGCCATGAACAGCACTGCGCGACGCTTGCCCCGCATGGTCCAGAAGCTTCTGGGTTTGCTGGGGTTACTGGCGGTGCTAGTCGGTTGCAAGCCGGCAGACGGCCCGTGGACGCCCGCCGAGAAGCGGCTAATGGCCAGTCTGGTATTGACCAGTAAACTGCCTGAAAGTACGGGTAATTACGTCGCCGACGAGCCGCGTGCGGCCAAGCTGGGCCAGGCGCTGTTCTTTGACAAGGCGCTGTCGGGCGACGGCAAAGTGGCCTGCGCGACGTGCCACGAACCGCAGAAGTACTTCACGGATGGTCGCCGCCAGGCCCAGGGTATGGGCGCCACCAGTCGCAATGCGCCTACGGTGCTTGGTGCGGGCTGGTTTCCATTCGTCTTTCTCGACGGGCGCAAAGATAGCTTGTGGTCGCAGGCACTTGGGCCGATCGAGGCGGACAACGAGCACGGTTTCGACCGCTTGGCGCTGGCGCACGCGCTGTACGACCGCTACCGACAGCCCTACGAGGCGGTCTTTGGCTCGATGCCCAACCTTGCAGATGTGCAGCGCTTTCCCGCTCACGGCAAGCCCGTGGAGCTCGATCGCGCCCACCCGCTGCAGCGTGCCTGGGCGGCGATGCAAATGGCGGATCAAGAGGCGGTGAATCAAGTGTTCGCCCATTTTGGCAAGGCGATCGAGGCCTTTGAGCGGCACCTGCAGCCGCAGCCAGCGCCGTTTGACCACTATGTGAAGGCGGTGCTGGCCGGCAATACCAATGGTGGCGGGCAGTTAGACCCTGCCGCGCAGCGCGGGTTGCGGGCGTTTATGGGCCGCGCGGGCTGCGTCAACTGCCACAATGGGCCGCTGCTGAGCGACCGCGGCTTTCATAATCTGGGGCTGCCAGGGGCAAAAGACGATAAGGGTCAAATGCTTACCGGCATCGATGGCGGGCGGACCATGGGCGCGGGCAAGGTCAAGCTCGATCCGTTTCGCTGCGGCCAGGCCCACTCCGATGCCAAGGAATGCGACGAATTGCGCTTCTTAGACCCGCGCTTTGCCGATTTTGTGGGCGCGTTCAAGACGCCTAGCCTGCGCAACGTGGCGATGACGGCGCCGTACTTCCATGCAGGACAGGCCCAGAATCTGCGCGAAGTTCTTGATTTTTATCGCACGCTGCCCGGTCGCGCCCAGCTGGGCCATCGCGAGTTCACTTTGCAGCCGCTGCCGGGTAGCGTGGATGCCGATGATATGATTGCGTTCTTGAACAGTCTGACCGGGCCGCTACCGGCGGTCGAGTGGCTAGGCCCGCCCAAGGATCGGCTTTAAAGATGCGCATGTTGCTACTGCTTTGTGCGGCGTTGCTTGCCGTTGCGTGCCGCAAGCCCCCGCCGCCCCTCGAAGATATGGGCACACTGCCGGCCTTTGCCATGGTCGACCAAGACGGCCAGCCTGTGGCGGATACCAGCCTGCGCGGCACCGTGTGGATCGCCAACTTCTTGTTTACCTCGTGCCCGACGCAGTGCCCGCCCTTGGCCAAGGCCACCGCAGAGCTGCAGAATCACTTGAAAACCTGGATGCCGGCAGGCGGCAAACCGCCGATCCGCATCGTGAGCATCTCGGTTGACCCGCTGACCGATACGCCCGAAGTGCTGCGGGCTTTTGGTCAAAAATACGGCGAGGATCCAAAAGTTTGGACCCTTCTGACCGGCGAATACGACGCCATGGAGCGGCTGGTGGTGCAAGGCTTCATGCAGCCGATAATCCGCGCCGATCGCGTGATAGGGCTGCCCTCGGAGCGGACCGCGACGCACGAGCCCACGCCGCTCGATACGGCCCACAGCCTGCGATTTGTGTTAGTCGATCGCCAGGGGCATTTGCGCGGGCTGTTTGACCGTGATGCTGTGGGGTTGCAGACCCTTGAGGCGGCGGCGCGGCAGCTGGTCGACGAGTAGCAGAACGAGGCGCTGTGTATGGCTAAAATACAAGAAAATCAAAAGGTATTCGCCCCTAAACTGCTTCCGACGCTGATAGCCCTCGTCATGCTGGGCATCCTGCTGAGCCTGGGTACATGGCAGGTGCGGCGCTTTGCCGAGACGAGCAGCAGGGTTGAGTTGTATCGCCGCCAGCACGATGAGCGTCCGCCGGTGACAAGCCTGGGCGAGGGGCAGGGTAATCGGCTGAGTGATCTGCATTTTCGCCGGGCGGTGCTCAAAGGCAAGCTCGATCTGGCGCACCTAAATCTGCTGACGGCGCGCTATAAATTCGGTCAGCGCGGTTGGGGTGTGCTCGCACCGCTCGAAGTGGCGACGGGGCCGCACGCGCGCATCTTGGTTCACTTGGGCTGGGTGCCCATGGATAAACTTGCGGACTTTCGAAAGAAACTAGCCGCGGAGCCGCCAGAGCTGTTTCGCGGGCGGCTGCGGGTGGTGGGCGACGCGCCGCCTGGGCAGCTGCCGCTGGGCGAGCACGAGGGGCGTGCGACCTGGATGGTGGCGGACCCCAAGGCGCTGGCCGCGAAAGTGCCCGACCTTGACCCCGATCTGCTGCTGGATGTGGGTGAACAGGCGGTGGGGCAGCCCGTTGATCCCGACCGTTGGCCGCTCGATGGCTATGAGTACCCGATTCATCCGCTGCCGACGAAGCATATTGAGTACGCCTCGACGTGGTATCTGCTGGCGATAACCCTTGTTGCGGTCTGGATTGCGCTGTCGCGGCGTCCGAAAGACCCGGCTACGGCTTGAAGTCAGCCCGCCGTGGTCGTACACTCCGCCGCCCCGCTGCCGCAGGTCGGTTTGGCGGCCAACCGATAGCATTTCCAACAGGTGCATAGATGACCCAGGAACTCGAGCAAGTAGCGCCGGCGCAGGCCGAAACCGACAACACCGCTGCGGCTGATGCGGCCCGCGACGACGACCGCGACGCGATTACCGCGCTCGAGAGTCTGTCGGCCAAGCAGCTCAGCCGCGTTTGCCGCCGGCTGCCGCTGCGCACGTTCCTGGCCGAGGTCGAGAAGCTGGATCGCGGCGTGTTCTTCCGCCATTTCAAGGGCTATCGTCCGCAGAAGATCGATGCCGGCCACCTCGAGAAGGTGTTCCGCGCCGAGATTTTCGCCAAGCGCAATGGCCTGTTGGCGCAGTTGATCATTTTCAACTGGGACGAGGCCGAGTGGCGTCTGTACAACGACCTGCAGAAAGAGGTCAAGAAGATCAACGAAGACGTCGAGGCCATCGAGAACATCACCGATGAGCAGGGCGACGCCATCGTGGCCGGGCTTCAGGCGGCTTACGACCTGCGCGATGTTCAGATCGCATTTGTGATCAACGGTGTGCGCGTCTCGCCCGAGTTCCTCGGCAGCCGTTTCGCCGCCGTAGCCTAGAGCGCTGTTCGGCTAGCCGATCGGCAGTATCACCGCAAAAGTCGAACCCTTGCCCACATCGCTCTGCAGCTCTAGGCGACCACCTAGCTGCTGCACGAGCGATTGCACGATCGACAGGCCCAGGCCGGCCCCGCCGACTTGCCGCGACCGGCCCTTGTCGACGCGATAGAACCGTTCAAATACACGTAGCTGATCGTCGGGCGGAATACCGATGCCACTATCGACCACTTCGACACGCAGGGTGCGGGTCTGCGGCGGCGGACTGCGACCCGCCCGCACCGTAACCGTGCCACCGGTGGGGGTATACTTGATGGCGTTTTGCACCAAGTTGCCCAGAGCGATCTCAAGCGCGCCGCGATCGGCCAGTGCGAGCGGCAGGTTCGGCTCCAACTCGGTTAGAAGCGTGAGCCCGGCCTTGGCCGCTTCGTCGCGATAGTGGTCGAGCAAGCCGTGCAAAAGCACCGAAAGTTCGACAGCGCTGCTTTGCAGATGCCACTGGTGCTGGTCCAAGCGCGACAGGTCGAGCAGCTGACCGAGCAGCGTCTTCAGCCGACTGGCATGGCGATAAACAGTTGCATGAATTTGTGCGAGTTTGTCGGGATTGCTCGGCGGCGAGTCGACCAGCGTCTCGGCCCAGCCCAAGATGGCGGCCGTGGGGGTGCGCAGTTCGTGACTAGCATTCGCAATAAAATCCATGAGCATACGCTCGACCGCGCGGGTGTCGGTCACATCGCGCACGACGCAAAGCACGCGGTGCCCCCAGTACTCGTGGTCGGGCAGCGGTACCACCCGCACTTCGAGCAGCCGCTCGCGCAGGCCGTGATGCATCACTTCAAGCGTGCGCGGCTCGCCGCCCGCCAGCACCGTGGCGCAGGCATCCACCCACTGCGGCGCGTCGACTAGGCTAACTAGCGGCTCACCTTGGCTTGTCGTCGCCCAGACCAGCGTGTCGCGCAGACTGCGATTGGTCACCACCACCCGCAGCTTGTGGTCTACGACCATCATGCCGTCGCCCATGGCGTCGATCATGGTCGAGAAGAGGTTGGCGCGGGGATTGGGCGGCGGTCCGCGGTGGGCGTCGGGGCTCACTCGGGCGCCTCGCTGCCGTCGCGCAGGCAATAGCCAACGCCGCGCACTGTCGCGATGGCGTCGCCGGCAGGCCCAAGTCGCTCGCGCAGGCGCTTGACATGTGTATCGACGGTGCGAGTGCGCAGATCCGGGCTCATCTCCCACACGCCTTCGAGCAGCGCTTGGCGCGTAAGGACCTTGCCGGCACTGCTCAGCAGGGCGCTCAGCAGGCGAAATTCTAGAGCCGTCAGGTGCAGTTGCTCGCTGTCGACATAGACCTCGTGGCGCTCGGGATCTAGGCGGATGCCGCCCACGGCGAGGACCGGACTGTCAGGCTGTGGGTCGGTAGGCGCGCGCCGCAGCACCGCGCTAATTCGCAGCATCAGCTCGCGCACCGAAAAGGGCTTCGTGACATAGTCGTCGGCACCCGCCTCAAAGCCAGTGACGCGTTCAGGTTCTGCCGCCAAAGCGGTAACCATGATGACCGGCACTTTGCTCAGGTTTGGCATTGCCCGCAGGTTGCGGCATACATCTACACCCGAGCCGTCGGGCAGCATCAGGTCTAAGATGACCAAATCGGGTCGCTGCTGCCGCGCGCACTTCAGGGCCTCGGCTGCGGTTTCCGCCTCGCTATACGTGTGTCCTGCGGCTTCAACGTGGTGCGCCACCAGCGCCCGCAGGTCCGGTTCGTCTTCGACGATCAGCACATGCGACATGCCTTGGCTCCCCGGCGCACTGCGGCGATTGCGGTCCTAATGGCCAGGTTCTGCAAGAAGTTCGCGGATTTTGGCCATCACAGCTGGCGAATTGCCCGCTGCAGTCACTCGGGCGTCAAAGCACGGCTCCGAGCCATCTTCGCCGGTGCGCACCCGGGTCACTTCGCAGCGAAGCGTTATAGTATTCTTAGGGTTATTCTTAAATGGCAGCAGCACCGCAATCCGCTCGTACAGCTGTGGCAAGTTCTGAGTATGGATGCGCAGTTTGCTCTCGCCAAGGCGGACGAGCTGCCCCGGGCTCTTCTTCTTCTTGGCGCCAGACTCGAATTGCACATTCAACTCAATCCGTTGTGCGGAGTCGTGGGCGAACAGCTGCGAGGCGCTCGTGGGCTCTGCCGCCGCCGCAGCGTTGGTCTCTTCCTCGCGCTTGCTGAGCAGCCGGGCCATCATGCCGCTCGCCCGGTCGTGACCCGCAAGCTGCATGACCGGCGCCGCCATCGCGCTGGCCTTGTCGACCGTCTGCACCAGGATTTGCTCAGAGTAGTCGTGGTCAGCGGCAGGCGTCGCGCTTTGCGGCAGGATGTTGGCCGACGGCAGCCGCATGTCCGACGTGGCCTGGCGCTGGGGCGCAGCACCCTTCCAGGGTGAAACCGCGGACGACGATACTCCCGCCGGGGCCAAAATCGTTGGCGATGTGGTGCTGGGGGCAAGCCGCGCAGTTGCCAAGTCGGGCGCCGTGGCCGCCGTGGTGCCGCCAAGCTCGGCGAGCGACAGTTCGACTGTGGCGTTTTCGTCGGTCGCTGGGCGGGGCATCTTCAGCGCCAATCCCAGCACGCCGTACGACCGCGAACCCGCTGATACAGCAGGGATATCGATCGCGGGCGTGGGCCGGTCGTTCGACAGCGACGAGAGCAGGTCCGCCAGTTCGCGGTCGGCATCGGTTAGTCCAGTGGCGTCGCCACGGCTAGCGCTAGGGGCAAGTGCCGGGGCAGCGACCGCGGCGGGTGGCGGCGGCGAGGGGGCCGTCGGTCGGGTATGCGGCCCTAGAGCCTGCAAGTCGACCGCCGCGCTGCGAGCCGCTGCGACCTGGGCAGCCATATCGGTTTGCGAACCGAGCTGCCGGGTCGGCTCGTGCATGGCCGCCGGTGCGTTGTGCTCGGCTGGTGCCACGGGCAGCTGCGGCGCCGTGCTGGCGTTTGGATTGGGCTCGGGCAGGGTATAGACGTAGCGCTTGAGGTCCGGATTGTCGCGATTGCGGCCGACCGACACGCCGCCGCCGCCTTCAAGACCATGTCGCTCTAAGAAGTTGCGCAGCGCTGCCGCCGAGGCCGTGGTGCCGACGCGCTTGACGTCGATCTCGACCTCTTGCTCGCCCCAGTCGCTCTCAGCTACGCCGCAGCAGGTGCCATCGAGCGCCATCGATTCCGACGATTTGTCATCCTCGACACGCAGGTACACGGTCGTGCCCACTTCGGGCGCGCGCAGGGCGGTGATCACCACGCGCCGGCCGCCTAGGCGCAGCAGCGTGCCAATAGTGCGCGTGTCGCCCCACTCTAGGGTGACCGTTGTGTCTAGGATATCGAGCAGGCTTGGAGGAGTGCTCATCGCAGAATCGGCTCGCGGTGGTGGTGATGGCGCGCGCCGCGCAGCCGTGGTTCGATGAATCTCACTATTATTGCTCGCAATATCCGGCACCAGCGCCGAGTTTTGAGCAGTTGGTCGACGGGTCGTCGCAGCCGTTGGGCTTGGCCGTGGTGCTGCACAGCTTGCGGCACAGGCCGCTGGTCGAGCCCGCCGCGCCTGCGCAGGTGTAGCCCGGGGCGCATTCGGCGTTGCTCACGCACGCTTCGCCGTTCTGCAGGCTGCCTGCGTTGGCGCAGACAAAGCCCAAGCTGCCGTAATCGTAGCAACTTTGGCCCGATGGGCACTTTGGCGTCAGCGGCGCGCAGCTCGTGTACTTGGCGACATCGCATACGCTGTATTTCTTGCCCTGAATCTTGTTGCACGTGTTCGAGTCGCACTGGCTTTCGACCGTGCAGTAGGGCGAGCACGCCGAGGTGCCATTGTCCGATGTGACGCACAGTCCGATTTTGCAGCCGGCGCCATCGGCGCAGTCTTCGCCAATGCTGTGGCTGCCGTTGGGCACGCAGGCGACCACGTCGCTTTCGTCGTAGCCGCAGTGGGTGTCGGCGGGGCAGTTCCAGTCGATGGCCGCTTCCCAAGGCTTGCAGGGGGCTTTGGTGCTGTCGGCCTTGCCGGCAGTGTCGCCCGTGGCGCCTACCTTGGCGTCGGCGGCCTTGGTGTCGCTCACCGGGCCGTCGAGCACTTGGGCGTCGTTGGCGGTGGCGCTGGTCGCCGCAGAGCTACCGCACCCCGAAAAAGCGACTAGGCTGGCCGAGACGATGCCCAGCAACCACGGCGCGCTACAGCAGGATTTGAGTTGGACCAAGCGTGACATGGGCAGGCTCCTGCGGCGATTGTGTCAGAAGCTGCCGCCGAATGCGACCCCTGCGTGCCAGACGCTGCCGCCGTGCGAGAAGGCGCCGACGGGGTCGTTGGGGTCGCTGGGATATACGGTGCGCAGCGGCAGCACCTGTGCTTGCACACCCAGGTCGATATGCAGCGGCCCCGGAGTGTCGCGCTCGCTGGCTCCGGCGTCGTCGAGCTGCTTGAGCAGGCGAGGGGCAAACGTACCGAAACGATACGAGACTCCGGCGCCAAGTACGTGGGCATCGTTGTCGAGGTACTTGAACGGCCCCTCGGCGCGCGGCGCGGGCGTGGGTCGGTAGCGATAGCCGCCGCGTACGACAAATGCTTCAGTTACGCGGGCTTCAACGGCCAGCGCTGGGCTAAACGTGTCGCGAAAATGCAGCGCAACCGCCGGGGTATCTGTGCCGACGTCGAGGGCTGAGCCCAGGCCGAATGCTCGCACGCCGTCGCCTTTGACATCGAGCGTAACGGACGGCGACGGGTCTGGCATGGCCGACCACCGCGCCCAGGCCAAGTCGGCAGTGAGGCGTAACCCACCCAAAGGACTTCGCCATGCTGCCCCCAGGCTTACCGAATCGGGCGAATAGAGGGTGTCGTGCCCCAGGCCAATCGACAGCTCGGCCGGCGAGCCAATCGCCACGTTGGCGGGAATGCCGTACTGAAGCGACAAATGCTGTCGCCAAGCCAGCCCAAACCACAGGTCGTCGCGCGGGTGCAGCGCGGTGCCGGCCGTGAGGCGCGCGCGGGGCTGCAGGCCAATGTCGATGGTGGCGCGCTGGTAATCCCGATTCGTGGCATCGAGTTGCAGATCAATTTGCGCATTCAGCACCGCCAGCACTTGCGTGCCCATGCCGAACCACCACCTGTCGGTGATGCGCCCGGCGATGGCGACTAAGAAGGCGAGGCGGTCGGGCATGCCTTCGTATTGAATGAAGTTGGGCGCTTGTGGGTCGGGTCCGGCGATGCGGATCAAGTGGCCGACCGGCAAAGCCAAGCTTGCGCCAAAGGCGAGGCGGTTGCGCAACACGCCGCCGACGGGGTAGTTCCATCCCATCTCAAATGCGCCGGAGTCGGTGGGTAACACCGGGTGCCTACTTGAAAAACCGCTGGGGTAGCGGGCGGAGCACGCGGCAAAGGCGTCGGTGCATGCCGGGCGCTGCAGGTCGATGCGCAGTGCCATTTTCGTCGCCGACATGCCGAACCAGGCGCCCGCAAGCGGAGAAGCCATTAGCATTGCGGGGTTATGAAAGGCCGCCTCGCCACCGTCGGCCGAAGCGGTGCCGGCGCCCACCGTGGCCAGCGAGCGCGGACCCGCACCAAATAGTTCAAAAACGGATGCAGAACACGGTGTTGCCAGGGCTGAAAACGCTACTGCGGCCAAGCAGACCTGCCAGCGACTCACGGCTGCTCCTGGCACGGCAGGGCAATTAGATCGGCGAGCAGGCCCAAAATACCAGGCAGCGCCTCGCTTTGCAGCAGGCCCACCAAGTCGGGCAGGGCGGCGATGCCAGTCTCAGGGCGCAACAGCAGCCCCAGCAGCTCGCTCCAGGCGTCGCGCGAGGCGGCGTGGCTCGCGAGCACATCCATCGCAATCGAAATCACGGGCAGCCAGCGATGCGTGTCCAGGGTCAGGGTGCTCATGTCGGGCAGGTCGAGCACGACCAGCACATCGTAGCCGTGCCCGGCTATGGCCATGTCGGGATCTAAGTCTATAAAACACTGCGCAAAACCGCCCAGCGCGTGCAGTGCTTGCGCCCGATCGGCCGGCGAATTGCCGACCACCATGGCGCGCAGAAACTGGTCGATGGCCCCCAGCGCGCCCGGCGCCGACGGATCGACCAGCCCGTCGAGCAGCGCCAGCAGCGGCTCGGGCGCAAAATCGTCCGCCGCGACTGCAGTCATCAGGTTGCGGACCAGCGTTTGCATCCCGCTGCGCCCCTCCGCGCCGGCGTTCTGTAGGGCCCCCAGAATCTGCTTGGCGCCGCCGGTACCCGATGTCAGCAGCCCAGTTACCGCGTCGGCCGCGGCCGGTTCGGCGAACAGGCGCTTGCCCAGCACAAACATCTCTTGGCTCAGACAGCTCTGCGCTACGCCGGCAAAGGCAGTCATGGCCTGCACTTTGGGCGGTATCGGCGGCGATGCCAGCGGGTCGCCCGGCAGCGGCGCCAAGAACGCGACCAGCAGTGGCACCACCGCACCTAGGCTGCTCGGGGCCAGCAAGCCTTGAAGATCCTTGGCAATATCGCCAGGAAGCGCGTAGGCGACATCGATGACGAGCTGCACGACGGCGCGCTGGCCGGCGGCATCAAGGCGCCCCGACAGAATCGTAGCCAGATGGCTGGTCTTGCCTTGATGGGCCAGCTTCATCAAAGGCGCCAGTCGCTGGTCGACCGTTTGGCAGTGGCTCGGCTTGGGCACGGCAGGCGCCGAGTCGTTGAGCGCGGCGCAACTCGTCAGCAACTGCAAAGCGACAAGAACTGTCGCCATGACGGAGTGCCGGGTCGAAGCAGCGAAATTCATGGCAAACACGACGTCTGCCCCAAACGTGGATCGGCCAGCGTCAGGGCCAAGCGGCGCACGTCGGCCGGCACGGCGGCCCGCTCAAACGAGTCGCGAAAGGCACTTATTGCCACTTCGCTGGCCACGCCGCGGTTGTCGACCAGCACAAAGAGCGCGGGGTCGCCATCGCAGCGGATGCGCTCTAGTACGCTACTATCGCTGGGTAATTGAATCACATCGCCAAGCAGCGCCGGTTTGTCACCTGTCTTGGACCAGGCCAGCGGCAGCGAGCCGAACTCAGCGGCCATGGCGCCACCGGGCAGATCGAGCCAGACATCCGCACCGCCAAACTGCCCCAGCAGCTGCGCCCGGTCGACAATGCCCAGTGCCAACGCCGCGTCGTCGCTCGACAAGTGCGCCGCGACCAGCCCTTCGATGCGGACGCGCGCAAACCCTGGCAACGCCGCTCGCCGCTGCGGACCGGAGCGTAAGTTATCTAGATCGCGCTGCTTCTGTAATTGCTCCCCAAGCGCAGACACCGCTGGAGCCAAGCGCCCAGCCTCACCTGAGGCGAGCAGCACACCCGCCGCGGCCGGGCCGTCGAGCACCCAAGCCAGCGCCGTGTCAAGGTTATTCGGCATCAAGTACGCACGCCACGGGCCGTCGCTCAGCAACCCAATGACCGACGTCAGCAGCGAGTCGACATTGGGAGATGACGTGGTGACCCACACCGTCCAGCGGCGGTTGGCCATAATGTCGGCATCGAGCGTTTCAGGAATCCCGTCAAGCCCTTGCATGGCCACCGCGCCGACCACACCTTGCGTCTCGCGGACCGCCAGCAGCCGCTTCGCCAGCGTTAAGGGCACCTCGGGCGTTTGGCCGGGCCGCAGCTCAAGCACGATCCGCGACGCCACCGAAAGCGTTTGGGGGTAGAGCTGCCGGCGTGCGCCCAGCAGCCCGGTGGCCTGCAACTCTGTGCGCGCAGTGGCTTCTAGGTGGTCCAGGTCTGCACCGTTGCCCGCTTCGCCCCGCAGCAGCACCGCCTCGTTGCGCCCGACCAGCGCAGCCCGCACGGGGCCACCCAGACCGCGTCGCAGCGCCACCACACGGCTCAACTCGATGGGCGGGTTGGGGCCATGGGTCGCGATTTTACCTGTATCGATGACCGCTTGCGCACGATTCTGCGACTGCGGCCCGGCATCGACTTTGGCTTGGTCTGGGTTGTGCAGCAGCAGGTCGCGCAGTGCAGCGGCGATCGCAGATAGGCTCGTGCCGCGCTCGAGCGCCGTCTTGGTCAGCACATCGACGAAGTACACCGGCCGCACCGTGCCCGCCACTTCAACCCGACCCAGCGCCGGCCAGCGCTCAACGAGCTGCGGCGCCAACTGCACGGCGAGCGCAGTCGAGTCTTCGCCGCCGTCAAAACTGGTCAGAGCCCAGCCAATCCGTGCACGATTACCCTTAGGAATCCAGGCGATATGCGGCGTCGCCAGTTCTGCAGGACGATTGGCTTGCCAGGCCGCCGCCACTGCTGCCGTGGCCGCGTCGGGGAGTGACATCCCCGGTGCAAAGCGGACGAGCGCACGGATCTCGCCCTCACGGCTGCGGGTGACCACGTGCTCGACGCCGGCCAGCTTGCGCCACTCGTCGGCGATGGGGCGCACCATGCCGTCAGCTGCGCCTGGATCGAGGCCCGGAGCGGCCGCGCGTATCAACACATCGACACTTTGACCCACAGCGCGCCCAGCGGTCCAACCGTGCCGTGGCGAGGTAGCGGGCTGCGGAGCTTGGGCTGGGGCGGCGGCGATTGGCGCAGCGGGCGGCTTGGGCGCAGCAGGTGCCTCGGCGTCGCGCCGGCAGCTAGCCAAGATCAGCAAGCCAATGATGCACAGTAGCTTGAAATCAAAGCCTAGCTTTGTCAGTTTGAGCTGCGAGCGCTCCATGTTGCCCTGGTGCCGCAAGTGGCGGCGTAGTCCAAAGCATAGCGAGGTTGCAGCGTGCTTGCATACCCGCCCTTCGCGATTGTGCATGGCGAGCTCTGCTCGCGCGGTTGGGGCAAATTGCGCTATAGTGGCAGCAGGCAACGATGCGCTGCGAGGTCGACATGCAAGGGTGCAAAGTGGTGGTGAAGGGTAGTCCGCTGCGGGCGCTGCGGCAGGCGTCGCTCGCTGGACTGCTGGTGGCGATGACGATTCTGCAATCGGCGTGCCTGTCGCCCACATTTACGGTGAGCCGCGATGAAATGGAGCGCCTAGCCAAGGTCGAACCCAGTCAGCGCGGCCGGCAAATTCATGCTGTGCAACGATTTTCGACCGCGCCCGATGTGCCGGCAGCGCCGCCTTTTGAACCGGGCCCGCAACAGCTCGCCTCAGACGGGTCGACGCCGCCTGTGCCGGTGGCCGTGCCTGTGCCGATCGGTCCGCACTATTCGTACTACGGCGGCTATGGCTGGGGCGACCCGTTCTACACCCCGTATTATGTGCGCTCGGGCGGTGGCGGCGCGGTGGGGGGCGCAGGCGTCGCGGGAAGTAGTGCTGGCCCCGCCGATCATGGCGGAGTGAGCGAAGCTGCCAAAGCCGTCGCATCCAAGGGGAAAGCGGATCGCGAGAGCCTTGCGGGTGCAGCTGCGGCCATTATGGTCACTGCCATTGTCGTGGGCATTGGCCTCGCCGCTACCGAAGGGGCGCGCCACGACGGCTATGTCGCGGTGCATCCCCACCATCCTGTGCACTTGCTGAGCTCGGACGGCAGCCACCGCATCCTCGCGCTCGACGATGTGCGGCCCGGCGATCTGCGCACGGACGAGACGGCGGTGCTCGTGGGCCAAGAGGGCATGGGCCTGTGGCTGCGTGGCCGTGCGCCGCTCGATCGCGAAGGCTTTACCTATCAACTGGGTGGCGGCTATACGGGCGTGTCGCTGGGCGGCGGTACGATGCAGCCGGCGGGCATGGGCGAGCTCGCGCTAGGCGTGTTCTTGAACCAAATGGTCGGCGTGGTGGCGCGTGGGCAATTTGGCTCGGGCACGCTGGGCATGGGCGACTACCTGACGCTGCGTACCGGCGCAGAAGCGCAGCTTATTCCGCTCGACCTGGGGCGGTTGCACATGGGTCTATACGGTGGCGCGGGTATGGAGTGGGCCAAGGCGGGCGGCGGCGAGTTCGCCGAATTCAGCGAAAAACGACCCTACTACGCGCTCGGCGGCCTGATCGAGATCGAGTGGACGACGCGGCTGGCGATGTTCTTTCGCTACGGTGCCAACTTGGCCCAGTCGAGCAGCGCCGCCATGTGGACGCAGGCGGGCGCTTTTGGCCTATCGATCTATTGATTTCTAAGCAGTTTAGCGTGTAGGCCGCGTGCCAGTCGGTTGCGGCCGCGTGCCCGGCGCCTCGTAGCCCTTGTGTTCCCAGACATGCTTCCACTGGATAGCGGGCTTCTTGGGCACGGGCTTGTCGGGCTTGGCCGGCTCGGCGCCATCTGCGGCGCCCTTGTCGACCGTGGGCGGTAGTAGACCTGCTTCAACGCCAGCCTTTGCCACATCGGGCGCGGCCACAACATCGGGCGCGGCCGTAGATTCGTCGGCTGCTGCAAGCACATCCGCGGCATCGACCGCGTCGGCAGTTGCCGCTGCATCCACGGTGTCCGCATCTTCGCTCGCCACCACGTCGGGGGCGGCAGGTGCGACATCGGGGGCAGTCGGTGCGCTATCGGCCACTGCGGGCGGCGCCGCGGTGCCCGTGTCGACGACCGCAGCTGGCCCTGCATCTGCACCAGCCGTATCGATTGCCGGAGCGCCACTGCCGTGCAGCCACCACGCCACGGACAAGCTAATAGCGATGAGTGCTAGTCCTACGACCAAGATCGGCAGGAACGTAGCCTTCTTGGGCGCTGCCACCACGACAGGAGCATCACTCTGGGCGCGCGCCGGTGCTGGCTCGGGGTGCGGCTGTTGCGACCCTGGTGCACGCGCAGCCACCTTGGTTTGCGGCGCTGGCGCAGGTGGCGGCACCGGAACTGGGCGCGGGGCGGACGGCGGCGCGGCGGGTGGGGTCGCCGCAGGGCGCGACGGGGGCGGAGCAGGTTGAGCGGGCTTCGCGGGCGGCTGGGCGGCGGCCTGTGGCGGTTGCGGCAGCGAGCCCGTGGCCAGTGCTTGGGTGGGCCGGTCTTCGATCTCAACTGCGCCAGGGGCTTGCACGGTCTCGCCGCGTGCCACGGGCTCCAAAGCCTCGCGCAGCGCCTGCGCCGTGGCATAGCGCTCATCGACCTTCTTGGCCATTGCGTGCTGCACAATGTGGGCAAAACCCTTTGACGTCGCACCGATTTCAGCCAGATCGGGCGCCGGGTCATGCACCTGCTTCATCATCACCGTGTACGACGACTCTCCGGGGAACGGCACCTTGCCCGTCACGCACTGATACAGCACAATGCCTAGCGAATACAGGTCACTGCGACCGTCGATCCCCTGGCCCATCACCTGCTCGGGGCTCATGTAGCTAGGCGTGCCCAGACTTGTCCCCGTTTGCGTCAAATGCGACTCGTTGTGCTTGGCGATGCCAAAATCGAGCACTTTGATTACGGTTTCGCCCCCGCCAATGTCGTGCAAGAAGATGTTGCCCGGCTTCAGATCGCGGTGCACAAGGTTAACCCGATGCGCCTCGCCCAGGCTGCGCAGCACCCCCACACCGATCGAGGCCGCCTCGCTCTCGGTCATCAAGTGCCCTTCGGCCGTGTAACGCTGCAGGCGCTCGCCCAGCGTCTCGCCCTGTAACCGCTCCATCACCAAGTAGAAAATGCCGTCGTCGCTTTGGCCGAAGTCGAAAACCCGGATGGTATTGGGGTGTTGCAGGCTAGCGGTCAGCTTGGCCTCGTAGAAGAAGCGTTTGACCGCCTGCGGCTCCTGCGCCACATCGATCAGCAGCGTCTTGATCGCGACCCTTTGCCCCGTGCCGGTGTGGAGCGCGTCGTACACCGCACCCATGCCACCGCGACCTAGGGTGCCCACAATTCGGTAACGACTAGCAAAAATCGTCTGCGGCTGAAGCTGCACGCTAGTCGGGTGGCGGTCCGCCACGATGGTCGCCATGCCGTCTGTTGCGCAGAACAAGCCGTCGGTTTGGGCGCCGCAGTCAAGACAAACGCGCATCGCAAGGTCCACGGGCAGGTTTACAGCCCAAAATCAGTCACGATACCACGACGCGCCGCTGGCAGGAATTGCCCCGTCGCACGAAATCGCCGTGCCCACTGCGGGTCGGCAATGCTACACTGCGCGGCCTTGGGCGGGTCGAGTCCGCCGTGATGCTATTTAACTAATGAAGACTTATCTGTTTTTATGTTCACTGACCGCTATGTTGGGCTGCGCGAAGGCTGAGCCAGCGTCGGCCGTTCCTGCGGGTGCTGCCGGGGCTCAACCTTCTACCATTACAGCAGAACTTGCCGCTCCTGCCGCTCCTGCCGCTCCTGCCACTCCTGCCGTCGCCCCCGTGTGCGGTCACGGCGACAACCCGGCGTGTGCCACGGCCATCGACCCCAAGGTGGCGGCCGAACATGGGCCCGCGCTGGCGGTTGCGGGCGACAAGTTTGGCCAGGGCATCACGCTTGCGGAGTCGATTTCGATCGATACTTTGCTAGCTAATCCAGATGCTTACGTGGGCAAGCGCGTCCGAATCGAGGGCCAGGTCGACGACGTGTGCCGCATGCGCGGCTGCTGGTTCAACCTAAAGGGCGACAAACCCGGCCAAACGATGAAGTTTAAGGTCACCGACGGCGAAATGACCTTCCCCGTGTCGGCGGTCGGCAAGTGGGCGGTGGCTGAGGGTCAAGTGCGCAAAATGCCGCTAACGCTTGAGCAAACCGTCAAGGTTAAGCAGCACGAGGCGCTGGAGCAGGGGCAGCCCTTTGACCCGGCCAGTGTGAAGGAGCCGATGACGATCGTGCGGCTCGATGGCCTGGGTGCAGTGATTCGCGATAAGAAGTAGCTGAAACTAGGCGCCTTTCTTGAGCCGGCGACCGTAGAAGATCTCGAGCATCTCTTTGTGCAGGCGCTTGCGCACGGTCGAGGCCTCGGAGTCGTCGAGCTTGTCGACATCGCTGCCAAAGACATAGTTCGACAGGTCGAGGTCCTTAAGTAACATCTTGGTATGAAAGATATTCTCTTGGTACACGTTGACGTCGATCAGCTGGTAGCGGTTGCGCTGTTCCTTGGTGATGAAGTTCTGAATCGAGTTGATCTTGTGGTCAATAAAGAACTTCTTGCCCTCGACGTCGCGGGTAAAGCCGCGCACCCGGTAGTCGATGGTCACGATGTCGCTTTCGAAGCTGTGCAACAGGTAATTGAGCGCGCGCAAAGGCGAAATCCGCCCACAGGTCGACACGTCGATATCGGCGCGGAAGGTGGCGATGCCGTTGTCGGGATGGCTCTCGGGATAGGTGTGCACCGTGATGTGCGACTTGTCTAAGTGCGCGACGACAGATTCTTTTTTCTTGGGCAGCTCGACGCCATCGCGGGTGACCTGCGACAGCGGCAGGGCGCCGGGCAGCGGCCCCGGGCCTTCGTCCTCGACGCCTTCGAGCGACATGGTTTTGCCCACGATCTCATCTTCGGCGATCAGCATGGTGACGCTGGCGCCCTGCGGGTCGTAGTCCTCGCGGGCGATATTCAGCACATGCGCGCCGATAATCCGGCATACATTCAACAAGATCTGCGTCAATCGCTCGGCGTTGTAGGCCTCGTCGATGTAGTGGATATAGTCCGCACGGTGCGCTTCGCTGCGGGCGTAGCAGATGTCGTACATGTTGAAGCTTAGCGTCTTGGTGAGGTTATTGAACCCCTGAAGACGCAGCTTTTTCAACGGTTTGATTGCCATCCCCGACCTTTGCCGGCGGAGATACGGGCGGGCCGCCGGGCGCCAAAAGCCTAGGGCAGGGTGCCCGGGCTTGCAATAGGTCGCAGCAAAACGGCAGGATCGGCGGCGAGGTGGAGATGGCTGAACGCAAATTTGAAGGTCTTTTCCCAGAGGTGCGGACCAAGCTGCACCCGGCGTGGCTGCGGCGGCTCAAGATTGAGTGGCAGTCCGCCAACGACAACTATCTGGGTCGCGCCCTAAAAATGCCGGTCTTTGCCATCGATGTGGCCGCCGAGGCCCGGCTAGGGCAGTGGCAGCCGGCGGCGCGGGTGCTGTCGATCAGTGAGCAGCACATCTTGCGGGCGCCCTGGGTCGAGGTGCGCACCACGCTGCGCCATGAGCTTGCCCATCAGTACGTTACCGAGATTCTTAAAATTACCGATGAAACGTCGCATGGGCCGGCCTTTGTCGCCACCTGTCGGCGCCTGCACGCCTCGCCCAGCGCGTCGGGGTTGCGCGACGGCGGCGTTGCGACGGAGACCAGCAAGATCCTGCAGCGCGTACAGAAACTGCTGGCGCTGGCCGACAATGACAACGCACACGAGGCCGAGGCGGCGATGGCGGCGGCCAACAAGCTCCTCCTTGAATACAACTTGCAGCATGTGGTGCGCCAAGAAGAGCGCGAGTACCAGGCACGCTTGGTGGGCAAAGCTGCGGGGGCGTTCGAGATTTCGGCGAAACTGGTGGCGGCGATCCTGTCGGAGTTCTTCTTTGTCGAGTGCATCTGGGTGTCGACCTACGATGCGCGCCGCGACCAAGACCAGCGCCAGCTTGAGCTGATGGGCAGCGAGACCAATCTAGAACTGGCTCACTACGTTCACGATTTCTTGCATCGCGAGTGCGACACGCTGTGGCAGCGGGGGCAGACCCACCTGGGCGCGAGCGACCGGTCGAGCAAGCGCGAGTTTAAAGCCGGTGTTCTGATGGGGTTTCGCGACAAGCTGCGCTCAGAACGCAAGGTCAGTGCCGAGCGAGGCTTGGTGTGGGTGGCCGACCCGGGGTTGGTGGAGTACACCCGCGAACGGTATCCGCGGCTCACCACCATGAGCGGCAGCGGTATTTCGCACTCGAGCGCCCTGAGCGCTGGGCGCGAGGCAGGTAGTAAACTCACTGTGCATAAAGGCGTTTCGCAGCACTCGGCCCGAGGTCGGCTGCTCGGTCGCGGCTAGGTGCCAACCGGCGTGCTTCGACAGCCCGCCCCGGCGTCGCTATGCTGAGCCCCCCGCGCGCGGCGTGCGGAGCAGGTGCCCTACGCCATGAGTAAGAACTCGCCAGGTCCGCGCGGTCTCGCCAAGCTCGAGCGCACAGTGATTCGCGCAGCCACCGGGTTTGTAAACGGAATCGAGTGGTTGCAGCGCGACCCCACCGACGTGGTCGACTTGACCCCTTACGATGTGGTGGGGCAGCGCGACTTGGTGACGCTGCGCCATTACCGTCCGCTTTTGCACGATGAAGATCTTGAAATTGGTAGTGAAACGGTGCGAATCGAAGCGCCGCGCCGACCGACTCCGGTGCTGCTGATTCCGCCGCTGATGGTGCAGCCGTGGATTTTCGACTTGGCGCCGCGGCGCAGCATGGTAAAGACGCTGCTGCGCGCCGGTTTCGACGTGTTTCTTGTGGATTTTGGCGCGCCCGGCCCGGAGCATCAAGGGGTGACGCTGAACCACTATGTGCTTGACTGGGTGCCGTATGCCGTCGATCGCACGCTAGAAGTCAGTCAAAACGAGCAATTGGCCCTACTTGGCTATTGCCAAGGCGGGCTGTTCGCGCTTTTCCACACGGCCGTGCACAAGGACCCGCGCGTGAGCGCCATCGTCACGATTGGCGCGCCCATCGATGCGCAAAAGATGCTCCTTCTCAACGTGTTCGTGCGCTATGGCCATGCGCAGATCGAGGCGATTAGCCGCCGACTTGGCAACGTGCCGGGCGGCCTCTCGGCGACGGCGTTTCGGCTGACGAACCCCATCGGCTCAGTTACCCGCTACAGCGACCTGTTCCTGAATCTATGGAATGACGATTTTGTTAATGGCTTTGATGGGGTTACGGCATGGACGTCGCATTTTGTCGATTATCCGGGCGACGCCTTTCGCCAGCTGCTGGGCGACTTTGTCAAAGACAACAAGCTCATGCATGGAACGATGCAGTTTGGTGATAAAGTAGCGAATTTGCGCGATATTACTTGCCCGGTGCTGGCGTTCGCGGGCAAGACCGACAAGATCGTGCCCACCGACGCGGCCCGCGAAGTACTGAGCGTGCTCGGCACGAAGGACACAACGTTTCGCGAGGTTCCGGGCGGTCACATGGGGGTGATGGCGGGCCGCCACGCGCCTACCCAGGTCTGGGGCTACGCGGCCGAGTGGCTGAAAGAAAGGCTAGGTTGAACTGCGACTTTGCAGCCACTGCCGCACGGCGTCGATGTCTTCGCCGCGCGTCTGACCCGGCTGTAAATTACCAAGCAGAATAGGACCATAGGCCAGGCGCAGCAGCCGCTGCACCGGATGCCCACACGCCGCGCACAGCCGCCGTACCTCGCGGTTCTTGCCTTCGCGCAGTTCGAGCAGCAGTTGGCTCTCGCGCCGGGAAACCTTCTTAATTTCAACATAATCAGCGGCCAAGCGCTGGCCCTCGTCGAGTACGCCCGCCACGAGCTTGGACCGCAGCTCGGGCGTGGCTTGTCCTTTAATTTCGACAAGATAGCGACGCGGCACGCCGAATTGCGGGTCGAGCAGCCGATTGGCCAGCTGGGTGTCGTTGGTCAGCAGCAGCAGGCCGCTCGTCGCCTGATCGAGCCGACCAACAGCCTGCACGCCTTGGCCTTTTTCGCCCAACTCGTCGTAGATCGTCGGCCGGCCCTGCGGATCGTCGCGGGTGACGAGCAGGCCGCGCGGCTTGTTATAGGCGAATAAAATCAATGTATTCAGAGGTGTCTGCGCCTGGTCGATGTGCAGCTGCAGTCCCTCGGGAACCACGGGCCGCTGCGGGTCGCGCACCACTACGCCGCGCACCTGCACCCGGCCTTCTTCAATCAGCTTGCGCGCTTGCGTGCGGCTCGCCAGGCCAAGCTTAGACAGCGCCCGCTCAAGCGGCACGTGACCGGCGGCGAAACCTAGTCTATTCGGCGGCTTATGCTCCAAGGTTAGTGGCCCCGGCAGACGATGCGCACGCGCTTGCTGGTCTCGGGGTTGTTGCCGCTGCCGCCGATGAGCAGGGTGCCGGTGTCGTCGAGCACGAGCGTGCCTTGGCCCACGAGCTCGATCGCGCCGCCGCTGATTGTCGCCGGCTTGCCATTGAATTGTGCGGACTTACAGGTCCCGGTCCATTGACTGCCGTCCCATTGATAGCTCGACTCGCTGTCGCCGGTGCCGTAGCGGGCGGTCGAGTGGGCGCCGTTGGGGCCGGGCCAGAGCCACAACTCCACGCCAACAGAAGCTTTTTTCCAGGCATCGGGTGCCGACATGCGGGCCAAGCTGTCGGCCCATACGGTTTCGCTGCCCGCTGGAAGCAGGGGTAGAAGTGTGCCAGCCGGTACGTAAGCAGCGATTTCTGTGAGTGAAACGTCGACTGGTAGCGCCGTGCCTCCGGCGATGGCCGTCTCGGCAACGGTGGTGCCGGCGGCGGGTACATGGGTAAGTAGCTGAAACCATTGCCCTTGCGGCAATTCAACGGTGCGGCTCACGGCGCCTTGGCTCACGACCGGCGCCACGGCGATGCGATCGCCCAGCAAGAACTGGTCTGTACGCGTCCAACCCGGCTCAAATCCAGGGAATTGCCACGCCAGCGGCCGCAGCATGGCGACCTCAGGTTTTTGCGCCAGCATCCACAGGTACGGGAACAGCTGCGCATGGAGTGTGGCCCAACGCTTGAAATGGGCAGTAGTTTCAGGATCATGCTCCCACTGCCAGTTGGCCTGCGCCAGCTTGCCGTGGTGGGTGCGGAACACCGGCGTCAGCGCGCCCAGGGTTACCCAGCGAAAGAACAGTTCTTTGGTGGTCGCCACCGTACCCGCCGAAGCGTAACCCGCCACATCCGAGCCGAAGTATGGAAAACCACTGACACCTAGCCCCAGCGCGATCGGCACCACACTCGGAAAACCGTCGCCCGCCGTAAAATCGGTCTGTTGGTCGCCGCCCCACATCACCTGCACCAGCGGTTGCGAACCCAGCCACGCCGAGCGCACAAATGTCACGCGCTCGCGGCCGTCTTTGGCGGTCCAGGCATCGAGTAACTCTTGATTCAGCTTCTGGTATTGCACCGGATAGCCCTGGTGGCGGTCCCAGCCCGAGCCGGCGGCAGTCACGGCATCGGTCGGCAACCACTCGCAAAAGTCGGCCATCCAACCGTCGACGCCGGCTTGTAGCCCGGTGGCGTAGGTCTGCTTCGCCCAACTCACTGCATCGGGGTTGTCGAGGTCGAGCAGCGTCGCATTGACGAATTTTCCGCCCAAGAACGTGTAAAGCTTGCCCGCCGCGTCTTGGATCGCATAGCCCTTGCTGGTAGCTTCAGTCCAAATATCAGAACCTTGTGTGATGAATGTGTTGTTATAGCTTAAGAACTTAAATCCAAGATCATGAAGTTGCTGCGTAAGGCCTGCCAGATCTGGGTACAGCTTCGCGTCGGCCAGCCAGTCCTCGTCTAGCGTGTAATCTTCGGCTGTCGCTACGCCGCCGCGCCAGTCCTCGCTCCAAATCGCGCTCGCCGGGATCTGCAAATCTTTGAGTTTATTGGCAACACCTAGCACATTGGCATTGCCGTAGATGGCATCGATCCACGGCATCAGCGCAAACCCCGGCAGCATCCGCGGCGTACCCAGCAGATTGGCGAGCTGCTGATTGACCTGCTGCGGCCCCGGCGCGACCACTAGCGTCACGTCGAGCTTGCCGCCCTGATCCTCCCAACGCAGTAGATTGGGGTCGGTCTTGCATACATCGGCCAGCACGCGGTGGTCCGAATGCAGCAGCGCCCCGTAATTCCGGCTCGACACAAACAGCGGCATGGGCGTATGGCTCTGATCGCGCTTGCCATTGACGAACCACAGCGGCGGCGGCTCCTCGCCCGGCAGCTTGCCAATGCCGTCTTCGCTCACCCACAGGTCTAGGCGATGGCCGCGGTGGTCCACGTCGAACCCTTGGCCACCAAAGCCTACGAAGTGCTCGTTCTTGTTGCAGTTCCACGCGATGGTCGTCTGGTTGCTGTCGCCGGTCGGCTCAAACGTCAGCCGCACCTGGGTCGGCGACTCGACGCTGAGGCGCAGCGTGCCGCGGTCCGTGCCACTGCTATCAAGAGCATGAAACCAGGCAATATTTTCGGCCTTGCCCGCCAGTTGCAGCGATGTGACCGTCTGCCACGCCGGCGCCTGGCTGTCGTCGAACAAGAACGAGCCGAACTTGAACTGCGCCTTGGGCATGGCCGTGCGCACCGCTAGACCCTGTTGCCCCGGCTTGGCCAGCGCCAGCAGCTCGCCCTGACCGTTCATGACCGCAACGTTGGCGCTACTCGTATCTACCTGAAACCAAAGACCAGTGCTGGGGTCGAGCACGCTGGGCTGCGCGGTATCGGTGCTGGTCGTGTCGCTTTGCGCCGTCGCATCGGCGGTGGGCGCGCTGGCCGAGTCGCACGCGGTAACCACAACGGCGCTCGCCATCAGCAGAATCAGTAGGCGTGGCAGGATGTTCATGGCGATCCCTCGGCTTGTCTGGCTGCCGCTAGCACGATGCGCGCGCAGGCTTCCGCGTCAGAGGCAGCGTCGTGGTGGCGCAGATGGATACCCAAGTGCGTGCAAACACTGGGTAGATTGTGCCTAGGCAGTGCCCAAGTGCGCCGCGCCAGCTGCACGGTGCAGTGGATGGGCTGGCTGGGCATGGCGATGCCGGCGGCGCCGAGGCAAGTCGTGAGTACGCGCCGCTCAAAGCCGGCGTTGTGGGCGCACAGGAACTCGCAACCCTTTAGTAATTCGCTGATTTCGGGCCAGAGCTCGGCAAAAGTCGGCGCCGCGCACACGTGCTCCCAGGTGATGCCGTGCACCCAGCTATGTTCAAAACTGTTGCGCGGTGGGCGGATATGGCGGTGCACCACCTGCACGACCGCGCCGGCCTCGACACGGGCCAAGCCAATGGCGCAGGCGCTGTCGCTGTGGCGGTCGGCCGTCTCGAAGTCGAGTGCGGCGAACGTGGCCACTCCGGTTGGCAGCCAGTTGCTCATGCTGCATCGGCCTGAGTCGCAAGGGATTTCGGCGCAACTACCTGAACAGCAAGGCTTCCTAGATGATCGATAGAAGCGTAGAGCCGCTGACCTACCGTGACCGCGCCCACACCTTCGGGCGTGCCAGTATAGATCAGGTCGCCTGGCGCGAGCGCTACCCACCGCGACAGGTGGGCGACAATGAGCGGCACATTCCAAATCATTTCGCTAAGATCCGCGCTCTGCCGCGCCGTGCCATCGACCGACAGGGCCAGCTTGCCATCGTGCCGGTGGCCCACCTCGGTGGCCAAGTGCAACTCGCCAATTACCGCCGAATGGTCAAATGATTTCGCCAGTTCCCATGGATGCCCGCCGGCTTTGGCGACGCGCTGGGCATCGCGGCGGGTCATGTCGAGGCCCACCGCATAGCCTATCACGTGCGCGTGCGCTGCTTCGGCAGCAATATTGTGCCCAGCTTGTCCAATCGCCACAACGAGTTCGGCCTCGTAATGGAAGTCGGCGGTGTGCGGCGGGTAGGGTAGCTGGCCAAATTCGCCACTGGCAACTTGTAGAATCGCATCAGAGGGTTTGGCAAAGAAGATTGGTGTATCACGTTGCGGATCACCACCCATCTCTTGAACATGTGCGCGGTAATTGCGACCGACACACCAAATTCGCCGCACAGCAAAACGCTTGCTGCTGCCGGCGATGGCGAGGGACGGGCGACTGGGCGGATCGAACAACCATTCCATGTGGATACCTCAGCTTGGCATGGTACGCAGTTGGCTGGCCGCGCGCTAGATGCTCACGAGTCGCCACGGGGCGCAGTCGAAGTGGAAGTGGTCTTTGTGGCCGGGATACGCGGGCCCGAGGAGCACGCGGAAGATGTCGCGGCGCTCGGTAAGTCGCGCGGCCAGCGTGTGCAGGAATCGCGCGTGGACATTGGCCACTTCGCCAGCATGTTCAGGCACTTGCCAGTGCTGCGCGAGGCGAATCTTCAGCACACCGCGCAGGGCCGGCGGCGTTGTGGCGTGCGCCGGGTCGCGTTTGCGCAGGGCGGGCAGGTCGAACCCCGCGATATCGATGCCGTTACCCAGACCGTGCTCGGACAAAAGCTCGGGCCACGTGCGGATGCGCCGGCAGTTCAGCGTGCCCAGGTGGCGGATCGACCTCGGCGCGCGACCGTAGACCTCGACGGCGGTGTCGCGGATCACAGCCTCGAACAGCGCCAAATGTTTAGCGAACTCGGGGTGAACCATCACCGCACTGGCATAGGGCAGCACGTCGCCGGCGTAGCGCACGAGCGGCACCTTGGGGCAGTGCATCGGCCCCTTGGCGGGCAGCCAGCGCACGATACCGTCGAGCGGGTAGGGCGCGTCGGCGGTGCTCAGGGCCTCGGCCCCGGGGTGCAGACGCTGGGGCTCCGCCGGGCTAGTCGCCAAAGCAAGAATCCAGACAAGGAGTTGCGCAGTCATCATTCGTATCGCCTCGCGGTGCACTTTAGCGCAGCCGGGAATACGACGCACGTGCAGTGGGTTGGATTCGCTGGACGCCTGCGGCAGAAACAGGTATGCTTTTGCGTTCTTGAGCGTCGCCCCGCGGACTTGCGGCTGTGCGGCATGCCCGAAAAAGACTACAGATTTCAGCAGAGACAGCGGATCGAGGAAGGGTGCAGATGGCGTTGTCGTCGGTGAAGTCCCGCGAGCTTGAGAGTGAGCGCACTCTTGAAGTCGTTGAACTGCAAGATGAAGTGCAGCACAACCTGCTCCAAGACGGCCATAGCGGGCCGCACCTGGACCAGCCCGACGCCGATCACGGCAATCTAGACGAGCGACAAGATCTGTCGCATGCGTCCGAAGCTCATGTAGCTGAAGCAGTTTTGCCGCGTGCTCCGGTCGCCGAGCCGCCCAAGCCGCGCGTGCCGCACCAGCGCCAACAGATCGCGCCGTACATGGATCTCTATGCCCATACGTGGCTGCATCCCCTGATTCGGCTTCTAGTTTTAGACGAGCATGGGCCGATGCCGCGCACCGTGCAGGCGCAAGTCGGCTTTGGCGTCATGCTGATGGGCGTGCAGTTTTGCATGGACCTGCTGGCCTGGACGCTGGGATTTCGTTGGGTATTTGTGAATGCCATGGGCTGGCCGGGCTGGCCGCTGGCGCTGCTCTTTGCCGGCCTAATCGCCTCGATCATCTTGATCTTCGAACGGTTTGTGCTCACCGCCGATGTCTACGGCAGCAAGGTGCCGCTGTTCTTAAACCCGGCGATCTTGATGCGCGTGGCAGTGGTCATTCTTTTCGCCACGGTTACGGCAATTCCGGTTGAATTGATGGTGTTTAACGACGTCATCCAGGGTCGGTTGAACGGCGAGTTGCAGGGCGTGCGCGAGGGTGCGCGGCAGCAGCTGCGCGGCGATATCCGCAAAGACATTGACGATACCGCTGGCGAAGAGGGCAAGTCGCGCACCCGGCTCAAAGACGAGACGCCGCCGCTCAAGCTTGAGACGCTGGATGTGCCGCAACACGATGCGCGGATTGCGGATTTAGACAAGCAACTGAACGGCGTGCTGGCCGAGCTGACCCAAGAAGAAAAGGGCTGGCGCTCGGGGCAGGCGGGCAAGGGGCCCAAGTGGTTTCGCTTGAATGACGAGCGGTTAGGCCTAGAGCGCGAAGTTGCCGAGGCCAAGGCGGCGCGGCTGACCGAGGTCGATCGCCGATCGGAGACCAATCGCAAGTCCGAAGAGTTTGCCAGCAAGCGGCATTTCGACGAATTGGCAAAGATTAGCGACCGTTATGACCCGCGCAAGCGCGAACTCGAGAAGAAGCTGCGCGATGTGGACCGCATGACGGACCAAGAACTGAAGACCGCGACCAAGCGCGAATTTGCGGTGGTCGATGGCTTTGCGCGGCGCTGGAAGCTCTTGAATGACCTAGAGAAAGAAGACGCGCTGTTCAATATGACCAAGTGGGCGGTGCGCGGGCTGTTTGTCGCGTTTGGCCTGCTCGTGCTGACCACCAAGGCGCTGTTCAATCGGCCGACCAAGGCGTACTACGCCGGTCTGGACCCGATGCGCGTCAACGAAGAGATGCCCATCAAGCGTCGAACCTAGCTAGACCTTGGGTCTTACCCATAGATAAAGCGCCTGTGTTCCGCCATCTGCGGGCTTAGCCGTCATGTAGCCAATCACGCTCTGGCGCTCATGTTTGCGAATAAACTCGCGAAGCCACGTGCCGATGCGCTGACCGCCCTCGACTAGGCCCGGCTCGAAAGCGAGCAATAGACAGCCTTGGTGTTGCTCGCGGGCCCGCACGATCGCCCGGGTGACCTCTGGCGCGAGCCGCAGTGGGTCGCACCCCTTGAACTGTACGCGCTTTTGCCAGGGGCGCTCGCCGCCCAGCGACCACAAGAAGGCGACGTCGACCTTGGCGGCCCACCAGTCGGGTTCGTCGGGCTCTTGGCCGAGCTGCGGGGCAGGCTCTTTCGCTACAGGCAGCTGCGGCACACTTGCCGGCGCCGGCTTGCCCACCCGCGCGGGGCCCGCAATCGGCTTGACCCCGCTCATGGCCATCGCTAACAGCTCGTCGTCGCTCAGGTCTTGCGGCGGTGGCGGCGGCGGGGGCGGCAACCGCGCCTTGCGCTCTTCTTCGACCTTGCGCGCCCGATCGTCGGCCTGGACTTGCTTCTTCAAGTCGCCCAGGGCATTGGCAAATGGCCGATGCGGCTGGGCGGCGTCGCCAAAAGTGCCACGCGGAAGAGGCTGGGTCTTAGGCTGGGTCTTAGGCTGGGTCTTAGGTTGGGGTGTCGTTGGCTTTTTCATGGGTTGTCCGTGGTGGTGCGGCCGGGCCACCGCATTCTGGCAGGGCGCAAGCTAGCGAAGCTGCGGCGATCTCGCAAGCGTCGCGCGGTGTCGGCTGGCTTGGTTGCGGGGCCGCGGCGGCTGCGTCACCATGCGGGGCGTTGCGCGCGGCGGGCGACGGGCGAGGTGGCGATGCGAGATTTGTGCAAGTGGGCCTGGCAGTGGGCAATTGCTGCGGTAGTGCTACTGTCGACGCTGCCAGTGCTAGCGGTGCCGCCCGCGGTTGCGCCGGCGCTGCGCACAGTGGGCAACTTGGTGCTCGATCAAGTTCCTGAAATTCCTACCGACTTGGCGCAGCGCAGTGCTCAATACACCAACGTGCGGCCGGCGCGCTTGGCGGACTGGTCGGCGGACGGCAAGGGCCTGTTCGTGCTGACGCGCTTTGCCGAAACCATGCAATTGCACAAGCTAAGTGCCCCCTTGGCCGCCCGCACGCAGTGGACGTTCCTCGACGAACCGGTCGCCTTTGCCGCGGTGCGGCCGCATACCCACGGCGAGGCGGGCGACGAGGTGGTGCTGGGCGTGGATCGCGGTGGCAGTGAATTCTACCAATTGCAGCTATTGCGCCGCAGCGATGGCAGCCTGCGCTTGTTGACAGATGGCAAGTCGCGGCACGAGACGCCGGTGTGGTCGAATGACGGACAGCAACTGGCATTTGTGGGCACGGGGCGCAATGGCAAGGACTTCGATGTGTATCTTTGGCCGGCCGGCAGTGCGGAATCGCCCAAGCGTATTGCCGAATTGACTGGTACCTGGCACATCGCCGATTGGTCGCCGGACGGAAAGCGCTTGATGATTGTCAAGTATATATCTATCGAGGAGTCGCAGCCGCACTTGCTCGACCTGGCAACGGGCAAGGTAACGCCGCTGCTGCCGGATCTTGAAGGCAAGCCCACCGCGTTTGGCCAGGTGGCCTTTGCACCTGATAGCAGCGTGTGGCTAACGACCGATCACGAAAGCGATTTTGTGCGGCTGGCGCATGTGGCTGCCGATGGCAAGTTGAGCTATGTGACAAGCAATATCCCTTGGAATGTAGAGCAGTTTAGCGTGTCGGCCGCGGGGCGCGTGGCGCTGGTGGCCAACGATGATGGGTGGTCGCGGCTCTACTTGCTGGGCGACGACGGCAAGCCTCTGCCCCTGCAGGGAATTCCGAACGGGGTCATCCGCGAGCTGCGCTGGAGCCCCGACGGCAAAGCGCTGGCGCTGGGCCTCACGGCGCCGAATTCGCCGGGCGACGTGTGGACGCTGCGCTGGGATAATCCGAAAAAGCCTGCGCTGGTGCAGCGTTGGACCGAGGGCGAGACGGGCGGACTTGATCCCAAGCGCTTTGTCGAGCCGACGCTGGTGCACTATCCGACGTTTGATCGCGTGGGCAAGGGGCCGCGGCTCATTCCGTGCTTTGTGTACAAGCCGGCGGGCAAGGGTCCGTTTCCCTTTGTGATCAACATCCACGGCGGACCCGAGGGGCAGGCGCGGCCCGGCTTCGACCCGTCGATTCAGCTGTGGTTGGCCGAGCTGGGAGTGGCGGTGCTGGTGCCCAATGTGCGCGGCAGCGACGGCTATGGCAAGGCGTATCTCGGCTTGGATAATGGTAAAAAGCGCGAGGACTCGGTGAGCGACATTGGGGCGCTGCTCGACTGGGCGCGCACGCAGCCCGACTTGGACCCCAAGCGCGCGGCGGTGTATGGCGGTTCGTACGGTGGCTACATGGTGCTGGCGGCGCTGGTACACTACAGCGAGCGGCTGCGGGCCGGGGTCGATGTGGTGGGAATCAGTAATTTCGTAACGTTTTTAGAGAATACGCAGGCCTACCGCCGCGACAACCGCCGCGCCGAGTACGGCGACGAGCGCGAGCCGGGAATGCGCGAGTTTTTGCAGAAGATCTCGCCGCTTAGCCATGTTGGGCGCATGAATAGCGCACTGTTTGTCGCGCAAGGTGCCAATGATCCACGGGTTCCGCGCACCGAGGCGGAGCAGATCGTGGCTGCCGTGCGGCAGGCGGGCAAGGCCGTGTGGTACTTGCTGGCGAAAGACGAAGGGCATGGCTTTCAGAAAAAGACCAATCGCGAGGCGCTGGTACAGGCCGTGGCGCTGTTTTGGCAGACACACCTTCTGTAGGCGGGTAAGGGGCAATGATGCGAGCAAAAACATGGGGTTTATGGTTGTCGGCGTGCTTGTTGGCCGCTGGCTGCGAACAAGCGACGGCGAGCAGCGACGATGTGCAAACGGGCAGCAGTACCGACACGGTCGCCGTCGACACGCAGGGTGGTGCGGATGCCGTTGACGATTCGTCTGTAGATCCAGGGGTGTGTGACCCCCCTTGCGACCCGTGGATGGCGTGCAAAGCCGGCAACTGCGGCGACAAAACCTGCACGGCCGACAGTGAGTGCAACGCAGCCAGCCCCGAGCCCGGTGCCGTGCCGTATTACTGCTACAAGGGCATTTGCAAAGGCTTTCAGTGCGCCAAAGACGAGGACTGCGGCGCCAAGCAGGGCTGCAACAGCTTTACCTACACGTGCTTTGACAAGTCGACCGGCTGCACCGTGACCGCCGACTGCGACGACAAGGACAGCTGCACGCTAGAAACCTGTTTACCTGACGGCACGTGCAAGCACGATCCGATCTTTGCCTGCTGCGCCACGTTGGGCGACTGCGAAGACGGCAGCGACTGCACCACCGACGCGTGCACCAATGGCAAGTGCACCTGGACGCCCAAGGGCGTGTGCTGCACCGCCGACAAGGAGTGCAACGACGGCAAGCCATGCACCCAGGATTTGTGCAGTGGCGGTGTGTGCTTACACCCCCCTGCGGTCAACTGCTGCCTGAACGACGGCGAGTGCACCGACGGCAACGACGACAGCACCGACGCGTGCAAAGCCGGCAAGTGCACCCACGTCTGGAAGGGCTTGGCCACCGCGTGCCCAGGCGGCCAGGGCTGCACCAGCAACGCGTGCGCGGTGGGTACTTGCTCTGGTGAATTCTGTAGTTACAGCGCACCTGGCAAGATGCTCGGCTGCTGCAGCGGCGACAGTCAGTGCGCCAAAAACGTGGCCTGCATGGTCGACCTGTGCGAGGCGCAACTGTGTGTTTCGCAAAAGGCCGTGGGCAGCGGCACGCACGTGTGGAACCACTTCGACGACACAAGCTTGAACGGCTGGACCGTAGAACAATCGAGCAAAACCGTATACTTCCACTTTGGCACCCTGACGAAGGTGGCCGGCGCCGGCTGTTTGCGCTACGGCGTGCCCGGGCAGACGTCGTTTGAAGACCAAAACCCGAATAAGGGCGCGGCTTTGAGCCCTGTGTTGACGCTGCCGCAAGCGCCGACGCTCGATTTTTGGGTGCTGCTCGATGTGTCGCCGGGCGCCGCCATCCATCAGGCCGGTATCGATGCGGTCGACCCGCAGACGGGGGCCGTGCTGGCGAATCTGTGGAGTAAGAACAAGGACTTGAATACCGGTACCACCGGCGCCAAGTGGCTGCACCAGCAGCTCGCCATGCCCGCGACGCTGGGAGGCAAGGCGGTCAAGCTCAAAATTTGGTTCGACGAGGTCAAGTGGGACACGTCGAACAAGCAGAAGCTGGGCTTTTTGGTCGACGAGTTGACCGTGGGCGGGGCCTGCCCGTAGCTGTCAGGCGATAGTACTATCCGCTAAAACGCCAAGCGCCCGATCGTCCACAGGGAGCGACCGGGCGCTTGGTGCGTTTTGCTAGAGCCTGCGGGGCATTATGCCTTCTTCGCCCAGGCCTTGCAGCCGCCCTCGGCGCTAACCGGGGTGCTCTGGAACAGGGTGCACTTGCCGCAGGCCGCATCGGCGACGTACAGGGCGCAACCCGAGCACTTCTTGGTGGCATCGACAGCTTTGTCAGCGTATTCGTTCTGCTTACGCAGTGCGTCGCTGGCGCCGGTGGGGTCCTTACACTGGGCATCGCCACCGCCCGACTTGCCACAAGCGGCCAGGGCGGCCGAGCCACCCACGACCAAGGCGCCAACGCCCAGACGAGTCAGAAAGCCGCGACGCGAGAGATTCGAATTCATTGTTCTCCTTGAATAGCCCCTGGTTCGGCCAGGTTGCATGAGCAGTTGGCGGTGGTCATCGGTGTAGTGGCGGGCTTCACTGGCGCGCCTGCCGACCATGGCCACGGGGCGCTAGATTAGGCAGTTCTGCGGTTTTGGTCAACGCTGCTGCGGCTGCGGCCAAAGGGTTCCGCCACAGCTCGTCCATACGACATGGCCGTCGTAAGTCAGCGGATCTCCGTCAAAAACTGTGAAGTTGGCGGGCAGCCCCGGCGCAATGGCGACTACACTTGGTTCGAGACCGAGCACGCGCGCCGCGTCGACGGTGGCCATACGCAAGGCCGCCGCCCACGGCACGCCCTGATGCACAACCAAGCCCAAATTCCAGCGCAAGTTGCGGACATTGTGGGTGTCGTCGCTGGCGATCAGCAGTTCGACCCCTGCCTGCTGCAGCCGCAGCGCCGCATCGTCGACGGCACGTAAATGCGCAAAATCATTGGGTCTCGCCACTACCGGCGTCAGAATCACGGGCACATGCTGCGCGGCGAGCTCCGTGGCGACGAGGTAGGCCTCCGCGCCGCCGGCGATCTGCAGACGAAAGCCAAGCTCCCGCTGCAAGCGCAAAACAGCGGCAATATCATCGGCATTATCCGCGTAGACCAGCAGTGGCAGTCGCCCGGCCATCACTTCGACGAGGGGCTGCAGGCTGGCATCGTCGCGTAGCTGCTGCAGGGACTGCTCTTCGGCAGGTGTACCTTTTACTTTGCTTTTCTGGGCCTTGGCCAGGCGCTGTGCTTGGCCAAGCAGGCTGCGCAGCTGGGCGAGCTGCCCCGACCGCGAGCCGGTGAGCAGGTCGTCGTGTTTGACCTCGTGGCCGATGCGAGCGTGCACGGCGATAGGCGACCGAATTATCGCTTGATCGATGCCGCCACCACAGGTGCGCAGCGCGGCGCTCTGGCCGGTCACCAGGCCGTTGCCCAGCGGGTACACGACTGCGATGCCCACGCCCGCCTGCTGCGCCGCTACAATGGCCCGGCTGTTGCTGCGGACGCCGTCGATCGCTCGTATTTGTGCGGTGTTGGCGAGCTTGCCTGTCGCACCGTCGGTCGACTCGTCCTCGGCGTCGACTTCGAGGAGGCCAAGGTGGGTCAGCGGCTCGATCAGGTTGGGAATCGCCACACCTTTCCCTGCAAAATCAATAATAATGGGCTCGGTCGCCCCCTCGTGGCACGGCTTGGCCTGCGCAAAGACGGGTAGCCGCGGCGCTTCGCCGCTCAGGCAACGGACCGAACCCGTGCTGTCGATCAGAATCTCGGCGTTATGCAACACGATCTCGGCCGCAGGCAGGTGCATAGTCAGGCCACGCAGCAGCGTCTCGCTAGCCAGGGCGGGTGCCGGGAGTAGCAATGCGGCGAGAATTAGTCTTCGCATCCGCACACTCCCGCCGTTGGATGGACGGCTTGGCTCCAGGCGGCCTGCAAGTTCTTGCCATCGCCCACGACTTGAACGCCTTGGATAAACACGCGCTCTGGTCGTGCCCCCAGGGTCAGCGGTGAGCCGGGCCACACCACCACGTCGGCCTCTTTGCCAACTTCGAGCGTGCCAATGCGGTCGAGTAAACCTATAGCCTGCGCAGGGTTGCGCGTCACTGCCGCGAGGGCCGCTTGCTCAGCCAGGCCGTAGTGGTGGGCCTTGGCCGCTTCGTTCATCAGATCGCGCGATTCGACCACTGGATGGTCGGTCTTTAGGGCGAGAAGTACGCCTGCCGCTTGCAGAATTGCGGGCGCGTGCACCGAGGCATCGTAGGCCTCCATCTTAAAGCCCCACAGGTCGGCAAACGTCGCTACGCCAATGTGGTGCTCGCGCAGCAGCTGCGGCACCTTCCACGCCTCGAGCGCATGGTGAATTGCGGCGACCTTAAAGTGGAATTCCTCGGACAGCCGCACCAAGGTCTCGATGTCGTGCACCTCGTAGCAATGCACCTGCAGCAGAGCCTCGCCGCGCAGTAGGGCTTGCAACGGCTCAAGATCGGGTCGATTTGGCCGCGCCGTGGTGTGCGCCACCTCTTTGTCCCAGCGCTGCTGACTGTCTTGCACCTCTTGCGCCTCGTTCAGCTTTTGGCGGATGGCCCAAGCGCTACCCATGCGCGACATCGGCAACTGGCCGCGACCACCATAAACCCGCTTGGGATTTTCACCTAACGCCCACTTGAGCGCCCGGGGCGCGCCTGGAATCTGCATCTCGGCGACGGTGTGACCAAATAGCTTGATATACAAGGCTTGTCCACCCATCAAGTTGCCGCTGCCGGGCAGAATCAGCGAGGTGGTGACGCCGCCCGCTACGCCCCGAGCGATCGCCGCATCCTCGGGGTCGAACGAGTCAATCGCCCGCAAGAATGGGGTGGTCGGCGCGGTCATCTCGTTGCCGTCGGCGTGGGCACGGCTAGTCGGCGATGCGTACACCCCCAAGTGCGAGTGCATATCGACCAAGCCCGGCGTGATAATGCGCCCCTTCGCCTCGATCGCGTTCGCCCCAGCCGGCAGCGGCAAGTCTTTGCCAATGGCCGCGATATGCCCATTCTGCAAAAGCAAATCGGTATCGGGCAGCACGGCACCGGTCCCGGGCCACAACGTCGCGTGGCGCAGAAGCACCGGCGGATTCGCCGCTCCGGGCGGCATTGCGAGGGCCGGCGCGGCCTGAACCAGGGCCATTATCACAAATACTAGCAAAGACAGACGTTTCACGGGGCGATTCGCACCTTGCCGCCGCAGTGCAGCATCTCGGCACCGTAGTACGGGTTGCCCATCTCGTCGCCGGTCTGCAGCCACTTTTGGTATGTCTTGGTCATGGGGCAACGGTAGCAAACCAAGCCAGTTTGCAGGGCTTTGTCGGTGGAGACCGCAGCGATCATCGCCTTCGATGCCTCGCCAAATGCTTCGCGCGCCCCGTGTATGTCGGCGGCTCCGGCCACGGCGGTCAGCTTGGTCTGTACACCTTGCAGCTCGGTTGCGGCAGTGGGCAGGGCGGTGGCGGCGGCGGCCAGACTTGCTCCAGCAGCGCCAGCGGCGACTTTGGCATTCGCCAGGTCGTCGGCAGCCAAAGCGGCGCGCACCTTGCCATAGGCCGAGATCGCGTCTTGTGCAGCCCGCAAGCGCGGCGAGTCCTGCTCGATACGAGGAACTTCAGCCACTTTGGCGGGCTCGGGGGCAGCTGCCACAGCGGGGGGCGGAGCGGGCTTTGAGCACGCCGCACCCAAGACCAAAGCAGCAACAGTCACACCAAAAACTTTCATGATTTTAGACTCCGATTCGCCAAGAATGTCGGGGGCTTCCAGCGCTGCAGCCGCAGCGAATTGCTGACGACGCTCACCGACGACAACGCCATCGCGGCACTCGCGAGCACCGGCGACGGCATGTCGCCCGTCCAGGGATACAACACCCCAGCCGCTAAGGGAATACCCAACAAGTTGTAGCCAAAGGCCCAGCCCAGATTTTGCACAAGAATTTTGCGGGTTTGCTGGGCTAGGTCGAGTAGTGCCAAAATCGCCCGCAAGTCGCTGCCCAAAAGGGTCACATCCGCTTGCCCGGCCGCTACTTCGGTGCCGCCACCCATGGCAATCGACAGATCGGCAGCCGCCAGGGCTGGAGCGTCGTTGATGCCATCGCCGACCATCGCGACGCGCTGACCGCTAGCTCGCAACTGCTCGACTAGGCGGGTCTTATCGATTGGCGTAGCCGCTGAGGTCCAGGCATCCGCACCGATCGCCTCGGCCGCAGCTTGAACCGCCGCGGTGCGATCGCCGCTGAGCAGGTGTACGCGCGCGCCCAGCTTGTGCAACTCGCGGACCACTTCGGGCATTTCGGGGCGGACCTCGTCGCGCAGCCAAACCACACCGCACAGTTTTTGATCGATGACCACGCCCACAAGCGACGTGGCGGCCGGCTCCTGATGCCGCAGCGTCAACAGCTGGCTAGTGTCGCCCTGGCTCGCCAGCCAATCGACGGCGCCAACCGCCAAAAGATGTGAATCTACGCGTGCTTGCACCCCCTGGCCAGCCGTCACGCGTGCGTCGTGTGCCAGCACTGGCAGTGGGGCATTTTCGGGACTTTGCTGCTGTAGCTGCCACTTCGCAATCGCCTGCGCCAACGGGTGCGTGCTGGCGCGCTCGACCGCCGCCGTCATCGCCCAACCCTTCGATTCATCGATACTTGGGCTGATCCAGCGCACCGCCACCACGCTCGGTTGCCCTGTGGTCACCGTGCCCGTTTTGTCGAAAATCACAGTATCTATGCGGTGCCCCGTCTCGAGCGCGGCCCCCGAGCGCACCAGCAGGCCGGCACGCGCCGCCCGCCCGATGGCCACCATCACCGCAGTGGGTACCGCGAGGCCCATCGCGCATGGGCAAGCGACGATAATCACACTCAAAGCCGCCACAAGCGCCCGCCCCAGCGCCGGCGTCGGCCCCAGAGCCAGCCACAGCACGGCTGTAAGTAGTGCCACCACGAGGACAATCGGCACAAACCGCGCCGCCCAGCGGTCGGCCAGCCGCTGCAGCTGGGGTTTCGACGCTTGCGCCGCTTCGATCTGACTCACAATGTGGGCAAGTGTAGAGTCTTCGCCAACTTGCGTGGCCCGCAGCGTCAGCGCTCCGTCGAGAGCTAGGGTGCCCCCCACCAGGCGATCGCCAGGCCGCCGCAGCACGGGCACGGCCTCGCCGGTCAGCATCGACTCGTCGACGCCGCTCTGCCCCGCCTCGACCTTGCCGTCGCACGGAATGCGCGTACCCGCCGCGACGAGAACACGATCGCCGGGCAGCAGTTCGTCGACCGCGATCTCGCGCGGTGTATCCCCTTCAAGCCGAGTCGCGGTGCGAGGTTGCAAGCTCACCAGCGCCTGCAGGCTGGCATGGGTGCGCCGCCGCGCTCGCCCTTCGAGGTAGCGCCCCAGCAGCACTAGCCCGGGCACCCACGGCACGGCGTCGAACCAGGTCTGGGCGGGGATCTGCAGTCGTTCAAGCAAGTCAGGAGCTATCGTTGCCGCCGCACTGGCCAGCCACGCCGAGCCCGTGCCCAGCGCCACCAGCACATTCATGTCGCCGCTGCCGTGGCGCAAGGCCGCGCGGGCTCTTACGAAAAATGTCCGCGCCGGCCCGAGCACCACCGCCGTACACAGCAGCAGCAGAACCCACCGCAGCCCGTCGTGATTGATGGCATAGAGCCAGGGCAGCGCTCTCTGCAACAGCGCATCCAGCTTGGCCATTGCCGTCATCGCCGAGCCGTGGGCGTGGCCAGGCCCCATTTCGCCCATGAGTGGCATGCCCAGCAGCATGGTCAGTAAGCCGACAGACATACTGAATAAAATCGGTGCCAGGGGTGCGGATGGCTCGTCGCGGTCGGCTAGGCGCTCCGCCCAGCCCTGGGCCGCCGGTCGCACGCCGTAACCCAGCTCAGCCACCGCCGCTATCAGCGAACGTGCGTCGGTTTGCCCAGGCCAGAAGCGGACTTGCGCCCTCTCGAGCACGAGATCGACCGAGGCCTCGCTCACCCCTGGCAGCGACTGCAGAGTGCCCTCGATCGCGCGCACACAAGCCGCGCAGGTCATGCCGCCCACGCTCAGCTTCAGCGTGCTCAGTTCATCTTGTGCTTCAACAGGTTGTGCAACGTCTGCCGCGTCGGGTGACGGGGCAGACGGGCGTATGTTGGGCTCGGCGTCGTCGCCTTCAACCTCGTAACCCGCTACTTCAATAGCTTTTTGTAGGTCGCCGCGCGCTACGCTGCCGTCGTGGACGGCTTCGGCCGTTTGCGCCGTGTGGCTGGCGCGGGCATCGCTGACGCCGGGAATGGCCTTTAGAGCTTTAACAACGCGGCCTTCGCAGTGGCCACACGTCATGCTCGTAACGCGCAAAGTGGTACTAGTCGCCATATGGATTCGCCCTGGGTGCCATTGGGCACCGCCGCAGCGTAAGAGCCTCACCGCGAATGTAAAGAGTCGCCCGCCGCGCCGCGTCTGTCACTGGTGTATCACGCCGGGTCGTAGTCAAATTGCGCAAGCAGGCTAGATAGTTGTGGCCACAGCGTCTTGGCCGCGGGCGACGAGGTCATGCCGCCAATGTGGCTTCCGTCGAACACCACGTGCTCTTTGCGCGCGCTGTGGCTCCACTGCAGCAAGGGCTCGCAACTCGCCGCCGGTGCAATGGAATCAAAGCCAAAGGTCACCGCCAGTACCGGCGCCGCAATCGCTGCCAAGTCGACCTTGTGCCCCGAAACGACGAGGTTCTTGTTGGCCAAGCCGTCGGCCTGATACAGATCGCTCACATAGCGGCGGTAGAACTCGCCGGGCAGCCCCACGTTGTCGTTGGCCCAGGTCTCTAAAGCCAAGAATCCGTCTAGGAATTTGTCGTTCCAGGCCCGGTCAATCAAGTTGACGCCCTTGGCCAGCGGCAGGGTGGGCCGCAGCAGCTGAAAGCTCGCCTGCAACAGCGACGCCGGCACCACCCCCGTGGCATCGACCATGGCGTTGATGTTGAAGTGACCCGCGCGCAGCCAGTCGGCCATCATGCCGGCACGGTCGAAGGCCACAGGGGCCGCAACTGCGGTCAGCGACTGAACTTTATCGGGATGGAGCGCCGCGTAGATCGCCGCCAACGTGCCGCCCATGCAGTAGCCGAATAGGTGGACCTTTTTGAATTTAGACGTTGTTTCGCACACTCGCACCGCGCGCCCGATGGCCTGGTCGACCACTTGGTCAAAAGTGACAAAGCGGTCTTCGGGCGCCGGGCTACCCCAGTCGATGCAATACACATCGAAACCCTTACCAACCATATATTCGATAAAGCTTTTGCCGGGTGTCAGGTCGAGCACATAGTGGCGGTTAATGAGCGATGGCACCAGCAGCAAGGGGTGACGAACGGTGGGAATCTGCGGCGAAAAGTAGTGCAGGAGCTTCCAGCTGCCCTCGCGATGCACTACGGCGTGCGGCGTCGCCCCGACCGGAGGCCGTGCCCGCTTGGGAAGCGTGAGCAGATTACGTAGACGATTGACGAGATTGGGCTGCATAATGTCGTCCTTCAGATACTATTTTGCGTACAAAGCCTCGAAGTCGGCTTTAAATTCGTCGCATACGCGCTTGCGCTTGACCTTGAGTGTCGGCGTCAGCTGGCCGCCTTCGATCGTCAGCGGTGCGTCGAACAGGTGCCACTTTTTGATGGTTTCGTGCTTGGCCAGCCCAGCATTGACCTTGGCGACCTTCTGCTCGATACGTTCTACAATGGCCCCGCGCTTGTCATCCAACGACTTGTCGGAAAAAAGATGATCTGCTACCAATGGATTGACCCAGAAGCCCGCGACCAAGAAAGCTTTTGCGTCGCCATAGACCACTGCGTAGGCGATCAGCGGCTCGTCCAAGAACGCCATCTCGATGTTGGCGGGCGGAATGTTCTTGCCGCCGCTCGTGACCAAGATGTCTTTCTTGCGGTCGATGATCTGCAAGAAGCCGTCGTCGGTCCAGCGGCCCACGTCGCCGGTGAGCAGCCAGCCGTCGTCCGTCAGAACGCCGCGTGTCGCCTCAGGATCCTTATGATAGCCCGCAAACACACTCGCGCCCCGCGCCAAGATCTCGCCGTCGTCGGCCAGCTTGACCTCGACCGAGGGCAGCGGCTTGCCCACCGTGTCGAAGCGGAAGGCGTCGGGGCGGTTGAGCGTGATGGTCGGCGAGGCCTCGGTCAGCCCATAACCTTCGATAATCAGAGGGCCCGCTGCCAGGAACGCCTCTTTAACCCAGCGCTGCAGCCCGGCACCGCCCGACAGGCAGAAGCGCATGCGACCACCCGTAATCTCGAGCAATTTGGCCTTGGAATCCGCAGCGCGGCTGGCCGTTGTCGCCAGCTTCTCCCACACCGACGGCACGCTCATGAACACGTGGGGCTTGATCTCGGGCAGTTTGGTCAAAACTGACATAGGATCAGTCAGATAGGTGACAAAACCCAAGGTATTACCTAAGCACGCCTCGCCGTAGCCGAAGATGTGGCTCATGGGCAGCCACAGCAGGTCGGTGTCGCCCTCTTCGACCAGCGGACCGTTGCAGATCAGCCAGTCGCGGCCATTGACGCCGATGTTGCGATGCGTCAGCGGTACACCTTTCGGGTTGCCCGAGGTGCCGCTGGTATACAGCATGATCGCCGTCGCATCGAGCGACAGATTGTGCACCAAGTCTTCGATTGCAGTAGGAAATTGCTCGCGTCGCGCCGCACCGCGCTGGCTCAAGTCGGCCCAGGTCAGCAGCGCGTCGCCCACCGGGGCCAAGGCCTCGCACAGCGCCGGCTCAATGGCCACAACCTGTCGCACAGTCTCGCGAATTTGCGGCCAGGCCTGGGCCGTCCGCTGCGCCAGCGCCGGGCTATCGACGAATAGCACCCGCGCGTCGCTATGATTGACGACATACGCCAGCTGATCCGCGGTGTTGCTGGCATAGACCGGCACCATGACGCCGCCCGCCGCCTGAATCGCCAGCGCCGCTTCCATCCACTCGTAGCGATTGGGGGCAAAAATCGCAGCGCGCTCGCCGGCTTGCAACCCCAGCCCCAACAGGCCCTGGGCAGCTAGCTCAATATGCTCCGCGTGGTCGCGCCACAAAAGCGGCTGCCAACCCGATGCAGTAGGTAGGAAGTAGCGCGGCTGGTCCCCGCGGACCTTCGCGGCGTCGAACAGCACCCGCGACGCGGGCTTGAGCTCTAGGTACTGCGTGACATCCATGGATTTTCCTCGCTCGGGCAGGGCGGTAACCGTGCTCTAGGCCTCGCTAGTCGGCGCAGGCTTGGTCTTGCTGGCGCGGGGCACGTCGGTGACCACTTGCGCCGTCTTGAGCGCCGCGATCTCGGCGCGAGCCTCGGTCAGCTGCTCTTGCAGGTCAATCAGGGTGCTCTGCAACTGGTTCAGCGCGTACAGCGTGCGCTCTTGGTCGCGGCGGGTCGGCAGGCCCACATTGCCCCAGGCCGTGGCCATGCGCTTGTCATTTTCGGCTTTCAGCTTCATGGCTTGGCCCATCACGGTGCCCGCCGGACCCAGCACGGCCGGGCTGCGCATCATCGTCTCGACCAGCTGCGCCGTCTGCTCTTCCCAAATGTCGAAACCCTTCTTCCAGCTATCCCAGGTGAACATAGTATTCTCCTTTCATTTCATGTAACTGACCCAAGGGTGCCGCCTGTCGGACGCCCCAATTCGCTCGCGCCGCTGCGCTGGTTACAGCGCCAAACGCCGGACCTCTTGCGCCTGGCCACCGCCCAGCAGATTGCTGCCCACCGCGCGCGCCACTTCTCCCAAACACTCGGTAAAGAACGAAACCTGTTGCTTTATAACGGCTTGGCCCACCACCGGGTTCGCCGTAACCGTAGTGACCACGCGGATCGACTGGTCGAGGCTCAAGTCGGGTAGCAGCAGGCGCCCAGCCAAATCGGCCGTACTATCATAGGTATCTACGCCTGCGTAGCCCATGCCGTACAGCTTGCCCGCGCTCACCTTGCCTACGGCCTGCCAGCTCGCCCCGGGCTGCAGCGGCAGCGGCACGGTCTTGACCGGCTGGTCATAGCGCAGAAGCGTCTGACCTTGCGTCGGATTTTCGAGCCGCGACACCAGCCCAAGCAAGTACAGCCCGTCGCTTTCTTTGGCGTACACGGCGTCGAGGTAGCCGGCCACGTCGAAGGCTACCGCAAACTGTCCACCCAGAAATTCGCTGGCATACCACTTGTTGGCGATCGGCTCCGCGGTTACCGCCAGCGCAGTCTCGCCCGCCGCCGTCCAGCCCCAGTCCCACACCCGATGGCCGCCGGCATCAATCGCGCCGTCGAGGTCGACCGGCCGGTTGAATATCAGGCGATTGCGGGCGGTAATTCCAAGCGCCACGGGCAGTTCGGCACCCGTAATCACGCCGTCTTGGTTGGGAATGCAGCCCAGTCCGGCCGGTGTGGTGTTGCTGGGCAGCCAGGGCTGCAGGTCGGGGTGGGTCTGATTGTCGATGCAGCCCGCCGAAAGCAGTGCTGTCACAGCGCCGACAATGCGGATTTTCGTGTTGGTTTTCATCCGCTTCTTCTCCGTTCGCACCTGCAGCAAAGTGGCTCGCCGCGATTGCCCAAGACGCGCCTAGAACGCCCAGCGCACCACCACCCGACCCAGCTGCGCAGGCTTGGCCAGCAGGCCGGCGGCAGGGTTATCGAGGCCGCTTTCTGGAAGCAGAACCGCGTATTGCAGCGCTGCGGTCATCCCGTCGCGGGTCTGATACTCGAGCGTGGGGTCAATTTCGAAGCCAAGGGGTCGCCGCCCGCCCGGCGCCGAGGCCGCATACACGGCAAACGATTGAATTGCCGCCAGATCCAGCGTCAGCTTGCCCGCGCCCACCTCGGACCAGCGGTAGCGCACGTGCGGCCGCAGGTACATCGCGTCGGCCACGGCGCCCCACAGCTCGCGAAACAGGATGCGATCGACACGAAACTCGGGACTCATGCGAAATTCACTCAGCATCGTGTCGCGCGGCGAGTCGATCTGCCCGGCGCGGATGGTGCCCGGCTTGCCCACACCCGCCGTCGTGGCTGCAAACGAGCCTACGCCCGGGGCCGGATCGCCGCTGGCCGCGCCCGCGTCGAGACCGGCGGCAAAGCCAATCGTTTCGCCAATTTCAGACCTGAGTGCGGCTCCCAGCTGCCGCAGCTCGATCGGCTCGCGCAGCTGCACGCCCGGAATCAGCGAGGCTTGCTGGTAGGAGCCCGTGAGCGCAAAGCCTTCGGCCTCGACCAGGCCCCAGCTGCCGCTGGCTTTGAGCCAGATATCGCCGGCATACACGTTCAGGCCGCGTTTGACCCACTGCGCGCTGCCCAGCTCGGCGGGTGGGGTCGCGGTGGCCCAGCTGGCGGGCACATCGCGGTCTTGCCAGCGCTTCGAAGCGAATGCTCCGTACTCGAAGGTAGTTTTGCCCGCATTGTTGCGGCGTTTGCGCGACTCTCCGGTCTTCCATTGCAGCAGTGCGACCGTGACCGAGCGCACGTCGTCGCTGGGGTCGAGGTCGATGGTGCGGCTGCCGTTTGGGCGCATGGCGGCGGGGCCGGTGGCGCTCCAGTCGTACGAGACGGCGAAGATGTGGCCGAAGAGCGGAGAAACTAGCGCAATTCGGTCGGCTGCGTCGCCGCGATCGCTGTCGAGCTCGTCGGCGCCGTGGCTGACCATGCCCAGGCCCCAGTGGGCGCTCATGCGGCCGACCGCTAGGGCGCCAAACGGTAGGGCGGCCATCGCATAGGCGTGGCGCAAAACCGCAGCAGTCGACGCAGGTTTCTGCCCCGTGGCCGCTGTGGGTGCACCATCGGGGGCGCTGCCCAGACCTAGCCCATCCAGCCAATCGAGCCGCATATGCACCGAGCCGCCCCCGTGCGGCGTGCGCGCCGTTAGGTCCGTGCGCAGGCGCAGATCCGCGTGGGTCAGCAGCTGCGAGCCGGGCGACGAAGGCGGCACCGGATACAGTGGCTTGCCGGTCGGGTCTAGACCGCGGTCCAGATCCATGTTGTACAAGGCTTCGCCACGACTGCGGAAATAGCCACTGACCGACCACCACGGCTCGGGCCGGCCGTCGATGTCTTTCGACAGGTCGCTGTACCCCGGCTCGTCGGCGCGGACGGGAGTTGCGGCCAAGCCAAGTAGGGCTGCAATTGTGCAGGTGCGAAAGAGACGCTGCTTCATTTGTGCGCCTCTACGGTCGGGCCGTCTAAGAACGTGAGCAAGTCGCGGTTCGAGCTGGCCCGCGCTTCGAGCATCGGAAAGTGACCGCAGCGCGGATACACCTTCAACTGCGCATTCGGCAACAGGCTCTTTAGCCGCTCGCCGTATTGCAGCCAAGTCACCGCGTCGTCGCGACCCCACAGCAGCAGCGTCGGTTGCTTGACACCCGGCCACTTCTGCTCCAATTCTGCGAAGTTCTGACCCCGCACCGCCGCTAGCGCTGCCGCCACCGTGCCGGGCCGCTCAAGGGCGCGCTCAATCTCTTCGACAAACGGTTCCGTAACCAAATCAGGGTTGTAGAAGGCGGCTGTGATGCGATCGTCGGGCCGCTGCTTGTAGAACAACTGAAATAGCGCCTCGCCCACGCCGCTGACCTTGGCCCAGCGAAAGAACGACGGCAGCTGATCTTCGAACACCCAGGCATCGTACAGGGCGATTTTCTGAACCCGTTCAGGGGCTTGCAAGGCCAGCGCCAGCGCCACCGACGAACCCCACGAGTGGGCAACCAGGTCGAACTCGCGCACACCCAGCTGGTCGAGCACCCCGCGCACCAGCTCGGCCTGGGCCATCGGCGAGTAGTCGCCTTCGGGGCGATCTGTCCAGCCAAAGCCCTTTAGATCCAGCGAGATCACCCGATGCGTCTTCTCAAGCTGCGGCGTCACCGTGATCCACGTCTCAAGCGCCGAGGCAAAGCCGTGCAGCAGCAGCACTGCCGGGCCCTTGCCCACGTCGCGCACCCGCACCCGCACGCCCTTTTCGGTGATAAATTGGGCGCCTTTGGGCTCGCCGGGCATCGGCCCTTGGTGGTGCATTAGGCAGCCGCTCAACAGCGTTGCCGCGACCATAACGGTCAGTAGCGGGCGCATCATGGCGACAACCTTCGGATTTCGGTGGTGCTCGTAAAGTCGACGGCGCTTTCGTTCATGGCCGAGTCGACCTTGGCCACCGCGCCGTAGCACTCGGCGACAAAGGCCTGGGTGCGGTAGACAGTGGTAAGTAAGCCCATGACTTTACTGGTCTTTCCCCGGACTTGCAGCACCGGGAACGCGCCGAGCGGGGTCTTGACCGCGCCCGACTGCACCACTTCCATCTCGAGCTTCTCGGTCCAGGCCGAAATTACGCCCTGGTACTGCCCGGAGGCGGTCGAGTTCGTGGTCCACGTTTGCCCCACATGTAGCGGAAATTGCAGGGTAGGTAGCGGCGGATCGTAGGTGATGCGCGTGGCAAACAGGCCATCGGCGGGGCTTACGGCACCCATCAGCAGCAGCTCGGTGTCGGTCAGCTTAAACACGCCGATGAGGCCCGAGGTCTCGCCCAGCTCAATGGCGTAGGTGGCGCCCGAAAAGTATTTGCCGAACCAGGCTTTGGCCGGGTCTTGGGTGGTCAGTTCGGCGGTGTGATCGCCATCGTACTTGCCGCTGAAGTCCCACAGGGGTAGGCCGTCGCTGCCCTTAATCGGCGTCAAGTTTACCGAAGTGTTCAAGCCGACTGCGTATTTGGCGTGGACGCCGATGCCTACGTTCGACTCGTTGCGGCTGACTACGCCGTCGTGGTTGGGCACGCAGCCGGTGCTGGCAACGTCGCTGCCGCCGTCGGTCTTGCCGCTGTCGGTGGCATAGGTGTCTGGAGTTGCGCCCGTATCGCTGTTTTTGCTGTCGCTCGAGACGCTGTCGTTGCCGCCGCCGATGTCGAAGCGGGGCGCGGCATCGCCGCCGCTGGCGTCGCTGGCTACGGGGGCGCAGGTGCCATCGCTCCGGCACAGGCCCGAGGCGCAGTCCGCGCCGGCGTGGCACGCCACCTCGCTGTCGCTGCCGCAAGCCGGGGCGATCACGAAAATAGCGAACAGGTACAGGATGAAGTGAGCAGGGCGGCGGGGCATTTGCGGCCTCGGGTGTCGGCCGGACATGGCCAACGCGAGAAATGATTACGCAGGTGCACAAAACTGTCAACTCCAAAATGCAACAGCTTTGTCGGTGGTCTTGCGCGGTCAGCGGCGAGGGACTTCACCGCAGGCGCAAAATGAATTAACCTCGAGCTCTACGACCTTTGGTCGTCGCTTGCCCAAGGACTGCCATGTTGCTGAAGAAATACGCTAATCGCCGACTGTATGATACTGCTGCGAGTCGCTACGTCACGCTTGACGAAGTGGCCGAACGTATCCGCGGGGGCGAAGAGGTCGTCGTAATCGACGCGGCCGATGGCACCGACCTGACTCAGGCGACGCTGACGCAGCTTATCCTAGAAAGTCGCGGTGCGGCCAAGCTTTTGCCGGTCCCGTTGCTGCATCAGCTGGTGCGGCTGGGCGACGATGCGCTGGCCGAGTTCTTTAACCGCTGGATCAGCTGGGCCCTGGAGTTCTACGTGGCCGGGCGGCAGGGCACCAACTGGTTTGGACAGTGGAACCCGATGCAATCCATGCCATTTTTTCAGGGTGGCGGAATGCCGTGGGCGTGGATGGGCGGGCGTGACCCGCGCGGTGCCTCGCAAGGTATCGGTCCATCGCCCGGTGGCGTGGCGCAGCATGTGCCGATGCCGCCCAGCCCAGGAATGCCGCAAAACAATGGGATGAACGGCGGCATGAACGGCGGTATGGGCGGGATGGGGCAGGGGATGCCGCCGCCGCCGATGGGGCCCCTGCCCTCGGCCAACGACGAAGATGTCGCTAGACTCAAACGGGAACTTGACGAGCTGCGCGCGGGTATCAAGGGGCGCAAGCGCGGGCCGCGCCGCAAGACGCCGCCGTCGGCCGAGTAGCAGACCTTGACACGCGGCTGACAAACGACGGCAATTCTTGTGCAGGTGCGAAAAGAACTACTTGAAATGGCCCAAACGAGTGCTAGACTTGGCGACGCAGGCATTGTGCGCCTGCGAGATGCTGGCCGCTCCCGTCGCCTGCCCCAAGGAGTTCTGATGCAAACTGCCCCTTCGGCCGCTCCGGCCGCCGCCTCTAATTCGCTGTTTCACGCCATTCCTACTATCCTCAACTCGTTCAAAACCATTGAAAATAAGCTGATGCCGACCCCGCGAACCACTGTGTTTCGCGACGGTACCGCAACGCTCATGCGCTTTGAGAACGCCGCCGGCGAGCACGGCAAGGGCGCGGCGGTGCTGCTGGTGCCGTCGATGATTAACAAGTGGTATGTCATGGACTTGCGCCCCGGAGCGAGCATGATCGACGCGTTGGTGGCCCAGGGGCTCGACGTGTTTTGCATCGATTGGGGCGAGCCGCAGGCCGAGGACCGCTACCTGAGCTGGGACGATGTGCAGGAGCGCTTGGCCCGCCTCATGCGTGCAACACGCCGAATTGCTGGGCGTACGCAGATTGGCGTGCTGGGTTACTGCATGGGGGCCACGCTCTGCGCAGTCGCCGTGGCCCGCAAGCCGCAGGGGGTGTCGGCCCTCATTAACCTCGCGGGCCCCATCGACTTTTCGCACTCGGGCGTGCTGGGCGAGATGACCGACGCGCGCTGGTTCGATGGCGACGCCCTGGCCGCGGCCGGCAACATCACCACAGCGCAGATGCAGAGCGGCTTTACGTCGATGCGGCCGACCCTGCAAATTGGCAAGTGGATCGGCCTTATCGATCGCGCCGACGACGTGCTGGCGGTCGATGCCTTTGCGGCGATGGAGACCTGGGCCAACGACAACGTGCCGTTCCCGGCGGCGGCCTATGCGACCTATATCCGCGAGCTGTACCAAGGCAATTTGCTGGTCGCTGGCAAGCACGTGGCCTGCGGTCAGCGGATTCGTCTGAGCGACATCACCTGCCCTACGATGGTGATTTGCGCGGCGAAAGACGCCATTTGTCCGCCGCCCGCTGCGACCGCCCTGACCGACCTCTGCGGCAGCGCCATCAAGAAAGTGGTGACGGTGCCGGGCGGCCATGTCGGCGCCGTCATTGGCAGCCGGGCCTCGCGCGAGCTCTATCCGGCCATCGGCAGCTTCTTCGCCGAGCACGTGCCGGTCGCGTAGCTAGCTATAAATATAGAGTTTATTAGAACTAGCACTTGCCGGCCCTCGACCGTAGTGGGGCGCACTTTGCAGTCAAGGGGTGGCTCGCTACGCGTGCACGTCGACGGCGCGGGCCTGTAGCGGTGCACCGTGGCGCATCGTGTTGATCGCCAAGCTGGTGGCGTGCAAGTGGCTGCGCAACACCAACTCGGGGTGGTCGAGGGGCGGCCAAATGCCCGGCGTCAGCACGGTGCGCAGGTGCTCGCGCGGGGCCGCCTGTGATGCGGGGGCACTCGGCACGGCAAACGGTAGCACGGGGCTCCAATCCCGCGCCCAGCCATCAAAAATCACCGTCGCAATCTGCACCTGCAGCAAGTGATGCACCAGGGTGGCGGCGTCCGGGACGCTCACAACATGCAGCAAAGCTGGTTGCCCCAGGGCCGTGGCGAGCTGTCGCCAAGCTGCCGCAGACTTCGCCGAACAGGCCAAAACTTCGACCGAATTGTGGGCACAGAGCGCCGCTACCGCGTGCACTGCTGCGTGGGCTGAGATGCTGCCGCGACCCGCTAGCACCACCGCCGGGCCTTTGGCATTTTGCCAACGGTTATAGCTAATCTGGCCGGGAATTGCGCGGTTCTGGTCGCTGCCGGTCTCGAGCCCGTGCAAATGCTGCGTACTCCACGCCAGGGTCTGGGCGACAAGCGCCGCAGCATCGGCATCCAAGTTGGCACCGTTGCTAGGGTTTTGCCAGGCCGCCCACATGGCCTCGCTGCTGTGCGGTGCGTGAGCGTGGCCATCGTGTTCGCTGTGCCCACTGCCGTGCTCGCTATGCGCTGGATGGGGGGCCAGGCGGGCTAAACCGCCAAGAACCTTTAGGGTCTCATCATCCAAGACGCCCAGGTCAGCGGCCGGAAGCGTCAGCATGGCGCCCAGGTAATCGCGCCCACCGGCCTTGGGCCCCGTGCCCGACATCCTGAAGCCGCCAAACGGCTCGACCGCCACCCGTGCGCCCGTAATAACTCGATTGATATACAGATTGCCTATGTAGCTGTGGTCGCGCAGATAGTCCGTGTCGTCTTGGCTCTGGGCGTAGATGCCGCCGGTCAGCGAATAGGCCGGAGCGCGCCACAGCGCCAGCGCCTCATCAAGGTCGGCGACGGGGATCAAGTGCACGATAGGACCAAACAATTCGCGCTGCGCGTGGCTATCCGCTTGCATCGCGGCCGAGGCGGGCAGGGTGACCACTACGGGCCCAACCACGGTGGCCTCCGCCAGGTCGAGCGTCTGCGCGCTGCGGCTGCGGTCGACCAGCACTTGCCCCCCGTGGTGCAGAGCTTCGGCGATCACCAGCTCGGCGTCGCGGCGCAGGCGGGCCTGATCCTCTAGCGAAACTACAGGGTTAATCCGCGTTCCCGGCACATGTGCCAGGCCAACCCGCCAATCGGCCGCGGCCTTGGCAAAGCGCGCACAGAAGGGCTCAAAAATGCGCTGATCAATCAGAACCCGCGACGCCGCCGAGCATTTCTGCCCAGCGTGCCCAAAGGCTGAGCGCAGCGCCCCGCTGACGGCCTCGTCGAGATCGGCGTTGCCCGTGACCACAATCGCGTTCTTGCCCCCCATCTCGGTAATCGCCAGGGCCGTCGCCGGGCCGCGCACTCGCGTCGCCATTGTGCGGTGCAACATCGTTCCCACCGCCTTGCTTCCGGTGAAAACTACGCCGTCGACATCGGCATTTTGCACCAGCGGCGCGCCAACGCTCGGGCCATCGCCCACCAAATGGTGCAGTGCAGCATGCGGCACACCGGCGCGATACAGCAGCTGCACCAGGCGCTCGACCACCAGCGGCGTCTGCTCGGCCGACTTGAGGAGCACGGTGTTGCCCGCCACCAGCGCCGCACTGGCCATACCGCACGGAATCGCGAGCGGAAAGTTCCACGGCGCCACCACCGCCAGCACACCTCGCGGGGCCGCCTGCGGGAATTCGTCTGCACTTCGAAGCGCTTCACGGGCATAGAACTGCAAGAAATCGATGGCCTCGTCTACGTCGCCTAGCGCCTCGGCCCGCGACTTCCCCGACTCGTGCATGATCAGGGCTGCCAATTCGGGCCGCTGGCAACGCATCAACTCCGCCGCGCGCACCAGGCACGTCGCCCGCACGCCAGCTGGTTTTGCCGCCCAAAGGGGAGCCGCGACGCGGGCTTGCACCACGGCCGCCGCCACATCCTCGGGGGTATGGCTGGCCAATTCGCCGACCACGAACTGCTGATTCGAGGGCGAACGCACGGTCACCGGCGCGCCGGAACGGCCGGGAACGTCTAAAATCGTAAGCTTTTCAAAACTTTGTAGGGCCTCGTCGACCACGGCGCGATGGTCGGGGTGGTACAGGCGCAGCGGCGCAGTGTTGTAGAACTCGGGCGGGTGGCCCGCAGGCGCGGCAGTCAGTTGCGGGTCGCGGGGCAGCTCGCCGCGGGCATGGCGGGCGCGCACCAGGGCCAGCGGCGGCTGCATCAGCACGTTGAGGTCGACCCCATGGCGAGCCGCAGTTAAAACGCCCACTTGCGAGCTATTCTCGAGAATGCGCCGCACCAAGTACGCCATACCCACCAGCAGACTGCCCACCGGCACGTAGTTGCGCACCGCCCAACCATACTGGGCCATCGCCGTGCTCAGTGCCTCGTAGGTCATGTGCAGGGCCTGGTGCTCGACCGGCGGGGCGCTGGCAAAGGCGATCGAGCGCGCCGCTTCAGCAAAGCAGTGATCGCGCAAATTATGACTACCTACACATAGTTGCACCACATCGCCCTGGGCTAGAATATGCAGCGACAGCGACTGGTACATCACATCGGTCTCGTTCTTGTCTAGAAACTGTGGCGCGGGATGGTCGTGCGCATCGGACTCGATCGTCTCGGCATCCCAGTACGCGCCCTTGACCAGCCGCAGCGGCATCCGCACCCCGCGTTGGCGGGCGTAGGCAATCACTTCGCGGCAATGCTCCGCGGCATCGCGCAGATAGGCCTGCATCACGATGCCCGCGCCGGTCCAGGTCCGTAGCTGGGGCGTGCCATCTAAGGCCCTGCGCAACATGGCAAAAGTCAGATTGCGGACCGAGTAATGCTCGGCATCGAGGTTGATGAACACCTGCCGCTGGTGCGCTTCGACAAAAATGCTTGTAAGACGAGGCCCTACGCGGAGCCAAGTGCCGTCTTCGTCGTCGGGATCGTAGTCCGAACACAGCGCCGACACTTTGACCGACACGTGCGCTCGCTCGATGCCCGCGCAATTGCGCTCGCCGACTGCGAAACCCGTGCCCGCTGCCCGCACCAGGCCCAGCACGCGCTCGCAGTACACATCGGCCTCGGGTTCGCTAACCACCAGCTCGCCCAGCTGATCCAAGGTGGCATCGCGCCCGCTCGCGCGCAGACCGGCCAGGGCAGGGGCCGCTTCGTCCATGTCTTGGCCCGCGATAAACGTCCGCGCCACGAGCCGGGCCGCGGTACGGGTGGCCTGGGCAATCCAGCTCGCCGGCAAAATCCGCACCAGCCAGGCACCGACCGCCACGCCGATCGCCAGCCACCAGGGCAAAGTCCCTTGAGTATCGCCGGTTTGCGCGGCCTGCTCCGAGTCGTGCTGCAGGGCTGCCAGCATCTGGCCCAAAAGACGTGCCACCTCGGCGCCGCGCTGATCGTGGTCGAGCGCGGGCAGCCCCGCCACAAAGCGCAGGCCGTGTAGGCGCAAAGGCTCACAATTGCTAGCTAATTCTAGACCCCACTGATTCAGATTCTCGCGAAAACCAGGTCGATAGGCGCGCATCGGACGGTTGACCAGCGCTGCCAACCGCGCCGTTTCGTTCCAAATTGCCTGGGCTTGCGGGTGCTCACCCGTGGCGATCTGGAGCTCGCTCTGCAGCTCGGCGGCGGCCAGCGCTACCTCGACCGTGGCCTTGGGTGTGTCGCTGTGAGCAGTTTGCCAAGCAACTACAAGCTCTTGCAGGGCGAGCCAGCGGCGCTGCGCCTCGCCATCGTGCGGCTGGGGCGTCGCCTGCAGCATAAGCTGCTCGCTGGCAAATCGCTCAGAACCCAGCATCAACACTCGTTTTTCGGGCAGCACTGCGACGCACAGCTGCACACCGCGCACGTCTACAAAGGCCCGCCACGGTCGCTCATCCGTCTGGGCCGGCAGCAGGCGCAGCAAGGCCCCTTGGCACGGCTCGCTGAGACTTGGGCCGCTAAGCACCGCCTGGGCAAGGTCTTCCGAAAACCGTACCAGCCACGGGCGGTCGGCAGCGGGCAGGGTAGCTATAAGAATTTCAGGAAGTTGCATTGTATTCTCCGCGGGCCGGCGCGCAGGTGGCAAGACCACGACCCGCCGCAGGATATGCCTGTGAGGATCGATGCAAAAGGCGTGTGCCGGTCGCGAGGGCGGGCCAGCGTCACAGCATCACAACACTGCGTAGGGTTATCGCTCGATTAGGGCCCACGGTGGTTACGCCACAGCACGAAGCCGTAGCCGGCCAGGGCCGCACAGCCCGAGGCGGTGATCAAAGTGAGCATACTGCCCGACCGCGGACTAAGGGCCGAAGCCAAGAAGTAGCCGCCAAAAATCACCCCCGCCAGCATGGCTTGCAACCCCAGGCGCCGCAGCCGATTTTGGCGCTGATGCGTGATCGCGCGGTCGGTCGAGGCCAGCGCTTCAGCGACGTCTCGGGCTGTTTCGCGTTGCAGGCCATGCGCCACCAACCCCTCGACGAGCGCAGCCACACTTGCCGCGTCGACATCCGCCGCTTCGGGGTTTATGCGCAAAGCCCGCCGCAGCGGCACCGCATCGATGCCCACCGCTGCCGGCGCACCTGCGTCGGGTCGGGTTGCCGGTCGCAGCCCAGTCACTTGTTCAAGCACATCGTCGGCAAGCTTGGGTCCAAGACCTTCGCGCTCCAAAGCCGCTGCAATATCAGCATGGTGTGCCCCTTCAGCGGCCAGGTCTTCGATCTGCGCGACCAAGTCCTCGGCGGCGCTGCCCGGCGTCCAGTTGGTTTCGGCCATCGTCTTCTCCGGTTGGTGCGGCACTTGCTCGGGGTGCCGCTCCCGCCTATCTTGCGTCCGCGGCAGCACTTAGCCGCCTTGAGCCTTAGAATGCCGCTTCTGCCGACTTTGCCCCTGCCGCCTGCTCTGCAGAAACTGCGCCTGAACGCGGGGCCGCTCATCTTTGCGTGGATGGCGACGACTGCCGTGATCCACCTGCTGTTTTTGCTGACCGTGGGGCTGCTGCACAGCGGCGCGGCCGAGCAAGTCTACGATAGCTGGCTGGCGTTGTCGCCCAGCAACCTGCTGCACGGGCGCGTGTGGACGCTGCTGACCTATGGCGCGCTACACGACCTGCGCGATATCTGGCATATTGTCGGTAACTTGCTAGGTATGTGGTTCTTCGGCCCGGCGGCAGTGCGCGGCCTGGGCCAGCGGCGGACGGCGCAGATGATGTTCGCGGCGGTAGTCGTCGGTGGCCTGGCGCAGGTTATGTGGCAGCTGCTGCTGGGGCGCGATGGGCCAATCGTCGGCAGCTCGGCCGCGGTGCTGGCATTGCTTGCGACCTTTTCGTGGCAGCGGCCCGATGCCGAAATCCGTTTGTTTTTCGCCATCCCGGTCAAGTCGCGCTACTTGGTGCCCATCGTGCTGGGGCTCGACGTGTTGATGGTGCTGTCGGGCTCGCCGATTGCACTCGCGGCGCACCTGGGCGGTGTGGCGGTGGCGTGGTGGCTGGTAAAGGCCGGCGGCAACCCGCGCGTGGTGTTGGCGCAACTGCAGAGCTTGCTGGGCGGCAAAGGGCACAAACGCAGCAATTTATATGGGATTGACGGCGGCAAGCGACCCAGCAAGTGGGACGTCAACTAGCTGGGTCGTTGCCTGTCTCGTGGCCTACTTGGCGGGAGCGGTAGCCTTCTCGATGCACTTCTTGGCGGCCGCAGCTAGGCTCGCATCGGCATCGGCCTCAAACTTCTTGCACGCGGCGGCCGACTTCGGCCCACCCAGACCACCCAGCGTATCGAGCGCATAGCGGCGATCCGACACCGTGGCGCCCTTGTTCTTGAGCAAGAGGTCGACGCCGGCGCGCAGTGCTTTGTCGCCGTCGACATTGTCTTTGAAATGGCCACTGAAGGTAGCGTTGTAGATCACTTCGACATAGGCGCCCACCACACCCGGCTTGTCGGCGTTCGCGGTGAAATAGGTGGTGGCAGCCGCGATGCCGTCGATTTCGGTGATCCGGCCCAGCGCCGAGCCAATCGTGCTCAGGGGTACCTTGGTCGCGCCACCGTTCAGCAATTCGATAAGCTTATCTTGGGCTTTCTTGGCCTCGGGCGTCGCAGCCTTGGCGCTGCCCAGACCGCTGACGGCCGCGCGCGCCACGCTCAGCAGCGGGTCATCGACTAGACCGATAAGCACATCGACCACTTCTGGCTTGTCGCGGGCCACGCCGGCGAGGCTGCTCACCGCTTCGCTGCGCACTTCTTCGTTGTCCGTCGGATCGAAGGCTACACCGCGCAGCGCGCCAAAAATGTCGGGCACGTCTTTGGCGGCCCAGCCCGAGTGGCGGATCAACTCGCGGCGACCGCCCAGCGACTTAATGCTTTGGTCTTTGATGGTTGCGAGCATCGCTTTGCGGACTTCGCCGTCTTTCTGCCACCAGCTGCCAAGGACGTTGGCGATGCCATAACCCACGTAACCGTCTTCTTTGTCGAGCTTTTTGAGCGCGGCGAGCAGGTCGAGTGCCAGCTTGCTGTTGCCTTCGTAGGCTTTGCCGCCGCGATAGGCCTTGGACCAGGCGGCGTAGGCGGCGCAGCTGCGGGCCTTCAGGTCGGTGCCGTTGATCAACTGATCGACCACCGCGTCGTACACCTGGGCAAAACGCTTGGGATCTTTTTCAACCGCTTCGTACGCCGTCTTGACCGTCTCAATCAGCTTGAAGTTGCCCGGGCACTTGTCTTTGGCGTACAGCTCCGAAGTGTCTTCGCACTTGGCGATGTCGGCCCACAGGGGCGCCAGCTCGGCCACAGCCGGGTTGTCCGGCGCGGCAGGTGCGGCAGGCGCAACTGGAGCAGCCGCTTTGGCCGGATCGGCAGCGGCGGCCGCAGCAGGCGTAGCCGGAGTTTCAGGAGCCTTGCCTTTGCACGCGGCCAGGGCAAGGCACGTAGTTAGGGCAGCGGACGAGATAATCCAAGAAGTTCGGCGCATGTTTCGATCCCGGCCGACGAAAGGTGTCGGACTTGGGCGATGATACTGCATGGGTGGATTGGGTCAAGGTTGGGATGGCCTCGTTGCGAGCCACCGGTCACCTGCTTATAGGCGGCACAGCGCTACATCCCCATCGCCGTCTTTACCTTAACCCCGTCGATCACCCAAGCTTTAAACCGCTCGGCCGCTGCCGGGTCCCGCTCAAGCATCTTCTGCAAGATCCCCGTGCGCACCACGTCGGCCTTGCCACCTGCCTGGTCGAGCGCCTTCTGCCACTCGCTCTGCGCCACCGCTAGCTCTTGGTCGAGCGCTGCCTCACTATGCAGCTGGGCAATCGGCACGCGCCGCCCTTGCAGCAACACGTCGCCAGGTTGCAGCCCCAAGCCCTCGGCCACCCGCGCCTGGGTGCGAATCCACTGGCGAATATCGGCATCGGCGGCGTCGCGAGCCAGCAACTTTTGGCTGCGCGCATCGTCGCCCGCCACAATGTTCAGTCCCAGCAGCGACAGCGGTAGCGCCAGCCGCCCCTCGCGCAGCGCCGGCTGCAGCACGTCGCGGTGGTCCATGGCGCCCAGCAAGTCGAGCAGCTGTGGGTCAAAATCGGGCGCGGCCTGCACCAACCGCACCAGTCGCGACTGCGCCACTAGCGACTGTTCTTGCTCACTGCGCGCCAGAAGCCAACCCACCAGCCTGGTCGAAGCCGGCGACGCCGGGTCCCAGGCCACCACTAGCGGTAGCCGCGCGCGATCCTTGCCTTCGCTTGGCAGCAGCGGCACCTTCATCCGCGCCTGCGCGCCCCACTCGGGATGCTCGGCCGCCAAGTCAGCGCTCAGCGGAATCCAGTTGCGCAGCAGCCAGTTCGCCGTCGCCGCGCCACCCGCCAGAAGCGCCAGCCCCACGGTCATGCGCACCAAGAACAGCGCGCTCGCCGGCAGCTTGTTCGGGGTCACGGTCGGGCTCGCACTGGGGGTATCCGCCATCTACTCGCCCCCTGCCGGAGCCAGCAGCGGCGGCGCATCCAGACCCACTGCCGCCAAGAAGGGCAGCAAGTCCGCGGGCAGCGGCGCCTCGAGCAACATCGCCTCGCCCGTCAGCGGATGCACCAGTTCAAGTCGCCACGCGTGCAGCACCATCCGCTCAAGCCCCGTGCGCGCCATCAAGTCGCGGTTGAACTTGCGGTCACCCAGGTCCATATCCCCTACAATCGGGTGGTTGGCATGGCTCGCGTGTTGCCGCGCCTGCCGCCAGCGCCCGGTGTGCAGCGTCAGTTCAACAAGGGTGCACCGTTCCGTCGGGCTCTGCTGCAGGGGCCGCATGGTCGTCTGCGCCTCGCTGCGAGCACCCGCCGGTTCGCGCACCGGATGATCAATATCCAGTGTACTTTCGAGCTTTCCCCGCACTACCGCTAGGTAACGCTTCTGCCCCGCCTCGAGCGCCGCCTGCCACTGTGCCGCGTGCTCCGTCGTGCGGGCCATCAGCACAAGGCCACTGGTGCCGCGGTCGAGCCGATGCATCAGCCCCACCTTATGCCCCAGAATCCTTTGCGCGGCCTGTACTAGCGTCCACTCGCGCGGCCCGGCAAACGCCGAGTTGTGCGCCAGCAGCCCGGTCGGCTTGTCGAAGGCCACAGCCGTGTCGTCGCTCCAGCACAACTGCACCGGGGCCACGTCGCCTGGCCCGCGCACGCGCAGATTGCCGTACTGATCGCGGTGCATGCGGCTCTATACGTCCAAGTTGCGAACGTCGAGAGCGCGCGACACGATAAAATCACGGCGGGGCTCGACCGCATCGCCCATCAGCACGTTGAACACGCCATCGGCTTCGACCGCATCGTCGACCTTGACCTGCAAGATGGTGCGGCGGGTCACATCGAGCGTCGTCTCCCACAGCTGCTCTGGGTTCATCTCGCCCAGACCTTTGAAGCGGTTCAACTGTACGCCCTTGCTGCCAAATTCGAACACGCGGTCTAGGATCGCCTCAAAGTCGGCGGCCATGTGATCGGTGCTCTCGCGCGAGACGGTGTACGGGCCCTGGCCCAAGATACCCTCGACCTCGGCGATGCGGTGCTTGAGCAGCTTGTAATCCGCGCCCTCGAGCATGCGGTCGTTGACCGAGGTGATGCGTGCCACACCCGCCAAGCGACTGCGAATTTCGAGCCACGCCGGAATCGTCTTGCCCGCCACTTCTTTGGGCTCGTGCCACCTAAACTGCGGGTGACCCATCGACGGGTGATGCAGCGCCAGCCACTCGCCCACCGCCTGCACCGTCTCGTCGATGTTGCCCGCGTCGAGGTCGCCGTGCGTCAAATTGCCCGCCTTGACCACTGCGGCCACCACGCGCTCGTCGATCGCCGCGCCCATGCGCTTGCCCAGCCGCCGCAGCGTCCCGCGGAATTCGGTCAGCTTGCGCACCAGCTTTTGCAGCTCGGCGCCCTCGATAATGCCCAGCAGGCCATTGACCTTGACCGAGTCGGTGCCGGCCGCGATCAGGTACTGGTCCTTGGCCGCATCGTCGAGCAAATACTGCTCTTTCTTGCCGCGCTTGGCCTTGTACAGCGGCGGCTGCGCGATATACAGGTAGCCCCGCTCAATCAGCTCGGGGTACTGCCGGTAAAAGAACGTGAGCAGCAGTGTGCGAATGTGCAGGCCGTCGACGTCGGCGTCCGTCATGATAATGATGCGGTGGTAGCGCAACTTATCGATGTTCTTGTCTTCGCCGATACCCATGCCCATCGCCGTGACCAGCACCACAATCTCTTGGCTGGCCAGCATGCGGTCGTAACGCGCGCGCTCTACGTTCAAGATCTTGCCGCGCAAGGGCAGAATCGCCTGGAACTTGCGCTCGCGACCCGACTTGGCTGAACCGCCGGCCGACTCGCCCTCGACCAAGAACATCTCGCACTTGCTGGGGTCGCGCTCTTGGCAGTCGGCGAGCTTGCCGGGCAGCGAGCTGCCTTCTAGCGCACCTTTGCGGCGCACCATGTCGCGGGCGCGGCGCGCAGCTTCGCGGGCACGAGCGGCATCGATGGCCTTGCCGATCACGCGCTTGGCATCGGCGGGGTGCTCTTGCAGGTATTCGCTCAGCTTGTCGGCCACCGCGGACTGCACGATCGGCGTCACCTCGCTCGACACCAGCTTGTCTTTGGTCTGGCTGCTGAACTTGGGATCGGCGATCTTGACCGCGATCACCACCGTCAGGCCTTCGCGGATGTCGTCGCCCGACAGCGGCTCTTTCTGCTTCTTATTCAGACCTTCGCGCTCGGCGTAGTCGTTGACCACCCGCGTCATCGCCATGCGGAAGCCGGTCAGGTGCGTGCCACCGTCGCGATTGCGGATGTTGTTGGTAAAGCAGACGGCCTGTTCGCTGTACGTGTCGTTCCACTGCATCGCCACTTCGACTTCGAACGGCCGGCCGTCTTCGAGCTGGCGCCGCGTGTGCATGTGGATCGGCGGGTCGTGCAGAATCGTCTTGTTCTTGTTCAAGAAGCGGGCGAACTCCGTCAAGCCGCCGGGCGAAAAGAACTCGTCGGCGCGGCCCTCGCGCTGATCCTCGATGTGAATCAACAGGTTGCGATTGAGGAACGCCATCTCGCGAAAGCGCGCGGCCAGGATCTCGTAGCTGAAGTCAACCATCGAGAACACTTCGGTATCTGGCTTGAAGTGCACCATGGTACCGGTGCGCTCGCTCGGCTGCCCGCGCACCACGCCCGCTCCCTGGGTGGCGCCGCGCACAAAGTCGGCGCTCCACTCGTAGCCTTCGCGGTAGATGGTCAGCTTGACCCACTCGGACAGCGCGTTGACCACCGACACGCCTACGCCGTGCAAACCGCCCGACACCTTGTAGCTGTTCTGGTCGAACTTGCCGCCCGCGTGCAGCTCGGTCAGCGCCACTTCGGCAGCCGAGCGCCCGTCTTCGTGCTTGCCCACCGGAATGCCGCGGCCGTTGTCTTGCACCGACAGCGATCCGTCGAGGTACAGCACGATGTCGATGCGGTTGCAAAAGCCGGCGAGCGACTCATCCACCGAGTTATCCACGACTTCGTAGACCATGTGGTGCAGGCCCGAGCCGTCGTCGGTGTCGCCGATGTACATGCCCGGGCGCTTGCGCACCGCTTCCAAACCCTTCAAAACCTTAATCGAGTCGGCGGTATAGTCGCCGGTGGTCGACAGGGCATCGAGCTGCTCTTCGGTCAGGTCGGGCGTGTGCGGCGTATCGGCCTTGGCGCGCGCCAGGACCTCTTGGATGTCGGCCATGTTGGTAACCTGCTGAATTGAAATCCTAATTCGGGGCCGCGTCTGCGTCTGCAAGCCAGCCCGGCGAGCGCAGAAGTCTAGCGGATCCGTGGGGAAAAAGCCACTGTTTGCCGACGCCGGAAGGCCTACATGTTGGGGCAAAACATTGAGGTATACGGCTGTTTCGCCCAGATGCAGAGCTGCGTGCCCATGGTGGTGCTGCCGCAGCAGGCGCCGGGGCATTCCGAGTTCTTGGTGCACGGCGTGTCGCAGTGGGTGATGAGCGACGGGTAGTACGGCTGCTTTGGGTTGGGATACGTCGTGCACTCGCCTGTGCCGCCCGGACCGCACTTGTATGGCGAGGCGTCGGTGCCCCAATACTCTGTAGTTCCGCAGCATTCCGCCTTGTACGTGTCGGTGATGCAGTGCTTGGTGGCAAAGCTCATGTGGCAGCACGAGCTGGGGCAGTCGGCGCCGGTGTTGCACGGCTTGGCGCAGAACGGGACCAACGTGTCGGGGTACACGATGCAAACCTCGCCGGTGCCACAGTTTTTGCCGCCGCAGCAGTTGGCGATGCTGTCGTGCGCGCAGCCGCCGGGGGTGCAGCTGTCTTTGGTGCAGGCGATGCCGTCGTCGCATAGGCCGGCGTTGCCGTTGTGCTGGCAGCCGCCGGTGCTGGGGTCGCAGCTGTCGGCGGTGCAGCCGATGCCGTCGTCGCAGGTGTTGGCCGCGCCCCCCACGCAGCTGCCGCCTTGGCAAAAGTCGCCTATGGTGCAAGGGTTGCCGTCGTTGCAGGCGCCCACGTGCGGCGCGTGTTGGCAGCCGGCGGTTTGGCTGCAGCTGTCGTCGGTGCAGGCGTTCTGGTCGTCGCAGTTTAGGCTGACGCCGCCCGCGCACACGCCGGTCTTGCAGCTCTCGCCTTGGGTGCACGCGGTGCCGTCGTCGCACGCGCCGCTGCCCAAAATGTGCTGGCAGCCGCCCAAGTTGCTGCACGAGTCTTTGGTACACGGGTTGCCGTCGCTGCAGCCCAAGATGCCGCCGTTCTTGCAGCCGCCGCCGCTGCAGGTCTCGCCGGTGGTGCAGGCCAAGCCGTCGTCGCACGCTGCACCATCGACGGGCACGTACTGGCAGCCGGCCAAGGGGGCGCAACTATCGCCCGTGCATGGGTTTTTGTCGTCACAGCTGATGGCCTTGCCCGTGCATACGCCCGCCTGGCACACGTCGCCTTGGGTGCACGCGGTGCCGTCTTCGCAGGGCATTCCCACAGGCATGGCGGTCGACTGGCATTGGCCGATGACGGCGTTGCAGCTGTCGAGCGTGCATGCGTTGCCGTCGTTGCACAGCTTGGCCGGGCCGGGGCTGCACACCTCGCCTTGGCAGAAGTCGGGGCCGGTGCAGCCGTTGCCGTCGTCGCAGGGGGCGCCGCTTTGCACGGTCGAGGCGCACGCGCCGCTGGCCGGGTTGCACAGGTCGAACGTGCAGGGTTTGCCGTCGTTGCACAGCTTGGCGGGGCCCGCGCTGCAGCCGCTGTTGCCGCAGGTGTCTAGGGTGCACGCGCTGCCGTCGGCGTCGCAGGGCAGGCCGGGCTGTGCCAAGTGGGTGCAGCCGCCCAGCTGAATTTTGCACACATCAAACGTGCAGCTATTGGCGTCGTCGCAGCCGCTTTCGTCGGTTTGGCCGTTACAGTCGTCGTCTTGGCCGTTGCAGGTCTCGGCCTGAGGGCCGTTAACTTCGCACAACTTCTTGCAAATCATGCCGCTGGGCGAGTCGACGCAAATTAGGCCAGATGGGCAGCTGTTGCCGCTGCTGCACGTGATCGGCGGCACATCGACTGCGACGTCGGGCGCTACATCCGGGGCGATATCGGGCGCAACATCAGGTGATACATCGATAATTGCGTCGGGCGCTGCGTCTATAGCCGCATCGGGCGCAGTGTCGGTGTCGGTGGCGTCGGGCTCCACGTCGAGCTCCACGTCGGTCTGTGGCCCAGGATCCGGCCCTAAATCGGGCTCTGGGCCGCCATCGGGCAGGGCATCGGCTTGGGCATCGGGCAGGGCATCGGCTTGGGTATCGGGTACCGCATCGGGCGCATCGGGCAGGGCATCCGGGCCAGAATCCACAACCTGAACATCGGGTTGAATGGTATCGAACACCCAGCCGTCGGGCGGCACAATGTCTACATCGATCGCATCGAACTGAGCCCCATCCCACAGCGGCGGCAGATCGTCGCCGGGCACATCGGGCAGCGGACCGCCATCGGGCAGGGTCGGCACATCCACCGGCGCACCGTCGGGCAGCAGCGTGTCTGGCGTCTGACTATCTATGCTTACAGTATCAATGCCTTGCACCACATCGGGCGAAGGCACATTGCCCGCGTCGTAGGGCAGCGGCCCCACCGGCGTCAGGGTGGCGGTGCCGATGAGCGGGTCGGAACAGGCCGCCAGCACCAGCAGCAACCCAAGAATAAGATTTAGAAACAGCTTGGTTTGCATCGCCGTATGCGCCCGCCTAGCGCGCCGTCGGGTGATCGTGGTGCCGACCCGCACAGCCTAGCGATCCGGCGACTGCCGCGCAAGCAATGAATTTTAGCTGAATTGTCGCATAGTTAGTGCCTATACCGCGCGAATCATGGCGTCGAGGCGCTGCAGACCCATGCGCACCGTGTCGGCCTCGGGCCCAAACGACAGCCGCACAAAACTGCGCAGCCGGCTGGGGATATGCGAGCGGCGCTTGCCCGGATTGATGTCAAAAAACTCGCCCGGTACCACGATCACATTGTGTTCAAGCGCGGCGCGGAAGAACGCATGGCCGTCCGACAGCGGCGCCGGCAGATTCTCTAGGCTGGCAAAGCAGTAAAACGCCCCCTCAGGCGGCAGATCGACTTGTAAGCCCATGGCGCGACAGCGATCCAGCATCTCTTGGCGCTTGCTGGCAAAGGCGTCTTGGATCGAGCGCGCCTCTTGATTGGCCACCTCGACACTCAGCAGGGGCAGCGCCGCCATTTGCAGCGGGTGCGACGGGCCGCCATCCAAGAACGAACCGGCGGAAACTACTCGCTCAATCAGCGACTTGGGCCCCACCGTCCACGCCAAGCGCCAACCTGGATAGCGCCAGTTCTTGGTCAGACCGTCGACCACCACCACTGGATCGCGGTCCACATCGTCGACATAGCGCGCCGCCGACAGCGCCGGACCATCGCTTTGCGCCGCCGCGTCGTACAGGTAATGGCTGTAAAACTCGTCGAAAATCAGCGCACAGTGCAGGCTGCGCGCCGCATCGACCCACGCCCGCAGCGCACCGCCGCGCAGGGCCTGACCGGTGGGATTGCATGGATTCGACAGCAGAATCGCCGACAGCCCCTTGCCCACGATCTCGGCCTTGAGCCGCGCCGGCGACAGCGTGAACTGTTCGCTCCGCTCGAGCACGATGGGGATTGGCACAAAAGCGCGGAAGATCGTGAGCAATTCTTCGTACGCCGTGTAATCGGGCAGCACGTGGCCGAGGTGGATGTTGCCCAGCGTGGCGGCAATGCGGGTCAGCGCCGAGCGACCACCCGACGAAATAGCCACGTTTTCAGCACTATACTGGCTAGGCATGCCGCGCCGATAGCGGGCGTTGTACAGCTGGGCCACGGCGTCGCGCAGCTCCATCAGGCCGCCCACGGGGGCGTACTCCGCGCTCGCCTCGTCGCAGGGCACGGTGCTGATCCGCTCGAAACCGCTGGGCAATACGCCTGTTTCGGGCGCGCCCTGGCCCAAGTTGGCCCAGTCGGGGTGGCCGTAGCGAAAGCCGCGCGCCTGGGCCTCGGCCATCACGTAGATGACGCCGGTGCGCGGAACAGGGCGAAACATCGGCAAAATGTCGTCGGAACTGGGGGGCGGTGCAACTAGGCTCATGCTACGGCTCGCGGTTGGGTAGGGCGGGACTGGCCTGTAGGGTTGGCGCAAGTGTGGGCTGGTTTGGCGCCGGGTGCAAAATCGCGGGTCGCCCCTCGCGCACCGCCGCCACATTGTCGAGCAGGCCGGCAGCGCCGCGGCGCCTGAGCGAACTGCCCGCTAGTGCAGCTGTTTCTGGTTCTGCACATACTGTCTCAATTTGAGAAAGCAGCGGTGCGACGAGGCCGGGCCGCGGCTCGAAGGCTGGCTCGCCGCAGGGTGTGCTAAAGCGGTTGAACGGGCACACCTCTTGGCAGCGGTCGCAGCCGAACAAGTGATCACCCAGCAAGCTGCGGTACTCGCTGGGGATTTGTCCATCGATCTCGATGCTGGCGTGGCTGATGCAGCGGCGGGCGTCGACGACCCGTGGCGCGACGATGGCGGCGGTGGGGCAGGCGTCGATGCAGGCGGTGCAGTTGCCGCAGTGATCGACCTCGGCCACGTCGCAGTCGAGGTCTAAAGTGGTGATAACGCCTGCCAAAAACACGAAACTGCCACCGCGGGGCTGGACCAGCAGGCTGTGCTTGCCCCGCCAACCCAGACCGGCCCGCTCGGCCCAAGCGCGTTCGAGCAGCGGCCCGTGGTCGACATAGCGGCGAAAGTCTCTGAAACCTTTGAAATGCCCTGGCTCTGTCCCGGGGCCGCGAAAACCCTCGTCGAGCTCGGGCAGCAGCGCCTGGACTACGCTATCCTCGTAAATCTTCAGCCTTTTCTCGATCAAGTCGTGGTAGTCGTCGCCCCACGCATAACGCGATACCCAGGCGCGGTCGGGTTGCAGGGCAACCTCGTGACTATAAGGATGATTCGTCTGATAGTTCAGCGTCAGCGCAATCACCGCGCGCGCCCCCGGCACCACTAACCCAGGATCGCAGCGCCGCGCGGGGTCCTCGGCCAACCACGCCATTGTCGCGTGCTTGCCCGTCGCCAGCCAAGTCTGTAAGTGCTCAAGATCGCTAGTGAGTAGCTCTGCGCGGGCGATGCCCACCGCCGAAAACCCGGCCTGCAGTGCCAGTTCTTTGACCAGCCGCGTCCGCCGGGCCCGCGTCTGCTCGGGGGTCTCGCCCCAAGTCGGCAGGGCCTTGAGCCGCTCGCGCCGCCGCCGCTCCGACTTGGTGAGCACCAGGTACTGGTCGGGATCGTCTTGCGCCATGCCCAGTTCCGGCCTGCTGGCCTAGTGCCCGTAGCGCTCGACAAAGTCGTCGTACTTGCCCTGAAAATCCAGGATTTCGTTATCGCGAATCCGCCAGATACGGGTGCAAGCTTCACTTAACACATTACGATCGTGGGTCGCCAAGAAGAGTGTGCCCTTGTACTCGCTCAGGCCTTCGGCGAGCGACGAGCAGCCTTCCAGGTCCAAGTGATTGGTCGGCTCGTCGAGCACCAGCACATTATACTTAAGGAACATCAGCTTACAGAACAACATGCGCACGCGCTCGCCGCCCGACAGCGTCGCGGTCTGCTTTAGACCCTCGTCGCCGCGAAACAGCATACGCCCCAGAAGTCCGCGCACATCCTCAAGATCCGCGCCCGGCCGAAAATCGTGCAGCCAGCGGTCGATGGTCTTGCCCGGCTCGATCGAGTCCTCGTGCTCCTGCGGCAGGTAGCCCCAGTGCGTCTCGTGGCCGCGCTCGATCTTGCCGCTGCTGGTGGCCAAATCGCCAATCAACATGCGCAGTAAGGTGGTCTTGCCCGCGCCGTCGTTGCCGATGATGCCAATGCGCTCACCTCGGTTGACGTGGGCCCGGAACTCGTTGAAAATCGGACCACTTCCGTAGTCCTTGGTCACGTGCTCGAACTCGACCACATGCTTGCCCGACTCGCGCGCAATCTCAAAACGGATGAACGGCCGCGCGATGTTGCTGCGCTTGATGTCCGACGGCTGCAGCTTCTCGATCATCTTCTTGCGGCTTTGCACCTGCGTCGCTCGCGTGCCCGCTGAGAATTTGGCGATAAAGTCCTTCAGATCCGTAATCTTCTTGTCGCGCTGCGCGTTTTGCGACGCCTGCCGGTCGCGCATCGCGGCCTTGGTGCGCACCATGTCGTCGTAATTGCCCGGATACGTGATGATCGTCTCAAAATCGATGTCGGCAATGTGGGTGCACACATCGTTCAAGAACGTGCGATCGTGCGAAATGACGATAAGCACACCCTCGTAATTCAACAAGAATTCTTCGAGCCACTCGATCGACTCCAGGTCCAAGTGGTTGGTCGGTTCGTCGAGGAGCAGGCAATCGGGGTGGCCGAACAGCGCTTGGGCCAAAAGCGCCCGCAGCTTGTAACCACCCGACAGTTCAGCCATTTTTACATTCTGCAACTCGCCGGGGATGCCCAGACCCTGCAGCAACTCCTCGGCCTCGGACTCGGCAACATAGCCATTTTCTTCGGCAATAACGCCCTCGAGCTCGGCCAGACGCATGCCCGCTTCGTCGCCGTGGTCATCGCCCTCGTAGATCTTCGCCTGCTCTTGGCGGGCCGCCCACAGCGCCGTGTTGCCCATCATCACCGTGTCGAGCGCGGTATGGTCGTTGAACAAGCTATGATCTTGCTTCAGGAATGCCGTCTTCTTCGGCTTCGACACCGTGCCGCGATCGGGCTCGAGCGTGCCGGCAAGGATCTTCATAAACGTCGACTTGCCGGCGCCGTTGGGGCCCGAAAGGCCGTAGCGGTTCCCCGGCGCAAACGCCGTCGTCACGTCGATAAACAGCTTCTTTCCACCATAGGTTTTCGAGACATCGGCAACGGTCAGCATGTAATCCTTAACGTTCTTGGGGCAATGTCCCCAAATATCTTGCAGAACTAGCGGTTGAATCGGCGCGCGCCACTCCAGTCTGGGCGGCGGGCGCGGTAGTGTACCGGCAAACGCGGCAATGCGCTACGGGTTTTCGCTGGGCAGCCCGGCCAGATAGCGGCGAATGGTCCGCACCGCCCGCACCACCGACTCGTCGCCCTGTTCGCACTCGTGCAGCGGCAGCCAGCGGCAGTCGTAGGCATCGTCGCCCGCCCGCACCGCAATTCGCCGCGAGCCAAACAGCAGCCGCACGTCGTAATGGCGGTGCTCGGGCTGGCCGGCGCGGCCTGGAATGACATGCACATCGAGGTCCAGTGGCGCCATCAGCAGGTCCAGCTCGCTCAGCCCGGTCTCTTCGCCCACCTCGCGGCGCGCTGCCGCTTCAACGTCGCGGTCGCCCGGCTCGAAATGGCCGCCCGGCTGCAGCCAGCGAAGCAGTTTACCATGAAAAATCAGAAGGATACTGCGCATATCGGGCGACAGCACAAACGCGCTCGCGGTAAAGTGGCCGGGGTGGTAGTGGTCGCGGTCGAGCGGCGCGTCGGCCTGGTCGATAAGCGCCAACATGGCCGAGCGGTGTTCACTTTCCTCTGGAGTTGTGGGCATATAGGTGTCTACTAGCTCGCGAAGATTCGGGGCGCGCAGGTCGGGCATGGGGTCTCGCTGGAGCCGGTTAGGCGGCGTCGAGTGTCGTTATCGAACGGACATGCAGCCATTTCTAAGCGAGAAAGTGGCCAAAAAGCAACTCGGCGGCCGGACTTTCGTCGCGGCCGCCGGAGTGGTGGGCGAAGGTGGTAAGTGAGGAAGAGGCGCGTAAATCCAGCCGAAAACCAAGAATAACTATGGTATGTCGCGGCTCACTCCCTGACGGTGAGCTTTAGACCGGGTCGGCTGGCCGCTACCTCCTTAGGTGACACCGAGGTGACTCGGCGCTGGGAAAGGAGATTAGGAAAGGAGTTAGGATTCACACAGGGATTCCGTTCGCACCGAACAGTACTGTAGCAATCACCGTGCCAATATAGGCATGTAGCTGAATGCAATGGTATATGCCGGATTCAGAGGGCGATCGGCGACGTTTTGCCGCTCTGTTCAGGGGCTTGGGATGTGCCGACTGTCTCAAAGTGAGAAAGTTGGGCAATTGCCGGGGTGCGTTGTGGGGCGATGCTACTGTCTCAATGTGAGAATGATGCGGAATATTGCGGGGAAGTGCCGGCGCGGTAGTCGTTGGCCGCGGCAGTTAGCGCAGCAGGGCCGGGTTCTGCATCAAAGGCGAGCCGAACTTGGCGGCGGCGTACTGATTGCTGCTGGTCCGCAAGTTGATGATGGGCACCTTGCTGGATTTAATGAGGAAGTTTGTTGACTTCGCCGGCAGGCCGCCTTCGCTCGCCCAGTTGGCACAACCGTCTTGCGGTACGCTGATGTCGAATGGAGCGTAGCTTTGCTGGCCAAAGACGGTCTCGCTGCCGTCGAGAAAGCGGAAGCCGAAGGCGCGGTCCCAGCCCAGGGTCATGTTGTACTTAAAGTGCACCATGCGGTTGCAGAGGCCCACGTAGAGCTGGCGGCCTTCGCTCGATTGCGCTTGCAATGCAGTGATTTGCGCTGAAGTTAGCACTGTTTGGAAGTTGCTCGGCAGCCACACCCAACCCATCGCCGCGCTCTGCTTCGCAAAGGGGAGGTCGGCCTTGTACTGGATCACCGTCCAGCCGCCGCCGTCTGTGACCATGTCGCACGGTACGTTGACGAGTTGGCTGGCGATGGCGAGCCAGTAGTTTCCTGAAGTTGCGTTGGGGTTGTTGGTCTTGATCGCCTTGCACGTCGGCGCCGGCGTCTCTTGGCTGCCGTAGAGGCTGCACGCCTTGCCGTTGCCCAGGTAGCCCGGGTTGCACTGGCAAGTGAACGAGCTGATGGTATTGTTGCATACGGCGGCCGTCGCGCAGTCGGCCAGACCGGTGGCGCATTCGTCGATGTCGGAGCAGGTCTTGCCGTTGCCGGTGAAGCCGGGGAGGCAGGTGCACGCGGCGCTGCCTGGCAGGTTGGTGCACGCGGCATTTGCGCTGCAACCCGCTGTGTTCTGTGCGCATTCGTCGACATCGCTGCAGGTCTTGCCGTCGCCGCTGTAGCCCGCGTTGCAGGTGCAGACGAAGCTGCCGGGCGTGTTGCTGCAGCTGGCGTCGGGGGCGCAACCGGCCGTGCCTAGGGCGCATTCGTCGATATCGCTGCAGGTGTTGCCGTCGCCGCTGTAGCCTGTGCCGCAGCCGCACGAGTAGCCGCCTAGGGTGTTGCTGCAGTCGCTGCCGCTGGCGCATTGGGCCGCGCCGTTCGCGCATTCGTCGATGTCGGTGCAGGTGGTGCCGCTGCCACTAAAGCCGGGCGAACATGTGCAGATCGGTTGGCTGCCGGCGCCGATGGCGCAACTGGCCGAAGCCGAGCAGCCGCCGTTGCCGATAGCGCAAGGATCGACGACAGCCTTGAAATTGCGGATGAACCAGCCGCTGCCGCTGGTCGCGCTGCAGTCGGGTGCGGTAAAGGCAAAGCGCACCTGGAATTTTTGGCCGGCGAAAAGCGACACATCGAGCACGGCCTTGGCCCATTGCAGGCCCGTCGCCGATGACTTCATAAGCTCTTGAAACTGACCGCCTTCTTCGCGCACAAACACCTTGGCGGTCTGGCTTGTGGCCCAACTGCCGGTGCTTTCGAACTTGATGATGAGGGGGGTGCCCATGGTCACGCTGCTGGCGTCGAAAAGGGGTGAGTCGGCGGTCTGGTTGACCCACGACTGGCCGAGTCCGCAAGTTAAATCCTTGTTATTATTTATATTTAATGTGCAGCTCGCATCGGTGGTCACCTGTGGCAGCGCATCGACGTTCCACGCCAGGGGCGGTGGCTGCGGGTTGGCCATGCCGATGCCCGCTGCGCTGACGTGCCATGCGGCAAAGGCGGGATCCCCACAGCCAAATGCCGCGGAGTAGGGCAGCGCCACGGTGCCACAGCTCGCGCCGCTTGCGACAAAGCTGCAGCCTGCGGTGCCGTCGCAAAAGTCGGTGGTGCAGCCCCAGCCGTCGTTGCAAAGGAGCGCGGGGCCTTGGCATTTGCCGCTGCTGCAAACATCGACGCCGGTGCAAGCGTTGCCGTCGTCGCACGTCGCATCGTTAGGCAAGAAAACGCAGCCTTTTTGGCTGTCGCACCAGTCGTTGGTGCAGGGGGTGCCATCGTCACAGCTGAGGGAATTGCCGGACTTGCACGAGCCCTGGCTGCACGTGTCGCCCGTGGTGCACGCGCTGCCATCTTCGCACGCGCCGGTGAGCGCGACATGGATGCAGCCCGTTTCGGCGTCGCAGTTGTCGCTTGTGCAAGCGTTTTGGTCGTCGCACGCCCCGGCTTGGCCCGTGCACTTGCCTAGTGTGCAGGCGTCGGGGTTGGTACAGGCGTCGCCGTCGCTGCACGTTGCATTGTTCGCCAGGTAGACGCAGCCCTTGCTGCCGCCGCAGCTGTCGTCGGTGCACAGGTTGCTGTCGTCGCACAGAGGGGAGAGCTCGACTTCGTCGGTGGCGCCGTCGCAGTCGTCGTCGAGCCCGTTGCACGCCTCGGGTACGGGGGCTGGGGCGCTGCACTCGCCGAGGCCCGTGGCGCCGCAGACCCGCTTGCCCTTGCATACCCCTTTGCCGGGCGCCGTCCGGCTGCACGCGGTGTGGGCGGCCAAGATGGTCGCCAGGCCATTGCAGCTGCACTGTTCGCCTTTAGGGACGCAGACTTGCTTCATGTCGCCAGCGGCATTTGAGCGCGGCAGGCAGCTGTCGCCGGGCTGGCAGTCGCTGGCGATCTTGCACGCATCGGCGCAAAACCTGCCGGTGGTACCCGCCGCGCCGGTGGGGTCAATGCACGCGGCGCCTTTGTCGGCGGCGTGGTTGCACGCGGAGTCGCTGTCGCAGGGCACGCAGCGCGTCGGCCAGCGCGGCAGGCACACGCCGTATTTGGTCGAAATGCTGCCGTCGGTGGCGGTGACGTCGACCGCGCCGCAGAGGTGATCGGCCTGGCAGTTGCCCTCGGTGCAGAACACGGCACAGCGCTTGCCGTCGCTGGTGGGCAGGCAGACGCCGGCGGTGCAGTCGCTGCCCGTCGCGCACTCGCAGCCTGCGCTGCCTGGTCCGCCTGGGCACGCGGCGCCAGCATCGCCGGCGGTCGTGGCATCTCCGCTAGAATCTACGAAAATTGTGCCGTCGAGCGGGCTGCCATCGCTTGCCGAATCGCCTTGGGTTGTGAGTTGGTCGCCAGCGGTGGTGGCGCTCGGGCCAAACTGGGTCTCGTAGCAGCCCGACAATGCCCCGACGGTGATCGCCAGCCCAAGCCAAAGGCCGAAGCGGCGCAACAGTGCAACCACTAGGGCATTTCGCGGCTGTGTTGCCACGGGGTTTGAAGGTGACACGTGCGGCATGGCCATCTTGAGCCGCCTGGGCAGGCGACCGAATCGCTAGACTATCGAAAAGCGGCCCGTGTCGGCAACATGCGGCGCGATAGATATCGCCCTGGCCTTAGGCGGCAAGGACGCCGAGCTGCTTACCTATCTTGACGAAGGCCGCGATCGCTTGCTCAACATGCTCGGGCTGGTGGGCGGCCGACAGCTGTACGCGGATGCGGGCCTGGCCGCGCGGCACAACGGGGAACGAAAATCCGATGACGTAAATGCCCTCGTCGAGTAGCAACCGAGCGAAATCTTGGGCAAGTTTGGCGTCGCCTAGCATCACAGGCACGATGGGGTGGATGCCGGGTCGCACTTGGAAGCCAGCCTCGGTCATGGCGGTGCGGAAGCGCTGGGTGTTGGCGATGAGGCGTGCGCGCAAGTCGTCGCCGGCGTCGATGAGCTTTAGGGCCGCGAGGCTGGCTGCGGCAATCGACGGTGCCAGCGTATTGCTGAATAGATACGGGCGAGAGCGCTGGCGCAACAGGTCAATAACCGCCTTGGGGCCGGTGATGAAACCGCCCGACGCGCCGCCCAGGGCTTTGCCGAGGGTTGAACTAATGAGATCGACGCGCTTTTGTACGCCGTGGAAGGCGGGCACACCGCGGCCGCCGGGGCCAAAGAAGCCGGTCGAGTGGCTCTCGTCGACCAGCAAAAGTGCCTGGTACTTGTCGCATAAATCCGCGATTGCACTAAGGTTTGCTACGTCGCCGTCCATCGAAAACACGCCGTCGGTCACCACTAGCCGGCTGCGCTGGGCTTGGCTCTCTTGCAGGCAGCGCTCGAGGTCGGCCAAGTTGCCGTGCTCGTAGCGGTAGCGCTCGGCCTTGCATAGGCGAATGCCATCGATGATAGAGGCGTGGTTCAAAGCATCTGAAATTACCGCATCTTCTTGCTCCATCAGCGTCTCGAAAACGCCGCCGTTGGCGTCGAAGCACGAGGAGTACAAGATGGTGTCGTCGGTGCCGAAGAAGGCCGCGATGGCCGCCTCGAGCTGTTTGTGCACCGATTGCGTGCCACAGATGAAGCGCACGGACGACATGCCGTAACCCCAGTCGTCGAGGCCCTGGTGCGCGGCGGCGACGATGGCGGGGTGGTTGGCTAGGCCCAGGTAGTTATTGGCACAGAAGTTCAGCACTTGCTTGCCACTCGCGACCGCGATTGTCGCACCCTGGGGCGTGGCGATCACGCGCTCGGGCTTGGTTAGGCCGCCCGCATCGATCTCAGCCAAGGTTTGTTCAAAGCGGGCCCGGGTTTGTGCGTACATGGTTCCTCGCTGGGGCCCGCATCGTGGGGCCGTGCGCGGCGTCTCTTAGCACACCTGGGGCAGTCCGTCAGCATAGGGTGTGTGCTATGCTTGGGGCGGCGCGGGTCGCCGTTCTGATGTAAGATGCGGATATTGTTAGTCGAAGATGAAGGGCGCCTGGCGCGAAGCGTGGTGCGCGGACTGCAAGAAGACGGCCATCAGGTCGATACCTGTGATCGCGGCGATGCGGCGATCGAGCAGGGGGCGCAACTGCCCTACGATGTAGCGATCTTGGACTGGATGCTGCCCGAGGTCGACGGCCTGTCCGTTCTGCGGGCCTGGCGCAGCCGGGGCGTGCAAATGCCGGTGCTGATGCTGACGGCGCGCGGCGAGACCGCCGAAAAGGTGCAGGCACTGCGAGCGGGTGCCGACGACTACTTGGTCAAGCCGTTTGCGTTCGACGAGCTGGTGGCGCGGCTCGAGGCCTTACAACGCCGTGGAAGTGCAGGGCAAGCTGTGATGCAATTTGGCGACTTAACCCTAGACGCACGCCGGCGGGTGTTGCGGTGCCACGACCACGACGTGAGCGTGACGGCCCGCGAATACCAGCTGCTGCGCGAGCTTTTTGAGCACGCCGGCGATGTGCTGACGCGCAGTGAGCTGCTGGCGCGGGTGTGGGGGCCGGGCTTTGATGGCGAGCCCAATGTGGTCGATGTCTACGTTGGTTATCTGCGCAAGAAGATTAGCGAAACGGGCTCAACACAGGTGAGCGTGCGCACCGTGCGCGGTGTCGGGTTTCGCCTCGACATAGGCGACGAAGGCGGCAAGTGAAGCTATCTGCGCGGCTGTTGCTGTGGGGCGCGCTGCTGCCCGCTGGGCTGCTGGTCGGCGGTCTTGTGGCCGTGGGCATTGGCCTTGAGCAGCTGCTGCGGCAATCGGTCGACCGGGCGCTGCTGGCCCAGGCCGCGGTCGAGTCGGTGTCGCTGTTTGATAGGCCGGATGGGGCGCACTTGCACGTCGCTGTGTCGCCGCTGCCGGGCGCGCAGGGCATGACGGCGTGGGCGGCGCTCTACGGTCCCGATGGGCATGTGCGCATGAAAACCCCAGTGCAGTCGCAGGTTCCCGACCTGTTGACCGGTCAGGCTGCTGTGGGGCGGCCCCAGCTTTCGGACCAAGCAGGGCCGGGGCCGGCGGGGCAGCGCGTGCTGGTGGTGGGGGTGCCTGGGCCCGACGATCAGGTGTGGCGACTCCGTTTGGCCCAGCCGCTCGAGGTGCAACGCGAGACGATGCTGGCCTACGCCAAAGCCGCCGCGCTGGTGGGCCTGCTGGTCCTGATGGGGCTGCTAACGCTGCAAATTCGCTTTGGTCACAACCTGAACGCCCGCATCGAGGCGTTGGCGCGGCACCTGCGGCGGCTGCACCACGGCGATCTGGACCATGTGCCGGCGGCGGATGCGGCGGGCGATGTTCTGAGCGAGCTGCGCGACCTGGCCGAGAGCGCCACCCGGCGTCTGCAGCAGGCGCGGGCCGACCAACAGCGGCTGGTGGCCGATGCGGCGCACGAATTGCGTACTCCTTTGGCGGTGTTGCGTACCGATGTGGATGTGACGCTGCGGCGCGAGCGGCCGCCTGAGCAGCTGCGCGAGGCGCTGGAGCGGGCTCGCGACGAGGTCGATCGGCTGGCGAAATTGGCCAATGATCTTCTAGAGCTTGCCACCCTTCGCCGCGCAGCTACGGCGGTGGTGGTGTGCGATGCGGTCGAGCTGGTGCGGATGGCGCTGCAGGGGTGGCAGGCGCCGGCTGGCGAGCGGGGTATTGAGCTGCGGAGCCGGGGGGCTGAGACGTTGACGGTGCGCGTCGAACCCGCAGCCGTGCGGCAAGTGCTCGATAATTTGCTGGGTAATGCCATGGACTTTGCCCCAAAGGGCAGCATTATCGAGGTGGTGGTCGCGGCAGAGGGCCACGGCTGGCGTCTTAGTGTCCGCGACCACGGTCCAGGGGTGCCAGAGGCCCAGCGTGCGACCATTTTTGCGCCGTTTCATCGCCTTGACCGCCGGCGCACGGGCTCGGGGCTGGGCCTAGCGATTGTGGCCCAGCTCGCCGAGCGCCACGGTGGCCGCGCCTGGGTAGAGGCAGCAGAAGGCGGCGGTGCGCGCTTTGTGGTGACCTTTGGCGAAAATACCCCAGCAGAGCAAGCGGTTTAGTGCCCCACGGCCGCGGCCATCGCGCTCGCTACCCGCTGGGCAAAGCGCGCCGGGTTCTTCAGCGGCGCACCCTCGGCTAACAGCGCCTGGTCCATCAGCATCTCGGCATATTCGCCCAGGCGTTCGTCGCCGCTGTCGCGCTCGGCCAGGTCCCGCAGCGCCAGCACCAGACTATGCTCGGGATTTAGCTCAAGAATCCGCTTCTGCTGCGGCACCGGCTGGCCCATCGCCTGCAGCATACGCTCGAGCTGGCCGCTCATGCCGTCTTGGTCGGCCACCAGGCACACCGCCGAGTCGGTCAGCCGATCTGACAGCCGCACCTGCGACACCTGGTCGCCCAGCAGCTTGCTCAGCCGCTCGGTTAGGGGGCCAAAGGTGGTGTTTTTCTCGGCCTTTTCTTCTTTGGTCTCGCTCTCGGGCAGCCCGTCGAGCTCGCCGCGCGCCGCCGACTTCAGCTCAAGCTCGTCAAACGAACTCAGCGCGCCGACCATGATTTCGTCGACCGCCTCGGGCAGCAGCAGCACCTCGACACCCTTCTTCTTGAACACTTCGAGCTGCGGCGCGCCTTGCAGCACCTCGATCTTGTCGCCGGTCAGGTAGTAAAGCGCCGTCTGGCCTTCTTTTTTGCGCTCGGCCACCTCGGCCAGAGTCGACCAGCCGCTCGCCGTCGTGGTCTTGACCAGCACGATCTCGGCCAGCTTGTCTTTCTGCGCCGGCTCGTAATGGAAGCCCTCTTTGATGCACATGCCGAACTCTTCCCACAGCTTTTCGTAGCGCGGGCGGTCCTTTTCGAGCAGTTCTTTGCAGTGCGACAGCAGCTTGTTGCCGATGCGCTTTTTGATGAGCGGCACCAGGCGGTCGTGCTGCACCGTCTCGCGCGACACGTTGAGCGGCAGGTCGGCCGAGTCGACCAGGCCCTTCACAAAGCGAAAGTGGTCAGGAATCAGCTCCTTGACATCTTCGGCGATGAACACGCGCTTGATGTAGAGCTGCAGACCGCGCCGCGGCTCGCGCGAGAACAGATCGAACGGCGCTTTTTCGGGGAAGAACAGCAGGCCCGTCCACTCTTGCGCACCCTCGACATGGAAGTGCAGGGTCTCGGCCGGCTCTTGCCAGTCGCGCGAAATGTGCTTGTAAAACTCGATGTATTCCTCTTTGGTAACGCTTGCCGGCTGCCGCGTCCACAAGGCCTTGCTCGTGTTCAGCGTCTCTTGCACCGTCGACTCGACCGTCTCGGCGTCGGCGATCTCGTTGCCCTCGGCGTCCTTGGGCTTCTCCCACTTCTTGGTATCCATCACCACGGGGAACGCAATGAAATCACTGTACTTCTTGACGATGCGCTTGAGCGTCCAGGTATCGGTGTAGCTCTCTTGGTTGTAGATCTCGTCCACATCCTCTTCGTCGTCTTCGCGGGGCGCATCCTTGTCGCGCAGGTGCAGGGTAATTGTGGTGCCGCGACGCCCACTTTCTAGCTTTTCGATCGTGTACTCGCCGTCGCCCTGCGAGACCCAGTGCACCGAGTGGTCGGAACCGGCTTTGCGGGTCCACAGCTCGACTTTTTTGGCGACCATAAAGGCCGAGTAGAAGCCGACGCCAAATTGTCCAATCAGATCAGGGGTTCCCGCCTCGCCGCCCGCCGTCTTTAGCCGCTCGGCAAACTGCTCAGAGCCCGACCGCGCGATGGTGCCGATGTGCTCGATTACCTCGTCGTAGCTCATGCCGATGCCGTTGTCGCTAAACGTCAGCGTGTGGTCTATATCGTTGGGAACTAGGCGAATTTTGAAGTCGCCGTCGCCCTCGAGCAGCTCGGGATTGGTCAGCGCCTCAAAGCGCACCTTGTCGATAGCGTCGGAAGCGTTGCTGATCAGTTCGCGCACGAACACATCTTTGTGCGCGTAAATGCTGTGGATCATCAGGTCGAGCAGCTTCTTGGTGTAGGCCTGGAATTGGCGGGTCTCACTCATGCAGTTACCTCGGGTGGGCTGTAGCGTGGGGTGTTGGCCGCGACAGCAATGTCAGTCGCAGGGCCGGGGCAAGGAAATCCGCAGGGCGCCGCTGTCAAGAGCAAACGGCTACGCGGGCAAAATGTCGGTGGTCTCGGCGGGATCCGCGGGGTCGCGGCGCTTGGTCTTGGGCGCATGGCGCTTGCCAAACCACCCCACCAGCGCGGGCAGCACCACCAGCGTCAGTGCCGTAGACGTCACCAGGCCGCCCACGACAACGGTTGCAAGTGGGCGCTGCACCTCAGCTCCTGCGCCCGTAGCCAGCATCATCGGCACAAACCCCAGCATCGCCACCAGCGCGGTCATCAGCACGGGCCGCATGCGCTGTTTCGCAGAGTGTTCCGCCACATCGGACCAGCTCAGGCCGTCGCCACGCATCTCGAGCATCGTCGACATCAGCACCACGCCGTTGAGCACCGCAATGCCAGAAAGTGCAATGAAACCAACGGCCGCCGACATGGAGATCGGCAGGTCGCGCAGCGTCAGCGCCACCACCCCGCCCACAGCGGCAAAGGGCACGTTGAGCAGAATCAGCAGCGCCGGCGCGATCTTGCCAAAGGTCCACAGCAAAATCAGCAGGATGCCGATCAGAACCACTGGAATCACCACGGCCATGCGGGCGCGCGCCGCTTGAAACGTCTCGAACTGGCCGCCCCAGTGCACCCGGAAACCATTAGGAACATCGACCACTTGCTTGACCTTGGCCTGGGCCGCAGCGACCACCTCGCCCAGATCGCCGCCGCGCACATTGAAGCCGACCACCAGCCGGCGCTGACCGGCTTCGCGCTGCACAGCCCCAGGCGTTTCGCGGCTTTCGACATGGGCGACCCTTTGCAATTCGACGAGTTGACCGCTGCGGGTCGGCAGTTGCGCGTTGGCCAGGTTAAAGGCACTCGCCTCCTCGTTCAGGCGCAGTCGTACTGGAATTCGCACCGGTCCATCGTAGGTTACGCCCACATCGATGCCCGTGCGCACCGCCGCCACCGCGTCGAGCACCTCGCGCGCCGGCAGGCCCCATTGCGCCGCTTCGAGCGCCTTGGGCCGCACCTCGATCAGCGCCACCGCGGGCGGGGCCAAGATCTTCACGTCTTCGGCGCCCGGCACACCGGTGATCGCGTCGCGCACTTTCTCTGCCAGAATACGCAGTTGCCCCAGGTCTTCGCCGTAGACCGAGGCGTCGACGTCCGTCACCGACCCGCCCACCAGCTCGTTGAAGCGCATCTGAATCGGCTGGGTAAAACTCGCCTCGTTGGTCGGGTCGTGCTTCTTGGTCAGCGCCTCTAATTCCGCAATCAATTTCTCGCGATCCAAGCCCTTGCGCCACTCGGCCCGCGGCTTGAGCTTGACGAACACGTCGGCCTGCTCGAGGCCCATAATGTCGGTCGCCACCGCAGGACTGCCCACGCGCGACACCACTTGCACCACTTCGGGCACCTTGAGCAGCGTCTTTTCGAGGAGCATCGCGTCGTCGCGGGCCGCTTCGATCGAGATATCGGGCGCGCGCGTCGACTGCACCACCAGGTCGCCCTCGTCGAGCTGGGGCACAAAACTGGTGCCCGCGCGGGCAAAGAGCACGGCCCCCATGCCCAGTAATATCATTGCTGTAACAAGCACTTGCCACGGTCTGCGCAGCGCCCAGGCCAGCATGGGGCGGTACACGAACTCGGCGAAGCGAATCAGCGGCGGCGGCCGGTTGGGCACATCTTTGGGGCGCAGCATCAGCGACGCGAGCGCGGGCACAAACGTCATCGCCAAAATCAGCGAGCTCACCAGCGCAAAAATCACCGTGAGCGCCATCGGCCGGAACATCTTGCCGTCGACACCTTGCAGCGTAAGAATCGGCACATACACCAAGATGATCACCAGCACCGAGTAGAACACCGGCCGCGCCAGGCGAGTCGCCATCGCCTCCATGCGAGCAAAAACTGGTTCGTGGACATCGACATGCGCCTCGTCGTCGTGGCCGTGGGGCTTGAGCGCGTGGAACAGGCCCTCGACCATCACCACCGCACCGTCGACGAGCAGGCCAAAATCCAGAGCGCCCAGGCTCATCAAGTTGCCCGCGACGCCAAAATACACCATCGCCGCCGACGCACCGATCATCGACATGGGGATGACCAGGGCCACCAGAATGCCGGCGCGCAGACTGCCCAACAGCAGGAAAAGCACGGCAATGACGAGCAAACCGCCTTCGGCCAGATTCGCGCCCACCGTGTGCAGCGTGCGATTGACCAGGTCGCTTCGGTCGTAAATGAGCGAAAGTTTTACGCCTTTGGGCACGGCCCGCGCCACGGCCGGCATGGTGTGCAAGATGTCGTGCATCACGGCCAGTGCGTTCTCGTCGCGCAGCATCTGCACCATCACGTACACGGTCTCGCCGCGGCCCGACCACGTCGCTGTGCCAATGCGGGGCAGCGAACCCTCGCGCACATCGGCAACATCAGCAATCCGAACAACAGGTTGCCCTATATCGGCGCGTACGACAGCCTCGGCCAATTCGTGTGCTTGCCGCGGCCACGCAATGCCGCGCAGCAAGACCTGGGCCGAACCAGCCGGCAAACTCGCACCCGCAGCGCTGCCAATTGCCCGGCGGGTCGCCTCGGCCAGATCGTCTAAAGTCAGGTGCCGGCGGGCCAATTCGCTCGGCTTGGCCACGACTTCCATGGTCCTTTGCCGACCACCCCAGCTATTGACCTCGACCACGCCGGGCACCGCCCGCAGCAAGGGTGCGATAGTTAGTTCAACGATCTCAAACAGTTCTGCGTCGGTATGCTGGCTCGAGGTGACGGCAAAGTGGTAGATCTCGCCAAGACCGCCCGTCAGCGGCCCCAGCTCGGGCGCCTCGACACCGGGAGGCAGCGAATCGCCAAGTAAAACAAGGCGCTCTTGCACCACTTGCCGGGCGCGGTAGGCATCGACGTCGTCGCCAAACAGCGCCGTGACCGAGCTGATTCCGTAGCGCGAGATGCTGCGCTGGCCCGCGAGACCCGGCACGCCACCCAGCGCCGTCTCGACGCGGCGGGTGACCAGGCGCTCGACCTCTTCGGGGGTAAGACCGGGCGCACGAGTCAGCACAAGTACCTGATTACTAGTCACATCGGGCAGGGCGTCGAGCCGCAGCCGCAGCCCGTACCACAGCGCCACAGCCAGCACGGCCACGGTGATGCCGATGACCACACCGCGCGAGTGCAGCGCAAAAACGACGAGACGCTCCATCTAGTCGCCTTGCCCAGTTGGGGTAATTTCGTGCGCCGGCTGAGCGTGATCGGCCTCGGCCGCCAGTTGCGTGCCCGGCGGCAGCCCCTCGACGAGCGCGACCGGCCCTAACATGGCCAGCACGGTTACGGCCCACTCAACGGTTTTCTCATCTTTTTGCGCCATCACGAACGCCTTGCCGTGGCGCCGCAAAAGTGCTCGCGTCGGAATTTCGACCACGTGGCCCGGCAGGCCCGCCACGCGCAAACGGCCGCGCAGACCCGCCGCGAGGGGTTGCGGTTGCTTGGGCTCGTACCAGGCGAGCAGGGCGCCATCGATCGGGTCGACTGCGGTCGCGGTAGGCGTCGCCTGCAGGTCGATCGCCACGCCGTCGGCCGCCACAAACTGCAACTGACCGTGATCGGGCAGGGCTTGCGCCAAGCGCACCTCGATGCGCCCGGGCTCGCGACCGACAATGTGTGCCAGCGCTTGGCCCGGCTCGATCGCCGCACCCAGCGCGCCTTCGACGCTGTGCACCACGCCGGCCAAGGGCGCCCGCAGCGGCCAAGCCCCGTCGCGACCCAAGCGGTGCGCATCCGCGACCTTGAGACCTGCCGCCTGGAACTGGGCCTCGGCACCCGCTTGCACGGCCAAAAGGTCAGCCAGCTTGCTCTCGACATCGAACACGTCTGAACTGCGCGCCATGCCTAATGATCTCTGCGTGCGCAGCTCGCCCAGCCAGCGCTTGTAGGCCGCTTGTCGATCGAGACTGCTGTGCCACGTGGCCGCAGCTTGCACCAGCTCGGGCAGCTGCACCGATGCCACGATCTGGCCCAGCTCGACTTGGTCGCCGGGCTTCACATGCATCTCGAGCAGGCGCGCGCGCACCGGCGGCGTAACGACTGCTGCGGCCTGGGGCGAGGCGCGCACTACCGCTGGAACATCGAACAAACTGAGGTCACTGGCAGGCTTTGCGGCGACCCAGCGCACACTCGAGCTGGCAAGGCCGGTTGCTGCAGCAGTCCCAGCGGGCCCAGCAGCGTCTGCAGCGGCGGGCGCGTCGGAACTGGACTTGCCGCACCCGCCTGCGAGCCCGACTAGGCACGCAAAGGCTGTCAGCACTGACCACCGAAGTGCTGTCATTTCGCCTCCATAGCACCTAGTAGCAGCCAGCCGCGCACCTCGGCCCACAGCCGATCGCTGCGCACCTGGGCCAGCCGCCGCAGCACTTCGATACGGGCCCGCCGCGCGCGAATCACGTCGACGACTGTGCCGGCACCGTGGCCCAGCGCCGCCTGGCGCGCCTGTAGCAGCGCATCGACCGCAGGCACGACCTCGCCCTCAAGCAGGGTCTCAGTCTCGCGACTGTGCTCGATATCGTGCCAAACCAGGGCCATTTCGTGTTGCAGCTTGTGGACGCTAGCGCGCTGCTCGCCTTCGCTGCGGGTGGCGGCCTCGATCTCTTTGGCCACGGGGCGTTGACCGCGATCGAACGCCGACCAGCGCAGCCCCACGGTCGCTAGCACGGCCAGCACCCCGCTTGGATCGACTTGCACCTGGCCACCAAATGCCGCCGTTGACGCGTGACTTGCCGCCACTTCTGCGGCGCGCGCTCGGTCAGCAATAGCTTGTAATCGCAGAGTTTCGACCTGTGGTAGCTGCTCAAGACCTGCGGTGCGCTTGCGCCAAGACTGCAGGTCGGCTGGCACTTGCGGCCGGGGCAATGCACCGCTAGCCAGCGGTGGCGGCTCGGGATCAACATGGGCTGTGCGCGCCAAATAGCCAGCAGAATCGCGCAGTTGACCCTCAAGACTCAGCACGAGCAGACGCGCCTCCGCGGCGAACCACTTGGCCTCCGCAGCGTCCGCGGCAAGGACCGCGCCACGGGCTGCAGCACGAGTTACCGCATCGGCTAGGTCGGTGGCGGTTTGCGCCTCAACTTCGGCCAGGCGCAGCTGCTCCTGGGCAAAATGTGTGCGAATCCAAGCTTCTGCGACCTCTAGATTGGCCTGCAGCAGCTGTTGCCGCACCTCGCTGCCCAGCACTGCCCGTTCGCGCTCGGCCGCTTGCAGCCGCACCGCGCCGTAGTCGGCCAGACTCCAGCTTTGCGCCGCACCGAGCAGCAGCGACACGCCCAGCCGCGGCACACTGGGCCCCAACGCGGCGTTCAGCTCGGGATTATGCGCCGTATGGGGAATTTGCTTGTCAGCCTGCTGCCTTGCGGCGAGTGTCGCTTCGAGCATCTTAACGGTCGGCACGCCCGCCGCACCAAGCACCGCGTCGTCGAAAGTGAGCGCCGCTGCCGGCAGCGTGGCCAGCAGAGTTGCGAACATAACGATGGTTGCAGGTGTTCTCACTGGTTCAGCTTGCCTAAGGCGCGCACGCCGCGCATAAATGGTGTCTAAGAGTGGCCTTATAAAAGGGTGCTAATGACTCAGTCGTGGCAACATAGCACGCCGCCCTTGTCGGACGGGCCGATGGGCGCGCCGTCGTACTGACACGACTGATTTTGACAGGCTTTTTTAGTGACGTTGGCGCCCTCGTTCAAGTCGCTGGCGCCGCTGCCCAGGCATTGCCACGGGCCCAAATTGGGCTCGGCCTCGTTGAAACCGCACGAATTGGGCTTGGTGCTGGCCATGACGCGGTCGAGCGGGCCGCACTTTTTGTCGGCTTGCAGGGCGGTGCCCAAGTTGCCGCAACCAAAGATGTCGTTGAAGCCGTCGCCCCAGTTGCCGCAGACCGAACCGTTGAAACTGGGCTGGCGCACTGCGAAAAACAGCGACTTGGGCTTGGCATCGGCTGGGGTGGCGCCGGCGCAGCCTGTGGGCGATTTTTGTGCGACTTCTTGCCAAGTTTTGCATACATGCCACCCCACCGAGCAGAGATCGGGAGTCGCGCACCCGCTGCCGTCGGCCTTGGCGCCGCTATTGCCGGCTTGGTGGTTGCACGTCGCGACGACGGCGTCGGGAGTTAGACCCGGTTTGTCCCAAGCACCTGAACATGCAGCGATTTGTGGCCAAGCAGCTTGATCTTGGAAGCCTTCGCGGGTGCCATCGGCGCAACCTACCTCGGCTTTTTGCGGCGGATAGACCAGGGCATTGACGCTGGCTACTGCGGCGACACAGCTAACTACGCCTTGATCGTCCCACACTTGCAGCTGGAAAAGGTATTGGCCGGCGACATCGGCGACAAAGGTGGGGCTAGCAACGGTGGCGTTGGGCACAAAGTTGCCGCTGGCGCCGGCGGGCGCTTGGGCCGACCATAGCCACTTGGTTATCTTCGATGCCCCTTGGCCGAAGGAGCCGTTGGCAGATAAGTGTAATGTTGTTCCGGCGTTAACGCTTGTGCCCTCGCCGACTTGGACCGACGCGACCGGGCAGGGTTGGCTGGTAGGGGCGCAGGCGGGGTTGGCCGCGCAGCCTTCGTTGACGAGGCCGTCGCAATTGTCGTCGACGCAGTTGCCGCAGAATTCGTCGGGTGGGAAACAGGGTCCCCATTCTTTCAAGCACTTGCGTAGGCCTGCCGAGCCGCACGCGGTCACGCACGACTCGACGGTGAGCGGTTTGCACTCGTAATTGAAGCCGCCTTTGCTGTCGGCGGTGCCGGTGTCCGTGCTGACCGCGGTATCGCTGCTGTCGATAGGTGCTAAGTCGTTGCTATTGGTCGCATCTTTGCCGGCGCCGAACGACATGTCGCTGCTCGCATCGCTGCTGGCGGTCGCGGCGGTGCCGTTGCTCTGGGCGTCGCTGCAGCCGGTCAACTCGAGGGCAAAAACTAGCAAAATCGCTAAGGTGCGCATGGCTTGACCTCGATGACGGCATTCGTGCCGCCGTAGCCGTCGGGCACCTGGTTGGGATTGGCCGAGTCGGTTTTCCACGCGCCGTCGACCACGAATTTGTACTGGTAAGTGCCGGCGGCGAGGGTCTTGGTCACGCTGTAAGTGCCCGTACTGCCTGGGTCGTTCATGGCGTCGGCCTTGTCGGCGGTCTTGGCCCAGCCATTGAAGCTGCCCGACAAAAGGACCGCGTGCGTACCGCTGCCAACTGAGTAGCTAAACGTATGCTTTCCGCAGTCTTGCGGGGTGATCGGCGCGACGGTGACGCTCTTGACCACGACGGTAAGCGAGGATGAAGCGGTGCCGCCGCCGCTGTCGGTTACCGTGAGGACGATGACCTCTGTGCCCGTCCAGGTGGTGGGCGCTACCAGATAAATCTTGTGATTACCTGGATCTTTGAGGGCAACGTGCTTGGCGCTCCAGCTAAGTGTGAGGCTGGCGGTCGCGTCTTCGGCGTCGTGGAGAAGGGGGGCCAAGTCGAGGTTGGTCGACGCGCCTTGGTCGAGCGATAGGGTGGCGATGTCGCCAAAAGTAGGCGCAGTATTGATGGGTTCGGCGTCGGCGGTGCTGGCTTCGGGCGGCGCGCTGAGCTTGCTATCGGTGCTGGGGCTGTCGCCGAGCGCAACGTCGCTGCTAGAGCCATCGCTGCCGCTGACGTCGGCGCCGGGTAGGGCGAAGCTCGAGCTCGTCGACGAGGCGCCGCAACCATATAGAATTGCCAGGATTAACCACGGGCCCAAAGGGGTGCTGAACAGAGTACGGTCGGGTCGCATCGCGCCTCCGTTCGCGGCGTTGCGCGGCGGAAAGCCGGATCGTCAGCTTTTGCCCGCAGGGTGTCAAACGGCGGTGAAAGTGCGTGGGCAGCACGGTAAGCGCAAGCTGCAGCAGGCCTTGGTCGGCCTTGCCGGGGTCGATGCGCACACGGCTCGGCTCGACTGCCGCTGCCTGGCTCGCAGCATGGGCTTGGCGACGCTGTTGGTGCAGGCGGTGCTCAATATCGCGCCGAATGCGCTCCACGCTGTCGGCGGCGGGGGGCCCATTTCGGTGCGGTGCAGCTCAAGTGGCGGATGGGTTCTGCTCAAGGTCGAAGACAGCGGTTGCGGCATCGCAAAAGCGCAGTTGTCTCGGCTATTTAGCACCTATCGGCCAGTCGCCAACGATGGCGATGGCCTGGGACTGGCGACGACGCGGCGTATTGTCGAACAACTTGGCGGAGCTATCGACGTCTCGAGCGAACTGGGGGTTGGTACTGTGGTGGTGGTCGCATTGCCGGCACGGACCTAGCTGGCGCGGACCTAGGCCGCAGTCGGATTCGCGCCGCCAGAGCGGTGGACTCCAGTGTCGCAAATACGACTTTAGTTTCAATCGATTAATCCCCTGGCTATGCTGCCGGTTGCGAGTCACTGGCGGCGTTTTTGCCATTGCCAGTCGCTCGCAACATTGCTACGCTCGCGGCAGTCGTCGTACCTACGCCCTTGTGTTCGTTTCCTCTGCGGGCTCGAATCGTCAAGGTCAGCTCACACGACGCGATCGCAGCCTAACCACAGCTCGGCGCATGTCCGAGACTGGCCCGGCGACAGGAGCCATCATGCCTGCTTGGACCCCTTCGAAGCCGACCGCCCTGCGCGCGGCACGCATAGCCCTCGGCTCTCTGGTCGCTGGTGCACTCGCCTTGGCTGCGGCCCCGGCCTATGCCGCTATGCCCGCGACCGCCTCTGTCGAAGGTCTGCTGCTGTCGACGGGCGGTGGCCCCGCTGCCGATGGCACTTACCCTGTTACCTTCGCCATCTACACGGCACCCAGCGGAGGTACGCCGGTCTGGAGCGAAGGCCCAGTCAGCGTCGCCGCAAAGAATGGCCAGATGAGCTACTTGCTCGGCAGCAAGACCCCGCTCACCGGCGCCGTCTTGAACCTGAGCAGCGCCTATCTGTCGATGCAGATTGGCAATGACCCCGAGCTTGGCCGCCAGTCCCTCGGCGCTTCGCTCTACGCCATCCGCGCCAGCGTGGCCGAGAGTCTCGACTGCTCGGGCTGTGTCAAGGCCGCGATGATCGATGCGGCTGTGCTGCAACCCTATGCCAAGACTACGGATTTGGCGCCGTACGCCAAGACCGCCGACCTCGCGCCGTACGCCAAGACCGCGTCGCTGGCCCCGGTGGCCACTAGCGGCAAGTACTCCGACCTGAGTGGCGGCCCCGACCTCAGCCCGTACGCCAAGACCAGCGACTTGTCGGCCTATGTGCAGGCGTCGTCGCTCGCCAAGGTCGCCGGAACCGGCAGCTACACCGACCTCGCCAACACGCCCACGTTCGCCAAGGTCGCCACCTCGGGTTCGTATAGCGACTTGACCAACAAGCCCGCGATCCCCGCCGTCAATTCGCTCTGCGGCACCGGCCTTTACATGAAGGGCTTCAACGCCGACGGCTCGATCAACTGCCAAAAGCTGGTCGAAGGCGACATGCCCGGCGACGGCATCGACGAGGTGTCAAACGGCCTTATCTTTAACCAGTTTACGGACTCGACCGCCGGCACCGCCGATGTGGCCATCAAAGACGGCTTGGTTGCCGGCGTATCCGACACGTTAAACTTCCCCGATATCGGCCTCGCGCAAAAGATCTCGGTCACGTTTACGGCTACAAACTCGGATATCAGCAAGCTAGTCATCGACTTATATGGCCCCGGCCTCAGCACTCCGTACAGCCTCTACGCCGGCGGCAAGACCGGCTCGGTGCTGAACGCCACCTTCAACGACACCGACGCTTTGGTCAAAGGCGACCTAACCGGCGACTGGAAAGGCAAGAATATCGCCGGGCCGTGGTCGATCGTCGTCAAAGACACGCTACTGAACCAGGGTGGCGGCGCCGACGGCAAGTTCAACTGGGCCATCAACATCCAGACCCTCTCAAACAAGAAGATCGAGGTCAAGGGCGACCTCATCGTCGACGGCAACGTCAGCTTTAAGAAGGACGCATCGATCGGCGGTCTTATCACCAGCACCGCGCCTGAAGTCAAAGTAAATACAAGTAAGTACACGGTCATGATGAGCATGCGCGACGGCATCAACTGCCCCACCGGCTGGACCCAAGAGCCCGTCTCGGGCCTCATCGGCGACGACAACTACGTGTTTGTCAACTTGCTCACCAGCGGCTTCTGGATGGGCGGCATGCAGAGCAAGGCCTACGGCCAAATGTACAATTACATGGGCTTTAACTACACCAACATGAATCAGGGCGCCGCGGTCATGTGCTACAAGACCTACGACGTGCCGACCGGCAACGCCCACATCAGCGTCTTTATGCCCAGTGCGAACGCGGGCGCCAACTCATGCCCCAGCGGCTACACCTGGGTGCCCGTGGCCAAGCTGCGCGGCAACAATAACAACGCGTACTTCATTAGTAATCGCGCGGGCACCTATATGGGCTACATCGACACCTGGGATTACGCGGCCCAGGCGTACAACGAGTTTGGCGGCTGGCAGCGCCGTAGCGTCACCACCGAGGCGACCGACGTGTGCTTCAAGGTCTACGGCACCACCGACGAGCCGGCCACGCAAAGCGGGGTATTCCCCGTCGTTTTCGGCGTAATGGACATCAGCAAGTGCCCCACCGGCTGGAACGCGAAGGCCGTGACCGCCATGCAGAGCAGCAACGGCTACACCTACAACGTGGTCACCGATAACTCGAGCTATTTCGGCGGCATGGGCGGCTGGGGCTACGGCGGCGACAACTTCGCGCAGACCTACTACCACAGCAGCCATGTCACGGCGATGTGCTGGAAGTACTTCAACCGCGTGGCCAAACCGTACCTCACGGTGCGCACGCTCAAGACCGGCAACTGCGCGAGCGGCTTTGTATCCATGCCGATGGACACGCTCAAGGGCTGGAACAACAATGGTTACATCCAGATGACGGGCCACTCGCTCTACGTCGGCGGCCTGTACAGCTGGGACCACGTCGACTACAGCGACGGCTACATCGCCCACAACTGGTCGACCTACATGGGCGCCGGCAAGCTGTGCCTCAAGATCGACAACGTGACCAACTTCCCGTAAGCGCCGTGTAGGCTAAACTAGCGGGCAGGGTGGCAGCAAGCTCCCTGCCCGCTGGCGTTTTTGACCATGAACGACCCTTCTTTGCACATTGGCCGGCTGGCGCCGAGTCCGACTGGCATCTTGCACGTGGGCAATGCCCGCAGCCTGGCGCTGGCGTGGCTGGCGGCGCGGTCGGCGGGTGGGCGAATCTACTTGCGCGTCGAGGATTTGCTGCCTGGTCAGGGGCCCAATATTACCCCTATGATCGAAGACTTGCGCTGGCTCGGGCTCGATTGGGATGGGCCGGAGCCGGGTGCCCTGTGGCAAGCGAAGCCACCGCTGGGCGACGAGCCGCTGTGGTGTCTGCAGAGCCATCGGGCCAGTGTCCACGCGGCGGTACTGGCGGCCCTGACGCTGCATGGTCTGGTCTATCCATGTGTATGTACCCGTAAAGACATTGATTTGGCGGCGCGTGCTCCGCATCTCGAAGACCGCGGCCAGGCCTATCCGGGCACCTGTCGCGGGCGGTTTGCCAGCGTCGAAGCGGCCTTGCGGTTCGAGCAGCAGCGCGCTGCGACCGAGAGTCGGCCCGTGCAGGGCGTGGCGCTGAGGTTACAAGTATCTGAAACTACAATAGAGTTTGTCGACGAGCTGTGTGGGCCGCAGCGCGTTAGCTTGCCCGCGACGTGTGGCGACATTGTGGTACAGCGAAAAGACGGCGGTTTTGCCTACATGCTGGCGGTGGTGGTCGACGACTTGGCGATGGGCGTGGCCGATGTGGTGCGCGGCGACGACTTGCTCGAAGTGACGGGGCAGCAGCTAGCCGTGTATGCCGCGCTCGCGCAAGTTGCTGAGTTAGAAATGCAATCGCCCAAGCAGGGCGGCGAGCTGCGGGAACTTTGGCAACGCGCCATGGCGTGGACACCGCCGCGGCACTACCACTTGCCGCTGGTGCTGGGCGACGATGGGCGGCGGCTGGCAAAGCGCAATGTTTCGCTGCATTTGCGAGCCCTGCGCGCGGCGGGTATTGGGGCCCAAGCGCTGGTGGCGTGGATCAGTGCTTCGGTTGGGCTAGGGCCCGCGGCGAGCTTGGCCGAGCTTGTGCCCAGATTCGACTGGCGCAAGCTGCCACCGCAACCCGTCGTGTTTGGTGCCAAAGAATACGCGCATTTGCAAGACCATCGCTAGCTACTGCAACTCCATCTTCGCCGGCAGTCGCACCAGATCGCCCGCGCCCGACGTGGCATAGACCCGGCCGGCGCTATCGACCAAGAAGCCTTCGACGTTCTTTTGCTTTTCGAGCAGCTCAAGGCCCGCCTTGGGGCCAAGTACCATTGCCGCATAGGCCAGCGCGTCGGCCACCGCCGGTTCTGCTCCGATTACGGTGGCTTGCACTACCCCCTCGGCGGGCTGGCCGGTGCGCGGATCGATAACATCGTGGTAACGGTGCGCGCCGCGAATCACCGATCGGTCGCTGTCCGAACGCGTAATCGCCGCATGACTGCTCAAGTACAGCTGTGCCAGCGGCGAGCCGGGCTTGCGGGTATTCGGTGCGGTCGCGTACCAATGCCTTGTACCCATGCGGCCTTGCACATAGGTCGAGTTGCCGACTTGCACGCGGAAATTCTCGATACCGCCGTCGCGCAGCACCTGCGCCGCTCGCTCTAGCGCAAACCCCGTCGCCATCCCCGCCAGCGTGACCCGCACGCCCGCTTTCATCAGGCGTACCGTGTGATTCGGCTTGATGACCATATTCTTGCACGCCGCGATCGCCCGCCGCGCCGCCACTTCATCGGGCAAGGGGCGCACAAAAGGCTTCTGCTCAAAATTCCACAAGTAATCGTAGCTGGCCACCGTCGGGTCGAACGCGCCGCCCGTCTGTCGGCACAGGTCGAGCGCGCGCTGCAGCAGGCCATGGGCCTCGTCGCCCACCACCACCTCGTCGCGTTCGGCATTGGAGTTGATACTGTGCATCTCCGAGACGCGGCTCTGGCCCCAATACTGATTGAGAACACGGGTAATTTCGGCCAACGCCTTGCCCGTCGCCGTTCGCCCTGCGGCATTGTCGGCCGCTTGCAGACGCACCGCCACCGGCCTGCCCAGCACGGAGCGCGCCTCCTCAACCTGACCGGCTTCGAGGGGCACGTCGAGCACTGGCGCACTGGGCGCCGGCGCGGCCAAAGCAGCCTGCCCCAGGCCCAGCAGCGTGGCAGTAGTGACTGAAACTAATGAAAAAAACCGAAGTTGCATCGTATTCCAGGCGCCCGCTACGGGCCGTCGAAGGGGTCGTCGCCGCTTGGCCAAAGGGGCTTGCGCACGGGCCGCGGGCGGCGGTCGCCTTGTCCCATCAACGTCGCCACGGCGTCGATCATTCCTTGCACCGTCATGGGGAACATGGGGACTAGGCTGGCCAAGGCGGCGATCGTCGACTCTCCCCAGTAATTATCTGGGATTGGGTTGAGCCAGGCGCGCCGGTCAAAGGCCGCGGCGATCTCGGCGATGCGGTCGATGCCCGGCACCTCGTCGGCCATGCCGTACTCGATCGCCCCGTAAGGACTAAACATTTCGCGCGGCGCCATCCAGCCGTCGCCCACCATCACCAAGTAGGTGTGGGGCGGAACAGAACGCAATACGTCGGGTAACGGCTTCTTGTGCAACATCGCCATGTCGGTATACACAAAGCCATACACGCAGTTATGGAAGTAGTAGGTCTCGACCTCGCGCAGACCACCGCCTTGCTTCATCGCCGAGAAAAACGCTTCGACCGTGCGCACATGCGGGTCCATCGAGCCGCCCGCGTCGAGCATCAGCACAATCCGCGCTTGGTTGCGCCGCTCGGGCCGCTCGATAATCTCGATTTCGCCGCCATTGCGCGAGGTTGCGGCAATCGTCGCGTCCATATCGAGCTCGAGCCGCCGCGACTTGTGCTCCAGTCGCCGCAGCTTGCGAATTGCCACGGCAATCTGGCGGGTATCGAGCACGATGTCGCTGCGGTAGTTCTTGAATCTGCGCGCTTTCGCCATCGACACGGCCTGACCGCGCCCCGACGCCCCTTCGCCCACCCGCATCCCAGTGGGGTGCTGCCCGCCCTGGCCAAACGGACTCGTGCCGCCCGTGCCAATCCAGTGCGAGCCGCCATCGTGGCGCTCCGTCTGCTCTTTCAGCCGCTCTTCGTATAGTTTTCGCAGGGTTTCTAGGTCATAGCTCTCTAGCGCGGCCAGTTCCTCGGGCGACAGCAGCGGCTTTTCGAGCGGGCTGTCGAGCCAGCTGTGGATGAGCGCGTGCACCGGCTCGGGCAGGGTAGCCCCTTGAAAAAACGCGGCAAAGGCTTGGTCAAAGCGATCGAAGTCGCCCTCGTCGCGGCACACCAGCGCGCGCGTGACGTGGTAAAACTCGGGCATCGACGGGCCGATGGCGCCGCGATCCAACGCCTCGACCACGGCGAGCCACTCGCCCACGCCCACCGGCAGACCTGCGGCGCGCAAGATGCTATGAAAGCCAGCAAACATAACCGGTTAACGCCTATTGCCGATGCGAGACAGGTCAGTGCGCGCCAGACGCTGGGTGTCTTTTTCTTGCTTGAGCAGCACGCCGGCAAAGGGCACAGTCTGCTCCAACTTCTCGGGGTCGATGCCCGACAGCCGCAGCCCCGCCAGCCAGTCGATCAGCTCTGAGGTCGACGGCCGCTTGCGCAGCTCTGCCAACGTCCTGATTTTAATAAACTGCCGCAGCGCCGCCGTCAGCAGTTTGTCGTCGATATCGGGGTGGTGCACCCGGCAGATGCGCGTCAGCAGTTCTTCCGACGGAAAGTCGATGTAGTGGAACACACAGCGCCGTAAGAACGCGTCGGGCAACTCTTTTTCGGCGTTCGAGGTGATGATGACAATCGGCCGCAGGTGCGCCACCACTTCGCGACCGGTCTCGGCGATGCGAAAGCGCATGGCGTCGAGTTCATGCAAGAGATCGTTGGGGAATTCGAGGTCCGCCTTGTCGATCTCGTCGATCAGCAGCACCACCCGCTCGTCCTTGCCGGCCCGATCAAAGGCCTCGCCCAAGGGGCCAAGCTTGATATACTGGGCAATATCGCGGACATCGCGGTCGCCAAACCGCGCATCGTTCAGCCGCGCCACCGTGTCGTACAGGTACAGGCCGTCTTGCGCCCGCGTCGTCGACTTGATGTGCCAGGTCAGCATCTCGAGGCCCAGACCCTCGGCAATCGCCCGCGCCAGCAGCGTTTTTCCGGTGCCGGGCTCGCCCTTGACCAGCAGCGGCCGGCCCAAGGCGATCGCCACGCTCACGGTCGATTTCAGCGCTTCATCCGCGATATAGGTGGGGGTGCCGTTCCAGCGCGCCAGGGTATCGGGCGCCCACGGCGCAATGCCAGTCGGAAGGGTCATGGTCGGTCCTGTTCGTTGGGCACCCAGCGGCGGGCGAGGCGTTAGCGTACTCGATCCCGGCGGCAACACGCTACGGTCAGGGGGCGAAAACGGCTATGGACTGCGCCCTTGCTGCAGGTCTGCGTCGAGGCGCCACGGTCCCGGCTGGCCCGGCATGTCGATCGCCGCGCGCACCAACTCGCCAAAACTGCGGCGAGGGATCAGCGTGCCGCCCAGCGACTCGAGCAGCGGCGTGTGCACCTGCGCATCGATAAAGTAGAAACCCCAGCGCTCGAGCTGCGCCGCCAGCGTCACAAACGCGACCTTGCTGGCGTTGTCGGCGTGCGAAAACATCGACTCGCCATTAAAGCCGAGGCCCAGCGCCACACCGTACAGGCCGCCCACCAGCTCGTCGCCGCGCCACGCCTCGACACTGTGGGCCAGGCCCATGTGGTGCAACTGGGTGTAAGCGCTAATCATTTCGGGCAAAATCCAGGTGCCGTCTTGGTCGGGCCGAGCTGTCTGGGCGCAGGCCTGCATCACCCGCTCAAAACACGTGTCGAGCGAGATGCGGTACGGGTGGTGCCCAAGCACCTTCTTCAGCGTGCGATTGATGCGAACCTGGCCCGGCACCAGCACAAATCGCTCGGCCGGCGCGTGCCACCAAATTTGCTTAGGTCCGCTCGGCCACGGAAAAATGCCCATGCTGTAGGCCACAAGCAGCCGTTCGACGCTGAAATCGCCGCCGTACGCCACCGCACCGCTCGGATGGGCCGACTCGGGATTCGGGAAAATGAGCGCCTCGCCCAGGCGCGCGATCGCCATCGACTATTTTGCCACCGCCCAACCCCAACCGGTGAGCGTCTTGGCCAAAATCTTTTGCGCCGCCTGCACTTTCTTCAGATTCGGATCGCGGTCGGGCCGCTCGTCCTTCGGCTTCTTCTTGTAGTAGTCGTAGCAAGTCGCGACTTGCTTGGCGGCGGCATCGGTTGCAGCAAAAAATGCCTCGAATTCAGCCTTTTGCTTGTCATCACCGCTGACCTTGGCCAAGCGCGCCCGGTCCTGCTGCACGCGCTTTTCAAGGATCCCCTGCATCGCCGCGATGGTGTCGAGCTTGGGCATGTTGTAGCCCTGCCACGACTTGTCGGCCATGCGCTCGTAGCCGATGGCCAAGTCCCCGACAATTGGGCCATAGCTCTCGACTAGGTGCGCCTTGAACGCCGCGGCATCGACCGCCGCACCCGCCACACTCGGGTCGTCGTCGGCCGCCTGCCGATCGTCCCATTTCGCGATATCGGCGGCGGACTTATCGAGCTGCATCGCTAGTTCTAGGACGCGCTGCTGGCTGCTTTTGGCGATGTCGACCACGTTGTCGAGGTCGGGCGCCCCAATCTTCTTGGTCATGTACGAAAACACCGCGTAGGTCTCGACTTGCTCTAGGCCCAGCACAATAAAGCGGTCGAGTTCTGGGCGCTTGCCCATGTGCTCTTTGGCTAGCAGATCCAGCAGCTTGCGCGGCCCGCGGGTCTTCAGCTCTTTGCTGCCCGTCTGGCACACCTCGTCCATGGTGCCCTGAATCAGCAGATCGCGGCGCTTCATGGCGGCAAACTGGAAGGGAATCAAGAACTCATTGCGGCAGCGCTGCAGGTCGGTCTCGGCCATAGCCACCAGTTCTTTGACCTTGCCGGCCCACGAGTCGGGCTCGGCGGTGACCACATCGGGCGACTCGACCGGAATCACGTCGCTTAGATCGAGCTTTGGCGGCCTGGGATCGGGCGCAAAGTAGTTCGGCGCCTCCTTTTTCTCGCTTTTGCCGCAACCCGGCGCGGCGGCCAGGGCGGTCAGGGTTGCGAGCAGCAGGGCACAAGCACGATAAGCAACACGGGTCATATTCGCCTCCACAGGCGTTGTAGCGCGTTCGCTGCGGTCGGGCAAGGCAGGGCAGAAATTAGTGTAGTTTCAGTAGGTAGAACAAGGGTGCCTTGATCCGCGCGCCGCATGGGCCGATCGTGGGAGCACCATGACGACCAAACTGAACGCTGCGACCCACCTTACTTCCCCGCAACCCTGTCCGGCGGCGCCGCCGCGACCGCTCGCCGTGCAAGCTGCCATCGATGCGGAATACCGCGCTTTGCCTACAGAGTTTGCGCCGCGCACCCGCCACTGGAACGGCGCAGAACACTACGAGCAGCGCGTGCCCACGGCGCCGGCAGGCGCGCAGCCCGTGTATTGCAACCGTCTGATCTTAGAGGCGAGCCCCTACTTGGGGCAGCACGCCTTCAACCCGGTAGATTGGCGGCCATGGGGGCTGGCGGCATTTGACGAAGCGCGCGCTCTGGGGCGGCCGATTTTCCTGTCGATCGGCTACTCGACCTGCCACTGGTGCCATGTGATGGAGCACGAGTCGTTCGAAGATGTTGAGATCGCAGCGATCTTGAACGAGCTCTACGTGCCAATCAAGGTCGATCGCGAAGAGCGCCCCGACGTAGATGCGGTGTACATGAGCGCGCTGCAGGCGACGAGCGGCCACGGCGGCTGGCCGATGAGCGTGTGGCTGCTGCCAGGCGAGCAGGGGGTCGAGGGGCTGCCGTTCTTTTGCGGTACGTACTTTCCGCCGCGCCAGGGGGTGCGGGGTGCTCGCCAGGGTTTTGACCAGATTCTGCTGGCTTTGCACGCGGCCTGGCAGGACCAGCGGCCCGCAGTGGCGCAGCAGGGCGAGCAAATCGCCGCGGCCGTGCGGTCGCTGCTGCAGCCCAAGCAGGGTGGGCAGAGCGCGTTGCCCGAGTGCGCGGTGGTCGACGTGGCCGTCGCGCAGGCCCTGTCTGAGCTTGATCCGCAGTGGGGTGGTCGGCATGGGGCCCCCAAGTTCCCGTCGCACCTGCCGATTCGTCTGCTTTTGGCGGTGGCCCGGCGCCGCGACCGTGGTGTGCTGCTCGCGGCGTGCAGTCTGACCTTGCGGCGCATGACGGAGGGCGGTATTCACGACCATGTGGGGGGTGGATGGCACCGTTATAGTACGGATTTTAAGTGGTTTGCCCCTCATTTCGAGAAGATGCTTTACGATCAAGCGCTCATAACCCTGTCGCTGCTCGATCTTTATGCCGAAGAGGCTGCTCCGTGGAGCGAATACGCCATCCGCCGTACCCTGGATTACCTGCTGCGCGAGCTGCGCGACCCCGCCGGGCCGTTCTATGCCGCCACCGATGCCGACAGCGAGGGGAGCGAAGGCTGGTTTTTTACCTGGCCGTGGGCCGAGTTGGGCGACCTGCTTGGCGACGATCTGCCCGAGTTTGCGCAGCGCTATCAGGCCAGTGACAAGGGCAATTTCTTTGGTGAACATGGCGAGTTAGCCCAAGGGCGTAATCTATTGCATTGCGATCCGCGGACAACTGTCGAGTTTCCGCCAAGTTTGCGGCTTGTCGCTGCTCTGGAGACACTGCGCACCGCGCGGGCCCAGCGCGAGCCGCCTCTTCGCGACGACAAGGTCCTGTGCAGCTGGAATGGCTTGGCGATCGCGGCGTTGGCGCGCGCCGGCTTTCGCTTGGGCGAGTCGCGCTATGTGGAGGCAGCGATACAGGCGGCCGACGGGCTGCTTGAGCAACTGCTTGATAAACAAGGAGTTCTACACCGCAGCGCCCTGGGCGGTCTGCGGGGGCCGGCGGGCTTCTTAGACGACTATGCCTTCTTGGTCGCGGGGTTGCTCGACCTGCTGCAAGCTACCGGCGAGGTGCGCTGGTTGCGGCAGGCGGCGCTGCTGCAGACCCAGCTGCAGAGCCGGTTTGGCGACCCGCAAGGTGGCTGGTTTCAAACGGCTTTGACCGGCGAGCGGCTGCTGGCGCGGCCACATAGCGAGCACGACGGCGCGGAGCCCTCGGGCAGCTCGGTGGCCGCGGCCAACGCCCTGCGCCTATACCGCTGGACGGATGACCCTGCCTGGCTTGCGATGTGCGACGCGGTGCTGCGGCGACTTGGCGGCGAATTGGAGCAAATCCCCTTAGCGTACGCGGATATGCTGCGGGTGGTCGAGGCGCGTCAGGCCGCGTCACGCAGTGTGGTGCTGGTGCTGCCGATGCAACCCCATGCCGACGAAATGCAGTGGGTAAGCGCAGTTACTAGGAAAAACACAGAGTTCGACGTCGCGCTCATTGTGCGAAGTGGTCAGAACTACAGCGATTGGTTGCAGGAGTCGCCGCTGCTACGCGAGCGACCGGCCGAGCTAGAGCATCCCTGCGCCTACGTATGCCGCGACGGGGTATGCTCGCTGCCGGCGCGGGACATGGCGACGCTGCTGCGGCAGCTGGGCTAGCCCGCGCTACTTGGCTTCTTTTTCGGGCTTTTCGCCACCCTCGGTCGCGCTGCCGCCCAAACGGGCCGACTGGTGCAGCGCGTCCGCCTTCTCTTGCATGCTGGTCAGCTTGCGGTAGAGCTGCGGAAAATTGGGGTTTTCGACGTATTTGAGCAGCGGATTGCGGCCGCGGAATTCTTGCGACGTCGCCTGGATGATGATGTCGCACAGGATGCGAATCTCTTGGCGAGTGAATGAGTTACTGACGCGGACAATGTTGTGTTTGTTGCTCATGACGACCTGCGCGCGAGGTGAAGGTTCGGGGCGCGTTCCCACTTCGGGTGTGAAGCCGGGTTAGCCGCCGCGGTGGATTGTGCACTAGATCGGTGTGGATAGAAAAGAGGGGCGACAAAACTGCGGCGCTGCGGGGCCTAAGCCTAGGGGCAACGGGCGCGACCGATGCGCCATGCGACTGAATCATTTGGGAATTGGTGGAATTCTCCGGCGAGGCCTTGCGCTGGCTCACCCGGCCACGGGCGCACGAAGCCGGCGCGAAGTGGGCCCGCGGTGTCGAGCAAAGGCGGCAATTCGGCACAAGGCGTGGCTAGGCCGGGCAGATCGACGGCAGCACAGGCGGGTGCGATGGCGATCCAGGTGTTTTCGGCGGCTTTGGGTCCCAACTGTTGGCATCGCGAGGCAAATTCTTGGGCTTGTAGGGTACGGCTGGCGGGCCCGGTGCGCGTCCAGCGGCCCCTGGGCAGATCGATGACCACGTGGCGGCGCTCACCGGACCGGCGCGTGGGCACGATAAGGGTGATATCCTTCGTTTCATTGGCCAATTCGTGGCGCAGTACCGCGTAAAACTGGCCCTGAGCGTCGAGGCTGTGGCGCGCCGGCAAACCAAGCAGCAGCTGCACCAGCGCAGCCATCTGCGCCAGCGTCACCGCGCCAATGGCTGGCAAGTGCCTAACTTCTGGCAATAAGTCGGCAAAGCGCGGCGCAAATCCGGCGACTACCAGCAGAATCGGCGCCAACGGGGCCTGGTAGCGGACCGCGTCGGTGAGGCACGCCACCACCACCAGGCCGGCAACCGCCACCGCAGCCGTGCCTGCGGCATAGAGCGCCACCGTCAGCGCGCCAATCGACCGGCCATGCACGCGGCGCTGGGCGTACAAACCCGCAAAGCCAAAGGCCACCACCAGGGTAGAGAAAGCCGTAGGGGCCCAGTCGCCGTGCCACCACAGCTCAAATGCCCAAAAGCGCCCGGGAATAGGCAGCAGCGCCTCGGTCGCGCTCAGGCGGTCACCCAGCAGCTCGCGCTGGCTCGCCAACTGCCACGCTACAGCCGCAAGGGTGGCCACTCCGCCGACCGCACCCGCCCACAGGGAAGTGCGGCTGGGCAGCCACAGCCACAGGTGGTTTGGCGAGCTTGTGGGCCCCGCCAAGGCGTGCGAAGGGTCGACTGCAGCAGCTGAGGCCTCGGCCTGCGGTCGCAGCGCCAGCGCCCACGCACAAAGACCAGTACCTACGGCGTAGATTGGCCCCAGACTGTGCCCCCATGCCAACAACGCGAGACCGGCGCCGACACCTAGCAGGTCGAGCCGGCCACTGCGCGGCGGGTAGGGTGGCGACGCGAGCCACAGCACGGCCGCAATCAAGAACTGCGCAACGACCAAGGTACTTTCGCTATGGCCAACCCGCGCAGCGATCGGCGCCCAGATGCACACCGCGGTCGCTAGCAACGCCGGCAGCCAGCGACCCGAAGCCCGGCGCGCGGCCACGGCCGCCAACGCGATGGCCAATCCGCCCACCGCCGCTGCCCAATGGCCGACGCCGTCGTGGTCGGCACCAAAAATCCACGCCGTCCACTGCTGCGCTTGAAACCATGCGGGGCCGTAAAAACGTAGAAGTTGCTGCAGCTTTATCGCCATGCCATCGGCGCCCGCCGCCATACCCAACTCGAGATAGGCGTGGTCATCGGCGTGGAGCGGTGTCAGCGGCAGCGCTTGCCGGACTTGCGCCGCGACAATCCACACCAGCAGACCCATGACCAGCGTGGTCCACGTGCGGGGCGGGCGCAGTGCCTTGGCCGCCATCGCCACGAGCAGAGCAAGCCACGCCAGCAAAGCGGCCCAATCCAAAGGTGTATCGAGCGTGGGGTGCGCTGCCCCGGTGGTCGCCGGCGCGTCGCCTACGGGCTGGGCGTGGCCGGCGAGCGGCGCTCCTTGCGCGAAAAAGTCGCCATGATCATGCGCAGCTAGCGCCTTGGCAAGTGCTTGTAGGGCCGGCTCGAGCTCGGCCGATGCGGCGGGGTGCGGCTGCTCGACAAAGGCCCGCGGACCGTCGCTTGTCTGAAAAAGCAGAGACGCTGTCTGGCCTTGCGGGCCCAGCACCCGCAGCTCAAGCGAATTCGACCCCAGCGCAACTTGCTGCAAACGCACGCCGGGCAGCACCTCGGCACCATCGCGGTAGGGCGCGATCAGGCGCAGTATGTCGGCTTCGCGCCCCGGCCCCACGATCGGCGCCGCCGTGGCCGTGTCGATAGCCAAGCACAGCCAAGTGGCGCACGCCAAGGCCAGAACAATCCCGCGCACTATCTTGGAGTTAATGGGCATCGGGCGCAGTGGGCGCAGGTTCAACGGGCGTGAGCAGCAGCAGACCGCCAGGCGCAAAGTAGATACCATCATCGCTCGAAGTCGCAAAATGGCCTTTGAGCGTAACCTGTTGGCCTACAGTCAGGCCGCGCGTCTCAAGGTGTCGCTCGCCCCCAACCAGCAGGCGCTTGCCCAGGCGGTCGGCCTGGTCGCTCAAGTACAGGTGCGGCGCGGGTTTGCACGCCGTCTCGGTCGCAGCGCAAGGGGTCATAGCCGCCACGTAGCCGCGCACCGAAACCTCTTTGGCCAGGCTGCCTTTGTCGGCAGCGAGCAGGCCGCGCACCGAAAGCGCGCCGTCGGGGTAGTTCAGCGGCGCCTCGACCGGATCGAGGTTGGGCGACTCGGGCAGCTGGGCCGTACCCACTGCCGGCGTGCGCTTGGGGTGTTCCGGCGCCGCCCCGTGACCGCACGCCGTGGTCAGTATCGCCAAGGAAATCAGCGTAGAAATCCGCAGTTTCATGGTGTTCTCGCTCCGTTCAGCCGTGCCGCTCATTTGGTAAGAACCGGGATGCGGCCGGGCAAGCTGACGATCATCAGCGCGTCGGGTACTACGAACACGTCGACACTGCCGAGCGGGGTTGGCTTGCCGCCGATCATGGTGGCGGCGGCGATGCGGTTGTGGCCGGCGGGCATGTCGACCGCGGCAAAGCGGCCCAGGGTGTCGGTGGCAGTAGCGGTCTTTACGGGCACAGTGTCGTCTTCGTTGTCGTTGAAGTAGGCGAAACCCTTTGGTAATACCCCCATGCCGACCTTGGCGTTGTGGATGGCCCAGCCGCCGCGGCCGTCGGGGATACCGCAGTCGCGGATGCGGCCGCCGATGACGCCGTGACCCAGCTCGATTTCTTGTACGCCGATGGTGGTGGGGACGAGCTGCCACTGGCCCTCGCCGACGATGGTTGGGTTCGAGCGATACGTGTCTTTGCCAACGTACTTGCTGGGTTGTGTGCCTGCGCCGGTCTTGTCGATGTGGTCGGCGAACAACACGATGTCCCAATAATAGCTGTCGTGCCACTTGTCTTTGGCGGCGAGGCCGTGGACGCGAACGACGAGGCGGGTGTTGGTGGGCACGCCCTCGATAGCGTATAAGCCATGGGTCCGCAAGCAGATTTTTGCGCCGGCTGCCGAATTGTCTTTGCGGCATTCATAGCCCGACGGGCAGTCGAGGTGCTGTACGCAGTCTTGGCCGGCGGCGGCTTTCGCCTGGACGTCGAGGCCGCTGGCCTTGGCGGTGTCGGGGTCGATCGAGGTGGCCTTGCCGATCGGGGTGCCGACCTTGTCGCTGACAAAGCAAGCGGCGCGCGCGTCGTCGTCGACGATACCGGCACAGGCTTCGGGATGGAATTTGCTTAGTTCAAACACGGAGACTTCGACGTTGGCCGTGAGCGGACCGCCACCAAAGCGGTCGACCCGGCCCCATAGGGTGACGGTGCTGGGGCCCTTGACGTCTTTTAGCTGGGTCTCGAGCGGCACGCCGACGCAGCCGAGCTGGACGGGGTCGGCCGTGGGTAAGAAGTCGTTGAACGGGTCGGTGACCTCGCCTTTTTGTGCGGCGGTGGGGTCGACCACGCATACGCCATCGACGCAGGTCTTGCCGGTGGCGCACGCCTGGGTCTGGCTGCAATTGGGTTTGAAGTCGGCGAAAGTTGTGGTGGTATCGCCGGTGGTGCTGCTGTCGCCGCCGCTCGACGCATCGCCGGTGGCCGTGCCGTCGCTGGGCAAGCTGACGTCGCTGCTGGCGACATCGGTGAATCCGCCACGCACTTCGGTTTGCGGGCAGCCGGTTAGCCAGACGGGCAGCGCCAGCGCGAGCCAGCTGAGGTAGCGCAACCTGTAAGAAACTTGACTAAACAGCGGCATAAGGTGCTCCGGGGCGATCAGTGCTGGGGTGGCGAAGTTGGCCGAGCCGACCTGCATGGTACTCGGCCCGCTGGCCCGCGGCAACAACGATAATTCGTGCGTAAAATCAGATGCTATGCGAGCGTGTGGCGCACGGGCGCGGCGGGCAGCTGCGCACCCAATACCGCCAGAACCGCGGCGCGTACGGTCGGGTCGTCGGGCGTACCCGTCGCCAGCAAACGGCCGCCGTCGAGGACTGCGAGCGCATCGGCCCACTCTACAGCCAACGGCAGGTCGTGCAGCGTAACGACCACTAGCAAGCCGGCCGCGTGGGCGTCGTGGTGCAGATCCTGAAGAATTGAACGAGCTTGTGCCCAATCGAGCGAGGCTGTCGGCTCATCGAGCAGCAGCACCTTGGCTTCGCAGGCCAGCGCCATGGCCAGCAGCGTCCGCTGGCGCTCGCCACCCGACAGCTGCTGAACCGGCGAATCGGCGCGGTCGGCCAGGCTCACCCGGGTCAGCAGCTCTATCAAGCGGGGTAATTCGCTAGGAGGAATCCGACCTTGCAGGCGCCAACCCCAGTCGCGCGCCAGTTGCCGATGGCGACCCGTGGCTACGAGCTCGAGCACGGTGCAATCGGCCGGAAGCGTAAGGTCTTGGGGCAGGTAGGCGCAACGGCCGGTCGCCAGCGCTGCCGCACCGCCCATGCCGGTTAGGCTGCCGCGCTCAAGGGGCCACAAGCCAGCGAGAGTACGCAGAAGCGACGTCTTGCCCGAGCCGTTGGGCCCCACCAGTGCCACCACCGCAGGACCGTGCCATTGCGCACTGATATCGCTTAAAAGCCGCTTATTTTCAGTAGTAACTGTAAGATTCTGCATTGCGATATAGGGCTGACCTTCGCTTGGCATCGGCAGAATCGCTGTTGTTGCACCCATAGTACCGCCGCGACGGTCGCGCAGCAGCAGCACCAGCACTGGCGCACCCATTAGCGCGGTCAGGATGCCCAGCGGCAGCTCGGCCGGCGCCACGGCCACCCGGCACACCGCGTCGAGCAGCACCAGCGCCGCGCCGCCCAATAGGACTGAACCTGGCAGAATTAGGCGAGGATCGCGGCCCAAAGCCAGACGCAGCGCGTGCGGCACTAGCAGCCCCACAAAGCCCACAATGCCCGCGAGTGCCACCGCCACGGCCGACAGCAGCGCCGCCAGGGCCATCGCCCGCCGGCCAATGCGCGCGGCGTCGAGGCCCAGGCCGTGTGCCGCTTCGTCGCCAAGACCAAGTGCTTGTAACTGGGGAAGATTGGCCAGCGACCAGCCCAGCGCGAGCGCTACCGCCAGCAGACCGGGCAGCGCCGAAGCCAGGTCGGGCAGCGCCACACCGCCCATCAGCCACTGGGTTGCGGCGCGCAATCGCACGTCTGAAAGCTGCGTAAGTACAAACGAAGTTGCGGCGCCGCCAAAGGCGGTAATCACAAGGCCGCCCACCAGCACCCTTTCGGCGGAGCGCTGCCGACCGCGGGCCAGGGCAAAGGTGACCGCCACCGCCGCCAACGCTCCCACGAATGCCGCTCCGGTCTGCAACCAAGGCAGCGCGCCGCCTAGCGAAATACCGGCCCAATCGCCTATGACCAAGCAGAGCGGGACCAACGCCACGGCGGCCAGGGTCGCGCCCGCGCTGGTGCCCATCAGGTACGGGTCGGCCACCGGGTTGTGGGTTGCGGTCTGCAGCAGCACGCCCGCCAGCGACAGGCACGCGCCGACCAGCCAGGCGCCAAGGGCACGAGGCCCGCGAATATGGACGAGAATCGCATTCGCCGCCGCATCACCTTGCTGGGCCATACGCCATAGCTCGGCCAGCGACCACGGCGCCGGGCCTACCGCGAGCGCCACGCCAAAGGCTGCTAAACTGGCAAAACTGCCGGCAATCCAGACGATTAGGGCGCTGCGGCGGCGAGTCATCGTGCGGGGCCTACTTGGGTCACCGTCAAGTCAGCGGGCAGGGCGACGCTGGGGTGCAAGATGCGTGCAAGTGCCACGGCTGCCAGCAAAAGTCGCGGACCAGGCCTGGCTACCAAGCTTGCTGAAATCGGCGCCACCCGCTGCTGCTGCACGGCCCGCAGCTGGGCAAAACCGTTGCGCGCGGCAAAAAGAGCAGGAGTTTGCGGATGCTCGGGCACATCGCCGTCGCCCAAGACCACCACATCGGGGTCGGCGGCCAAGATGGCTTCGAGTCCAACTGGGAACCACGCCTCGTTGCGGTCGGCGAACACATTGCGCCCACCGGCGGCTTCGAGCAGCCCGCTGGCAAAGCTGCGCCGGCCGATGGTGAACGGGCGGGTACCGTCGCCCACATCCATTTCGTAAAATACTTTGACTTTTGGCTGGTTGCGAAGTGCTTCGCTCAGCTTGGCCATGCCACTTTCGAAGCGAGTGGCCTGCTCGGCGCCGCGCTTTGGCTCGCCACACAACTGCCCGACCAGCCGAAGGGAACGCGCCACCGCCGGTACCGTCTCGGGCGAAAGCGCGGCCCAGGGCACACCGGCGCCGTCGAGTGCGGCTTGCAGACTCGGACTGGGGAAGTTGACCAGCACCAAGTCGGGGCGAAAGGCCAAGATCGCTTCGGCACTAGGTTGTAGGCCATCGATTTTAGACACTTTCTTGGCCTGTGGCGGATAGTCGCTCCAGCCGTCGCGCAGCACCAATCGCTCGCCACACCCCACCGCATAGAGCAGTTCAGTGGTGGCCGGCGATAAAGACGCCAAGCGTTGTGGGGTCTTCGCTAGCACTACCGCGCGACCCAAGTCGTCGACGACTACGCCGGGCGCGTGATCGGGCTGGCGGCAGCCAACCACCGTTGTGAGCATTAAAAGCATTGAAATAATGCGCACTACTGCCCCACTAACTCAAGTGCCCCAAGCCCACCGGGATTCGCGGCGACGGGCACGCCCACCACGACCTGGCCTGCGACCGTAACAAGAAAGCGCAACAAATCCCCGTCTTTTCGCTGGGCCTCGCCGAGCCACACACTGCGGCGCAACGGGTCGGCCCACAGCCCACTGTAGCCGAACGGCGCGCCAGAGTCTTGCATCGCGCGCCGTTCGCCGGTGATCAAGTTGACTAACCACAAGCGATCCGAACGCTTAGGCTGCAGGTTGCCCAGGGTGACCGCGACCGCCCATTGCGCGTCGAGCGCGGCAATATCGCGACTCCACGGACCGCTCTCGCTCGGAATACCAATCGATTTAAGAATGTGCGGGGTGTCGCCGCTCACATCGACCACCAGTAGGGCCGACTGGCTGGCTTGCTCGGCGGCCATCTGGAACGAACCTTGGCAGGCCAAAAGCAGCTGCGTCGGCGAAAGTATCTCGATATTCACACAGTTGCGTGCCGGAGCCAAGTCGGCGATGTGGCTCACCTGCAGATCGCTCACACGCAAAACGGCCAGGCGCGCCGTGGCTTGCCCCTTGAAATTGGGCGCGAACATGGCCAGCGGCACAAAGATGCGGTCGGTCGCCGCTAGCCGTTGGGGCGCGGCCAACGTGCCGGTTGCTCCATCGGGCAGGGCGGCTTCAAGGTCGGCGCGCGCGGTAAACGCCCCGGTCGCTGGGTCGAGCGCCACGACATCGTCGCCGCGGGCAAACGCCGCCGTCTTGGGCCCGGTGTCGGCATTGCGGTTCATGCGTGATACGACCCACTGCGTAGGGCTGGTGGCGATCGCATCCTGAGGGTTGGAGTAAAATCCAGTACTTACAGAAACTTGACGAACCACGGTGCCGGTGCGCGGATCGAGCTCGAGTATCGCCGCGTTGTTCCGGTCGACGGCGAGCAAGTGATGGTCCGCCAGTTGGGTGCGCGCCCACACCACGTCGCCGCTGAGTGCCAGGCTCGTCGCCCCCACCTGCGAGCCCGAGTGCAGCACCGCGCTATGCCGCGCCGGTTGGGATTGCACATCGCCATCGGCTAGGCTGGCCAGGTCGATCAGGCTGATTACACTCGACTTATAGTCGCCGCCGACCACGCCCAAGAAGCGAGGACCTTGCACAGGGTCTGCGGCGATGCCGAAGGGGCCCGACACAGAACCGCTTGAGAAGCCTATCGTATCGTCGAAACACCCGCTCAGCAGGAGTGCAATCGCCAATAATGCACACACCCACCATTGCATAGGGCTGCGTCTCGTCGCGGTGGGGCGTGGCATGGTGCGGCGTTTCATGGTGCGGCGTGTCATGGTGCGGCGTGTCATGGTGCG
>CAISBR010000053.1 GCA_903883645.1 uncultured Myxococcales bacterium | reverse complement strand
GAGTGACCGGGGCGCGCGTGATCGACGTGGCACCTACTGCCGCGGTGCTGCTGGGGCTGCAGCTGCCTGGGCCAGTTGATGGCAAGGTGCTTGGTGGGGTGGTGGCGCCGGCGAAGCCCAAGTAGGGGCCGACGGCGGCTGACGCGCGGATGACTTTGTTGTGACAGGGCGCCGAACTGGTGAGGGCGAGGTATCTTGTTGGCCCATTTTTTGCTGGGTGAACAAGTTGACTGACGTCGGTCAACTGGCCCCCGTGCTGGCTCGGAGCCGCCAACAGAACACATGAAATCTACTTGGCGGATTGACCGGCGCCCGAAGCAGGGTGGCATCGGTTCGCGAGCACAGGTGTCTCGACTTGGTCCGTAGGTAGTTTATTTGGGATGCACAAATGACATTGGGGGCTGAAAGTGAAATCTGAGGCGAGCAGTTTCTCGTTCTGGCATCGGCTCGCATTGGCCGCTTGCCCTCTAGTACTTTGCGGCCTCGGCTGCAAAACCACACCGGAAAAGGCAGGGGGCAGCGAGGAGGCAAGGTCGCCGGCTCAGCAGGCACTGCCGGCCCCAATGGCATCGCCAAGTGCTAGTCAGTTGGCGCACGACTCTGCACCCTTAGCCCCAGGCGCCAGCGCCAGGCTCCAGCCTGCACCAACCCCAATCGCCGCGGTGGCAGTCCAACTTGCTCCGCCGGCCACTCATACAAGTGCTGATATCGGGGCGGCCAACCCAACTGACCTGCCGCAGCCAGCACTGGCCCAACCGTCCTTTGCGATGCCGGATTTCTACGCACCGTTGTTCGTCAAGGGCAATGAGTGGACCTACGACTACACGTACCTGGACACGGTCCCTGGCAAGTAGAATAAAGCCTGCATTCATTAATGGGTTATGGAAGCAGGAACTCTCGACCCACCCCGCCCCGCCAAACCAATCGGTAGAGCAAGTTCGTCACGCCAAACTTCTTGGTTCTGCGGACTCGGTTTCCAACGATTGACATTGAGCCGATCCGCGCCGATGCTAATAGGGCAGATAGAATAAGCGCGGCCAAATATTCGCGCGACGGTAGATGCCATGAAAACAATTGGTACATCTCTGGTTTCCTCTACGCCTTGTGACATGGTTGATGAGTTAGCACTGGCCCTTGTTCACGCAACCAGGGACTCCATTGACGCCTATCTCAAGAAGAAATCCGGAGCCGATGCATCCAGACAAGCGGCCGAAGAGCATTTCCTTGAGGTAAGATCATCGCTCAACGAATTGGTGGAGCAAAGGTCAGACCTCGAAAGTCAAATTGCACAGTTCGAAGCTGCATTGCTCGCGGGCGGCAAGAAGCAGTCGCTGGGCACTTGGGCTGCCGGCGCGGTTCTCGTCGCGGGAATCGTGGCTGCGATCGCCGGCCAACCAATGGGGCTCATCGGTCTCGCCGTTGCTGCTCTCTTGATTTGGATCGCAGTGGCCATGCCGGCAAAGGATGCCGTGGAGCGAGCATCGTCTAATTTGCAGACGAGTCAGGAGCAATTGGGCACTGTTGCCGCTCAGCAGGTTGAACTTGAGAACTCGAGAGCGGCCGCGCAAGCCGAAGTGAACCGGGTACAAGCCGAGGCGCTGGCAGCAAAGCCCGAGAAGGCCCTGACTGCAATCGGCCATGTGTTCTACCCCCTGGCCGTCGCCAAGCTGGGCGATTCAGTTGTGGTTGTCGACCTTGGAGGGGCGACCGACGCGACAAGCGTTTCCCTGCCAGATTCGCGAGACGCCCAAGGCAGCGTTTCAGCCGCTGCCTCCATTGATGCTGCACTCGCAGCAGCGCAGCGCATGCCCGTCCTCCTGCAGTCAGGTAGCGACGAGGCGCAACTCGACTCCCTGCATGGCGAAGAGGTCGGGCTGCGCGCGGCAGTAAGCCACTTCGCCGACGTCGTCCAATCGACGCGGGTCCAGAACGCTCAACTCCCTATGCTGCAGCGCGACGAACCCCTCGCCGGTCTGGTCACAGCACAGTACCCACACGCTCGGCAAGTCGAAACGCTGCGCGGGATCGCGGTTCCGGTCGCCAACGTAGCCAAGGGTGCGCTCGAGTCCCTCAAGCGCATCGATGAACTCAAAGGCGGTATTGTCAAAGGGGGCGGCGACTTGATGTCCGGCATGCTTGCAACCTGCGAGCGGCTGGAAAAGACCCTGGCCTCCTACCGCGAAATGCGCAACTCCGCGCTGGATTTGTTGGATCAGTCGATCAGCGACGTGGTGGAGCGCGCCGACCTGCCGCACGTCCACATGTTCTGCCCGCGCTGCAACCAGGTGCCCAACTGGGTGTTCTTTCGGCTCGGGATCGAGCGAGATAGCGCGCACAGGATGAGCGCGGTGGAGTTGCTCGAAGCGCTGCAGGGAGATCCGGAAGTTGCCGCGCGGCTGGTCGACGAAGGAAGCCAGTGGCCGGCGCAAATCGACGCCGTGCTCAGCAACCTCGGCGACCTAGAACTGGGCACGCAGGAATTGCTCGGGCGCCGCGAAGCAGCGATCGCCTCGGTTGGCGCGCGGGCCAGCGTGGTCATCGGCATCGATTCGCAGTTGAGGGCCATGCGTGACCAACATGCGCGAATGGTACAACAACTCGATCGCACGTTGATTTTCCTAGCGACCGGTCAAGCGAGTCCGCGGCTGGCGTTGTCACATCAGGCGCGGCTGCGCCTCAATCGGGCCTCGGGCCGCTGGAACTGCCCGGTCTGTCGGTCCAGCTTTGATGAGTTGGAGGCACGATTTGGCCGCATGTTGCGGGTTAAGTCGGACCTGCTCGTGCCAATGTGGAACACGTTGTGGACCGAGAAAGCGGACTTCCGGCGGTCTGAGAAGTTCCGCACCGACGAGGAACTGCGGCAGCGCGTGATCGACGAACAGAAGGACATGCTCGATCCGATCAATTCGTACCAAGCCGACATGCGACCGGTACGCGAGAACATCTTGCGCGAGGCGTCGGCGGCCGAAGAGGGCAAGACCAAGCTCACCTCAACCGTCGCGACGCTCAAGATGGTCGGCGTCATCGACGACGCGCAAATGTCGAATATGCTTGCCGGCTTCTCGGGCCCGGCTGGGGCGGACTTGGACGTGGCGCGAATCAAACGGGAGGCGGAATCCCGCGAGACGCTCCTAGTGGCCGAGCCCGCCGCGCAGGCAGCCCGGCGCCCGACTGCGGTCGACCCGATCGACGTTCTGTACGCTCCTTCGGCACTGTTCCATAGCGTTCCACCAACGGTTGGCCGAAGCGGGATATCCGTCGCTGGCCAGGGAGGTTGACCCATGTCGGAAGGGCACGATTCAGGCGCTCGACAGGCGATCGACGGGCTAACCAGGGAACTCCGGAACCTGAGTTCGCACCTCAATGAGGTCAAGGGCGTCGTCAACAATCACTCAAAGCACATCGCCGAGATCGAGGGTGAAATGGAAAGGACCAGCGATTCCGTAGACAGGATGAGCGACCGCGTGTCTGAGGGGCTGGAGATTGTGGCCAGCACTACGGTCGCTGGCCTGACCCAAGTTCAGCAAACCACCGCCGACGGCTTGCTACAGGTCCAGCAGGCCAGCGAAATGGGCTTCAAGCAGCTCGACTTGGCGACCCAGACGGGCTTTACCGACACGGTGTCGCGCCTCGGTGCAGTCGACGCCAGCGTCCAGCGCATGACGCAGGGCATGATTCAGATGCAGCTGATCGCGGTTGCGTCCGAGGCCCAGAAGCCGCTCAACATCATCCGACGTTTTTCGACCGAAATTACCGAACGGTTTGCCAAAGCGTTGGAGAAGATCGTTGCCATCCGCGGCAGTTACGACTCCGTGTTCAACACGACGCTGCGCTCGTACGAAGACAAGCTGCGGCACATCGGTGCGCACATTTATGAAATTTACGACAACGATTTTCAGGCTCTCATCGAGACCGAGCTGACCGACCATCTAACCACGCACTGGCTGGTGCCGCGGCATACAGCCATCGCTCAAGTGGGAGCGCGCGATGCGCAACTCGACAACGACTTGGCCGCCATCAAGGAGCAGCAACTGCTGCCGCTGGTAGGCGCGGAGAAGGCGCTGGACGCGGAAATCCGAAATCATTTTGCTGTGTCGCTAAAAGCGCCTGGGGTTGAGGTTGTCTACGTTCCCGCGCTAGTGGTTATGAAGACAGCGGCCGACATCAAGACCTATTGCGGCAACCCAGTCGAAATTGATCGCGAGGCGGCCGGCGGCCCGACGCCTCAGCTCGACGAGCAACGCTCGTGGTCCAAGGTCTGTAGCGGCATCGACCGTCGAATTCAGGACGGCTCGTTGATCATCAAGGACCAGCCGTTGCGCAACCTCGGGGAGCTAAAGAAGCGACTCGACGCCATGGTGACGCGCGGCGATCTTTCGGCGGACCGGCGCCAGGCACTAGAGAAGTATCTGGACGCACACGGGATGTCTTTCCTGACAGGGGGCGCGGCCCAACAGCCGAGCCAGGCTGGGTGAGGCAGCGCAATCCACGAGGGCCATCGTCGCCGCGATGCTGCGCGGGATGAACCAAGGAGATCGCAATGGGAATTCAAGAAGCCGGCGACCGGCAGATCGTCACAGGCGAGTACGCAGGCAGTATCTTCCCGCGCGAAGAGCGAACGGTGTCGATGGCGCTGAGACTCGACGGTCGGACGGCGCCCTTTCTGGTCGAGGGCTCGGTCTACGCGCGCGAGCTTGAGGCCGTGGGCACGGGCGTGGTGCGCGGACCGGTCCTGGTGCGCGGCGATGTGACGCTCACCAACACATCGACGAAGGGCTGCCAACGCTTCCTGGCGGGCCTGAGCACGCGCGGCCACTTGCAGGCTATCAGCGCACCCGTTCCGCTCGCCGAATCATTGACCGGTCGGGCCGACGCTGCCCGCTTCGTCATTCGCGGCGAGGTGATTGCCGACTCCGTGCGGCTGTCGAATACTATTGTTTTCGGTAATGTGCGCGCCAAGCGCGTAGTCCTTGACAGCTGCATCGTACTCGGCGCAATCATCGCCACAGAGACTGCGGAGGTGGGCTCTTCCGTGTTCGCGTCCGTGGACGGGGAGGCCGTGTCGCTGCTCGGTCCGTGCTCTTGCTTCTTGGCGAGTGGGGTCTCGCGCACCCCCTACGTCTTTGGCCGCCACCGCGACGCTTTGCAAGTGTTGCACGACTTCTCGCTGCGCCACCTGGCTCTTTGCCGGAGCACTGCGGCTGGATGCGGCTTTGGCCGGTCAGGTGACGGCAAGTTCGGGGCCAATCGGTCCGTGTCGTGTACCGAGCACGCCAAGAGCGCTTGCCCATATTCACAGGTCATGTTGACCACGGGCGACTTCGTGCACGTTGAGGGCCACCGCAGCGTAACGCGAGTTGAGGGAACCCAGCACGTCACGACCGAGCAAGCCGTGCCCATCTACGTGCTCAGCATTGCGGGCCGGGCGCTGAACTTCCAAGCTGTCGCCGACGACGCGAACCTCATCGGCTCGGTGATGCGCGCAGTCTTGGAGTTCGACCACTACGACGACGTCAGCCGGCAGCAGGCGCAGCAGGAGTGGAGCCAGGAACTCTCTGCTGACGAAATTGCCCTGTTATCGCTGGCCATTGCCGACGGCGCAACGGTAACTGTATGAAATACATTGGCGTGGCCCTGGGGGTTGCTGCGCTCGCCCTCATTATCGGTCAGCCAGTCCTGGACCGGCCCGAAGTGACGCTGTACCTGTGCCTGGTCGGGCTGTTGGCGATCGGCGCCGTTGCACCCGTTACGCGCCTGCTGGAGGCGCTCGGCTGGCAAGATCCGGCCAAGCGCATGCTGGCGTCTTGGGTGGCGCACGCGGCTCTTCTTGGATTGACTGCGTGCAGCGCCGTACTCGCCGGAGTTGTGGGACTCGGCGGCGCGCACCCCGGGCGCCTGCCGTGGGCGTTGATGCTGCTGGTTTTGGGCGGGACGGCCCTGTTGGTGAGTGCGCTGCGGGTCGGCGACCGAAAGCTGGGAGAGTAGGCGATGGGTATCTTCGACAAGACGACCAAACCGCTCTTCATCCAGCGACCAGACGAAGCCAAAGCAGCGCTCATCTACAAACACCCCGACCAGAACATTCCCTATGGCGCGCAACTGACCGTCGATAGCGACGAGGTGGCGGTCTTCTTTCGGGACGGCATCGCCATTGGCCGGATGGGCGCAGGGCGCCACACCCTGGATACCGGCAACGTTCCGTTCCTTGCACCATTCGTCAACAAGGTAACTGGCGGCAACGTGTTTCTCGCCGAGGTGTTCTTCATCTCGACGAGAGAGTTCGCCTTTGAGCTCAACTCTGAGACGCTTGGCACGATGATCGACGCCAATTCGCACCAGATGGTCGACGTCGAGGTCAAGTGCGCCCGGTTCACGCTGCGGGTGAGCGATCTTGCGAACCCGCAGAAGCTGATCACTGGGCTCGGCGGTCAGCGCGCCAATGCAGGTGCTGCCATCTTGAGTTTGGTCCGCGACCGGCTGCTGTCAGGCATTCGCAATCGCGTCATGTGGCACATGGAGGCTGGCGTCGACGTCTTGGATCTCATTGGCAACTTGCGAACGCCGGCGATTGGCGCCGAGGTGCTCCAAGAGGCTTCGGGTGAGTTTGCGGCGCACGGCGTGCGCGTCGAACGATTCGTGCGCCTGGATTTGGGCGTCGACGCAGCTTCGTTGGCGCGGCTCAAGGAGTACCAGGCCCAGATCTCGGCACAGGACTTGGAGATGCGCAAGGCCTCGGGGATGAGTCAGATCGCCGGTTCCTACGTCAACTACCAGTTGGCCACGGGCCAAGGCGACGCCCTGCGAGGGCTGGGCCAGGGCCTGTCGCACGGCGGCGGCGCTGCGCCGGCCGCCCTTGGCTACGCCGGGATCGGCATGGGGTTGGGCCTGGGTTCGGCAATGGGCGGCATGTTGGGCCAGAGCCTGCAGCCGCCTATCGCATACGCGGTGCCACAGCCGCCGGCGCCGCCGAACGTCGGGCCGACCGTCGTCGGCAGTTCGCGCGCTTCCAGTGGCACGCCTACGTGGCTCATGCGCACTTCAGATGGCAACGAAGGCCCCTACCCACCGCGGCAAATTGCTCTGCAAATCGCACAGCGCAACCTCGACCCGGCTGACGTCATGGTCTGGTCGCCGTCGCTGCCCTCGTGGATGCCCGCGGCGCAGGTTCCGGCAGTCATGGGGGAGTTGCGCAAGCGGCAAAGCGCGCCGGTTGACGGTGGAGTCGACTATGTCCAAGCGTTCGAGCGGCGCTGTCGGCAACTCCTCGCCCAAGGCGCCATGTCCGCGCAGGAGGTCGAGGAACTCGTCGAATTGGCTCTGCGCGCCAGGCCCACAGCGACCCTGGCAGACTGCCGCGCGCTGGTCGTGGGCCGAGCACATGCGGCGAACGTAACCTTGGAGCCGCCGCCGATGCCGAATGCGAGCGGAGTGCCGGCCGTCGCGCCACCACTGCCGGTGCTGTACTCCTACTCCGATGGCAGTCAGCAGATTCCAAACCTCAGCGCCCATGCTGTCGCGCAGCGCTGCAGGACCGAACCCAACGGCGCTCACTTTGTCTGGCGACCGGGCATGGCGACCTGGATGCCCGCCCAGGAGGTCGAGGCCATCCACGCATCGCTCGAAGCGCAACGCTGAGCGGCGATGCGCACGAACCGGTAGTTGGGGCCCACTGTCATAGCGTGGGCGATTTGGGGAGGTGTAGTCGTGACTGACGCGGAAGAACAGCAATCGGCGCGCTGCCCAAACTGCGACCAACCCGGCGCGATCGGCGAACCGTGCAGTCACCCGCCGTGCGCGCGACATCGAACGCATCGCATTCCGGGCCCATTTCTCGCATATTCGCCAGCGGACGCCGAAGGGCGCGCTCAACTCGGCCGGATGATCGGCGGACGTTACCTAGTCGTCGGCGTGCTCGGCAAGGGCAGCTTCGGCCGGGTACTGCACGTTCTACAGCGTCCGCTTTGGCGTCCGGCTGCGCTCAAGCTCATGGAACTGTCCGGCGCCGCGAGGGACGAAGCCCAGCGATTCGTCGAGCAGTTTCGTCGCGAGGCCGAGTCGCTAGCGATGCTCGACCATGAAAACATCGTGCGTCTGCTGGACTACGATGACGACGATGGCGAAGGCAGTGCCTACATGGTGATGGAGTTGATTGCCGGCAAGCGCACGCTGCGCACCGAAATGCGTGAGCGCCAACGCGCCGGAAAGCCGTTTACGGCCCAAGAAGTCGAGCAATGGATAGGCCAGATGCTCGCGGGGCTCGCCGTCGCGCACGGACACGCCAAGTGCATCGTCCACCGCGACCTTAAGCCGGATAACGTCATGTTGGTGCCAGCGAGTGACGGCAAACTTTCTGTCAAGATCGTCGACTTCGGCCTGGCCAAGTTCACCGCCGAGAGCGACCGGACGCGAGGCGCGGTGGGTACATTGCGATATATGGCGCCTGAACAGTTGCGCGCGGCCGAGATCGGTCCGGCCGCCGACATCTATGCGGTTGCGTGCATCGCCCTTGAGCTAATCACTGGCACGCCTATGTTTTCTTTCCGTAATGAAGCTGAGACCATCGCCGCAAAGCGAGACCCCGACTTCGACCCTGTCGCCGCCTTGGATCTGCCCCCACACGCTGAGTTGCTCTTTCGAAGCGCGCTGTGCTTCGATCCCAAAGGCAGGACGGCGGACGCTGCTACCTTCCGGCGAGAGTTCACCGCGCTGATTCGGTCGCTGGATCGCGATGACCCGTCGCCAGCTCAGCCAGCAGTCCGGCCGTCCTCTGCGCAGTCGAGTGCGAGCGACGCCAGTGCTGCCACGGACGTGGGGGCGACCGACGGCTGGCCAAAACATGCTTCGACCAAGCCGGCAAAGGCTCCGTCAACGGCAGTCGTTGGCAAGGATAAAAGTGCTCGGACAGCCCCATCGGCCATCGACGCGCCAACAGGGAGAGCGATCGCGAACCCCGTCGAACTGGCGGCCACCCAGGCTTGGGCCTTGTCGGTCGCGTTGGTGGTGCTGGCCGGACTGATCGCCTCTGGGCATTGAGCAGTTGCGCGAAGGCGTTCGAAAACACCCTGAATCTGGAGGATTCCATGCAATGTGCCGTGTGCTCCGCAGAGCTGGCCCCGAACGCGACCAGTTGCCCTACCTGCGGCAGCGCTGTCGCCAGCGCAGACTTCGAGCCATATTCATCCGATGAGGCTTACTCGGCCGTTGCCGAGACGCCGACGGCCGTGGTACCCGCACTGCTACCGCCTGCAGCCATTGTGCCGCCCAACGTTGCAGCCCCACCGCCTGCAGCCCCACTCGCCCGCGAAGCTCCGAGCTCCACGGCAGTGTTGGGCCCCGCCACCGACGAAGGAAACGAGCCGACGGCCGTGCTCCGCGGCGCTTCTGCCGCTGCATCTCCGCCAACGGCGCCTGCCGCCAGTGCGGGCCTTGCGGCCGCGGCCGCCGAACAGCTCGCCGTTGCAGCGACGATCGGCGCGGTAGCTGCCGACCCGTGGCCTACCGGAGAGGCTCCACGACCTGCGCCGGCCGCTGCTGTCCAACCCACGACTCGCGATCCGCTAGAGGGGCAGTCGACAGCCCGGCAAATTCTGAAGTGGCTCGGCGTGATTTTCGTGGCCTTGACGACGATGCTGGCCATCAGCTTAGCCGCTGGTCCCTTGCTGCTCATTGCCTTGCTGCACGATGCGGGCACCCATGGCGGCCCACCAGTGGCGACGTTGGCTCTGCTCGGCGCCGCGGCGCTCTACATCGTGGTTCGCTTTGTGATGACCACGTCGAAAAACTGCCTGCAGCTAGCCAAATCGGATTTGGGGCAGGCAGAGGAACTGCGCGAAATCGACGTGGCCCACAGCCACGCAGACGAACACGACGCGCGGCTTAGCGCGGCGATGGCAAGAGTCTTGGATGGCGAGAGCGTTGGCGGCCGTTTCCAGCTGGTGCGAGCCGTGGGCGACCCCACCTTCAACGCGTTCGCCCTGCGTACCAACACCGGCTCGACGATTATGGTGTACGACGGCCTCCTAATGGACACGACGGACAGCGAGCTGCAGTCCGTTCTGGCCCACGAGGTCGGCCACCTGGTCCACCGCGACTCGCATGTCCAAGCCGCCCTGAACTCATTCAGCATGGCCGTCGACCCCGCAGCGCGCCTGGGCGTCATGACTGGCAAGAGCATCAACAAGTTGACCCTGGCCATCGCCAACTCCTTGGAGGGCCATCGAAGCGGTTGGGGCGCCTGGTTTGCCTTGTTCCTCCGGCTGGGCGTGGCCATGCTCAACTTGGTGCACTGGGTCATGAACGGTGTGGCGTGGGTCATGCTGAAGATCGCCGGATTCGCGCAGATGTCGGCGGGACGCGACATGGAGTTCATGGCCGACCGCTTCGCTGCACGCAAGGCGGGCCTAGAGTCCACGATTTCGCTGCTCCAAAAAATCAGCGACTCCGAAGGCAACAAGCAGCGACAGCGCTCGGTGCTCTACGACGTGGCCTCGACCCACCCGGCAACGGAGAAGCGGATTGCGGCCCTGCGGGCCGCTGCGGCTGGTCAGACGCCGTCGCTCGGGCTCGCGTCGCTAGTGGTTGGTCTGCTCGCGATTGCGTCGATGGCTGGGATTGGCTATGGCATTTTCGTGATCTACGGCGGTCACGCCTGGTCGACTTACTCGCCCCGTGAGCCGGCAGGGATGGCGCAGGTCCCTGCGTCCGAAGCGTCAGGCGGTCAAGGTGGCAACTTCCGGCCCTCTGAGGTCGCCGCAGTGCCAGCCGAGCGGGCTGGAGCCAATCAGGCCAGCAATTCAAGTGGTGGATCGCGTGGCGGTGCGGCTGCCATCCTTGCGCCAACGGCGCCGACGCCTGAACCTAGCGCGCCTGGCCAACCGAGCGGGGCTCATCCAGCTATTCAGGGCGCGGCTTTCGGAGGAACGGCGCCAGAGCCCGGTGTAGCGTCAACACCACAAGTGGGCGACGCATTTGTTGTCGGCCCCGAGCTCGCCCTGCCGCCTGGCAAACCGATGCTGGCTCCTGCGGACGGTATCGCGCTTCCGGCCCTTGCGGAGCTGGCTGGGTTGCGCGCCGCTCTGCAGCGCGGCGGAGTCTCGTCTATGGCCCAGCTGGCCCAGAAGCCTGCCGCAGAGATCAACAAATTGGTTGGCGCGACGTACTACCACGTGCCGCCGGATGAGCGAAGCTTCTTGCAGATTTGGGCCCAGGTACCCGAGACCGCCCCACCGAGCGGCTGGGTCGTCTGGTATGCGGACGGCCATCTCGTCGGTCTGGTCCTGCGCATTCCGGCCACGGCGGGGTCGCCCGAGGGCATCATGGCTGCAGCGGGGCGCGACGCCGACGTGGCCGAGCTCATTGAGAGCGAGGAGAATCGCGTCCCGCGTAAGATTTGGGCCATCAAGGATGATGTGTGGGCGCTGCGCCTGGGTCGAAATACCCATACGCTCCTGCTGGCTGAGCGCAATTCGTACCTGCACTGGCGCCGTCTTGAGCAACCCGTCGAGAACGCCGACCGCCTGTTTGCAGCTGCGGACAAGGCGCTCGGCGACATTCCGCCGCGAGTTGCCGAGGCCGAAGACGGTTATCGCAAAGTGCTTGGACTAGTGCCCTATTACTTGCGGGCCAAGGGGCGGCTCGCAAAAGCTGCATACTGGAGCGGCCGCTATGATGAGGCGCAGAAGATTCTGGATGAGGCCTTTCCGCTGGTTCGGAATCGAGACATTCGCGGCGACTTGCTCTTTTACCAGGGGGTCCTGAACCTATGGCGCGGTGACTCCGAGACTGCCCGCGGCAACTTCCAGGAGGACCTCGATTTGAACAAGGAGGCCATCCAAGGTCCGGCGCGTCTGACAGGTTTGCAGAATCGCTGGGACAAATCCGTCCTCAAGATCGCCGTCAAGGAATTCCGCTGCGCGACTGCCACGCTCTTGCCCGAGCGCCCCGCGCAGGTCGCCAAAGAGTTCCCGACGACGTCGGCCGAGGACGCACAGATTCGCCTACAAGCCATGATCTCCGCCAAGGAATGGGCGGGCTACGATGCCTGGATCCGCAAGAAGTGCCCATAGTTGTATAGACCGCCGTGCTGCGACGTGGCCGTCACCGGTGGGCGAATGGTGTGCACACTTGCGATCTGCGCCACTATCGATTCTTTGCCGGTGCGACCTCAAGCACCTTGCCGTCGATGGGTCCCGGCAACTGCAGGCCGACAGCCTTCGCCGCTGTAGGCGCGACGTCAATGACCCGAGCGCCGCTTAATTTCGCCACACCAATGCCCGGACCGCGAGCAATGAGAATGCCCTGAAGTGCAGGCAGGCTCGGCAGATAGCCGTGGGCACCGAGCATCGACAACGCCCCCTCCCGCTGCAAGTCCGTGCCATTCCACACCAACACGTCCGGCCGGGCCAGGGCAATCAGGTCCGGTGAACGCGGGTCCTTGGCCGGCAAAGGCAACCCCAAACCAGCATACTCGGACGGAGTGATAACTTTCTCGATGCCATCGGTCGCCAGAAGCGCTGGCGTCAGCCGCTGTGCATCTGCCGCGGTGGATACACCATAGAAATAGAGGGCGTGACCGTTGGCCATGAGCTGCAACTTGGCCAGCCCGGTGGACTTTCGCAGACTACGCAGGAGAGTCGGCACGAGCAGACCTCGGCTCATCGGCGCGAACCCGTGGTCGGAAACGACAAAGGTCACCAGGGACTGACCGATACCCGCGCGGTCGTAGGCGGCCAAGACGGCGGCCAGGTTTCGGTCCACCGACGTCATAGCCCAGGTTACCGCCGCGGTCGTGGGTCCGTAGGTGTGTGAAGCCGTGTCGACTGACAGAAAGTGCACGAAGAGGACACGCGGCTTGTACTTGCCAACGAGGTGGACCGCGATCTCCTGGGTCGCCATGTCCATAGTGTAGGTTTCATTTGACGCCAGCCTGGGCAGGGTTGCCGCCGGCAAGCCGATGGCCTCAAGCAGGTTGCGGCTAGCGGGTGTGGTCAGGTGAGTGAAGTCCTTGTCGCGATAGGCTTCCGGCAAGTTCCAGGTGATTCCGGTCGCGCCGCCGCTATTGGGCCAGAAGATCGACCCAACGGACCACCCCGCGGCTTTGGCGGCATCCGCGAGTGTCGGCGAGCGCAGGGCCTCGGCACCCTTTTCGGCATACTCAACCCATTTTTGGGAAATGCGATCGAAATAGCGATTACCGACAATGCCGTGGTGTAGCGGTAGCTGGCCCGTCCACAGCGACGCGTGCGCCGCCCACGTCATGGTCGGAAAGACGCTGGATAATGGCCCCGACGCCCCTTCCCGCGCCATCGCCTGCAGCGTCGGCATCGTTGCCGGCTGGCGAGAAAAGCCATCCCACGGCAGGCCGTCGATGCTGACGATGAGCAAGTATTCCGCTTTGGGCGTGGTCGGAGTAGCACCCAGG
>CAISBR010000052.1 GCA_903883645.1 uncultured Myxococcales bacterium | reverse complement strand
GTTCCCATCTGAGAACTCGGGCCGAGTGCGAGGGCCGAACGTCGGTGAGCGGCAAGGTCTCTGAGGTGCCGACCCGCCTGTCCGGTTCGAAAGGATTGCCAGGGGGCGAACGACCGAAGGTGATGACCTCGGCGTAATCCTGGCCCGGTTCAAGAAGGTGAAGGGGTGGCTGCTCGAGGTGCCGCAGCACTTGGGGACCTCTTGGGCCCACGCTACGGCGCCCACACGCCGCTAGCAAGCCGTACGGGCCCCCCGCACCTTTAGGTGCCCGATGAACTCCAGGTAGCCAAAGCCTCTGCGAAGCCGGCTCCCTTTGCGTCTGCGTTCCGCGTCGCGCAGTCTTGGCCATGCCGTGCTTTGCGGTTGAAATTCAGGTAAAACTCGGCGTTGACGCTGGTCGAAGTGCGGCGTAGGCTCGCGATCTGCGGCCGCGCTGCCAACGCGCTTGCTGCAAGGGGCGAACGGCAAAGCGAGGCCCGTTCAAAGTGACCATCCTCTCGCAGTTCTGGCCCAGCCGCCGAGGATTCATCATGGCCCTGACCCACGCGATGCACCCCAAACCCAGTGATGTCTTGGCTGTGCTTCTGGCCATGGCCTGCGCAATGCCGCTTGGCTGCTCGAAACACGCCGTGCCAGCTAGCGAGGATGACGCGCATTCGAGCCACTCGGCCCCGCCAGCGCCGGGCGGCACGAGGGGCGCGAACCCGGTAGCGGTCGCTCAAGCCGAGACGGCGCCGCCCATTGCGGAGATTCGTGTGACCGTGGCGCAGGGTCAAGACCCCGGCAGCGTGCTGCTCAACGGCTTGCCCATGACTGCACTAGCCAAGGTCACTGAGACGGAGTTTCCCTCGTGGGACATCAAACCGCTCGGTCAGGCGCTCGACAAGCTGAGGCAAGAGCGACATTCCGACCCGGCCCACGGCCAAATGGAGGACTCGTCTGGGCGCCGGGTGCGTATCGTCGCCGACCCGGGGGTGCCGTTCGGTCAACTCAAGATGGTGCTGGCTACGGTGGGTCGGCACAAGTTCGTGGAGCCGCAAATCCTGATGGCCGGCGCAAAGGTGGCCATCGAAGTGGACCAGGTGCTGCCCGTGCGGATTTTCGCACCCCCGCTGGCGTGCAGTAAGTACCTGGCGCACTGGGCCTTTCAACCCACCAGCCTTGCGGGGCGCACAGAGCTTTGGGGGCCGCACGATACGTCGCCAGAAGGCTTGGTCCTCGCCAAACTCACACCGCTAGAACTGCAAAGCACGCTGGCGGCGGATCCCGTGTGCGCCAAGCTGGGGCGAGTGGGTGTGCCGGTCGACGCGGCGGTGATGACCAACGGCGATGTCTTTGCGCGGTTTGGCACTGGGCAGGCCGAGTTGCTTGACCATGATCCCAAGCTGGCGAGCCTAGTTGCCGAGAAAGTACAGGCTGCAACGGCGGCCGGCGTGGCGCTCCGTCCTTCGCTTGCTGCCGAAGACACCACGACGCTGGGGACCTTGTGGCCCATCGCTGGCGCCCTAGAAGCCGCGCTTGGCCCGCCTCGCCCCGGGCGACAGAATCTGAGAGTACAAGACATCAATCTGCTGCGGGTACAGGGTTTTGACGCCCTTATCAAGCGGCTCGCGGTTCAAGTGAAATAACGGAACGGCGCTTGCGCAGCGGATGGGCAGCCCGCGCAGACCCCCGCAGCTGCGGCGTAGTCCCCGGCGAACGAATCCACTTGCGCCGCAAGACTTCGCGAAAAGCCTGTGCTGAACAGAATCTTAGAGGGTGATTTAGGGGGCTGAACGCGCCATCGCGGCTGCAAAGGGTCGTCGCGACGGTCAAGGTGGGGGCTTGGAAGGACTAGGCGGGGCTGGGCTCGAAGGCGAAAACGCGGTGCTTGTGCTGCGGGGCCAAAGTGTTCCCCATCGCCCCGGTCGGACACTCGAACCACGGCGTGCCGCGCCCCACACCACTGCGTAGCCTTGCGGTCTGGATGCAGGGGCCTCATCCTGACAGCAGCATGACCGCGCCTTCGATCAGTTCCGTTCCGCCGCACCCCCGCTCACGCGGGCGCATGGTCGCCGGAGTGGGGGCGTCGCTGACGATCCATGCGCTGCTGGCAGCGGCCATCTTGACCACCCCGCCACGGCCGCGGCAAAGCGCAACTGCACCCTATTTGCCTATTACAGCACGCGAAATCATCTTGCCACCGCGGTCGCACTCACGGCCCCCTGCCGTTGAACCGCCGCCACCACCCGTCTCGCCCGCCCTTGCCGCGCCCCCGCCTACGCCGCGACTTGCTGAGCCGCAGCGGCGCCAAGACGAGCACCGGCCCCCCCGCCGCGCCACCGTGGCAGTGGCCAAGGGCCCGATAGGCGCAGTCGCTGTAGCAAGTGAGGGAAAGACCGCAGCAGGTGGCCTAGATTCACCATCTGCCGCCGCCGCAGCCGGTGCCGAGGCCAGCCCGTTGGCTCCGCCACAGAACTTGCCATTGACCGAGACCGCTCTGCCGCCAACCCGCCCGACTGGCTGCCCCGGCGGCATGGCATGGGCTCTGAAGCTGCCGCCACTGCTAGGTAATTGCCTTGATCGCTGGGGTGGAGTGCCACGGCCGTGCGGTGCGGCTACCGTGCTGCGCCTCACCGTTGCTGCGAACGGGGTATGGCTGCGACCACCCGCCGTAGTTGCCACCTGCGGCGACGGGTTGGCGGACCGCCAAGTGCAAGCAGCAGTTGCAGAATGCGCGCCGCTGCCTAGGTTGCCCGCGGCGTGCCGCGCCGTCGAGGTCGATGTTCCTGTGCGATTTGCCGAATATCCTTGAAGTGGCGCTTGATTTTCGCTGCCTTACCGGCCAGCAACAGCAGTGGCGACCCTGTGTTCAACGCGCTGGCAGTCGCAGAGTGAAGATTTTGTTATTACACGACAACCCCGGCATGGAGCCGTTGCGGCACTCGGCTTTGGGACTCGCGACGGAAGCGCTAGAACCGCGCCCGCACACCTGCTGTAACCACGCGCCCAGGCTCTGGAAAGCCATCGGTCGGCAGGTACAGGGTGTTTAGCACGTTGTCGATGCGGGCAAAGACCTCGCCCTCGCGCTCCGCCAGCCGAACCTTCCAGCCGAGCCGCGCGCCAAGCAGGGTCGCGCCGTCGAGCCGCGTTACCGCACCGCTGGCATCGGCCGAGTACGCCCCCCCACTGATCACAGCCTGCACAAGCACTTGCGGCCCTTCGGCCGGCGCCCAGCCCACCATGGCCAAGCCCGTCGCCACCGGCCGCCGCTGCAAATGCCCCGTGTAATCGCCGGTCGTCGGGTCGTAGGCCTTGGCATCGACCAGCGTCAAGTGGCCACCCAGCGCCAGGTCTCGCCAGGGTCGCAGCTGCGCCGCCGCCTCGACACCGAGTATGTGCGCACCCTTAAGGTTGTAGCGCTGGTCCTTCTTGACCGTCTTGCCGCCCTCGTCGACCGAAACCGTGTGTTTATCTAGCGTATCGCGGCTGTCGGCATAGAACGCCGTCGCTTCGCCGTGTACCAGCGGGCTGTCGAACGCCAAGCCGAGCTCGCTGAGCAGCGCGGACTCGGGCCTTAAGTCAGGATTTGGCAAGAACTTGCCCAGCGCCGCACCATAAAGCTCGCGCTGCGTAGGAAAGCGGGTCTTGCGGGCCACCGCGCCGCGCACAGAAAGACCCTCGATCGCAAGACTGTAGCGAGCCGCCGCCAGACCACTCCAGTCGCCATAGGTGGGCACAGTCCCTTTCGCCGCAAACGCACCGATGTCTTGCATTGCGACCATATCGTAGCCGCCGCCGACCCGCACATTTAGCCGCTTATCGAGCAAGCTGGCCTCGTACTCCGCGCCCGTACTCAGGATATTCTGGCTATAGGTTTGCACCGCACGCGCGGTATCCGTGGTGGTCGCACCCGTCGGCAAGCTCGCGGTGCAGTCGGTGCCCTTGCAGGCATAGTCCGTTTGTTCGTGGGTACTGTAGAGCTCGTTCAGCACCAGCCGCACCGTGCCCGGGCCCGCCACGTGGTCAAGCGCCAGCCGCGCCCCTATCGTCAGGTCTTGGTCACTTTGCTTGGCCTTCTGGGTGCCATCGGCAAAATCGGCGTTCTTGTACGAGTCGATGGTTTGCGCAAAGCGCTGCAACCACGCGGTGGCCTTGAGGGTGCTGGGATTGCCGGTCTCGCCGTAGGGCAATTCGCCCGAGACAATGACCATGGTGTTCTGCCACAGGGGGTAACGCCAGTAGCGCACAGTGTTTTTCGTCGGATCCAGGTTTCCTTGCGGCGGCACATCTTTGTCGGCATCGAGGTGGAGCAGCGTCACCGCCAGGCGCGCGCCGCTGTCGCCTTGGTATGCACCCCGTAGCATCCCGCTCAGCTGCTGCGAAGACGAGTTGTTGCGCGTGTCGGTCAGTGCCCCATTGCTATACAGCGCCGAGCGTGGGTTGCTAAGTGCGGTATTTGCCAGTGGTTGATTGTCGTTTGCGCTGTACTGGGCCCCCGACGACCACGACCACTGCCCACTTCGCCCCACGTGCGCTACCTGGCCGGCCCAGCGCCCGGGCACGCCGCCCGACAGGCCCGCATCGGTCGTCATCCCCTGGCCTCGCTGTTCGCGGGTCAGCAAGTTCACCGCGCCGCCGATCACGTTTGCGCCCCAAAGTACCGACGACGCGCCCTTAACGACTGCCAGGCCACCGATTAGGCCCGCCGGCACCATGCCTAGGTCGATGGCGTAGTCCCACGGCACCATGAGCTGGGCACCATCAAGAAAAACAGCCACCTGCCGCTCGCCTGCATCGCGCAAAAACACGAACTGCTCGCCCCGCGAGTTCATTGGCACATGGGCGCCCGGAACCAAGCGCATGAGTTCGTTGGCGGTATGCGCCGCCAGGGGCGCCAGAGTGCGTTCGTCAACCCGTTGCTCCGTCGACGGTGGTGCCCGACGCTTGCGACCCACGGCCACCTCGCCGAGCTCATAGCGCTCGTCGGCGGCAGATGGGGCCAAAGTTGGCGCAACAACGGGTGTTACCTCCGCAGCGGCGGGCAGCGGTTCTTGCGCTTGCGCTTGGTCGGGCGCCAGTGACCTGCCGACAATTGCAGCAAAAAGCGCCCAGCGTTGAACGGCATGGGGGCGAGTGGCTGGCGAGCTGAGTCGGTGCAACGTGACCATGACGTATCCTTGCTAGGCTGCGCGCCCTCGCCAGAAAGTGTCACGGATATGACATTAACATGTCGAGTCACTATCAGGTAGGATCAGTAGAATTCGATACGTTCAGCTAGAGCCCCAAGAATACAAGCTAAATCGCGGGCACAGAAGTGCGGATGATATGGGCGATCGCCGGCGGATGACACTTAACTATTGAATATGAAAGTGATAGCTTTGCCGGCTGCGGCCAATCCCGAACCCGTTGTGCTGGATTGGGTACGGGCGGGGTGGCAGGAGTTGCGGGCCAACCACAGGTCGCCGTCAGCGGCTAAGAGCGGCTAAGCGCGGCTAACCTTGGCTGACCGCAAGACTGCTGCAGACTGGGTGGCGATAGATTGCAACTCGCTAATCAAAATAGTGATTTGGCTGCATGGTGTGTCTCTGCCGATGACCTAGTCGCGCAACCCCAACCTTGCACCGCCGCCCCGCCCCGCGTACTGTCGCTGCCTGGCCGCCACTCTGGCCCGCGGCCCGCACAGGAACGCTACATGAACTCAAGCTACAACTGGCCCACCCACGCCCTCGTACTGCTCGCCAGCCTAGTGCTCGCGGCCTGCGAAGTTAGTAGTTCTACAGCCAATTCGGGCCAATCGCTGCCCGACATCAGCATCGCCGGCCCCGATGGCAGCGCCGATACCGCCACAGCGAACGACGCCGCTAGCGCAGGCCAAGATGCTGCGACGCTTGCCGATGTGGTCGCCGACACTGCCCCGGCCGAGACCAGCGAGCCCGGGTCCGACAGCGCCGCCCCGTATGACCTGGCCGCCCCGTCTGACCTCGACGACACGACCGCAGTGCCCGCCGATGCCGCCCCCGACGTGGTCGACGACACGCAAGTCCCACCGGCAGAAGATATTTCGCCCGTACCCGACACGGAGCCGGACCTCACCCCTGCCCCTGACACCCCCGCACCGTCCGATGCCGAGCCACCGCCCGACGCTGCTGCGCCCATCATCGGTGCCGGCCAAGCGCCACCTAGTGCCGGCGTGTTCGCGTATACGGGGTGCCAAGCCGGCGGTCTGTCTGCGCAATTTGTCGCCGAGAATCCGCCGCCGGCCAGTCTGCAGCCCGGGCAAACGGCGAACGTGTGGCTGGCTTTTGCCAACTGCGGCAGCCAAGGGTGGCAGGCCGCGCCGGCGCTGGGTCCGGTGGGGCACAAGCTGGGCGCGCAGGCTCCGCAAGACAACAAGAACTGGGGCTTCGACCGGGTGGCGCTGCCGGCCGATGTGGCACCCAATCAGGTGGCGCGGATCGATTTTACCATTACTGCGCCTGCCATTAGCGGGCCTACGGGCTACCAGTGGCAGCTGGTCGAAGAGGGGGTCACCTGGTTTGGCGCCCTGAGTCCGCTGCATACGGTCGATGTCCAGGGCGGCACGCCCCCTGCGGGTGGCATCGCCACGCTGGCCGATTTGTGGAGTGGTGCCGCGCACTTTGTGGTCGATCAAGAGCCGGTGCCGCTCGATGGCGTCAATTCGGGGCACCGCGAGGCCTTTGCCGTCAACCGCACCGACTTGGGGCCCAAGACCGTGTACATGTACCACCGCTGTTTTGGTCAAAGCGGCGCGGTGGCCAGCATTTGCCTGTCGATCTCGAGCGATGGCGCCGACAGTTTTGGCGAATTTGTAGGCGAAATCATCGCACCCGACCTGGGGCACATCTTTTGCGTGGCACCCTCGGTCGCGCAGGTGGCGGGGCAGTGGGTGATGGTTTACGAAGAGAGCAATGTGGCGCAGGTGTACTGGGCGCAGTCGGCCGATGGCAAGCAGTGGTCCAAAAAGGGCGCATTGCTTGGCAAACCGCCCGGCGGGTGGGACAGCGGGGCGATGGCGACCCCCAGTATTCTGGTCGGCCCCGACAGCGTCACCCACGTGTTCTACGCCGGCATGGCGGCGGGCGGCAACAGCATGTCGCTCGGTCGCGCCGATGGCAGTGGCCCCGGCAGCTTAAACAAAGCCAGCAGCCCGATGATGGTGCCGCCCGGCAGCGGCTGGAGCGGCGGCCAGCTGTCGATGCCGCGCGTTGTATACCAAAATGGCTGGTTTTACATGGTGTTCGAAGGGGCCGACATCGACTTTACCTGCGAGGCCTACAACGAATACGGCTGGGGCATGGCGCGCAGCCCAGACCTGATTAACTGGACGGTGTTGCCCAACAATCCGCTGGGGCAGTCAAAGGGCGGCTGCGGCCAAGATATGCCCAGTGTTTTCATCCGCTTTGATGGCCACGTGTTCGTGTTTCACACTTCGGCCGATACCACGCATGTGGTGCGCGAGCACTTGGCGTTGATTAATCCCTAGGACCGCGCGGGTCTTTGTAAGTCATCACGGGCAGTTCAGAGCCATCTCGAGCGCGTCGAGGCACGGAGGCCGCCCGGCGACTTGCCGCACACACCTTCGCAACCGTCGGTGGCGCTGCGGAAGATGACCAGTTGATTCGTGTGGATAGCTAGGGCGCTGGGGTGATCCGTGCCGCCCACGTCCAGATTTTGCAGCCTCTCGCGCCCGGCACCATACGGCGCCATCTCGGCCATGCGGTCGGCCATGCGGTCGGCAAGCGAAGGCTAGCCACTTCGGCGTCTCAGGGTTTTCCCCTATAGCCCGCCGCCATCGCTATCGCGATAGTACTTGGTATGTCGCCCCGGCGGCGGCAGTTGGGGGATTGTATGCGGGTGCTTATCGTCGACGACTGTGCCACGATGCGTCTGACCCTGCGGCAGATGGTCGCGCAAGCGCTTGGGATTCAGGCGCTTGGTGGGGTCATGGTTGCGTGCGACGGCGGGCAGGCGCTGCAGCACTTAGCCGACCTGACCGTGGCCTTGGTGGTCACAGACTACGATATGCCAGGTATGGATGGTCTTGAATTTGTTAGAAAGTTCAGGATGCTCGACCGGCATACGCCCGTGCTGATGCTCACCGGTGCGGCCTCGCCGGGTCTGCAGGCGGCAGCCCTTCTGGCCGGGGTGAACCTTGTTTTGGCGAAGCCGCTGGATGCAATGGGGTTAGCTCAGGCCGTTGCCTTGGCTCGCCGCGTCGAGTCGCAAGACCGGGCGGCCTAGGCGGCCAGCCACGTTCGATAGGGTGAAGCGGTTGAGGACTACACGAAAATGGCCAAGATGAACGTTCTAGGTTTCGCTACCGTCGGCGTCGTGTGGCGCCCCGGGTGTACATCGTGAAGGAACTGACCCCCGCGCCGTTCACCCCGGAGTCGCTCGCCTTGGTAGACCAAGATGCGCTGCTCAAGGTGCTAATTTCGCTCCATCCCGAGCCCTGTTGGCTAATGGACCGGTGGGGCTCGCCGCATCTGTGGAATGAAGCGGCGGTTCAGACCGCGGTGCCGGCCACAGAGCTATTGGCAATTTGGCGCGAGCTGTGCACCGGCCAGCCTGTGCCGCAGTGGTCGCTAAGCTGGCTGGCCGACGACGCGGGCGGGCGGATTGGCTTGCTCGCGTGGCACGGGTCCGCAGCCGCGCACCCAGAGGGCTGGCTCGACTTGACCGAGCGCGAGCGCCAAGTTGCCATGTTGCTTCTGCAGGGCAAGCGCGGGGCCCAGGTGGCGGCCCAGCTCGGCTGCGCGGCCAAGACCGTCGAGCAGCACGCGGGCCACATCTACAGCAAGCTGAACGTGAGTAATCGTAGGGAGTTCATGGGGCTGTGCTCCACCTATTCACTCGGCGACGAGCGGTGACGTTGGGCGATCGCCGCCGCAAAGGCCGCGGTGCTGGGCACGCCGGCGCGGCGCAAGATCGCCGTCACATGGGTCTCAACCGTCTTTTCGCTGCACCCCAGCGTCCGCGCGATATGTCGGTTGCTCGAGCCCGTCACCAGCAGTTCGGCCACGCGGTGCTGCCGCGGCGTGAGCTGTAATGCACTGATCTGAGAAGGTAAAACTGCCGAAGCCGCTTCCAGCAGCAGCAGCACTTCGGGCATCCCTTCGCTGCCCTGCACGCGCAGCACCTGCCAGCCCGGTCGCGGGGCACCGGCAGCAACCTGGGCAAGTTCACTCCTAAATTCGCGCCCCGCACTATTCCACCGCTGCACGGCGGCACTGTTGGCCGTCAGCAAAGTGCCGTGGTTCGTCGCCAGCCACGCCGGTCGCCCCAGGCTCTCGAGCATCGTGGTCACCGCCGCCCACGACCAGGTGGCGCGACCCAGCGCCTGCTCCCATCGCAGCCGGGGGCGGGCAACCTCGGCAGCCGCAAGCAGAAAGTGGTCACTCTCGACGCCGGGCCGCCGCGAGGTAGTGCCGCCCAGCCACGCCAGCAGGTTCGGCCCGTCGCAGAGCAGTACCCGCAGTTGCGGCTTAAAGCCGACGCCCATGACCATAAAACCATGCATAACTTTAACGACTACGGGGTCCGGATTGTCTGTGAGCCACGCCGCCGGCGGCCCTGCGATGTACTGCAGGTTATTGCGCTCGGCCGCGTCGGGGTGCAGCGGATCAAAGCAGCCCCACGGCCGCCCCACGCCCACCGCCTCGGCCATGCCCAAGCGCGCCCGGTCAGCGTCGTAAAAGCCATGATTTTCAAACTGAGAAAGCGCAAACGACTGGCCAACGACCTCGACGCCGTACACCGCACATTCGTCGAGATGTGCGTAGCGTTGCAGCCCAGTGACCAGCGCGCGCCAATCAAACGGTTCGCCCGGTCGCCACAGCGCAACAGACTGAGCTAGCCGATGCAGCACTAGCCGCGCTCCCGGTGTCAATTTTGCGTGTTGATTCGGGTCCTTCATCGCGGCCTCGCCACTGGCCTCGACCTTGGGCGCGGCAGTGCAAACCGTTTCGTGGGCGGGGGATGGATCATCCGGTTATCACACTGACAAGTGAAAGCGCGGGTTCAAGCTCGCTGCATGAACTTAGCGGTCATGCTCGCTTGGTGCAAGTGGGGCGACATGGCCGCGCTGTGCCAGCGCCAGCAGCCACCGCCGCAGCGCCAGCAGCTCCCCCATTTGCCGACCGACTTCACCCCAAAACGGTCCAGGATCCCGTTCAATACCCAGCTGTTGCAAGGCATCGGTCAAGTGCCCCGCTTTGCGATGCTCCAGGTTGCACCACACGGCTTTTAGTTGCAGCACCTCGGCCGGCATGGGCGACAGGTCTAGGGCACGCTGGCTCCACACCACGGCAACATCGTCGTGGCGCACAAAGGCCCGCCAGAGCAGCGCAAATTGTTCAGGGCTCACGGCGGTTTGCCAGGCATCTTGCGGCAGGTCGAGAAAGGGCAGCTTGCGCGCCTCGCTCGGCGGATCGCTACAGATCAGACACTCGAAGTGCTCGCCCGTCGCCAGCCGCCACGCGCACACATGGATCGGCCGCGTCGCCCCGCGTTGCCCGACCGTATCCAAGTGAACCAGCAGATGCTGCTCGGGTTTTTCGCTCAGCACTGCGGGGATGTGCGGCGGCCGCGCGGCCCGGGCCTGCTTAAACCGCCGCTCGCCAGTACCCGCATAGGCGACTTGCGTGTCGATCATCGCGTCGAAAGCCTGCAGCAGACCCGCAAAACCCCGTGTTTCGGGCTCTAGGGCCTGCAGCGTCGCCACAATCGCCTCAAGGGTCGAAACGTAGTGAATTTGCGGCTCGGCGCGGATGCGGTAGCGACTGGGCTCGGGCGTCGCCAAAAACACGTGCGGCAGGTCGTTTAGCCACGGGTTGGCGCGCACCACCGCCTTGACCTGATTCCATGTACCGTCGAGCACAATTAGCTCGCTCGGTCGCTCGCCCGCGGCCATCGTCTCGACCGCGCGCGCCTTGGCGCTCGGAAACAGCACCGCCGCCCCCGCACTAAGCCGCTGCCGCAACGGGCTCGGCTGCTCGGACCATGGCGCGTGTACCTCGACCGCGCAGCGCTGCAGACCCAGCATGGCAAAACGCACCGTGCCAATTGGCCGATTCTTCTCGCGCGGATGCTGCAAGATGTGCACTTGGGTGCGGTTGGCGACTTGCGGCAGCAGCCCACAAATGCACACGCGCTCGGGCTTATGGCACCGGTAGCAAAAGGCGCGGGCCTGGGGCAGCTCGGCAGGCAGTAGTGTCGTCACAGCAGGTCGCCGGGGTAGGTTCGCGAGGGGTTCGAAATCAGCGTTGCCTCTAAGGATTTAGTCAATTGGCGTGCCCGTCCGTACACCGACCACATCGGACGCGTCAAAGGTGCGGCTCTCGAGGTGGGCACCGCGCAGAATATCGAGCGCAGGATCGACGCCATGGGTCTGTGGCGGCGGCACTAGGCTACCCGCAGCTTTTTCAGCGCCGGGGTAGTGCAAACCGTCTTGCACGCGCGTGGCACCCGCCTCTAGGGCGGCATCCACGGCAATGGCCTCTTCGGCCGCGCTGTGGACCTCGCCGACAAGATAGGCGGACGAGTCTTGGGCACTCATCGACACAGCAACACCTGTCACCCCACGCGCAGCAATGGCTTCGGCAATCGCGGCGGCTTTCTTTTCAGGGTCGTTGTGGCTCATCGGGGCCTCCTTTTGAACAGAGTAGCATTCACAGCAGGGGTCGGCAAAGAGCCGGCAAAGTCGGGCAACCTGCCGGCAACGCGCTTGCTCCGCACGCCGGCAACGGGCAGCATATCGCCACCGCGCGCCAGCAAAGCACTCGGCGCACTAAGGAGATTACGATGCAGTATCGCAAGTTGGGTCGCACGGGCCTGTTCGTTTCTGAGCTGTGTCTGGGCACCATGACGTATGGCGGCAAGGGTTTTTGGGCGCAAATGGGCGACCTGGGGCTCGACGCGGTGACCGAGCAGCTGCGGACTGCGATCGACGCGGGGGTCAATTTCGTCGACACGGCCAATGTTTACCACGAGGGCGAGAGCGAAAAGCTGGTCGCCGGGGCGATCGCGCGGTTGGGCCTGCGCCGCGACTCGCTCGTGTTGGCGACCAAGGCGCGTGGGCGCATGGGGCCGGGGCCGAACGACGCCGGTCTGAGCCGCAAGCACCTGTTTGCCTCGATCGATGCGAGCCTGCAGCGACTGGGCACGGACTACATCGATCTGTATCAGATTCATGGGGTTGACAAGTCTACGCCGCTCGAAGAGACGGTCGAGGCCCTGGCCGACATCGTGCGCAGCGGCAAGGTGCGCTATGTGGGCTTCTGCAACCTGCCGGCGTGGATCGCTATGAAAGCGCTGGCGATTGCCGATCGCCGCGGTCTGCCGCGCTTTGTGTCGGCGCAGATGTTCTACGCGATTGCTGCGCGGGATATCGAGAATGAGATCGCGCCCTTGGCTCAAGAAGAGGGCTTGGCCGTGTTGCCTTGGTCGCCGCTGGCGGGCGGGCTGCTCAGCGGCAAGTTCCAGCCCGATGCCGACGGGCCGCAGGGGGCGCGACGCACCACCTTCGACTTTCCAATTGTAGATAAAACGCGGGCTTTTGCCTGTGTCGACGCCATGCGCCCCATGGCCGAGGCCCGCGGTGTCAGCGTCGCCCAGATTGCGCTGGCGTATCTGCTGCACAAGCCGTTTGTGACGAGCGTGATTATCGGCGCGCGCACCCAGGCCCAGCTGGTCGACAACTTGGCGGCGCCGGCCGTGAAGCTGACCAGCGATGAGCTGCAGATCCTAAACGATGTCAGTATGTTGCCGGCCAGTTATCCGGGCTGGATGGTCGAGTGGCAAAACGGCCGCGATCGCAATGGCGATGGTTCGTTGCGGGTTTAGGATCAGTGCTTAACGAATTCCATCGGGTGTTGCCACGGCGGAGCGGTCGGGGGCGTGCGAGCTTTTTGACAGTTTACGTGGGCGAAGTGTCGAAAAGCGTGCAGCCCACTTGAGCCACGCGCGCGCTACGGCTGGCCGCCCACCGCCAGACCGGCGCCGCCCGTGTAGCCGTACGAGACATCTTTGTCGTAACCATAGACCGTCAAACCACCTTTGGCCGACAGCTGCAGCCGATGCGGCCCGTCTTTGACCGGCAGCCGCGCCACTTGCCACTGCGAGCCGGTCACGGCCTTGAACGTGCTGGCGGCAATTAGCGAGCCGTCGATCTTCGCCGTCGCGCCCTGTGGCATCGCGATGTTGATGTAATTAATCTTGTACTGCGCCGGCACTAAGAAGATGTAATCGTCTAGGAACTGCGAGGTTGCCGCCGTCAAGATGAGCGATGGGTCGCCAATGGGCGCACAATACCCAGAAAATCCGCCGTCTAAGCAGTCGGCCGTGTAGTTGTACTTGGTCAGGCACTGGGTGGCCGAGCCGCCGACGTTGCAGGTCGCGCCCTCGGTGGTAATGGTGGCGTACGACGAGGCCATGTACTGCGCGACCAAGACCGGGTGGTTGGCCTCGATCACAAAGTCTTGATTACTCTGGAATTCTTTCCACTGTCCCTTGTTCAGCATGGGCAGCGCGGCGCCTTGGCTCGGGCTGACCGTAACCGTGGTGCCGTCTTCGACCGCCAAAATACGCCAGGCATCTTTCTCTTTGCCGCGGGGGGCGAGGCGCACCGCCACGTACGAGCTACCTAGCGTATCGACCGGAAACATCTGCTCTTCTAAGTGATCCGCGCAGCACGAGGGGGTGCACTGGGCGTCGCTGCTGCACGACTGGCCAAAGCCGCCCAGGCTGGTGCCGGCGCACGACTTGCCTGAGCCGCTGGCGTTGGGCACGCAGTTGCCGGTGTCGGGCGAGTTCGACATCTCGGAACCACCGAAAACTGCTACGGGTTTGTCGGCTTCGATATATGTGCCGGTCATGTCGCCGTTCTTTTCGTCGCTCTCAAGATTCAGGGCCTGGCCTTGCTGCAGCTGCACCGTGCCCACCTTACCCTTGCCGATCGACGGAACTCCGCTGCCCGCAAGCGTTTTGCAGGTCGGCTTCACCGACACCGTGGTTGTGCCCGGCGCGGTGGCGATGATATTGGCAAAGCTGCGGTACGGGCCATCTAACTCTGCGTGCGACATCACATAATAGGTCTTGCCCAGCGCGTTCGACGGCAGCAGCAGCGACGCATCGTTACTGAAAACGCCCACATTGGTCATCGGGTTGAACTGGTACGCCACAATCGGCTGGTCGGCCTGGATGCGGTAGAGCAGGCTGTTAATCGACGTGCCCTCTTGATTTTGCGGCGGCAGGCCCCAGCTAGGGTCAGGCAAGTTGATGGACTGCAAGCCTTTTGCCGCCACCGTATAGGTCTTGCTATGGTAGCCAGCTTGGCCCTTGGTGCCGATCGACACGGTGACCGCTGCAGGGCCGTCGGCGGTATTGGACACCACCACGCCATACTGCTGATTTTGCGCGTCTAAGTCGCCTTCTACGATGTTGTCGAGGTCGACCGCCCAGAAGTCGCATCCCACGTAAGTGTTCGATTTTAGGTCGCCTTGGCACGGGCTGACGCACAAGCCGCCCTGGCACGCTTGGCCCTTGGCGCCGCAGTCGTCGGCGATGTCCATGCCGCTGCCGTCGTTGTTGCAGGCCATAGCGAGCGAGCCGTTGCATTGCTTGGTGCCCGGCGCGCAGACCATGCACTGCTTGTTGATGCAGGTGGCGTCGCCCTCGCAAGCTTGTAAAACTACAGCGTTACTGCCGTCGGCGTTGCACTGCATCACGGCCTTTGACTTGCTGCCCGTGCTGGCCGCCTCGCAGTACTTGCTGCCCGGTTCGCAGACGCGGCACTGACCCGCTACGCAAGTCGGGGTGGCGTCTGGGCATTTGCTCGAGGTCGAGGTCTTGCCGTCTTCGTTGCAGGTCAGCAGAAACGGTCCATCGCACGAGGTCGCGCCGGGGGTGCAACTGGGGTCTTTGCACGCGAAATTGTCGCAGGTTTGGCCCGGCTGGCACTGGTACTCGGTCAAGCACTCGACGCATTGCTTGATGGCCGTGGCGCACAAGTTCTTGCTTCCATAGTCTTTGCATGCCGCGCTGGTGGTGCACGCCGGGCCGTCGTAGGTGGGGTCGCCGGTGTAGATGTCGGGCGGTGCGGCGGTGTCGCTGGGCGCTACCGTGTCGCTGCCGCCGGGCGTGTCGGCCCCGCTGACCGTGCTGCCGTCGCCTTCTGCGTCGAGTAGATAGTAGCCGCCGCTGCCGCCGCTGGTGGCCTGTGAGCAACTGAGTGCTCCGCTTGTTAGCACAAGAAAAATCGTTAAATACCATAAGTTGGCGAAGGTTACGGCAGGCATCGACGGTCCACGGGGCGATGGCCCCACCCTGAGTCTAATGCAGGGGGCGCTGCGGCGAAAGCTCTTGCTGCTCAGCCCGGTTGGGCGCGCTCCGGCCGCTTGCCACGCCGCAGCGCCGCGCCCACACTCTGTCGCACCTGGAGGCCTACAAAATGAGCAAGACTTCAGAGCAACTGCAAGGCGTCTTGACCGGTGCGGTGGGCGACTGGCTGCACGCGCGCGGCAATGCTCTGGCGACTCCGCTGCGCTTTGTGTACGACGGCGAGCCGCTCGAGCTGACGCGTGCGGGGCTGGCGGCGGCGATTCCGCAAGCAAAAGATAGGCTTGTGCTGTTGATCCACGGGCTGATGGCCACCGACCACGGCTTTGCCCTGGGCGAGCTGGCGCAGGCCGACTACGGCACGCTGCTACACGAGCAAAAAGGCTTGATGCCGCTGCGGTTGCGCTACAACTCGGGCCTGCCGGCCCAGCAGCTGGGGCGCGAGCTCGACACCGCACTCGAGCAATTACTCGACGAGTGGCCGCTGCAAGTGCGTGAACTTGTGCTGGTATGCCACAGTATGGGCGGGCTGGTGGTGCGGGCGGCGTGGAGCGCGGGGCAGGGCGAACCGCGGCAGTGGCGCGATAAGCTGAGTCACATCGCCTATTTGGGTACCCCGCACCTGGGTGCGCCGCTCGAGCGCGCCGGGCGTACGCTCACGAAGGCGCTGCGGGCTATCCCCGATCCGGTGACGCAATTGATCGGCCAAGTCGCAGACTTGCGGAGCCCGGGCATTCGCCAGTTGGGCGATCCGGCGCAGCTCGCTTGGCCGCAGGGGCCGCGGCAGCTGCTGGTGGCGGGCTCGCTGGCGGGCCACAGCCCCCTTGCGCACCTGCTTGGCGACGGCATGGTCTCGCTGCGCAGTGCTCTGGGCGACGACCCTCAGCAACCCCGCCCAGCTGATACAGAAACGCGTATTGTATCCGGCGTGCCGCACGCGCAACTAGCCTACAGCCCGCAGGTGGCGGCGCTGCTGCTGGCGTGGCTGCCCGATCCGGTTGTGAGCCAGGGGGATGCGAAGCCCGCGCCAGCGCGCGCGAATTTTGAGGCAGCTGCCAAGCGGCCAACGCCGCACCAGCTGCAGGCCGATGCGGTGCAGCTTGGCCTCGATGCGGTGCAGGCGGGTCAGCGCGCGGTTGCGCAAGTCCGCTTGGGGCGAGCGGATCAGCTGCTGGCGGCGGTGCAAACGCTGGCGCCAGGGCTCGCCGGCCCTGTGCAGGCGGCTCACGCGGTGCACGCGCGGCTAGTGGGGCTCGAGCACGCCGCCTTGGATGCGGGGCTGGCGGCCGCGAGCGCAGTGACCAAGGCCGTGCGTGACAAAGGCTAAGCGGCGGCGCGGCGTCCGCTGCAAAACTGAGAATACATCGTTTAAATTCAAGTTGTTGATTGACATCGGGCCGCGAGACGGGCCCGTGCTTCGCGGCGCGGCTGCATGTGCAAATGTAAGCGAGTTGTGCAAGTAAATGTAAAGAATTGACCTAGATCTAGTGATTCTATGTGAGAATTGCCGAAAGAGGCGCCACCAGTCTTCACAATTTCGTGGTCGACTTCGGCGGGGGTCCTCCATTATGGTGAACTTATGAAGCTGATCCCCCATTTCATCCATGGTTCCCAAGTTCAGCAAGACGCCCGGCCGTGCAGCCGTAACGGGCGCTTTGTGCAACTCCTCATGGCTGCGACGCTGGTCTTGACCGCGGGAGGAACGGCCTGCACGGCAGAAACTGTACCGAATGCCCCAACCCTGACGCACAACGACGCCAATGGGACTGTCGACACCGGAGCGAGCGGCAAAGACACCAAGAGTTCGCTCGAATTTACCCTGATGCAATCGGCGACCGTCAACATTGGCACCGGCGCCGCCTGCAGCACCGACGCGGACTGCCCCACCACCTTCTTGGCCTGCTACACGCCGTTCTGTGACAAGATGAAGGGCGTGTGCAACGTCAAGAAGATTCAAGCGGATGTAGACTGCAGCGACAGCAACAAGTGTACCGAGGGCGACCGCTGCCACGACGGCAAGTGCATCGGCAGCCCCTTGGCGTGCGACGACGGCAACCCCTGCACGACGGACTTCTGCATCGCATCGAAAGGCTGTGAACACGGAAACTTAGAAGTGCCTTGCCAAGACGGCGACCTGTGCGTCTTGCACGCGTGCCAGGGCGGCGCCTGCAAGGTCATCGATACCGCGCCGTGCGACGACGGCAACCCCTGCACCACCGACCTGTGCGACCCGGGCAAGGGCTGCAGCTACGTGGCGCTCAATGCCGTGGCGTGCGACGACGGCGACGCGTGCTCGGTAGGCGATGTGTGCAAGCTGGGCACGTGCTCCGGCAAGGGCGACTCGTGCAATGACGGCAACCCGTGCACGGACGACAGCTGCGACGGCCAGGGCAAGTGCCTTTACAACCCCAACAGCAAGCCGTGCAGCGATGGCAAGCCGTGCACCGTGCTCGACACTTGCACCCAGGGCACCTGCACGGGTACCGCCAAAAACTGCGAAGATGGCTGGCCCTGCACCATCGAAACCTGCGATGCGGTCACGGGTTTTTGCACCTACGGCATGGCGGCGGCCAACATGGCGTGCGACGACGGCAACCCCTGCACTGCGGGCGACGGCTGCAAGGACTACCTGTGCAAGGGCACAGACCTGAGCTGCGACGACGCCAATGCCTGCACTGCCGATAGCTGCGCCCCAGAAAGCGGCGGCTGCGTCAACGTGCCGATCGACAGCGGCGCCGCTTGCACCACCGGCGACGCCTGCACGGCCGCGGCCACCTGCCAGCTGGGCGAGTGTGTCGGCCAGACCAAGGACTGCGACGACGCCAACCCCTGCACCATCGCTAGTTGTGACAGCCTGGGCGGAGCCTGCGTGCAGACCCCTGTCGCCAACGGTCAGGCGTGCGGCGATGGCGGCAGTTGCTACGCCGGCACTTGCTTGTAAGGTCGCCGACCGCGCTGGCCGCCCTGCCGCTTGTGGTCTGTTTGGGCAGGTAATGCTGTGTTTGCGCCCGCACTTGCGACCCATTGCCCGCGCATTGTCGTTGACCGCAACGGCTCCGACCGCTAGTCTTGGCCTAGACCCACCCCCAGGGTCGCGGTGCGTGCCCTAGGCGCCCGCTGCGCATCCGGGTCTCGATTCTCTACAACATCGATTGCGTCCGACACAAACGGAGTGTGACATGCGAGGAGCGCAGCATGGCGCGTAGCCCAAGCGGCGCCGAAGAAGCGACCGCCATCGTTCTTTCGGCCCACTCTACACTGGCGCAACGCTTAGAAAAAGCCGCCAAGGTGCCCGCTACGCTGGTGCTGCTGTCGGGGCCGGCGGCGGTGATGGGCAAGCAGTGGCCGCTGACCGAGCAACGCAGCATTGTGGGCCGTGCGGTGGGCGCCGAGGTCGAGATCCCCGACCCCAGCGTGAGCAAGCAACACGCGGCCATAGCTACGCTTTACGACGCGGTGGGCATCGTGGATCTGAGCTCGACCAATCAGACCAGCGTCAATGGCGCGGTGCTCAAGCCGGGCACGATGCACCAGCTGCGCGACCACGACCAGATCAAGGTGGGCAACGTGTTGCTCAAGTTCTTGGCGCCGGGCAACATCGAAGCCGTGTCGGCGAAAGAGGTTTTTGACCTGGCGCGCACAGATCCCCTGACCGGCGTAAAGAACAAGGGGGCGCTGCTGACTGAGGCGCCGCGCGCGGTCGAGCGGGCTCAGCAGCTAGGGGCGCCGCTGGTCGTTTCTATCTACGATTTAGACCACTTCAAGGCCGTCAACGATACCTATGGCCACGATGCGGGCGACAAAGTGCTGCAACAGAGTGCGCGGCTGCTGGGTGAGCAGATGGGGGCGCTCGATTTCTTGGCGCGGTTTGGCGGCGAGGAGTTCGTGGTGCTGCACAGCGATGCGACTCCCGCCGAGGTGGTCGAGCGCGCAGAACAGGTGCGCAGGGCCATTGAAACAGCTGAATTCAGGCACAATGGCCAGGTGCTGCGTCTGACGGTGTCGGTTGGCATCGCCGCGCTCGGGCCGGTGACGCCGGACTGGGAGTCGCTGTTTCAAGAGGCGGACCGCGCGCTCTATGCGGCGAAACATGGCGGGCGCAATCGGGTGGTCGTTGCGGGGGACTAGGCGCGCGCTGCTACCGGCGGGTCGCTGTGGGCAACGGACCTGCCGCAAGTACCTAGACTGCCTAGACTGCCTAGACTGCCGCTACTTGATTTCCGTCGGCGTAACGCTAGGCGGCGCGGCCATCGCCCGGCGAAGCACCGCGCAGTGTTCGACTGTGGACTCATAGGGCTTGTGCCAGAATTTCGCGAATAAATGCAGTAGTTTCTGTCAAGTCCTCGTACAGCAACGCGTGGCCCGCCCCGTCGACCAGCGCCAGCTGACCGTGGGCCGCGGCCTGGGTCATCGCCTCGGCATAGGCGGGTGGCGCGGCCACATCGAGCGAGCCCACCCGTGCCGCAATCCTAGTCGTCAGCGAGCCCAGGCGCGGCAGCAGATCCGGCAGGCTCACGGTCGCCTCGAGCTCGGCGGCGATCACCTCTACGGGGGCGGCATCGAGCCAAGTCCGCGTCAGTGCTCCGATCTCGGGATGGGCGGCCAAGAACGCGGGCGACAAGAAGCGCGGTGGCAGCAGGTCGCGCAGGTCGATGCCTGCCCGCAGCGCTGCGGCAAACCCCGCCATTCCCTGCTTGGCAGCCTCGTCTATGGCGGCAAAACCACCCAGCGACACGACGGCCGGCACCTCGACCTCGCCGCCACACGCGATCGACAGCGCGCGCCAAGCGCCAAACGACGTGCCCACCAGCGCGGCCTTGCGCACGCCAAGTTTATGCAATGTATGGATAATCAGTGTTTGTGCATCGGCCAGCGGGTAGGGTGTGCCCAGCGCCGGGCTCAGGCCGTAGCCCGGCAGCTCGGGTACGAAGACGGTAAAGGCGTCGGCCAAGTTGCGGGCGAGCGGCAGCAGGTACTCGACTGGCGTAGGGCAGCCGCCGAGCAGGACCACAGCTGGGCCCGAGCCGAGTACATGGGTATGAAGGTAGTGCTTTGCTTCCATTTCGCCCTTCCTGCTGGTGTAGACATCTGTGGTCACCCGGGGTTGCCCAGCGGGTCCGCCGTACTGGGTAGCCTAACAGGCGTGTTGGGGGATGAGAAGGTGGTTGTAAGGGCGCGGCTCTGGGCCGGTGTGGCGGCGAAGGCGCACCGCTGGCGAAGAAAAGGAGTCTAACTCAGCCACAATTTCGGGCACTGCTTGAGCCGGCACGGCCCGCGTGGTATCTGCGTGCCTCCCCGGGCCGCCGCGCCCGCCGAGGAGGCTTGCCGTATGGAACTGTATACAACCGCGACCCCAAACGGTCATAAAATCTCGATTGCACTCGAAGAACTTGGCTTGCCCTACGTTGTGCATCGGATCGATCTGGGCAAGGGCGAGCAGCACGAGCCGGCCTTTCGCGCCATCAGCCCCAACGGCAAGATTCCCGTGCTGGTCGACGACGGCGTGGTGATCTTTGAGAGCATCGCCATTCTGCTTTATCTGTCTGAAAAGACTGGTAAATTGTTGCCTGCCGATACGCAGGGCCGCTTCGCCGCGCTGGGCTGGTGCCTGGTGCAGGCGTCGAGCCTCGGGCCGATGATGGGCCAGGTCGGGCACTTTGCCGTGTTCGCCAAAGAGAAGATCCCTTATGCCATCGACCGTTACACCCAAGAGGTGCTCAAGCTATTTGCGGTGATGAACACCCAACTTGGCGCGAACGCCTTCTTGGCCGGCAGCACCTACAGCATCGCCGACATCGCCACCTGGCCGTGGCTGAGCGCCTGGCAGGCGTTCTATAAGCTCCCGATTTCTGAAGAGGACTATCCCAATCTGCAGCGCTGGTACCGGGCGATCGAGGCGCGGCCGGCGGTGCAGCGCGGCTTGCTGGTGCCGTAGCCGCAGCGGCAGTTGCCGTGCCTGGGTTCGCGTCGTAAGCTCGCGCGCGCCTTGCCAGAGCAGGGGCGGAGCTGCGATGACCTGGGCGAACTGCACGAAACGAATGCTAGTTTACACGCTTGGCTTGCTGCCTTTGGGGTGTGGCGCGGCGAGCGACCCGGCGGCGACCGCGACCACCACTGTTGATGCCGGCGAATCGCTGAATTGCCCAGGCGATGCCAAGGGTTTCGATGCCTCCGCTAGCTGGCACGGCGACAATCAGGCCCTGCTAACCGGCTTGCCGCGCGGCAAAGACGAGGCGCAAGACATCTTGGGCGTGCCCGCCGGCGCGTGGTTTAGCGGCGAAGCGGCAGCAGGGGTGGCGGCGCAGGCCTTTGCAACAGCAACTTCGAGTGATTTTGCCGGGTTTGCTGGCTATGCGCGCTACGCGGTAACTGGCCGCAAGGCGCGCAGCAAGGCCGAGGCTGGCTTGACCGCCACGCCGTTTGCTAGCGAAAAACTCGCGATTTGGAGTGGACTTACGCCCCATGTCACCCAGGCCCTGACCGATGATCAGGGGGCCTACACGGCGGCGCCGCTGCTGCTGCCGGCCAAGATTGCCGGGCTGCACGCGGCGTTTGCCGACCTGCTGGCCGCGCCGAATCAAGCGTGCGCGCCGCATTACCTGCTGCTCAAGCCTGCGGCGGCCCAAGTTGTGGTCACCGACATCGACGGCACGCTGACGACGGCGGACGCCGAGTTCTTGCACGAGCTGACCGACATGACGTACGACCCCAAAGAAATGACCAGCGCGTGCGCGATGTTGCAAGTGTGGGCCGCCAAGGGCTATCCGATTGTGTACCTGACGGCGCGGCCGCATATTGGGCGGGCGGAGTCGCGGCAGTGGCTGGCGGCGCACCAGTGTCCGGTGGGGCCAATGCTGACCGCGAATGAGCTGGTGATGGATGAAAAGGCCCGCACACACAAGGCTTTGTGGCTAAAGCGCCTGACGCTCGAACTGGGCTGGAAGGTGGCGGCGGCGTATGGCAATGCGACCTCGGATATCCATGCCTACGCCGATGCGGGGGTGGCGCTGGACCATACCTTCATCGTCGGTCCGCACGGTGGTGAGGAGGGTACGACGCCGGTCATAGGTAATAACTACACGGATCATCTAGAGAAATTTGCTAAGGTGCAGCCCGCCGCGCCGTAGCGGCAAGGTATTTTTGGGTCGCCAGCAGATTTTTCGTCGCGACCTACACTAAACGAGGCTGTGATCCGTCATCACGGTATGGACACCACTCGTCGCCCTGAGCTCATGACCAACTTCGATACCCCGCTCGGTGCGGTGGTGGTGCGCGAGCGCGCCCGCCTGCGCAACTTCATCCGCCAGCGCGTGCCGAATCCGGCCGACGCCGAAGATGTGGTGCAAGACGTGCTCGCTGAGCTGGTCGATGCCTGGCGACTCCCTGAACCGATTGAGCAAGTGGGGGCTTGGCTGCTGCGCGTGGCCCGCAACCGCATTATCGACCGGTTTCGCAAGAAGAAAGAGCAGCCGCTGCCCGTGTCGGGCGACAATCAAGAGGACGACTGGCTCCAAGAGCTGCTGCCCGACCCGGGTGCGGGGCCCGAAGCAGAGTATGCTCGTACAGTGCTGCTAGCTGAACTTGAAGCAGCGCTTGACGAATTACCTGCCGAGCAGCGCGCTGTGTTTGTGGCCCACGAGATCGAGGGTCGCACCTTTGCCGAATTGGCCCAAGAAACGGGCATCAACCTGAACACGCTGCTGGCGCGCAAGCGGTATGCGGTGGTCCATCTGCGCGAACGGCTGCTGGGCGTGTATGCCGAGTGGAACGACTGAACTATGAATGGGAGAAAGTCTATGAATTACAAGATGAAAGCATTGAAAATGGTGGTGATGGTGGCGGTGGCGGCGGCGGCGATGGGCGGCGCAGTGATGGTGCTGTGGAACTGGCTGGTGCCTGGCTTGGTGACCGGCGCGCTGCCGATTGACTATCCGCACGCGCTAGGCCTGCTGCTGCTGGGGCGTCTGCTGGCGGGCGGCTTCGGTCGGCACGGTCGCCACCATGGCGGCATGCGGGCGCGCTGGGAGCAGATGAGCGACGAGGATCGGCAGAAATTCCGGTCAGGTATGCGCTCTTGCCACGGCCGCGGCCACGCTGTCGAGCCGCCCCCTAGCGCAGCGGCGGTGTAGGTTCGCAGGGCGCAGGGGCCAAGGCCTGCGGTGTGCCCGCTTGACGCCGGCAGCTTTCGGGCCTAGCTTGGATCACACCAAGTACGCGCGCTAAGCTCTGCGCAAGAAGGTTGCTTCATGCGAATCGCTCGCCGCCTGCGGGACCACCTCCGCTCCAGCACTCTGGAGTGTTTGACGCTGGCGCCCGAAACTCTGGATACCGCAAGGAGTTTGCGTCGCGGCGCGGCGAGTCGGCCTGCAGGACGCGAGCTTATGCCCCACCAAGAGGACCGGATCGCCCACAGAAAAGCCAATGCGAACGCAGCGATCGTCCTGGGCGGCACTGTAAGGCGGCCGAGTGGGCACACCCCGCCCCTTGTCGCCCTGCTCGGCGAGCGGCCAAGTAGAGTCGTGCTCTGTCCGGCGGCGCAACCTTGAAGCTGTGGCCCAGCCTGCGATTTTGCTCGATTCGGTCGCGGCTGATTGCTGCCGTGGTCGCCGTCCATGCCCTTCTGATGGCAGTCTTTGTGGCCGACTTGGTGCGCCGCCAGGCTGACCTACTGCTGCAGCACCAAGCTGAGCGCAGCACAGACCTGGCGGGCACCTTGGCGCGGGCCGCCGGGCCGGGGTTGGCGAGTCGCAACTCAGCCGCGTTGCAAGAGCTCGTCGACGGCCAGCGCGGCGAAATCGACTTGCTGTACGCCATGATTCTCGATGATCACGGCCAAGTCGTGGCCCACACTGGGCAGGCCAACAGCGGGCCCGCCGTGAGCGACGTGAGTCACCTGCTCGCGCCCCAGCTGCTGCAACTGTCGGTTGCGGTGGCTGATTGTGCGGCGCCGGTACGGGGCGACGGGCGCATCCTGGGTGCCGTGCGGGTCGGTCTGGGGCAGCAGGCCAATCGGCAGCGCTGGCAAGCGTTGATTTGGTCAGGGGTGGCGTTCGCGCTGCTGACGATTGCCAGTGGCGTGCTGCTGGCGTGGCTCATGGCGAAACGCTTGGAGCAGCGGCTGCGTGCGCTGCAGGCTGTGGCCGATGACGTGCGTGCGGGGGCGACGGACCGCCGCGCCGAATTGGGTGGCCACGATGAGATTGCGCGTCTGGCCCTAGACTTCAATGCCATGCTGGATCGCCTAGATGAACAAAGACAAGCACTTGATCTTCATGCTGAAACGCTAGAGCAACGGGTGGATGAGCGCACCGAGGAACTGCAGCGCGCCAAAGAGCTCGCCGAGTCGGCCGCGCACGCCAAGACGGCATTTTTGGCCAATATGAGCCACGAAATCCGCACTCCGCTCAACGCGGTGCTGGGGCTCGTGCACCTGGTCAAAGACGAGGGGGTCTCGCCAAAGCAGGCCGAGCGACTGGGCAAGATAGAGCACGCTGGGCGGCATTTGCTAAGTGTTATCAACGATATATTAGACCTATCAAAAATTGACGCGGACAAGCTGACGCTAGAACATCGCGCGTTTGCCGTGGCGGATGTGCTGCAGACTTGCCTCGCGGCCACGTGCGACCAGGCGGAGGCTAAGGGGTTGCGACTGACCATCGACGCGACGGGTTTGCCCGCGCAGCTGTGCGGCGACCCGGCACGGTTGGCCCAGATTCTTATCAATTTTGTGGCCAATGCCATCAAGTTCACGGAGCGCGGCAGCGTAACCTTGGCTGGCCGGGTGGTAGACGAGCGGCCTGCGGCGTGGCAGCTGCGGTTCGAGGTTGTTGATACGGGTATTGGCATGGAGCCAGACGTAATCAAGCGTATTTTTGAACCGTTTGTGCAAGGTGATAGCTCGAGGACGCGGCGCTTTGGCGGCAACGGGCTCGGCTTGGCCATTAGCCGCAAGCTGGCGACGCGCATGGATGGGCGGGTCGGCGTGGTCAGCGAGCTCGGCCGCGGTAGCACGTTTTGGGCCGAGGTGTGGCTCGACAAGGACAGTGCCGCACTGGTGGCTCCCGTGCCGCAGTCGAGCTCGGCGGGTGCGCTCGCCCAGTTTGAGCGGCAGCACGCCGGTCGCTCCGTGCTGCTGGCCGAAGACGAGGAGCTGAGCTGCCTTGTCGCCACTTTGATGCTGCAGGCCGGCGGGCTCGAAGTGGTTACGGCCAAAGACGGTCTGGCCGCCGTCGACCTGGTGGGGCGCCAGAACTTCGCCGCGATCTTGATGGACATGCAGATGCCTCTGCTCGATGGCGTGGAGGCTACCCAGCGAATTCGCGCGCTGCCGCAGGGCCGCACGGTGCCGATTATTGGCCTGAGTGCGAACGCGCTGACGGAGGACCGGATGCGCGCCCTAGCTGCCGGCATGGACGAGTATCTGACCAAGCCCGTGGAGCCCGCGCTGCTCTACCAGACGCTCGACCGGCTGATTCTGGCGCAGCGTGTGCCCCATGGCGCGCCGAACAGCGCAGCTCCTCAAGCGCACCAAGGTGCGTAATGGCGACCTGGTAAAGCACATAATTTTAACGATATGGCGCGGCCGGTAGCAGCCTCTGCCCCGCGCACGCCAGCGGTTGTATGGCCGGTCCCAGCGCTCCCAGCGGCAATTGGCTAGCTATCTTGAGCACCTTGGGCCTACTGTGGTCTGACGCGAGGGTGCTGCTTGTCAGAGGGTCGCACGGCGTGCTTGCCCTATTCGCCAGTGTCAGCTACCGCCACCTTGGGCTTGGGGCCCCGGTTCATGCGCGGCGCCTCAAGGTCGAGCAGCGTGTCGCGGGTCGGCGGCTGATTCAGATTCGTAATCTCGAGCGGTTGCCACTCTTGCGCGCGGAACATACCCGAAACACGCTCGGCCGCTTCGCGCGCATGCAGAATACGTTCACGGACTTCGACCGAAAACCCGTCGGCCAGCAGCTCGATCGTATCGCGGCGGCGCGGCGGCTTGGCGGGCTCGGCGCGGCCCAGCACGGCGGCGTGGTGCACATTGACGTGCCGAATGCGCCGCTCGAGCGCCAGCAAGAATGTCTCAACTTGGGCGTCGGCCGGGTGCAGCTCCACGGCACCATCGCGGACCAGCGGGGCGAAGCCGGGCGGCTCGTGGCTCTCGTCGCGAAAATCGTGAAAAAGCTGCACCCACAGCGGGCTTGGCGCCGGATCGAGCTCGACATGGATTACCAGCAACTGCCTGAACTCAGGGTGCAAGTTAACTACATGCACTTGATTGGGGCGAATGTTCGACAGGGCTTCCTCCGGGCAGACCCGCGTCTGGCGCGAGTACAGGCGCCAAATTTGGCGCACCGTCGCGGGCGTGCACAGGGGGAGTGTGCGGGGCTTGGGCAAGCTGTCGCGTCACAGCCTCGTCACAGCATAGCGCGACCGGCGGCGCGCGGCAAACACCAACTACCGCCGCGCAGCGTGGCTTGACCCGCCCGGCCAATCGCCACAGACCCGTCACAATCGCGGTATTTCTGATGGGTTGGCGCGGATCCGGCTTGAATCTCGGCGCGAGTTGGCGCGTAGTCTGCTTAGCCGCGGAGGCAGGTTTCGCACCTCGCCGCGGGGCTACTCCGCTAGCTCCAGCCGTCGGCTTGAATAGGCGCCCCCCAGCGCCGGAGGTTCGCATCATGTGGAACAAAAGTAGTGCAGCGTTGCTCGCGGTTGTGTTCGGTCTCGTGTCGTGCTTGGGTGTGGCGCTTGCCACCGAAGTGCCTAAAGACAAAGCCGAAATCAAGATCGACCTGATCCCAGGCAAGAAGGGCGCGGTCAAGTTCCCGCACGCCAAGCACGCTTCAGAGTACAAAGACGCCAAGGGCGCGCCGATTTCGTGCAAGGCCTGCCACCACACCGAGAAGGGCGACCCCAAGAACGCAAAAGACATCAAGGGTTGCGGCGACTGTCACGCGGCCGAAGGCCAGCCCCAGAAAGAAGTGGGCGGCAAGAAGGCTCCGTTCTTGGCCCTAAAGAAAGGCGAGGAATTCGACAAGGGGACCGTCATCTTCCACAAGACTTGCATCGAGTGCCACAAAGCAGTCGCCAAGACCGTGCCCGAGAAGGCTGCGATCGATAAGTGCAAGAATTGCCACGGAAAGTAGCGGATTAGACCGTATCTAGCCCGCGCTTGTGCAGCATCGCCGCTACGTCGGGATCGCGACCGCGAAAAGCTCGAAAGGCTGCGCCTGGCTCTTGGGTATTGCCCGCACTGTAAATACAGGTCTTTAGGCGCTCGGCCACTGCCGCATCAAACGGGTCGCCGGCTTCGACAAACGCGCCAAACGCATCGGCATCTAGCACTTCGGCCCAGATGTACACGTAGTAGGCGGCGGCGTACTCGGGGCCCGAGAACAGGTGCAAGAAATGCGGCAGGCGATGGCGTGGCATCACCTCGGCGGGCATCCCCAGGCGATCGAGCTCGGTGCGCTCCCACAGGTCCAAGTTGTCTAATTTTACACTGGGATCGGTATGCAGCGCCTGGTCGAGCAGGGCCGACGACAGGTACTCGACCGTCTCCAAACCCCCACCAAAGCGGCGCGCGGCCAGCAGATTTTCGACCAACGCCAGGGCGATCGGCTCGCCGGTCTGGGCGTGGCGGGCGTGTTGGGCCAGTACCGCCGGCTCAAGCACCCAGTGCTCGAAAAGTTGCGATGGCAGCTCGACAAAATCGCGCAGCACCCGCGTGCCGGCCAGCCGCTCGTAGGTCGCGTTCGACAGCAAACCATGCAGGCCGTGGCCAAATTCGTGAAACAGCGTGCGCGCGTCGTCAAGGCTGAGCAGGCACTCTTGACCCGCCGCGGGCTTAGCGAAATTGTTGTGATTCCCCACGATGGGCAGCACCACCCCGCCCGCCTTCTTCTGGTAGCGGTACTCGTTCATCCATGCGCCGCCGCGCTTGCTGGGCCGGGCGTAGTTGTCGGTTAAGAAAATGCCCACCATTTGGTCGTTTTGGCCATGCACCTCGTACACGCGCACGTCGGGGTGGTACGTCGCGATGCCGGTCTGCTCAACAAAACTGAGCCCAAACAGACGCTTGGCACAGTCAAACATGGCAGCCGTCATCGCCCGCAGCGAAAAATAGGGCTTGACCGCATCGTCGTCGACCGCGTGGCGGGCCGTGCGCAGCTTGTCGGACCAAAAGCGCCAGTCCCACGCCGCCAAGGGCTCGCTTTGTCCATTAACGGCGGCCAGTTGCGCGAGCTCGTCGCGTTCGCCGCGCACCTTGAGCAGCGCCGGCTGCCACGCCCGCTGCAAAAGCTGCTGCACTGCCTGCGGCCCGCCCGCCATGGTATCGCTCAGGGCAAACGACGCAAAATCGCTGTAGCCATGCAGGCTTGCGAGTTCGTGGCGCAGCGCTAAAATCGCCTGAATCACCGCGGTATTGTCGCGCTCGGCCTGCAGCTGACCGCGCCGCACCCAGGCCCGCCACACCCGCTCGCGCAGCTCGCGCCGCGGACACGTCGCCAGCAGCGGCATCACCTGCGAACGCGATAAGGGCAGCAGATACGCGTCGTTGTGACCCCGCTCTGCCGCCGCCTGCCTGGCCGCCGACTGCAGCCCCGCGCTCAGACTCGCCACATCGGCGGCGCTCAGCTCGATCACAAAATCGCGCTCGTCGGCCAGCACATTTTGCGCAAAATGGGTCTGAAGCTCGGCCAATTGGTGGGCAATTTCTAGGGCCCGCTGCCGCGCCTGGGCCGGCAAGCGCGCACCCGCCAGGCAAAAATCAAGGTGCAGCCGCTCGACCAGCCGCAACTTTTCGGCGCCCAGGCCGTGGCGGTGGTCAAACAGGGTAGTTAGCCGCGCAAACACGCCGGGATGCTGCAAAACCGCCGCGTCGTGGCCCGCCAGCAGCGGCATCACCGCCAGCTCGGCCGCCTGCAGACCGGGCGAGCTCTCAGCCGCCACTAGGTTGGCAAATACCAGGGCGATGCGCTTGTACGTCGCGCCCGCATTGTCGAACGCCACAGCAGTATTGGCAAAATCGATCGGCTCAGGGTTCGCGGCAATCGCGTCGAGCTCGCGCAAGTGCTCGGCCATCGCGGTACGCACCGCCGGCTCGCAGTGCTCGGGGCGGATCGCGGCAAACGGCGGCAGCCCATAGGGCATATCCCAGGGTGCGAGCAGGGGGTTGTGGGGCATGGCGTCCTTGGTCGGCGCCGTAGGCTGGCGCGGGGGCGCAGGGTGTCACGGGCGGCGGTGGGGATTCAAGAGGGCGAGCACGCTGGCCAGCAGCCCAACGGTCAGCGTCGCCGGTACCGCCAGCAGCAGCCCCGGCATCAGCCACCACGCCATCGCCAACACAGCTTGTAACAGCGGACCACGCCAAGGAATTCGCGCCACCTCGCATGCCACCATGACCGCGATCGCCGTCGCCGCCAGCAGCAGCACACCGCGCCACACCCCGCGCAGATCCGCCCGCGACGGGGTCAGATGCGCCGCCACGCTCGCCACCGTCCACCAGCCCAAGGGGGCCAGCCAGGCCAAGGCGTCGTGGCGCATCCAAACGGTGTGGGTCAGCGTCAACGCCCAGCGGCCCAGCGCCAGGGTCGCCGCGAGCCAGCCGTGCAGATCGGTCGCCAGCGGCGCACTTGGTAGGGGTAGATCCATAGTATACGCAACGAGTTGCAGCAGGCCACGCAGCGCCAGCGTACCCGCGACGAGCGGCGCCACACCCACCGCCAGCACCGCCAGCCACGCCAGCGGCCCCGTGCCCGGCTGCCACTCGACCGCGCCCAGCGTGCCCGTGTCGGCATCGGGGGCAAACCAGCGCACCCGCACCACTGTCCGCCCCAGCAGCTTGGCCGCAACCACGTGCGACGCCTCGTGAAGGGGCACGCCCAGCCAACCCGTCGTCAGCGGCACGCCCCACCAGCCCAGCGCCCGCACGACCTGCCCTTTGCTCCACTCCGCCAGCAGCTGAGTCAGCGGCAGCAACAGCAGCGGTAGCAGTGTTGGCGCGAGTTTACGAGTAATTTCAATTAGGTGAGACGCGTTCATCGACCGGATCGCTCAAGTGGGGGCTAGTTGCCGCACTTGGCCGCTTTGTCGAGGCAGCAGTCGCCGTTCTGGCTGCAGTAGCTGTCGCACCAGCAGACGCCCGCCGTGGTCTTGCCGCCGCACGCGCCCGTGCACGAACCGCCGCACTTGCTGCCAAAGTCGGCGCAGCAGTCGCCGGCCGCGGCGCAGAAGGCATCGCAATAGCAGGTGCCTGTAGCTGACTTGCCGCCGCACACGTTGCTGCACGAGCCGCTGCCGGGGCTGACGCATACGCCGGCGGCGGTCGGGTCGGGCGTGGCGCAGAACTCGCTCGCGGTGCAGGCCAGCGCGGTGCTCCAGCTGCCGGGCGTGGTGGTGGTGGTGCCGCAGGTGGCCGCGGTGCCGCCGCAAGTGCCCTTGATGTCGCGCTTTTGCGAAATGCCGCCGGCGGTGGTGGCGCTGCATTGGTATTCGCTGCTGAGAACCGCGCCGCAGGCCGTGCCCTTGGCGGCCCAGCTGCCGTTGTCGGCGCAGCAGCTGGTGGCGGGGCTGCAGGCCGAGTTGTCGCTACCACCAAAGGCAAGTTTTACGCCTACTTGCTGGCAGCCTGAGCCGGTCTTGTTCTTGATATTAAAGTGTACGTAGCCGTCTTCGTTGAGCGTGCCGGGCGCGTTGACCGCGAAGGTGAGCGTGCCGCTGGCGCCGTCGATGCAGCAGCCGTTGGGGTTCACGCTGCTGACGACCGAGTTGTTGTAGCCCGTGCTGCCGGTGGGGCAGGTGATGGGGTCACAATCGGTGCCGTTTGGCCCACTTAGGCACTGGTAGTACGCGCACACCGTGACCGGCTTGGTGGTCGACCAAGTGACCGAGACCTTGGGGTCGTTCAGGTTGAAGTCGTCGGTGATCTTGTACTTGAAGAAATCCTTGTCGGTATCCGACGATAGCGCGACTTTGGGTGCCATCCACACCGCAGCGGCCGCGTCGGAGAAGGTGCCTAAGTCTTTGGGTGCGGTCACGGTGGTGGTGCCGTAGCTGGGGTCGGTGGCGCTGCACAGGTCGCTGGCCGGCGCTTGGCAGATGGGGGGCAGCGAAGCGCTTGAACCGGCTACACAAAGCTGGGTAGCCGTGCACGCTTGGTAGCTGCCCCAGCTCGACCAGACGAGCTTTGAAGCGGCGGTCGAGCAGGTGGCGCTGGTGCCCGAGCAGCCGCCCGTGGCTTTGCGAACCTGGGCGGAGGCGCCAAGGGTCGTACCCGAGCATTTGTACTCGACTTGGGTGGCGCTGCCGCACGCGGTGCCGGCCGTGGCCCAGGCGCCCGTGGCGGAGCAGCAGGTGCTGCCGGCGGCGCAGACCGAGACCGCCTTGCACGTGCCGGGCTGATCGACCGCGGTTACGTTGCACACTTCGTTGGCGGCGCAGGTCTGCATGGCGGTCCAGTCGCTCCAGGCGTAGTTGATGGCCGAGACCGAGCAGGTGGTGCTGTTGCCGGTGCAGCCCTGAACGGCCTTGCGTTGCATGATCTTGCCACCCTGGGCGGTGCTGTCGCACTTGTACTCGGCGGCGACGGTGGTGGTGCCGCAGGCGGTGGCCTTGGTGGCGATGCTGCCGTCGGCGGTGCAGCACTTGCTGCCGGGCGTGCAGTCGGTGGCGGCGGCGGTGCCCATGCTGGCCGTTAGGCTGACCTGTTGGCACTTGCCGGCGGTGTTGGTGACCGCGACGTAGGCCGTGCCGCTGGCGTCGGTGCCGGTCGAGGGCGCGGGCGTCCAGCTTAGGGTGCCGGTGGCGCCGGTTAGGCAGCAGCCGTTGCCGGCGACGCCGCTGACGTCGGGGTTGCTGTCCGAGATGGCGCCGCTGGGGCAAATCACGGCCTTGCAGGTGTTGCCGCCCGCGCCGGCGCTGCACGCGTACCATGCACAAACCTTTACGGTTCCGGCGCCCGTCCAGGTGAGCTTAATGGTGGGGGTCTTGGTGTTGGCGTTGTCGGTCACGGTGTAGCGCACCACATCGACGTCGTCGCTGCCGCCCATGAGCAACTGCGGATTCAGAGTCAAGTCCGCGGCGTCGTCGGCAAAAGTACCCAGGTTGTACGCGGTCTTCGCGGTCGTGCCCACTTCGTACTTGTCGGCTTGGCCGCACAGCGGATCGGCGCCGGCCTTGCACGTGCCCGCCACGGTGGGGTCGGTGACCTCGCAGGTGGTGCCGGCGGTGCAGGTCTTGAACGCGGTCCACGCCGTCCACGCGTAGTTGCTGGCCGAGGTCGAGCACGTGTTCGACTTGCCCGTGCAACCCTGCGTAGCCGTGCGGGTTTGTACGGTGGTGCCGTCGGTGCTGCACGCGTACTCGGTGGCCTTCAGGGCCGTGTCGCACGAGGCGCCTTGGGGCTGAATCTTGCCCGCCGTCGCGTTGCAGCACACGCCTGTGGTGCAGGCGCAAGTGGTGGTAAGTGACCAATCAGTAAGGATTTTACTGGGCTGGCAAGTCAAGCAGCCGTCGGTGGGGTGCTTGGCGCCGCTGGCGTAGCAGGCATTGCCAATAAAGCAGCTGGTATCGGCGACGGCGAGGCCGCACTTGCCGGTGGCGGGGTCGCACGCGCCCACTTGGCAGGTAGCGCCGCCGGGGCATGCCTTGGGCAAGTTGCTGCAAGTGTTGGCTAAGCAGCTGTCGTCGGTGCAAGGGTTCTTGTCGTCGCAGTCGCTGTTTTGTGCGCACGGGCCAGCGGCGTTCTCGCAGGTGGGCGGCGCGCCGGCGTTTTGTACGCACTTTTGCAGGGCGGTGCAGGTGGCCAGGGTCTTCCAGGCGGTCCAGCTCAGGCCCACGGTGGTCTTGAGGCAGCCGATGCCGGTCTTGCCATCGCAACCTGGCAAACCTTCGCGCTTTTGCGCCAAGTTGCCGTTGCAGGCGTAGTCGACTTGGATGGCCGTGGTGCCGCACGCCGCGCCCACCGCCTTGATGGTGTGGCTGGCTAGGTCGCAGCAGGTGCCCACGGCGCAGCAGTTGGTCTTGGGCGCAAAGGTGCAGATGCCGGTCGCGACGGTGCATGCGCCGCCCGAGCAGGGGTCGGTGGCGCCGCAGTCGGCGTCGGTTTTGCAGCAGCCAGCTTTGGCACTGCCTACGCAAGTCCCTTTGGCGTCGCAGACATCGCCGGTGGTGCACGACAGGCCGTCGTCGCAGGCGGTGCCGACCTTGGCCGTCCACGCGTCTTGCGCTTTGCTGGGGTCGCAGGTCATGCAGCTGTTGTCGTCGAGCTCGCCGGCGATGTGGCAGGCGTTGTCGATGGCGCAAAAGCCCGCTTGCACCTTGGCCGCGCAGGCGCCCGACTTGCTGTCGCAGCTGTCGGTGGTGCAGTCAAGGCCGTCGTTGCAGGTCTTGGCGGTGTGGCCGCAGCCCGAGCTGGTGCACTTGTCGGTGGTGCACGCGTCAAAATCGTCGCAGTCGCTGTCGGCCTTGCAGCAGGCCCCGGTGCCGGTGTGCTTGCAGGCGCCGGCCGCGCATGCGTCGGTGGTGCAGGGGTCAAAGTCGTCGCAATCTTTATCGACTTTGCAGCCCGCGGTGGCCGCGCACAAGGTGGCGTAGTCGTCGCAACAGTCGCCCGAGTCGGAGCAATAGCTGTCGCATTGGCAGGGGGCCTTGGGGTCGTACTTGTCGCAGCGATCTTTGCAAGTGGCGGCGACCACTACGGTATCGCTCGCGTCCGCTGCAGCCGTGTCGGGGGCTACGTCGGGTTGTTGCGCCGTGTCGCTTGTATCCACAGTGACCACATCGATCGGCTCGCTGGTGTCTTTGCTCCCCGTGTCTGGGGTGCTGCCCGTATCGCTCGGCTTGGCCGTATCGGTCACCTTGCCGTCGCCGAACGAGGTGTTGACGTCGGCCGTGCCCGTGTCGGTCGCCGCGGTGGTGGGCGACTGGGCGGGGTCGCTGCAGCCGGCGGCCAGCATTAGCCAGAGCAAGGTAGACGCGGCGAGGCCGATGTGGTAAGTAGGGCGAGCGCTCAGGGTACGGAACATAACGACCTCATTGCAGATAAGCTGGGCGCAGACGCCCGCGCGCATGCTGCGCCGCCATGCTGCCAAGTGCAATCGTAAAGTGATGGTTACGCCGCTTCTCTGACAGAGCTGTGGCGCGGCGCGCGTTGTGGTTATTAGCTAACAAGTTCATCGTTCTAACACAAGGGTGCCTTGTGTCGGCCCGCATGTGGCTAGACAACGCGCCGGCTGGCAGCCACCCTTGCAACTGCGGCTAGCTGCCGCGGAGCTGCCCCGCACCGTGACGCCCCTCGACCCCTTGCCACACCTTGCCGCGCTGAGCGAAGCCGAGCTGCTCGCGCTGTTGCGTACCCGGGTGCCCACGGCGACGCCGACCCATGCGCGCCGCTTGCTGGCCGCTTGGTTCGCCCGCCCCGGCGTCAAGACCGACCAGCCCAAGCCCGTGCGCCGCGAGCTGCACCAGGCCTGTGCCGAGCTGACCCGCAGCGACACCTTGCAAATCATTGAAATGAGTACGGATCCCGACGACGGCTTTGTGAAGTACCTGCTTCGCTCGCCCGATGGTGCGGTGCACGAGGCGGTGCAAATCCCCTTGCAGGCAGAGGGTTGTTTTTCGGTGTGTCTGTCGTCGCAGGTGGGGTGCGCGATGGGCTGCGTGTTTTGCGCGACGGGCCGGCTGGGTCTGCAGCGCCATCTGCAAGCGTGGGAGATGGTTGAGGCTTTCCGCCTAGTTCGCCTGCACGCTCCAGGCCGTGTGTCGGGTGCGGTGTTCATGGGCCAGGGCGAGCCATTGCACAACTACGACGAAGTCATGCGCGCCGCCGCCGCCATCGCCCAGCCCTATACGGGTCGCATCGCTGCGGACGCCATCACGATTTCGACCGTGGGCTTGGCCCCGCAGTTGCTGCGGTTTGCCGCCGAGAAGCGCCCGTATCGGTTGGTGGTGTCGCTGACTTCGGCCGTAGAAGAACGGCGCGCCCAGTTGCTGCCAATTACCCAAAAGCACAGTCTTTCTGAGCTGGCTGCGGCCATGCGCGCGGTGCACGCCGCGACTCGCCAGCGCCTGACCGTGGCTTGGGTGGTGATGGCCGGCGTCAATACCGGCGACGACGAGGTGGCGGCCCTGCAGGCACTATTTGGCGATTTGCCCTTGCGGATCAATCTGATCGATGTGAATGATGCGCGGCCCGACGGCTTTGTGCGCGCCGAGGCCGAGGAACTCGCAGCCTTTCGCGACCGCCTGCAAGTGCTGCGACAGCCGGTGGTGCGGCGCTATTCGGGTGGCCGGCAGCGCCATGCGGCGTGTGGAATGCTGGCGGCGACGCGGTGGGGCGGGTAGCTATCGGGCACGCAGCGCTACGGAGCCTCGCCCGGTGCGACAAACTCGAGCCCTGGCAGCGCCACTTGTTGGGCGCGGTAGGCCACCGTTGGATAGTCGTAGATGACGGGTAAGTTTAGGCGCCACTTCAGCTCTCCGCTCGCGTTGACCCGCCGCAGCGACGACGGCATGGCGAACCCCGCCTTCCAGTCCGGCGCGCTGATAAGGGTATTGCCATTGGCCAGCCGCTGCACACTTCCCTGACCCGGCGAAAAGAACTTGGGGCCCGGTGCACCCAGATACTGCCAGACAATCTTCGCCTTTTTGCTCGCCACGTCGTACTCGTACTCGACCGCCCGCGAGTAGCCCCGCGTCATGGTGCCGTTGTCGTAGAGCAAAATGCGGTTGCCAGGCAGGGCTTCGGCCGAGTGCTGCAGCGCAAACCAGTCGTCGCTGCTGGCTGGATCGAGTGCAAAATCGCCACCATCGCCAAGCCGCAGCACAAATTTGTTGGTCAGCCGGTCGATCTTGAAAATCATGTTCAGGTTGCGCGGCGAGTACAGCACCGTGGCGCCATTATCGAGCGGCTGCAACGAGTTGCCATGGGCCCAGTCGCCGGCACCTGGCGCTAGGTAGTCAAAACTACTCCAGAGCCACAGCAGCTGGCCATCGGGCGTCCGCTCCACGAGCTGGTCGCCCCAAACCCCTTTGCGTACATCGTATTCGATCCCCAAGAAGTTGCCGTTGGGCAGCTGCCGCAGGTCGCCATGCAGCATCCCGGTCGCGGGCTGAGGCGGCCCGCCGGTCTCGTTGGCCATGCCGTTGCCTTGCCACAGTTGGTCGCCGGCCAAGTTCATCACCAGCGGGGGCCCGCCGCCCGCCACCAGCAGCGTGTGGTCCGTGTCAGACAGCCAGGCCAGGATGTTGGTGCCATTCGCTTGGCTGTGGAACCACACGACCTGGCCCTCGTCGTCGTACATCACCGCAGTTGGAGTAAAATCATAGGGATTATAGGCAAAGGGCAGGTTCAGGTGGATCGCCGCGAGCACAATGAAGTGCGGCGTCAGCAGATCGACCCACGGCTTGGTCACGGTGGCGGGCGATAGGTACGGTGGCAGCTTCCCGGTCTGGAAGGGGGGCGCGTCGACGGTGACTACCGTACCTTTCGCTGTCTACGAGCGTACTTGTAGTGTATAGCTTTGGTCGGCGCGCATGCCCAGCACCAGCACCTCGTGGCTGAGCGCAAGCGTCGGGTCGCGCATTCGCATGGTCGGCGCACTCAGCCCAAACAAGACGACCGACGACGCCGGCTCGCTGCTGTTCCACGTGACGCGACAGGCGAGCGGGTTGTTCGGCGCGGGTTGCACCATCACATCGCTGATTTGCAGCACCGCGCTCAGCGCGTCGGACGTCGCGGTATCGGCTAGCGTGATATCGGAATCCTGTTCTGTGTCAACGGGTTGATTGGCATCCTTCGTTGCTGCCGTGTCGAGAGCGACGGCGTCCGCGATTGTGGCTGTGTCCGTGCCCGTGGCGTCAGTGGGCGCGGCATCGGCGCCGGCATCGCTGGCAAACAGGTCGGCCGCAGTGTCGCTCGCCGTCTCAAGGGGCGCATCAGCAGGCGAGTCCAGTTCGGGGGCAGAGTCGGGGGCAGAGTCGGGCGCGGCCTCCGGGGTCACATCGGCAGCAGAATCCTCAGCGTCGGCAAGCTGTTCATGGGGAGCATCGTCGGCTGCGGCCGCGGCTGGGCGTGGTGGTGTCGCGGCTTGGCAGCCTACCACCGAGCACAGCGACCACACTGCGACGAGGTGGCAAAACAGGGGGCGTACGGGTGCGTGGGGCTGCATAGCTGCCGTTGACCCGCGCTTGCGGGTGCGCGCAACTATATTCCTATCTGCTCATTCGTTGTGCGCAAGGGCAGTCTGCGGCGCCGCCCGGGCGTGCACACACTTACTTCTTGTTTGTGTGTTCGGATCATGTCTGATCGGGCAAAGCGGCGTTTACAGGTAATGCCGCGAAGTTGGCTCGGCGTGGCCGCACTTTGTGTTGGGTGTGCAAAGGGGTGCTGGACTGCGGTTTTTGCCGTTTGAGCGCCCGCAGCATGATCATGATCAGGTGTGCGCCGCGCCAGTCGCCCTTGGCTGTCACTGCGCGACTCGCGACTCGCGACCTACGGAACCCCAGTCGCCCGCACCCGCGCCAGCTGCCGCACGAACAGCGCTGACTCGGGCTTCAGCGCCACCGCCCGCTCCAGCTCGGCCCGCGCCTCGGCCCGCGGTCCGTGCTCCGCCAGCAGCAGCCCCAAAAGATAGTGATTCCAGGGCTCGCCAGGCCTTTCGGCCAGCAGTCGCTGTAGCAGCGCGCGCCCCCACTGCGGCCCCCAGGGTTGCGCCAGCGCCTCGTGCACCACAAAATCTGCTGCCAGCGCACGGGCTTCGTAGGTATCGCCGCTCGCCGCAAGCCACTGCTCGACCAGTTGTTTGGCCTCGTCGCCGCGAGCGTCGCGCAGCGTGCATTTCGCCTGCCAATACAGCAGGGTGGGCACCTGTTCGGCCGGCGTTCCCGGCCACTGCTGAGCGCGAGTAAATGTTTGAGCGCAGGCATCGTGCTGGTTCGCCACCCGCGTCTGCCATCGCCCCAGTTGGCGAAAGGCCCCCAGTAGCTCTTCGCGCTGCGGCGCGGGCCAGGTGGCGGTGGCGTGCAGTACCCCGTCATTTCTCAGCATTTCGCTCAGGCGCCTGGCCGCACTGGCCCCCGCCGGCCCATGCAGCGCTTCGACCGCACAGCGCACCGCGGGCAGGGCCGTGGCCACGTCGCCCGTGATCGGCGTGGCATCGCCCGGCGCACACACCGCCGGCAGTGGCGCGGGGCGTTGCAGCAACTCGTTAAGACTGCTCGTAAAATAGGGCAGCGTGTCCCAGCCCTCAATGCGGCCTACCTCGACCAGTTGGGGCTGTGGCCGCAGCACAAGCGTGGTCGGGTAACCCAGCACGCCCAGCCGCGCAGCCACCGCCTGGCCCAGCGGCGTCTCAACATCGAGTTCGCGCACTACCTGGTTTTCGCGCAGCTTTTGCCCCGCCGTCGCGTCGAAGTAGCGCTGATGCAGCTCGTTGCAGGGCTCACACCAATCGGCGCCGGCCACCACCACTACCGCGGCATGGCGGTCATGCGCCTCTTTTTGAGTCCGATCAAGCCACTGCGAGGCATCCAGTGCGGCGCTCGGCGCGGAATGCTGCGGCGCACCGCAGGCCAAGACCAGTGCAAAAAGTGCGAGGTAGCGGTTAGAATAGCCCATATGAATCCCTAGTTCGTACTTTTCTCAGGGACGCAGCAAGCGTTCACTCGGGCGCCGCCCGAATTGACCGTGCACCCCCTTGGTCGCCGCGTCAACCCGCCGCTTGCTAGGCGCCCGAACTGCCTTTATAACCGCTGCATGAACCGACTCGCACATGACCCTGCCAACCCCATCGCCCTCGTCCTGTCGGGCGGTGGCGCGCGCGGTGCCTTTCAAGCTGGCGTATGGCATACGCTTTACACCGACGAACGCGGCCTGCGCCGGCTGCCCGATGTCATCAGCGGCACATCGGCGGGGGCCCTGAACGGAGTGCTGATCGCCGCAGGTCTGAACCCAGGGCAGATCCTCGACTTTTGGCTCGATCTAGCCGATCGCCCACCGGTAGTGGCCAACGAGACGTTCTTTCGCTCGCTGGGCCGCGAGCTGCTCAAGCTGGCCGTGCGCGAGCCGACCCGCAGCCTGTCGCTGCGCAAGCGCGAGGTGCTCGTTGCCTTGGATTTGCTCAAGAAACATGCGTGGTATCGCGAGAGTGGCCGGCTGGCGATGGGCCTCGAGTACCTTATGACTGCCCGCTTCGACACCCTGTCGACCCTGCTCGCCGGCATCGAGACGTCGTACCTGTTTTCGACCGAGCCTGTGCGCGAGCGCATTGCCCAAGCGATCGGTGCCCGCGAACTGCGCGATACGCCTGTAAAACTAGCGATTAACACGGTCGATATCGGCACGGGCAAGGTGGTGCGCATCGTCAACCACAAGCCCGACAAGGCGGTGCACTCGGCGACGCACTACCGCTACGAGCCGGTGATTTCGCTCGACATGATCCTGGCAAGTGCCTCGATTCCGGTGCTTTTTAACCCTGTGCGCGTGGGTGAGCAAGAGCTGTGGGACGGTGGTGTGCTGGTCAACACCCCGCTCGCGCCCGCGGTGGCGCTGGGGGCCCGGCGTATCGTGCCGGTGCTGGTGACGATGCCGCCCGACCATAAGCCGCAACCCATCAAGACCATGGGCAATGCCATCGAGCGGCTGGCGGATTCCTTCTTAGAGAACGCCTACAACACCGACCGCAAGCTGCTGCTCGACCGAAACGAGCTGGCCAAGCGCCACGGCGACCCCAAGCTGCGCGAGATCGAGCTGTTGCGGGCGATTCGCCCCGACGAGGCGGCGCCGTTCGACGCGGGCTCGTACCTGTACTTTGAGCGCAAGCCGATGCTGGCGATGTTTGCGGCGGGGCAGCGGGCGGCGGAGCGGTGGCTGGCGCGCGGGCCTGAGGTGGATGGGCGCGGGCTGGAGTAGGGTCGCTTTACTCGGATCAATGTTCGCTTATTTTGCCCCACAGCGTGCCTGTCTGGACCGCCGCGCAGCATCGTCGTCAGCTATTCGCCGCAGGGCAGTTGCGTGTCGGCCGATCCAGTCCGCACCGACCGCTAAAACAGCGTGCGGCGTGCCGAATTTGAAAAGCCCCAATAGTCGGCTAATGTTTCGTATATATTCATAAATACTAGCAATGCGACACAAGCTGTCGCTTACAAACACCCCCCTCTTCGTTCGCGCCGCGCCACTCTTGCAGTCCGAGCCAACTGGCCTAGACTCGGCCGCGCCAACTGAACGAGGTGCCGCCGTGTCGCTCGCCATTTTCCGAAGTGCCTGTGCCGAAGACCTCGCAACGGCCCTGGCCGGCCAACTGCGCCTAGACCCTCGCGATCCGTTCGAGCCGGTGCCCATCGTGGTCGGCAGTCGCGGCATGGAGCGCTGGCTGCGGCATCAGCTGGCGACGGAGCTGGGGATCGCCGCCAATCTGGTATTCCCCTTTCCGCGTCAGGCATTAGATGGGCTTGCCGCGGCCTTGCTCGCAGCGCCCAGTGCGGTGAATCGGCCGTTTTGGCAGCCGTCTGGCGAAGTAAGTGCCTCCCGTTGGCAGACCGACGCGCTGACCTTTGCCGTCCTCACCGCGCTGCGCAATCATCTGCATCTGCCTGAATTTGAAGCAGTATGTAGCTACTTGCAGCTGGCTCAGACGGGCGACCCGACCATCGCCTTTCGCGAATTTGCCTTTGCCCGCGAAGTGGCCGATGTGCTCGACAAGCTGCTGCACGACCGCCACGCCGATGTGCTGCAGTGGCTTGCCGCGCCCGAGACTGCGGGGCAACACCAGTGGCTGGCGCTGCTTCTCGCGGCGGTGGGGGCAGACGATCTGCAGTCGCCAGCCCAAGTTCGCGCCCTTTTGCTAGGGCAGCGGCCCGAGAAGGTTGCGATGCCGCCCGTGCGGCTGTTCTGCCTGTCGACGCTGGGGCCCTCGGACCGGGCGATGCTGGCGGCGCTGGCGGCGCGGGTGCCTCTCGAGCTCTACCTGCTGGCGCCCAGCCACGAGTGGTGGGTCGATATCCGTAGTCGCAGTGAGCACTTCCGCGCCCTGCAAAACGCCAACACGGCCGAAGACCGCGCGCTGCTCGAGCTGGACCGCGACAATCAGAACCGGCTGCTAGCCGGGCTGGGCATTCCAAGCCGCGATGTGCAGCTCTGGCTCGAGACGCTGAGCTACCGCGAGCCGGCGATGGCCAAGCAAGTGCCTGTGGTGGCGAACGATTTGCACCGCGTGCAACAATGGATCGGCGCCGCGGGCGATACCCAGGCGCTGACCGACGCTAGGCTACAGGGCGACGGTAGCGTGGCTCTGCACGCCTGTTGGGGTGCCCAGCGCCAGGTCGAGGTGCTGCGCGACCAGCTTTTGCAGCTGTTTCAGAGCCAGCCCGGTGTGATCGAGCCCCGCGATGTGCTGGTGATGACGCCGGATATCGAGACCTTTGGGCCGCTGGTGGCGGCGGTATTTGCCCGGCGCGGTCCGCTGCAGCCGCCGCCCACGGCGCCCGCCGAGCCCACGCCCGACAACGCGCACGACGATACCGACGACGATGCCGTGGATGCGCGCGGTAAGCCCAATCGCAGCAAGCAGTTGCCAGCCATTTCGGTGAGCATTGCCGACCTTGGGCTGGTGCGCGTCAACCCCGTGGCCGAGGTGCTGCTGGCGGTATTGGCGCTGGCCGATGGGCGGGTGGCGGCTCCGCAACTGTACGCGCTGCTGGCGCTCGAGCCGGTGCGGTTGCGGCTTGCGCTCAGCGTCGACGATGTGGCCGATCTGCGCGAGTTGATTGACGAGTCGGGGATGCGGTGGGGGCTCGATGCCCAGGACCGCCAAGCGGTGGACCAGCCGGCGCTCTTTCAAAATACCCTAGATTTCGGCTTAGAGCGCCTGGCCTTGGGCGCGCTGCTGGCCGACCCCGAGCCGCTCGAGCTATTGCCGGTGCAGGGCGGCGAAGTGGTGCCGGTGCCGCTACAGAGCCCCGAGCGGCTGGCGCGGGTGGCGGCGCTGGGGCAACTCGTCAATGCGGTGCGGGCGGCGCGGACGCGGCAGCGCCTAAATCCCAAGGGGCGGAGCTTGGTTGCATGGAAGGCCGAGTGGCAGACGCTGCTCGACGACTTTGCGCTGACCAGCGACAAGGCGACCTGGCTGACGGCGCAGGTGCGGCAAGAGCTCGACGAGTTCGCCAAGGCTGGCGAGGGGTTTACGGGCCTGCTGTCGCTCGATGCGGTGCGGCGGGCGCTGCAGGGGCGCTTTGACCTGCCCGTGCGGGGCGACCGGGCGATTACCGGTGCGGTCACGGTGTGCGCGCTGCAGCCGATGCGGTCGGTACCCTTTAAAGTCATTGCGCTTTTGGGTATGGACGACGGCGCGTTTCCGCGTGCCCGTACGCGGCGCGCCTGGGACCCGTTTGGCCAGCCGAAGCCGGGCGAGGTCGATCCGCGGTTGGCCCAGCGCCACCTTTTGCTCGAGACGCTGCTGTCGGCGCGCGAGCGACTGCTGATTCTTTACAATGGCTTTGGCAAGAAGCCGGGCGAGGAATTTGCCCCGGCCGTGCCCGTGGTCGAGCTGCGCGACCTGCTTGTCGAGGCGAGTCGCCCGCCCAAGAAGCAGTGGGTGACCGAGCATCCCCTGCAGCCGTGGAGCCTAAAAGCCTTTACGGAGGGCCGGTTTACCTATGCTCAGTCGCTTGCCAAGGCGGCGGCTGCGCTGATAGACGTGCAGACCGGCCGCGCGCAACCGCAGCCCATGGGCCTGTCGGCGACCGACCGCAGTGCCTGTCAAGACGAGGACAAGCCCCCCACCGCCGTGTCGATCGAAGAGCTGGTCAAGGGCCTGACGAGCGCGGCCGACAGCTTCTTGCGCGAGCGCCTGCAAGTGTCTATTCCTAAAGATAAAGCTGAGTTGCAGGGTCGCGAGCCGCTCGAGCTCGACAACCTAGAAAAGTGGGATATTCGCGACGATGTGATGCAGGTGCTGCTGGCAGACCCCGCGTGCGCACGCGACGGGCTGGTCGACACGTTGACGCGGCGGCTGCAGGCGCAGGGCGAGCTGCCGCTGCGCGCGGGTGGCGACCACATGCTGCAGCAGTTGTTCAAAAAGGTAGAGGAACTTTTGACGAGCTTTGCACGGGCTGCGGGCGAGGTCAGCCCTGCAGGCGAGCTTTTGCGTCTGGATGTAAGCGTGTCGCGCCAGGGCCAGCCCCTGCGTGTGCAAGTGCAGGGCGCCCCACCGCAAATGCGCCGTTTGGCCGAGCAGTCTATGCTCGAGTGGATGAGCCCAAGCAAAAGCGACAAGCCAAAAAACCTCTTGCGCACCTGGATTTACTTGCTCATGGCGCGGGCCACGGGTGGCGACGTGCAGTTGGCGCGGGTGGTGGGCGACGGCGACAAGCCCAAGGCCAAGTGGGGGGCGACGCTCGCGCAAGTGGCGGGCGAGTTGGTGACCTCAGAGCTATCGGCAGAGCAGGCCCATGCGTTGCTTGCGGACCTGGTACAGGTGTGGCTGAGTTGCCGCGACCGTCCGCTGCCGCTGTTTGCCCAGACGTCGTGGGCGTATGCCGACAAGAGGCGGCAGTCGCCCGGCAAAGTGCTCTCGGCAGTGCGGGCCGCGTGGGGTGGTGGCGACGAGGGCAATCAATTCAAGCCCGGCGAGGCCTTACAACCCAGCCACCGCGCGCTGTTCGCCGGCTGGGACCCGACTGAGCATCTCGACCCTGACGAGGGGCAAGAGTCTTTTGCTGGCCTCGCTTTGCGCGTGTACGGGCCGCTGGCGCAAGCCCTGCAAGCTGGTCCGGCCGCCGCCCTGTCGTTCTACCAAGCCGCAGCGGCAGCCAGCGAGGAAGCGCAATGATCACCCCACCCACTTGGTCCGCAGCAGGGCCGCTGCCCGGCGCCCCCCGGGTCTTCTTAGAGGCCAGCGCCGGCACCGGCAAGACCTTCGCTATCGAAGGCATTGTGGTGCAGCTCGTCGCCGAAGAGGGCCTAACGATTGATCAGATTCTGGTCATCACCTTTACCAATGCGGCGACAGCCGAGCTGCGCGACCGCGTGCGCCAGCGCATGGTCAAGGTGTCGCAAGTGCTCAAGGGCGCTCAAGAAGCGGGCGATGACAAGCTCGCCGAGCGCCTGAGCAAGGCGGCGGACCCCGAGCTGCTGGCCCGGCGTCTGTCGCAGGCCCTGGCCGACATCGACCGTGCCGCCATCTCGACGATCCACTCGTTTTGCCAGCGGATGCTGCAAGAACTGGCGTTCGAGTCGGGGCAAGAGTCGGAGCTCGAAGTGCTAGGCGAGGCTACCGAGGTGCGCGAACAGCTGGTGGCCGACGCGCTCGCCCGCGTGTATGCCCGCGCTAGTGAAGAGGATTTGCGGCTGCTTACCGATATGGCCTGGACCCCCGATGGTCTGCGCGCTGTCGCCAAAAAGATGACCGGCGCCACCCAGCCCACGCCGCGCCCCGCGCCGCAGCCCGGCCTAGCCGACCCCCTGGCGGTGCTGCAGCAATGGCGCGCGGAGCTTGCGCAATTCAAGAGTTGGTGCGGCAGTGAAGGCGGCCGAGCCGCGTTGGCAGCCTGGCAAGCAGAGCGCGCTCTGCCGTCGAAGTCTGCAGCCAAGAGCAAAATGCCCTATAGTCGAATGGGTTTGGCGCCCAAGGACTTGGGGGAAAAGGTGCTGAGCTGGCTCAACAGCCCAGGGTTGCTGAGCGAAAGGCCGTTTGTGTCTGGGGTTCAGTGGCTCGATCCTGCAGTGGTCACCGAGCGCTGGGCCGGCGATGAACCAGCCGCTAGACAATTTGCCGGCTACCCCCTCGCCGTCGAATTTACCAAGCTTTGTGCGGTGCAAGCCCGCCTGTGGTCGCAGCCGTTGGTGCAGTTCGCCAGCACGGTGCGCGCCGACTTTCAGACCGAGATCGACCGCCGCGCCCAGCTCACGTACGACGGCATGTTGTCGCGGCTGGCCGAGCGACTGGTGCACGAGCGGCAAAGTGGCGGCTCGCTGCTGGCCGATGCCATTCGCAGTCGCTATCGGGCGGCGCTTGTCGACGAGTTCCAAGATACCGACATGGCGCAATGGCAGGTGGTTGACGCGGTTTTTGGCCGCAACGACACCCGGTTCTTTGTGGTGGGCGACCCCAAGCAGTCGATCTACCGCTTCCGCGGCGCCGACCTGGATGTGTACCTGGCAGCGCGGGAGCAAGCTGTTTGTTATCAGTTAGATACTAACTATCGCGCCGACACGCCACTGGTCAATGCGCTCAATACGCTCTGGCTCGCGAGCAAGCTGCCCCTGAGTATGGGCGATGTGGGCGATGTGGGCGATGTGGTGAACTATGTGCATGTTAACGCGGATAAAGACATAAGTATTGAGGGTTTGCCGCCCAATCCCGGCGCAGATGCGCGACCGCGCCGGCCCCTAGAAGTGCGCCTGTGTATGGCCCAGGCCGATGGCGGTGACCTCGACAGTGCGCCGAACAAGGCCGATATGACGGCGGCGCTAGCCCAGCTATGTGCTTGCGAGTGTCTGAAATTGCTGCAGTCCTCGTGCAAGATTGTGCCCAAGGGTAGCAAGGTGGCGCGACCGCTCGCCCCGGGCGACTTGGCGGTGCTGGTGCCGAGCCACCGCGAGGCGGCCATCGTGCGCAACCAGCTGGCTAGACTGGCGATTCCGGCGGTTGCGGCTGGGCGTGGCAGCATCTATGGCAGCGAGGCTTTGGGGTGGCTGGTGGCCTGGCTCGACGCGGTGGCCAACCCGGCGAGTGAGCGGCCGGCGCGGCTGCTGGCGGTATCGCCGCTCATTGGCTGGACGGCGGACCAGCTGACCCGAGCCGTCGCGGAGCCTGCCAGCGGTGCCAAGCTGAACGACGACCAGCAGGCGTGGCAGGCGCTGCGGCAGCACATGGCCTCGCTCGCGAATACCTGGGTAACACAGGGTTTTGCCCGCGTGCTCGACAAGACATTGGCCAAGTTCGATGTGCTGGCGCGGCTGCTCGGCAGCCTGTGGGGCGAGCGCGGTGCCACGGATCTGCGGCATTTGACAGAGCTTTGCCAGGCCGAGGACCGTCGCACCCGTGCCGGGCCGCGCGGTCTGGCCGAGTGGCTGCGGGCGTGCCAGGCGAGCGCCGACGATAAAAGTGACGAGCAGGCGACCCGCCTCGAAAGCGATGCCGCCGCAGTGCAGTTGGTGACGGTGCATGCCAGTAAAGGTCTTGAATACCCAGTTGTTTTGCTTCCATTTGCCTGGGCGCCCACGGCCGAGAAAGAAAAGCGCCAGCCGCTGCTGATGCGCGACCAGGGCGTGACCCAGCTCGACATGTCGGCTCCGGGCAGCCACGACCGGCAGGGGGCCAAGGATTGGAGCGATCGCGCGGCGGAGGCCGAGTCGGTGCGCTTGCTGTACGTGGCGCTGACGCGGGCGCGCAATCACGCGGTGGTCTGGCTAAATCGTATGGATTTCAAGGCAAAAGGGGCTCTCTCGCGGCTGGTGCTGGGCGATGAGGTGGCGAAGGCGCTTTGCGCCAAGGCAAAAGACGCTGACCCACAAGGTGCCTGGAGTGGCGCGGTTCAGGCGCGCTTGCAAGAGCTGCAAAACGACGCGGCCGGCGGGATCGGTTGGAGTATGGAACTGGCCCCGACCAGCGAAAAGCCTTGGCAATCAGCTAGTAATGACCCGCTCGTGCTGCCCTTGGCGCAACCGTTCGACCCCGAGCGGCCCCTGGGTGCGCGATGGCAGGTGGCCAGCTTCAGCTCGCTAGCGGCGGGCCGCGGTGCCGACGACGACGAGCCTACGCGCAAGTTGGCCGACTTGGCGACCACGATCTCGGGGCAAAGTAGCGCGCAGCCAGAAGAAGAGAGCAGCGAGGGTGCGACCGTCGAGGCGGGTGCACTGGATGACTTGGCAAAGCACCCCTGGATGCTTGAAAAGGCCGCCGGGGCGGAGCTGCCGGGTGGCACCACCACGGGCGATTGGATTCACGGTGTCTTTGAAGAGCTTGACTTTAAAGAGCAAGACTCTGGTGGGCTGGTCGCGAAAGATGGCGAGTCTGCGCACAAACTGGTCGGCGAGCTCGCGCAGCGCTACGGCGTGCAGCCGCCCAAGAAGGGCGAGGAACCCATTGCCGCTCTTGAAGCGCTACTACCCCTGTGGCTGACGACCCCCCTTGGCTTCGAGGCCACTACGCTCGGGCTGCCGGCCGATTTTACCTTGCAAAAGCTAGAGTTGTCGCATCGCCTTGATGAGCTGGGCTTCGACATGCGCCTGGGCGCCGGCGCCGACTACCGCGTACCGGTGGGCGACGCGAGCAAGCGGGGCGCAGGCTGCATCGACGTCGCGGGGGTGCGCAAGGCCTTTGAAATCGGCGCGGCGGTAGAGGATTTCGGCGGCGCGACCTGGTGCAAGACCATGCTCGACCGCGGCGGCGACCAGGTCAAGGCAATCTTGCCCGAAATTGCCGGATTCTTAACAGGTTTCATCGACTTAACCTTCCGCGTCGGCGGCAGCGGGGCCGATGCGCGCTACTACATCGCCGACTACAAAAGCAATGCCATCCGCGGCCCCGAGTGGCTGTCAGGCCGACTGGCTGAGGCAGCAAAACGCAACAGTATCGAGCAGGTGCCGCGACTCGCCAACGTGCATTACACGCGGCCGCTGCTGCAGTGGGCGATGGCGCACGCGGGCTACCACTTGCAGGCGCTGGTCTACACGGTGGCGCTGCACCGGCTGCTGCAGACTCGGCTTGGCTCAAACTACAGTTACCGCAAACACATAGGTGGGCATTTGTACTTGTTCTTAAAGGGAATGGCCGGTCCAGCCACGCCGCGCTGGCAGGGCAGTTGTCTGGGCGTGTGGGCCGACCGCTGGCCCGAAGAGGCCGTACTCGCCTTGGATGCGGCCCTGCTCGGCAGCAGCACGCCCCTGCCCGGCCCAAGCACGGAGGTCGCATGAGCACCCTGAATTTGCGCAATACGCAATTGGCCAGTCGCGCCGCGCCCTTGCTTACCGCAGGTGTATTGACCGAGGCGGACCTGGTGTTGGTCGATGCCGCGTTGCAGCGCTTTGGCGAGCCCGATCCTGACGAGCTGCTAGCGGCCGCGCTGGCGCTGGCAGTGCAGCGGCGCGGGCATGTGGGGGTGGATCTGCTGCAAGTGGCGACCCTGGCCGAGCCCAGCGAAGAGCCTGTGTGGCCTAGCGATCTGCCGGCGTGGCAAGCCAAACTGCTGGCGTCGCCGCTGGTGAGTCAAGGCGAAAATCGTCAGCGGCCGCTGGTGATGCAGCCCCTGCCGGGTGGCGAACACCTGCTGATGACCCAGCGGCTGTGGGACGTGCAGGCCCGCCTGGCCCAAGCGCTGCGGCAAATGGCGGGCGAGAGAACCGCGCACGCCCCCACGCAAGACCTTCTGCAGCAAGCGCTTTTGCGTTCGCTGACCCAGGGCGCCAAGCCCGAACATCTGGCGGCCAAGACCCAGGTGGCGCAGAGTCTGGCGGCTGCGGCGCGGCTGCGGCTAACGCTGGTGCTGGGTGGGCCGGGTACGGGCAAGACCTTTAGTATTCGCTTTCTGCTCGCCGCCTTGCTGGCCCAGCGGCCCGAGCTGCGGGTGGTGCTGGCGGCGCCCACGGGCAAGGCCGCGGTGCGGATGACCGAGGCGATGCGCGAGGCCCAGCGTGCGGCGCCGACCCAAGATAACATCGCACAGCTGCTGGCGGATCTGCCCTCGTCGACCGTGCACAAGCTGCTGGGCAAGCGGCCCGACGGCAGTGTGCGTCACCACCGCGGCAATCCGCTGCCGGCCGACATCGTGGTGGTCGACGAAGCGTCGATGGTCGATTTGGTGCTGATGGCGCAAGTGGTCGATGCCGTGGCCCCGGGCGCGCAACTGGTGCTGCTAGGCGATCGCGACCAGCTTGCCAGCGTGGATGTGGGCACCGTGCTTGCCGATATTGCCCACGCCGCCGCCCAGACGGGCTCGCCGCTGCAGGCGTGTTTGGTGCGGCTGACCGTCAATTACCGCTTTGCCGACTCGCCCTTGGTCAGTGCGGTGGCGGCGGCGATCCAGGCGGCGACCCCCGAGTCGCTGGTGCAGGCCGAGCAACTCCTCACGGGGCGGCGGCCGGACGCTGTGGATGCGCAGCCGATTCAGCCGATTGCCGCGGGGGACTTGGCCGAGCGGACGGCCGCGACGCATACCCTGGCCGGCCCCTATTTCGCCAAGGGTGGTTATGTGGCCTTGCTCGCCGAGCAGCTGCGTACAGGCGGCCGGGCAGCGCTGCGCGAGACCCAGGTGCGGCGGCAACTGCTCTATGCCATGGGTAGTTATCGCGTGCTGGCCGTGCATCGGCAGGGGCCGCTGGGTGTGGCGGGGCTCGAAAAGGCCATCGGTGACAGCGTCCGCAGCGTGCTGCAGCTGGCGTGGAACGAGCGCAAGTCGACCCAGCAAGTGCGCACCAAGTCTGAGGATCTGCCGCGCGAGGCCGGTCTATGGCTCGGTCAGCTAGTGCTGGTGACCGAGAATGCCTACGACGTCGATCTGCGCAATGGCGACATTGGCCTCGTGGTCTGTGGCGATGGCGGGCGGCTGGTGGTGGTGTTTCCTGTGGCGGCGCCCGTAGATGCGACCGGTGTCGAGGCCAAGTGGCCCGGGGTGCGCGAGGTGCCGATCGCCCGCTTGCCGCCCCACATGGGCGCGCTGGCGATGACGGTGCACAAAAGCCAAGGGTCGCAATTCGGCCACGTGGCGCTGGTTTTGACCGATGGCCCCTCGCCGCTGCAAAGCCGCGAGCTGGTGTATACGGCGATTACGCGCGCGCAGCAGCAGCTGACCTGGGTGGGGACTGCCCCGGCCTTGCACGACGCGCTGCAGCGAATGGTGGCGCGGGCTTCGGGGTTGGCGCCGCTGCTCGGTAGCTGAGCTCTGGGCAACCGGTCTAGTCGAACAGCGCGTGCCACATGCGCAAAGCCATCGGGCGGCACGAGTCAAAGCGGTCCGCCGGCTGCTTGGCCAGCATCTTTAGCACGAGCTCGGCCAGTTCCGGTCGCAGCGACGGGTTGAGGGTCAGGGGCTGCGGCGGCGTCTCGAACACATGCGCTGCGTAGATATTGCCCGCGCGGAACGGCAGCACCCCCGTCAGCATTTGGTACAGCGTAACGCCAAGGGCATAGATGTCGGAACGGTGGTCCACTGGCGCGCCGGTCAGCTGCTCGGGCGACATGTAATACGGGGTACCCAGCAGCACCGAGTGCTCGCCAAAGCCTTGATCGGCCAAGCGCGCTAGACCAAAGTCGAACAGCTTGACTGCACCATCGGCGCCCACCAGCACATTGTCGGGCTTGATGTCGCGGTGCAAGATGCCCAGGCCGTGCGCATAGTCTAGTGCATCGCATAGGGCTGCGAACACGGCGTATACAAAGGCCATATCGGTTAGCGGCCGCCCCTCGGGCAGGTAGTGGCTCAGCGTTACGCCGTCGACAAACTCCATCGCATAGTACGGCACGCCCTCGGCCGCGCCCGCGTCGTAGATGTGCACGATATGCTTGTGATTCAGCCCCGCTGCGACCTTGATCTCGCGCGCGAAGTAACGGCGCGCCACCTCCGTGGCCATGCGGGGCTGCGACAAGAACTTCAGCACCACGGGCCGCTCAAGCACTTTGTCAAAGCCGCGGAACACAACGCCGCTGCCACCCTGGCCGATGTGTCGCAAATCGTTGTATCGATTAGCAAGTGTAGTTGGTACGCCGGCGGGCCACTCGCTGCGGGGCGGCGGCAACGGGCCGGGCAGCAGCACGAGCTCGGGGCGACTAGCGGGTCGCGGCAGCTCGGCCTTGGCCGTGGCCGAGCTCGAGGTGCCGGTGCGGGTATATGCGATAGTAGACTCGTTTTGCGGCTTTGCACCTGTCTGGACCTGTGCGGGCAGCGGTGCCGAGCTGGCCCGGGCGGCGGCATAGAGTCCGCTCGCTTTGGCCGCATGGATGGCTGCGAGCGCGCCAGGGGTGATCACCGCTACGGTTTGCTCGGATTCTGCAGCCGGCGGGGCGGCGGGGCGGCCAAACCAACCTACAGGCGCGGCTTCGCTCGTCACCGGCATCGGCTCATACGGTTGCGACGGATCGCGGCGACGTCCGGCAAAAACAGCTTGCGGCGCCTGGGGTAACGAGTCTTCTGTGGCAGTCGAAGCGGCGTCGTCGATCCAGCCTATCCCGTCGTGCGACGGGCCACTCCTGCCAAGGTCTGGGCCCGGGTCAACTAGGCCCGTTCCTGGCGAAGTTCCTGGAGTTGGCACAGCAGCGGCGCCCAGCGCGATCGCAGGTCGGCTCCTTGCTGCCGTGGCCGGCTGTGCCGGTGCGACCTCTTGTGTTGCGCCGATCCACACACCATCGCTGCTCACTTGGTAGCGTGCTAGCCCGTTGGGATCGACTGCGGGCAGCGGCGCGTCGGGCCAGCGCAGGTGCTCTATAGCAAATTGCCTCAGTATTTCAGAGCCCTGTTCGCACGCTACCGACTGCCAGCGGGCACCAAAGCCTGGCTGTTCGGGCTGGCCGCGCGCAGTGACGCGGACTACTTCAATGCGGGCAACTACTTGCGGGCCGCCGGCTCCGCGCGGTTGCAGTGTGACGACCAACGCCGCACCCGGCTGCAGTGCCCGCGGGCACGCAAAGTATGCGCCGGTGCGACTGATGCTGGTGCAAACGACTTTGACGCTAGCGACAGCCGGTGCGGCGGCTTCGCCTAAGATTAGGCAGGGGTACCGCGGTTGGCGGCGGCGGTCTTGGTCCATGCGGTCTCCATGCTTGGGGGATGGATCGCAACGCGGCGCAAATGCCCAGCTTCCTTGATTCTGCGCATATCGGCGCCGGGGCACAAGGGCAAAGTGGTGCGAGGCAGGGTGTCAGGTATTGTCTTTTGCCTATTTAACTAGACAACTCACTGTAATTCCGCGTTTTACCCCAACAGCAGGGCGCATCGCCGCCAAGGCGTCGACCCGGCCACGAGTTTGGGCACACAGACCCCTGCGAAAATCGCCGCGACCTGGCCCAAACCGGCGCGCGGCGCCGCCCTGCGGGTCTGTGTCCGTTGCGCAGACCGGCCGCTGCGCGCCCGGGGGGCCCCGAGCTTTTGACTGTGGCACATGTGCCAGAGTTCTCGCTGCCGTTATTTCAGTGGGTTATGGCCAGCCGAGCCGCACTCCGGAGGGTGTCGAGGTACGGCGGCAGTTCAGCGGTCGTACATGGCCGTGGCCTGCACACCTGCTATGCTGAGTGCGGTCCCAATGGACTCGCCAGAAGGTGCGCCCTCATGCTTACCCTTTGCAAATCAACTTATTCGCCCCTGATCGCCGCCATCCTGTTGGCCCTGTCGCTCACTGCAGGCGGCTGTGGCGTGGCCGTCACCACCGCCGGCTACTACGCCAGCGACGGCAGCGGCTTGGGCGCCGACGCAACCCCTACCGATGGCAGCGGAACTTCGCCCGACACCCTCGGCGGCGATAGCCCAAGCGGCGACATGAGCGACCAAGGCGGCGAAACAACAGGGAGTGGCGACGCTAGCGCGGCCGACACCATGCTGCAAGACGGCGACGGGGATGGCACGGCCTGGGACATTGCAGGCGGCGAGGTCGATACCTGGAATCCCGGCGACACTTGGGTCGATTCGTCAAGTGATACATGGATGTATGATATGGATGGCGATGTGCCGCCGTGGACCGACACCGGCGACCATAGCTGCTGCGTCAGTGGTGGCCCTAGCTGCGCCGACCCCGGCGTCGCCAGTTGCGTGTGCGCCCAAGACCCGTACTGCTGCGGCACTGCGTGGGACGAGACCTGCGTCCAAGAAGTCATGTCGCTAGGTTGCGCCGAATGCCTAAACCAAGACGGCTGGAGCTACGACACCGATGGCATCGACGGCGGCGAATACGACGTTCCTCCTTACACCGACGTGGGTTACGACACCTACTCCGACGGCGCCGGCGTCTGCCAGCCCATCTGCGGCTACATTGGCTCAAAAAGCGAGGGATGGTTCGACAGCTGCAGCATGACGCCGCTGTACAGCGCCACCGGCATTCCGCTGTGGGACCAGTGCAAGAGCTGCACGGCCCTGTGCGAAGGCGTCGGAACCTCGGCCGAGGGCTGGTATTCGTCGTGCTCGGGCAAACTAATCGCGCTCGCCATCTGTATGTAGGGCGTCGCAACGGATTTTAGCGAATCCAGAAGCCCCACGACGCCGCGCGCGCCGGGTCGCCCTTGCCGCCCGAGGTGGTGGGCGTGTAGCCGTCGCCGTACCAGGTGACCATGCCGTTCGAGGTGACGGGGTCCGAGCCGCACGCGCCGTAGCAGGTCAGGCTGTTGAAGCCGATGAACTGGCGCTCGTACGCCGTGCCGGCCGCGTGGCCGCTGCAGCTGACCTCGGGGCGGTTGTCGAAGGTCTTGGCGCTAAAGGTCGTGTTGGTCTTCAGCTCGGTCACGTTGACGTCGATGCAGGCGGTGGTGGTCAGTGCCCAGCCGAACTGGTTGTAACCACTCTGTTTCGCCCAGCGGTAGGCCAGCTCGTAGCTGAGTGCGTTGCCGGTGACCGGCATAGTGCCGCTGTTGGTCACGGTCAGCAGCACCTGGCTGCCACCGGTCAGTAGGCTGGTGGCGTTGATGGCGGCCTTGCCGTTGCGGCTGGCGGGATCCCACGAACCCTGAGCAGAATTGGGCAGGTAGTAGACCTCGGTGCCGCCGGCCACGGGGCGGTAGGCGTAGGTGACCAGCGTCCAGCCGCCGCCGTCGCTGGTCATGTCGCAGTAGACCTGCACGGTGCCGCCGCCGATGCTGATGGAATACATGCCGTCTTTGCTATTTGGCGCCACGGTCAAGATGTCTTTGCACGACTTGCCGGGTGCGGTAACCGTGCCGTAGCCGGCGATCGACATGGCGAACCAGCTAGAACCATTACAGATATTTAGCGTCTGGTCTTTGTCGTTGGTGTAGGCGCTGCCAAAGAGCTGGGGCGAGCAGGCCGCCGGTGCGCTTTGGGCGACCGTGAACTGAAACAACTGCTTGCTGGCGTCGTAGCCGGGTGTGCACTGTAGCGTGCCGTCGGCCGCAATGCCGCTGACCACAAGGCCGGTGCCGCAGCTGGCGCCTACCTTGGCCAATGCTGGGATATTCTTAAGGTCTGTCCATGAACCCGACTTGGCAATGGCCGCCAGATCGGCCGACTTGGCAAACGCCGCGAGGTCGGTGGCTTTGGCATAGGGGGTCAAGTCGGGCGTGCCTTTGAGGTCGGCGTATTGGCCAGATTGGGCCACCGCAGTGAGCTCCGCCGACTTGGCAAAGGGCGCAAGATCGGGCGTACCCTTCAGATCTGCATATTGCCCCGACTGGGCGACCGCAGCGAGCTCGGCGGCCTTGGCATACACGGCTAGGTTGGGCAAGCCCTTTAGGTCGCTGTAGGCGCCGGACTGGGCCACAGCTGCGAGATCACTAAACTTTGCGTACGGTTGCAGCACCGCGCCATTCAGTTGGCTGGCGTCGATGCAGCCGGAGCATTCGAGCCCCGCCGCCAGGGCCGCGCGCAAAGCAAAAACTACACTAGCCAAGGGCTTGCGAGGCAATTCGGGGTCGCTGCCCACGGTTACGCCCAGCCACAGCGACGCGCTGCCAAAGGCCTTGGGGTCGAGCGGCACCTTCTCGCCCAGCGTCGTCTGAAATTGTGCAGATTTTACGCCAACTACAGTGGCTGACTCGGTCCACACCGGAGCGCCGCCGCTGTCGCCCGGGTAGAGCGCAAACTTGATGTCGTAGGCGCCGTCGCTCACGGCGGAGCCGGCGGCCGTGGTGAGTGCGCCGCTTACCTGCAGCACATTGGGCACGCTTGCCGCGGGGCCAGCCAGCGCAAGCGCAGGCATAGCAATCAGAAACACGGCAACAGCAGTCAAGACGGCGCGAACAAGGCTAGCGAGACGTGGCATGGAAACCTCCGGTCACGAGTGTAGCATGGACCGGGCGCGCGACGCCAAGGTCGGCCATAGGCGAGCGGACTAGGCATTTCTTGCCGGTACGGTTGCCCGCACGCCAGGTTCAGCGTCACCCGTGTCCATGCGAAAATGCAGCGAGTCCAAGTGGTCATGCGACTAGCCACTGTTGGCTATCACGGTCAGCCGCTCGGGCAGCAGCACGGCAGCCATCGAAACGCCGCGGTCCCGCTTGCAAAAAAGCCAAACCGTGACATACCATCCTTCGCCCCACCCCTTCACCAGGAACGACTGCTGGATAGCCCGCTTGCCAAATAGGTTTTCATGCAAAATATCAAGGATCTCATTCGCACCTTTTATACCGAAGCCCTGACTGTGCGCGAAGGGGGGAGCCCTGTGCCAACCATGGAGCGTCTGCTGGCCGACGATTTTCAGTCGATCAACGCCGCTGAAACCAAGGGCAAGGCCCAGCTAATTGGCCAAGTGCAAGGGTTTTGGAAGCTCATCCCCGACCTGAAGTGGGAGCCCGTGCAACTCGTGCAAGAGGGCAACACCGTGGTGGTGCGCAGCGTGGTCACCGGGTCGCCTAAGGGGCCGTTTATGGGCCTTGAGCTCGACGGCACCAAGTCATTTCGCATTACTACCATCGACATGCACACGTTTGAGAACGGCCAGGTCAAGTTCGTTAACCATGTTGAAGAATGGCTGACGGCGGTCAAGCAGCTCAAGTCCTGATCGCGCCACCCAGAACGAACGGTTCGATCACATTGGGTTTTCTGTGGGCGGCCCTGTCCTTGTGGTGGGGCGCAAGCTCGCGTTCTACTTGCCGACTCGCCGCGCCGCGCCGTAGATCCCGTCTGGTATCCAGAGTTTCGGGCGCGATGTGCGAGGCCTAGGCCACCCCGGCGAACCAGTCGACCAGCCGCCAGCCTTCGCCATCGCGCTCAAACACCACGGCAGCACAGCGATTTTGGTCCGCAATCGCCAGCTCGGCGCCGAACAAGTGCTCTAGAAACAGCTGACTCGGGTGGTGGCCCACAAAATACACCACGCCGCTCGGTTGCCGCGCCGCCGCCTCGCGTGTGTGCGCCTGCAGACCTGCCAATGAACCAAACATCCCATTGGTTACAATGGTTTGCACAAGCGTGCGCCCGGTGGGCCGCAGCAGCAGCATGGCTGTCTCGCGGGTGCGCGGTGTGTTCGTCGCAAACACCAAATCCGCCAGAAAACCGTGCTCTTTCAGCCACTGCGCCGTGTACTGTACGCTGGCGCGGCCGTGGCTCGACAGGCCTTCGCCGTCGCGGTGGCTGTGGCGGATGAACACGAAGGTCGGCGGCATGGCAAGAAACTCCCTAAAATGATTAAGAATATCGGACAGAGGACGCCCTCGCCGGCTGATAATACCGCAAGTTTGCGTGGCCGGCACCCCAGCGGGGCGCATAACGAGCAAAAGAGCAAGGCTGACGCACGCTTGCTAGGCCCCTTGCGACCCCCGGCCCTTGCGCCATAATCGCCGCCCCGCCGCACGCCGCGCGCGGGCAGCGATCAGGAGCTCCCATGCGTCAGAAGTCCTTTGCGGTTCGTGCGTTGACTGTGCTTGCCGCCGCCAGCGTGCTGTGGGCCTGCGCCGAAGAGCGCCCCGCCATTAACCGCGTGCAAGCCAACGCCCAGGCCAAGGCGTTCTTTGTGGGCAACTTGGCGGACCCCAAGGATGATCCCGAGTTCTATATGCACGTGTCGGTCGTCGACGTGATGTTTGGCTCGAATTCCGATGGGCTGATTACCAGCGCCGACGGCCAGGCGATGACACGAATTCGTTGGGAAATCACGGAGAAGGCGCTGCTCGCGCGGCTGCGGTACGAACAGGTGCAAGACAGCGACAACAAGGGTCTGCGCGCTACGGCCGACGGGCAAATCGTCGCGGCCTATGCGATCGAAAAACACTTTGATATCCGCCATGACTACAACGCGACCACCGGCGAAGAGACCAATGTGCTGGTCGAAAACGACAGCGACCGGCCGTGGTACCAGCGCGACCAATTTCGCGTCGACTGGAGCAAGAACCAGATCACCGACGCGTACAGCCTAGATACACTTGCACAAATCGGCATCAACTACGCCGTCGAGTGGGAGCCGCTCGCCTATTACGTCAACGACCCGGCGAGCCCCGACGCGCCCGTTTTCAGCAGCGAGCAAGGCTACTTCGACATCACCAACAAGGTCTTGGCCAAGCCGGGCGTGGTCGACAGCGAGTGGGGCAAGTTCCCCGCCTGCTGGATGGTCGGCGCCTTCCCCGAGCAGAGCTGCAATCCAACGGAAGTTAAGCTGCGAACCTCGTTCATGAAAGTGCACGACAACGACTACGAGCCCATCGACTGGGACGGCGAGCGCATGGACGTGGCGGGTGTGTTTACCCAGGACCGCATCGGCTTCGAGACGGGCTACGGCCTGGTCGACAACAAGTGGCATCGTTTTGCTTCTCGTTGGAATTTGTTCGTTAAGTCACACACTTCGACCTCCTGTGCCACCACTTCTGCCGCCGGCGTCGATGTCCACCGCGACGCCAATGCCGACGGCACCGAAGACGAGTGCGCCAGCGTCGGCCGTGGCTCGGGCTGCGACGAATTCCGCCAGCTGTGCACGATTCCGGTGCGCGATCGCGCGGTTCGCACCCTGGCGTGGTACGTAAATCCCGGCTTCCCTGCAGAGCTATTCGAGGGCACCCGCCAGACCCTCGGCGTCTGGAACGATGCGGTGCGCGTGGGCCTTTTGTCGGGCCGCCTGGCCGAATGTCGCCGCACCGGCGCGGGCACATGCGAAGCCACCCACGGCTGGCCGCAGCCCTGGGCCGACGATTTCGTGCCGCCGCTGGGCACAGGGCCCGCGCAAATCCCCAATGTTTTCGTGCTGTGCCACAACCCCGTGGTGGCGGGCGACGACGCGGCCTGCGGCAAGGCCGGGCTGGCGCCGCGCATGGGCGATCTGCGCTACAACTTTATCACCGACATCGCGCCGCCGCAGACTCAGTCGCCCTGGGGCATCATGGTCGACGCCGAAGACCCGTTAAGTGGCGAAAAAATCTCGGGTTCGGTGAATATTTGGGGCGCCCGCACCGACCACGCCGCGGCGCAGTTGGCCGATCTGCTGATGCTTGAAGAGGGTCTGATTGACCCCAAAGAATATGCCGGCGGCAAGAACATTGCGAGCTGGGTCGCGGAGTTGAAGAACGGTGGCCCCAGTGCTCACGCTGGCCGGCCGGTGAACCAAGAAGAGTTGGCGCGGCACTACGCGGCCTTTGACCCCAAGGCGCTGACGCAAGTGCTGGGCGACATTGCGACGCCGCAAAATGTGAACATCAATCCGCACTTGGCCCACAAGAAGCGCTTCGACGCGCTGGCCCAGGCGGGGCGGCTGGGGCCCGGCAACGGCGCGCTGAACGAGCGGCTCAAGCGTTTGCAGGGTAGTGCCATCGAAGCCAAGATGATTACTCCCGAAATGGCGCAGCTGGCGGGCTTCAATCCCAAGGCGCCCGTTACGTCGACGACGGTGAAGATGGCCTCGCCCTTTGGCCTGAAAAACCCTGCCATGCAGCGCGCTTTGCACCGCCAAGGCCTGCTGACCCGCGCCAAGAATGGCAGCTGCCGGCTCGATCGCCAAGACGTGGAACCCGATAACCTGATTGGTTTGGCCACGATCGCCAAGAAGCTGTTCGGCTCGCCCGATGGCAAAGACCCCAAGGCGGTCCAGGCGTGGCGCAAGAAAATCTACGAATGGGCGCGCGTCGAGTACACCAAGGGTGTGCTGGCCCACGAGCTCGGCCACTCGATGGGTCTGCGCCACAACTTTGCCGCCAGCTTCGACGCCCTGAACTACGACGCCGGCTACTGGCAGTTGCGCAGCCGCAACGCGACGGTCACCCAAGACTGCGCCGAGGGCACCACCGACGGCACCACCTGCATCGGTCCGCGCTGGCGCGATCCTATCAGCAAAGAAGAACTCGAAAACAATATCGGTATTTACGCGACGACCAGCGTGATGGACTACCCCGGCGACACCACCCAAGACACACGCCTGCTGGGCAAGTACGACCGCGCGGCGGTGCGCCTGATCTACGGCAACACGGTCGACGTATGGGGCGCGCCGAACCTGAGCGTAAAGGGCAAAGGCGCAGGCAAGACGCGGGCTTACAAGCTCACCGGCTTTATCAGCAACCCGGGCCTCTTCGGCGTGTACCAACTGCCCACCGGCGACAGCAATACCCCGTTTGCGCAGCTGCATTACTCAAAGTACCAGCAAGAATTCAGTTTGTTGCAAGACTGTGCACCGTCGACCGCCCCGGACGCCGTGCTGGGGCAGAAGTGCAAAGAGCAGGCGCTCGACGTGGTGGATTACCGCGACATGCAGCCCTTTGCCGACGACCCGAATTATGCCCAGTTTTCGTGGGGTACTACGCCGCGCGCCGTGGATGCGGCCGGTCGGGTGCGCCGCGGCTACCTGTTCCAGAGCGACGAGTACGCGGACGCCGGCAATGTGACCACCTTTACCGACGATGCGGGTGCGGATGCGTATGAGATTGTGCGGTTTTTAGAGAGTCAGTACGAGCTGCGCTACGTGCTCGACAGCTTCCGCCGCAACCGCACCACGTTCAACTCCGACTCGGTGCTTTCGCGAGTGCAGGCGCGCTATTTGGACCCTATCCAGGCGATCGCCAAGACTTTTGCCTTTGCCGCGCTGCTCGACGGCGACCCGGCGCAGCCCACAACCAAGCTGCTCGCCGATGGCAACTACGGCCCCCTCGCCCTGGCCACCAGCACCGCGTTCGACCTGTTTGCGCGCATTTTGACGCGGCCCGAGCCCGGCTACTACTGCTCGAGCAAGGACTGCTACTTTGTGCAGCAGCCAACTGGGGTTACCGCCACTGTCTACGGCGCCGACCTCGACGCGCTGCCGGCGGTGTATGGCTACAACTTCAACCTGCCGCTGGGCGAAGGTCGCTTTGTTCACAACGACTTCGACTACACCCAGGGCTACTGGTGGGGCGATTACCAAACGCAAGTGGGCGCGTACTACGACAAGGTGTGGGCGACGTACTACCTGGGCGAGGCGTTCGACAGCTTCATCTCCAATTCCAAAGAGGATTTTATCGACGGCCGCTACAAGAACGTCAACTTTGCCACCGTGTATCCCGAGCAGATGCGCCGGCTGTACAACGCGCTTTTAACGGGTGATCTCGAGACCTTTGCCCCCCATGCCACCGGCCTCGACACCGCGGCCAACAACCCCGCCGACAGCAAAGTGCTGTACCCCGACTGGCTCGCCAGCAAAGAAGTGCCCGCATTGCCAGCGAAATCCAAGTTGGTCGACCCCAGCTACGGCTGGAACGAGCGCATCTACGCGATGGTCTGGGGCAGCATCTTCTTCCCCACCAACTGGTCGTACGACTTTATCAACCAGGCGCGCATCGCCGTGCTGCCCAGCGAGATGCCTGACTGGAAGCCCAGCGATGTCAAGACGTTCTACGATCCGAAAAGCGGCCTGACCTACCGCGCCCGCAGCACGGGCAGCGAGGTGGTGATGGGCAAGACCCGCGAGAAAGCCGCCGGTGCGCGCATGATCGAGTGGGCCAACCGCTTGCTTACCTTTGCCTATTTGGTCGAGCACCTGCCCGATGGCACGCCCAAGACCGATGCGCAGGGGGCGCCGCTGTTGGTGCTGGATGCGAACGGCAAGCCGCAGCCCGACCCGGCCCACCCTACGGCGGCGGCGGAGCTGCAGGGCTACGTCGATCAGCTCGATATGTTTAGGCAACTGGTCAATACATTTGGGCAACCTGTCGATGGGCTGCCGCAGCCGTAGCTGCATTTGTCGTTGACGGGGCTGCCGCTGCCACCCCATGCTAGCGGCCGGACCGCAGTAGGGCCCCCGGGAGTGCGCTTGCCCAGCCACGCCAACCCACAGCACGACGCGCCCGCGGCTTCGCCCCGCCTGGGCAGTGGTCCCCTTTGGCTGGCGGTGGCGCTCGTCGGCCTGGGGCTGGCGCTTGGCCTGGGTGCCCTGTTGCAGCGGCTCGCGCGCGAGAGTGGGCCGCAGCTTGCGCCGATACCCAGCCTCGCGCCGGCGACCCTGCCCGACGACGCCGTGCATGTGGGGGGATCCGGGAGCTGTATTGCGCTGGTGCGGCGCGCAGTTGCGGGGTGTCGGCAGCAGGGGCAGCGGGTCGATGTGGTGATCCACGAGGGGATCGGTTCGGGCGGCGGACTGGCTGCACTGGCCGACGGTGCGCTGGCGGTGGCGCTGGTGTCGCGACCACTCAAGCCCGAAGAACTCAAACAAGAACTGCGGGTTATGCCCTATGCCCGCTCGCCGGTGGCGCTGGCCTTGCAGCCCGATAACGGGGTGGCCGACCTGTCGCTCGCGCAACTGGCCGACTTGCTGGCGGGCAAGGTCGCGCGCTGGCCCGATGGCACGCCGACCCAGTGGCTGCTGCGCGAGCGCGGCGACTCGAGCCACGCGGTGCTGCGAGCGGCGTGGCCAGCGTTTGCGGCGTGGGAGCAGACCGCGCGACAGAGCTCGCAAGCCCAAGTGTTGTTTCATGATCGCACCATGCACGCCACGCTGCAGTCCACGCCAGGCACCTTTGGCTGGGTCGACGCTGCCGCGGTGCGGGCCGAAGGGGTGCCGGTGGCACTGCCGCGTATCGATGGCGCCACGGCCGACAGTGCTGGACTCGCTGCGGGGCGCTGGCCCTGGGCCAAGGACCAATCGGCGGTGACCCGCGCTCGCGACCACGCCAAGGCCCTGCCGCTACTCAACTGTCTGCGCTCGCCTGCTGGTCGCGCGGCGCTGCTGGCCGCCGGCGCATTGCCGACCCCAACGGAGTAGCTGGTGCCAACCCGCCCAGAATTACAGCCTTCGGTCGTTCTGAGCCGGCGTTTGGTGCCGCTCGCAGCGCTGGCGTGGGTGCTGGTGGCGGGCGTGGCTCCGGTCGGTGGTGGGCTGTTGCGCTTGACCGAGCTCGAAGACCAGGGCGACCGCCTGGCGCAGCGGGTGGCGGACCTAGTCGACCGCGAGACGACCGCGCAAGCTCGCTTGTGGCGCTACGACACACAGAAATTGATGGAGCAAATCGAGCAGTTGCGTACTGCCGAGGGCCTGCCAGCGGTGCTGGTCGAGCACGCCGGTACGGTGGCGGTGGCGGTGCCGGACCGCGCGACGACGAATTTGCAGGCGCCGCAAGTGCTCTGGCGGTCGGCCCCTACCCGGGGTGTGGTGCCGGCCCGCGTGCACGTCGCGGTGGCGCTGCGGCCGCTGTGGCAAGAGATGGCTTTGCTGATTGCGGTGTTTGGCCTGCTGGCGACCGTGCTTGCGGGGCTGCTGCGTTGGCTGCCGCTGCGGACGGTGCGCTCGGCGGAGCAGCGAATTCGCGAACTGGTGGTCGAGCTGCAGGACTCGCAGACCGAGTTGCAGGGGCTGGCCGAGTCGCTCGAGCGGCGGGTGGCAGAACGTTCCGAGCAGCTGGCCCAAACCGCCGAGAAATTGCGGGAACTTACGGCCCATGCGGTGCAGCTGCAAGAAGACGAGCGTCGCAGTATCGCCCGCGACTTGCACGATGGCATCGGCCAGACGCTGACGGCCTTGCGCTTGCAACTGCAGACCTTGGCCGCGAAAAGTCCGATGAGTGCGCGGCCGCCGAACGTCGTGCTCAGCCTGGTCGACCAAGCTCTCGACGAGACGCGGCGGGCGGTTCGCCGTCTAGCCCCGCCGCTGCTGGCCGAGTTGGGGCTGGTGGGTGCGATTCGCCAGATGGCCGACGCGCTCGAGGCCCGTGGCGCGTTGCGAATCGCCGTATCGGTAGATCCACCTAGTCTGGCCCATGCGCCCAGCTTGGGGGCTGCGGTCGACGTCGCCTGCTTCCGCATCGTGCAAGAGGCGCTGACCAACGCCGCCCGCCACAGCCGCGTGGGCCAGGTCAAGGTGACCGTGCAGCTGCGCGAGGCCGAGCTTACCTGCGAAGTGGCCGACGATGGCTGCGGTTTCGCGCCAAGTGCGGTGGTGGGTGGGCAGGGTCTGCGGGGGATGGGCGAGCGCGCCGCCTTGGTGGGTGGCCATCTCGAGCTGCACACCGCGCCGGGGCAGGGCTGCCGGGTGGTGGCGCACCTGCCTCTTTCCACTGGCGAGCGGGCGCGTTAGGCTGGGGTCATGCGGATCTTGCTCGTCGATGACCATACCATTGTGCGCCAGGGGCTGCTCGCGCTGCTGAGCACCGAGGCCGACGTGGCGGTGGTGGGCGAGGCCGGCAGTGCCGCTGAAGCCATTGATCTTGCCCGTGATCTTCGACCCGACGTCGCCGTGATGGACCTGAGCCTGCCCGACCGTTCGGGGCCCGATGCCATTGCGGGCGTGCGCGCGGCGAGCCCACAGACCCAGGTGCTGGTGCTGTCGATGCACGACAGTGAGGACTATGTGCGCCCGGCTTTGCGTGCGGGTGCGCGGGGTTATCTGGTCAAGGGCTCGGGTCTGCAAGACCTGGTGGCGGCGATTCGCGCGGTTTTCCACGGCCACGCTTTCTTTAGCCCGGCCGTGGCGGCGTTGCTGGTACACGATGCACGCGACGCCCAAAGCCCAGAGGCCAAGCTGCGCCTGCTGTCGGCCCGCGAGCAAGAGGTGCTGCGCTGGGTAGCGCTGGGCAAGACCAGTGGCGACATCGGCGAGTTGCTTGGAATTTCGAGCAAGACCGTCGAGGCCCACCGCGCCAATCTAGCGGGCAAGCTGGGGCTGCACGATGTGCCGGCGCTGGTGCGATTTGCCATTCGCGCCGGGCTGATCTCGGCCGATGCCTAGCCCGCGCCCGGCTATCCGCCATTAGTAGATCTACCTAGGGCGCCTGCGTAGATTGCCGAATTGCAGACTTACCGCGACCCGGCGATCATGCGGTCGTCTAAACGGAGGCCGACCACGATGCAGCGTCTCGTTCCAGCTCTAGTTATTCTGAATCTACTCTGGATTGCCCAGCCGGCCCACGCTGACTCGGGCGCGTTGCCGGCGCCGGCCCACTTGGCAGAAGCGGCGGCCCGCGATGCGACCCCTGTTGCCGACGACGGGGTATCCCAGCCCTGGCGCATGCCGCCCATCCAGGTCAAGGGCAAGCCGGCGCCCGAGCTGCGCGAAGAAGAAGCGATCGGCGACTACGCCCAGCCGCGTTGGACGGCCAATCGCCGCTTCCCTAACACGCGTATCTATGTGGTGCCAAAGGGTAAAGCTACGGTTGAGTATTGGCAGCGGGTCAACGCTCCGCTCGGCGACTTGGTGCGGTCGCGCGGCATTCAGTCGTATTACGAGCTTGAGCTGGGCCTGGGCCACCGCGTGCAGCTCGACCTGTACCTAACCACCGAGCAAAAGGGCTGGAAGGGTGATTTCGGCCTAAAGAAAGAGAAGTTAGAGCTTCGTTATGCGCTGGCCGACTGGGGCAAGCTGTGGGGCAATCCCACGCTGTACCTAGAGTGGAGCCGCGTGCATGGCGACACCGACTTTTGCGAAGGCAAGATTTTGCTTGGCGATCAGCTGGCGCCGTCGTGGCACTGGGGCCTAAACTTGGCCTTCGAGACCAGCTTGGGCGGCGACTGGACGCACGAATTCGTCCTCAGTGGCGGTATTTCCAAGACCATCACCGACGAGGGCCTGTCGATTGGCCTCGAGGGCAAGACCGGCGGAATCGACAAAAAGGGTAGTCGTTTCAAGAACTTTATCGAGCAGGCTCACTTGGTCGGCCCCAGCATCGCGTTTTACCCGGTGCCGGCGATGCATGTGCTCGCGACCGTGCTGGTGGGTGTGCAGGGCGAGGCCGGCCACGGCTACGAAAGTGCACTCGAGTCGTGGCTTATCGGCGGCTGGACATTTTAGTGCGGTGCCCGCCTCCCGTCTGGCTTCGTCAGGCCGCCGCCGCGCGAGCTCTGCCCGCAACGCACCCGGCCGACCGCGATGGCAGTACCGGGTGGGTTGAACCGCCGGATGGCTTAATCAAGAGAAGATACCTAGGCTTGAGCACATCGTCGCTCTTCGCGCAGTTGGCTCGGTTGGGCAGCTACCGGCCCAGCTTGGTAAGCGTCAGGCTTAGTCGCGGCGAGCCAATGACGCATTGCTGACGGTCGGGCGGACCGGCACAATTCATAAAGCGCTCGGCTCCTTGCCGCCGCGCACCTTCGGACTCCCCCTCCTTGCGGCAAGCACGCCGCCCCCGCTCGAGGAACCAAGATGAAGCACCACGGCACCGCCACTCAGTTCTTGCTGTCGACCCTAACCAGCTTTTCGGACCGCGAAATTCAGATTTCGGAGTTGTTCGACATGGCCACCGGCCGCTTTACCAAGATGAACTTGCGCGAAGCCCTTCTGCGCCTGCATGAAAAGGGCCTGGTCAACAAGGTAAACGACAAGGACCGCACGGTGTGGTGGTCGATTGCCTACATCGACACCGCCGAAGCGGCTGCCAGCGCGACCGTCTCTGTCGCCGCCTAGTCCCGCTGCGGACCGTCGTTCACGCCCCGTCATCGTTCTTGACTAGTTGGCGATAGGCCTTGCTCGACCAGTTGCCGACGCAGCCTTTGGCGCAGTGCACTAAGCCAACGGCGCATAGGCGGCTCGGTCTTGGCTTGCTACCGTGCCGGAATGAGCGCATGAGCTGCGCAGCGAGCAGGCCGTGAGCATTGTATGGAAGCCCAGTCTACCTCTTGCCACGGCGACCGCTCTTGTCGAGGCCGCTGTCGCCCACGCCAAGCAAATCGGCGTATGCGTAGCTGTCGCGATTGTCGACGAAAGTGGCGTACTTAAAGCCTTTGCCCGCATGGACGGTGCCCCGCTTGTGGCCGTTGAAGTGGCCCGCAACAAGGCGCTGACGGCAGTGGGTTTTGGCATACCGACCGGCCAGGCTTGGGTCGATTTCAGCCGCGGCGACTATATCTTGGAGCAGGGCATCCTCGCTCTGCCTAATTTTACCATGCTGACCGGTGGCCATCCCTTGCGCCTGGCCGGGCAAGTGGCTGGCGCGATCGGGGTCAGCGGCGGGCACTACGCTCAAGACGACGAATGCGCTAGGGTGGCACTTGGACTGGTCGATGCGACTGCGTCGGCTACCAAGGATTCAGCACCAGGCTAACTGGAATATGTCTATTAATTACGAGCAGATGGCGTCTATGTTCGGCGGCGTAGTCGACCGACTGGCAACCGCCACCACCATCGAAGAGCTGGCGCGCGGCCTATTTGATGGCGTCGAAACGGTCGTCAACACCTCGCACGCCGGTTTCTACTTCTTTGAACCGACCACAGGGCGCTTGCGTTTGGCCGTAGCCCGTGGCTATTTGCGCAAAGATTTTGACGAACTGGAGCGGACCGCGACGCAGCGCCACCCCATGCGCGTGATCCGGAGCGGCAAGCTGTTGCATGTGCCGGATACGCTAGATGATCCGCTCAATCAGACGCAGACGGTGTCGGGCGCTCCGGTGATTCGTTCGCGGCTCTTTATTCCAGTTCGCTCGGGTGATCAGGTGGTTGGCACCCTTGGGCTGGGCGATGTGCGGCCCAACGCCTACTCCGAGCAGACGATCTATGTGCTGCGCGTGGCCGCGAGCTTGGCCGGGGTGATCTACTCGCGGCTGCAGGCGCTGGATGCGACGCGCCACAGCCAAGAAGCCCTCAGTTTTGTGGTCGATGGCGCCCACTTGGGCAGCTGGGATTGGGATATCGCCAGCGGCCATGTGACGTTTAACAAGCGTTGGGCCGAGATGCTGGGCTACGAGCTGTCCGAAGTTCCGCCGCATGTCTCTGTTTGGGAAGAGCTTTTGCATCCCGACGACATGCCCGAGGTGATGCGCACGCTGCAAGCGCACCTCGACGGTCACACACCCTACTACTCGACCGAGCACCGCCTTAGGACCCGGCAAGGCGATTGGCGCTGGGTATTGGATACCGGCCGGGTGCTGCTGCGCGACGCGGATGGCCGGCCACTGCGGGCGGCGGGTATCCACCAAGATATCGATGCGCGCAAGCGGGCGGAGCAGGCGCTGCATGTCGGGCGCAGTGTGTTGGAGCGCAGGGTTGCTGAGCGAACGGCCACGCTTGACGCGACCGTGCAGCTGTTGCTGAGCGAAGTCGCGCAACGCGAGCGTACGGAGAGCCACTTGGTTGACTACCAAGAGCGGCTGGCGCGCGCGACCGAGTCGCTGGTGATGGCCGAAGAGGCCGAGCGGCGGCGTTTGGCGCTCGAGATCCACGACGGCATTGGTCAAGAGCTGACGCTGCTGCGCCTAAATTTGCGCGATCTGATGCGGCAGACGGTGGTCGATGCGCATCTAAAGGTGCGGTTTGCCGAGCTCGACGACGCGGTGGTCGGCATCATGAAGGCGGCCCGGGGCTTGACGACAGACCTAAGTCCGACCGCGCTCTATACTTTTGGCCTGCGCGAGGCGATTGAGGGGCTGCTCGACCGGGCGCAGATGCAGCACGGCCTGCGAGCGAGCCTGCAGTGGCGGACCTCTGGTCAACTCGGCGACTTGCATGCGACGATTGTGTTTGGTGCGGTGCGCGAGCTCATTCACAACGCGGTCAAGCACGCGGCGGCGCAGACCTTGACCGTGTCGTGCTGGCGGCGCTCGGGGCGGCTGTGGCTGCGGGTGGCAGACGATGGTGGCGGCTTTCGCAAGGGTTATTCGATCGATGCCCCTGCTGTGGCCGGGCCAGGCTATGGCCTGTTTGCCTGGCGCGAGCGCCTAATCGGCGTTGGCGGCGGCTTGCATGTGCGGCAGGCCTCTGGGCGCGGTGCCGAAGTGGATATTGAGATCGGTGCGCCGCCACTCGCTGTGCGCCCAACCAAGGCGGTGAAGTCGTGATTCGCGTGTTGCTAGCCGATGATCACAACTTGGTGCGTTCGGGTCTTTGCCTCGTGCTGAAGTCGGAGCCCGACATCGAGGTCGTGGGTGAGGCCTCCGATGGCCTAATGGCCTGCGAGCTGGCGGCGGCGCTCAAGCCCGACGTGGTGGTGCTCGATGTGACCATGCCGCGGTTGACCGGCCTCGAAGCCGTGCCGAAAATTCGTGAAATTCATCCTACTTGCCGCATCGTGATCCTGTCGATGCACGGCGAGTCGGCGTTTGTGCGCGAGGCGCTCAGGCTGGGCGCGCACGGCTACATCACCAAAGACACGGAGCTCGACGAGCTGCCGCGCGCCATTCGCACGGTGCACGCGGGCAAGCATTACCTGTGCCCCGAAGTGGCGTCGACCGTGGCCGATGGCTTTCGCCAACCGACAAACGAAGCGGCGGCCGCGCCGGGCGAGCTAAAGTCGGCTCTTAGCTTTCGCCAGCAGTCGGTGCTGCGCCTCCTCGCTGAGGGGATGTCGGCTAAAGAAGTGGCATTTTCTCTCGGCATCAGCAGCAAGACCGTCGACGCCCATCGCCGGGCGATTATGGAGCAGCTGGGCGTAGAGACCACGGCGGATCTGGTGCGGTTTGCGATTCGCAATGGCTTGATTCCGCACGCATAGTTGCCGCCACTACAAAGGTGCGTAGTGGAAGCGCAGCTGCAGGCCTTGCTCGGTCGCCCACGGCGTGTCGGGCCGCACATTGGGCTGGCGCACCACGTTCAGCGTATAGGTCAGCGACGCGTAACTGCCCAAACGCAGACTCAAAGCACTGCGCCAAGTCAGCTGAGTGGCGGTCAGGCCGTCAAAGGGCAGCAGCGCGTCGAGCTCGGTCGAGCCTTGCAGGTAGCGCGTCAGCCGCAGCTGGCCCAGCGCCGAGGCCTCGAAACCGGTCAGCACCGTGCCAGCCACCCGCCGCACCTCGAAACTGGGCGTATTCGGGTCGTCTTTGGGCACGAGCTGGTTGCGCGCGAGGTATTGCCGCGAACCCAGACCCGAGCGCAAGTCGAGGTCGAAGGTCGTATTGTGCAGCACCCGAAAATTCACGCCCGCGCCTTGCTTGAGCTGCACCGGCGTCAGCGGTCCGCTCAGCACAAACTTGGTCTCGCCCTTGCCGTCGCTGCCGTTATGGGTCGCAATCGTGGCCCCGCCCGTGTCTTGCACCACCACCTGTGTCGGCTTCTCAAAGTAGGTCTGCTGGTCGACCAAGGTGGTCTCGCCGCCCACGCGCAGGTATGGGCCGACCCATGGCAAGTATTGATAAATATAGATTGAATTGAAGTAGACGCGATCCTTGACCGACAGCAAGCGGCCGTCGAGTAGGCTGCCGGGCTTATTGTCGGTGCCGATGGTGGGCTGCAGCGACTGGCCTTCTTCGATCTCGAGGCGAGTGGTCCAGATATGCGGATCGGAGTTGAACGTTAGGCGATTATCCGAAAACAAGTCGATGCCTAAGCTGCTCCCTACCGGCGCGCTCGAGTAGCCCTCGGTGCGATTATTCAGCAGCACGCTGCCGCCTAAAGAGGTGCGAAAGCGCCAATTTCCCTCTTGATCGGTGCGCGTGTCGACCCAGCGGCTGCTATCGGGCTCAGCCACGCCAGCGCCCAAGAAGTCGCGGGTGGTGTCGTCTTGCACCAGCAGGTACGGCACGGCCATGCCCGGCACCAGCAGCACCGTGGCAAAGTTGGTGCGGGCGCGGTAGGTCGACCCCGACTGCACAATCTTGTAAAGACTGGGCTTTAGCACCCACACCTGCGCGCGCTGGCCCAGCTCTTCGTCGACGCCGTAGCCCACGCCCATGTACTCGCGGTCGTCCATGCGCATGATCTCGTAGGTGCCCAAGAATGGGATGAATTTGGCGTTGACGACGCTGACATCGAGCACCGCCCAGTCGGGCGAAACAATGGTGGTGCGGCCCTCTTCGACCACGACTTGCCGCAGCAGGTGTTGCGACGCCGGCCCCGAGCCGAACGCCACTTCGTACTGCCCCGGCGCCATGACAATCCGCCGGCCCATGCCGCCGCTGCCCACCACTTTGCCGTCTTGCAGCACGCTGACTGGGGGCTCGCGTTCGGCCTTGAGACTGAGCGAGGGTAAGAAAATCGCGCCCTTGCCCGTGGGAATCGCCGTGTTGTCGCTGTGGTATTGCGTGCTGTTGCGCCAGTTGACCTCGCTGCCATTGGTGCCGTCGAACTTGGTCTCGCCTGCGACCGGCACACTGCCATGAACCGCTTGATTCGGCTGCAGTTCTATACCGTTGCTTTTGGGCGGACTGGCGGCGGTCGGCACCGGCTTGGTCGCCAGCGGCGGCTTGCCATCGAGCGCGGCCTCCATCTGCCGCAGCGCGATGCCCAATTGCTCGTCTAAAATCTCCGACAATGCCCGCGTAACCAAGCCCAAGTCTTGGCGATTGATTGGGCGGCGCTCGTCAAAACTAAACTGCCACACGGCGCGGTTGTCGTCGAAACGCGACAGGCGCAAGGTCATGGCGAGGTGGGCATACCACAGGTCGCCGCCTTCGAGCTCTTCGATAGCTTCAACACTAGAATCAAGCACATAGGTGGGCGGCGCCGTGCCCAGTCGCGCCACCACCCCGGCAAAGACCCCCGACGTCGTCACCGCCCGCTCGAGCAGCTGGCCCACCATGCGCGAGGGCCGGTCGGCCCAGCGGCTCTGGTTAAAGAACTGCAGCTCTTGCGGCGAAAAGCGAAACACGATCTGCGGGCGGTTGTAAACCGGCGCAATTTCGACCTCTTTGACCCATACCTGCGCCGCGTGGCGCCCGGTGGTCGTCGCGGCGGCCTGCGGCAGGCTCAGCGTATAGAAGCGTTGCTCGGCGGCGGTCGTGCCCCAGCAGCCACTCAGCACGAGCGCCCCAAGCATGGCTCGAAACAGCTTGAAAAGATGCAATTTATTGGCTTGCGACCTACTCATTTGCCGATCTTCCTGTCGCTGCCTTGCTCGCTTGTGAACATCAGCGTCGTGGGGTTGTCTTTGACGGCCTGGGCAAAATCGCGCAGGTCGGCGGCCGCGTCGCGCAAGTGCCTCAAAGTTACGTCGATATCGCCCTGGCTGCGCACCACCACCATGTTCAGGCCGTCGATCAGCTTGGCGACCTTGGCCACGGCCACCGCCACCTCGCCGTTTGGCGCCGCGGCTTGTTTTAGTTCGCCGCTCGCGGTCTCTAGGTTGGCCATCACCCGGTCAGCGCGCTCAGCCATGGCCACACCGCTGTGCGAAATCTGGGCCAAATTGCGCGAAATCGTGGTCATATCCTCGGTAACTTGCTGGGCATTTTGCACGATGGCGGCGATGGCCGGCCGATTGTCGCTCAAGATTGCACTGGTCTCGCCCAGCACGCTGTCGACCCGGTCGAACACCTTGTCGAGGCTCTTTTGCTGGCTCGTCCCCGTCATCGCCTGCAGATTGATCAGCAGCGCGTCGAGGCGCTCGCCGATCGAAGTGGCGCGCGCACTCAGGTTGTCGATCATCGACTCGCCCGGCGGGATGCGCTCGCCCGGTTGGCGCAGCTTAGCCGTCTGCGAGCCGCGCGAAATGTCGATGTATTTCATGCCGGTAATGCCCTGTGTGCCCAGGCTCGCGCTCGAGTCGGCGGCAATCGGGGTGCCGTGGGCGACGCTGATACCGACCTCGATGACCGCAACGTCGTCGCGGGCCACGGCCAAGCTCTCGACCCGGCCGATCTTGATGCCGCTGTAGGTGACGTCGCTGCCGATCGACAGGCCCGCGAACGACGCAGCTTTGTTCGAGTAGCGGATCGCGTACGTGTCGAGCTGCTCGGTGAATTTGCGGCCAGCGAGCACCACCGTGGCACCGGCAAGCACGCTGAGGCCTGTGGCGACAAACACGCCTAGGCGGACTTTTTGGCCCTTGCTCAGGCTGGCCACTAGGCACCTCCGCGGGCGGTGAGCCCCAGCAACTCCGCCGCACTGACCTCGGGGCTCGCGTCAAGCTGCGCGGTCCGGGCAAAGAAGTCGTCTACTTGCGCAAGACCGCGGCGGCGCACTTCGGCAACGGCCCCCTCGGCAATGACCTTGCCCGCGCCGATCATGATAAGCGAATCGGCAATACCCTCAATGCTTGCGAGCTCGTGCGTGACGATAACCACAGTAACCCCAAGTCGGTCGCGCAGTTGTAGCAGCAAATTGTCCAGGTTCAGCGACGTCTGCGGGTCCAAGCCGGCCGACGGCTCGTCGCAAAACAGCACCTCTGGGTCGAGCGCCAGCGCCCGCGCCAGGCCGGCCCGCTTCTTCATGCCGCCAGAAAGCTCGGCAGGGTATAGGTGTTCGGCGTGGCTCATCGCCACTTGGGCCAGTTTGCTGCGCACCAGCTCGCGGATGGCCCCCTCGGGCAGTCGGCGGTGCTCGCGCAGCGGCAGTGCCACGTTTTCGCCCACAGTCAGCGAGCCAAACAGCGCGCCATTCTGGAACAAAACCCCCACGCGCTGCATCAGCCGCTGGCGCTCGGCCTCGGGCAGACCCAGCATCGGCTGACCCAGCAGGGTCACGCTGCCGGCAGAGACGTCGGTTAGGCCCAATATTCCCTTTAGGAGCGTAGACTTGCCCGAGCCGCTGCCGCCCAAGATGACGCGGATTTCGCCGGCTGGCACCGTCATGTCGACGCCGCTGAGCACCGTGCGCTCGCCGTAGCGGACCACCAGGCCGCGCACCGCAAGTGCCGGGCTCAGGGCCAAGTCGAGGGCGGCGCTGCTCATCCCAGCACCACGTAAAACAGGATGGAAAACAAGCTGTCGGCGACGATGATAAAGAAGATGCCGCTGACGACCGAGGCCGTGGTGGCGCGGCCGACCTCTTGCGCCCCGCCGCGCACCCCGGCGCCGTAGTACAGGCCGATGAGGGCGATACCCCAGGCAAATACTACGCTTTTGAATAGCCCGGTCGCCAAGTCTTTGGCCACTAGCGCGTCGATGGTCTTTTGCAGGTACGGTCGCGGCGCCAGATCCAGGTAGACCATGCCCACGATCCAGCCGCCCACGATGCCCAGCACATCGGCCAGCACGGTCAGCAGCGGCACGGTCACCAGCATCGCCAGCAGCTTGGGCACGGCCACAAAGTCTACGAAAGGAATGCCCATTACGTGCAGCGCGTCGATCTCTTCGCCCACCTTCATGGTCGCCACTTCGGAGGTGATCGACGACCCCGAGCGGCCCGCCACCAAGATCGCCGTGATCAGAGGGCCCATCTCGCGCACCATCGAAATCGCAGTCAGCGTCGCCACATAGATGGCCGCGCCGAATTGGCGGAGCTGATAGGCCGACTGAAACGCCAGCGTGAGACCAATTAGAAAGGTAATAAGCCCAACAATGCCTAGCGCTTGCGACCCCATTAGGCTCGACTGTTGCAGCAGCGCACCCCAGCGCAGGCGATGCGGCCGCAGCAGGGCCAGCGCCGCACCCACCGTCACATCGGCGGCGAGCACGATAAAGTCGCGCAAGGCCAGGGTGTTTTGCCAAGCCGCGTCGCCCAGAGCCTCAAATAGGCCCGCTGCAGGCGGCGTGGGCGCAAGGGTTGGATTAACACGAAATTGCGCCAGTTTTTCGATGACCGCCGGTTGCGCACCCACAACTTGCAGCAGTACGCCGCGCGCCTGGCTCTGCCGCCACAGGTCGACTAAGGTCGCCGCGCCCGCGCTGTCGATGCCGTGTAACTCCGTCAAATCCAGACAAAATGGCCCTGTCGCACGCCCCAGGTGCCGGCCCAGGCGCTGCTGCACCTCGGCCGAACTGTGCGCGTCGAGCACTCCACTCAGCTGCCAAGTGCGCGGCTGCCCCGGCACGGCGGGCGCTTCGGTCGCGGTCAGCTGGGCAGGGGAGCGGGCGATAACGGCCTCGTCGTGCACGCGGGCCATCGGACCGGCCGCGCTGGGCTATTGTGGACCCGATGGTCCGCTGCGGCTAGGGTGCAGAGCGTTCTTCGCCGCGCCACTTCGCAGACGCCGCCGATGGCCACTAAGTGGTTGCGGCGCTTGCTGTTTGACGGCGACGCTTTCCGGGAGCATGGTAACCCCATCGACGCAACGCGGCCGCTGGTGCCCGTGCGACTGGCAAAGAGCGGCACCCCCAGCCTCAGCGGCGGCGGGGTCGGCAGGGGAGGCAGTGATGAGCGCGCACCACGACAAAGCGGCCCGAAACTGGGCGGCAGTGCTATCGCAATCTTTGGTTTTAGCTGGGTGTTTGTGCGCAGGCTCGGCATGGGCGGCCGGCGTCGAGTACCCCGACAATGGTACCGTAGCCATCGGTCGCGGCGGTGCATGGGCGGCCAACCCTTCAGATGGACTTGCCTTTCAGTACAATCCCGCCGGCCTCGCCCAGCAACACGGCCTGAATCTGACCCTTGACGGGCGCGCGGCGCAGCAGCACTTGGCCTTTACCTCGACCTCGATCCCCGGCAGCGCCAAGGTTGAGAATAGCGCGCCGCCCTTCTTTGGTCCAAGTGCTTGTCTTAGCTACGGGTTTGGTGCTGTCGGCCCCTTGTCGGAGTTGACCCTGGCTCTGGGTGCCACAGGGCCGTCGTCGATCGGCAAGCTCGAGCTGCCAGCCCAGGGTGCGCAGCGCTATGCGATTCAATCTACAGACTATTTTATTGCCTACTACTCGGCTGCGGTGGCGGTGGGTTGGTCCGATTGGCTGCGCCTAGGCCTGACTTTTCAGCTTGCCCACGGCAACGCAACCTTTACGCAGGCCGTTTACAGTGGCACCGCGCCCGGTACTGACCCCAAGAACGACACCACTGCGACGTTTGCGGGCAGCAATGGCATCAAGCCGGCATTTGTGCTCGGGGCGACGGTTTTGCCCACGAAAACGCTGGCGATCGGCCTGTCGTGGCGGCCCCGGCTCGATTTTGCCGCCGACGGCACGTTAAAGACCGTGGGGCCAGACTGGGCCAAGACGAGCTCGTGGCAGGTGGGCGATACCGCGCAATTGCAGTTGAAATTCGCCGATATGGTGCGTCTGGGTGCGCAGTGGCGGCCGCGGCCCGATTGGGAGGTCGAGGTCGATGCGGTGTACGAGGCGTGGTCGGCGCTCAAAGAAGTGCGGATTAAGACGAGTAATATCAACGTGAAGACTTCGTTCGATACGTCGAAGCCGGTGCCAGACATCGTGTTTCCGCATGTGTTTCAAGACACCATTAGCCTTCGCTTGGGCGGCGAGCACGAGCTTTTGGCCGGTCGGCTGCGGCTGCGCGCCGGCTACATGTACGAAACTAGTGCAGTTCCAACCAAGTACGTGAGTGTCGACTTCCCCAACTGGGCGCGGCATGTGGCGAGCGTCGGCGCGTCGCTGCACGTGTACGATGCGTGGATCGACCTGGCCTATGCGCACCACTTTGTCGCGACGCAAACCGTGACAGATAGCGTAATTGAGCAGAAAGAGACGCCTGCGGTGCTGCCGGGTATGGACGCGCCCAAGGCGGCGGTGGTGGGCAATGGCACCTACGAGGCGGGGATGGACATTGTGTCGCTGGCGCTGCGGGTGCCGTTTGGTGCCAAGGCGAGTGCCAAGCCGTAGCGGCTGGTGTGGCAAATCCCTTAGCAAACTCAAATAAGTGCCAGCCCTAGCGGTTGGGTCCGAGGGCGGCGACCAGTTCGGCTAGTCCGGCCCGCAGCGACCAGTGCGGCGACCAGCCAAACGCGGCATGTACCTTGCGTAAGTCAGCAATACACAAGGGCACATCGTTCGGTCGCGGCTGGCTCAAGACCGCCACCGGCCGGGTCTCGCCCGCCAGCTCGGCCAGCAGCTCGGCCACTTCTAGGTTCGAATTCGCCACGCCGGAGCCCACGTTATAGACCCCTGTCGCAACCGGCGCAGTGGTCACAATCGCCTGGGCCAGCGCGCAAAAATCCCGCGAATACAGGTGGTCGCGCCGTGGTGTCGCATCGGCAATCGCCAGAGGGCGCCCCGCGCGCACACACTCGAGCAGGTCGGACACCAGCCGCCCCGGCTGCCGCTGCCGCCCATACACACTAAACGGTCGCAGCACCACCACGGGCAGGTCGGGCAGGGCGTTTTGTAGCCACTTCTCGCCCGCAAGTTTGCTCGCCATATAGGGATTTAGCTCTGAAGTGGGGTGCAGTTCGTCGACCGGGTTGTACTGCGGCTGGCCGTACACGTACGAGCTCAGGTACAGCAGCGCCGCGCCGCGCTCGACCGCCACGTGGGCGGCATTTTGGGTAGCGGCCAGGTTGTCGCGCAAGAAACCCTTCGGATCTAGGCGACTTTGTTCGATTGAAGTGCGCGCGGCAAAATGCAGAACCCAATCGAGCTGGGCGGGCAGGTCGCGCAGTGACTCGGCGTCGCGGTGCCGGCACCACGGGTCGAGGTCGCAGACCAGATGGCCGGCTTGGCGCAGCTCGGTCGCGACTTCGCCGCCCAAAAAGCCTTTGAGTCCAGTTACTCCGATCCTTTTGTGCACACTTGGGTCGGCGCTCATCCCAGCCGACGCAGCGCCCCGTTCGGGTCGGTGTAGGCCGCCAAGTAGTCGCGGTACCACGCCACCGTGCGCGCCAGACCCTCTTCAAAGTCGACCTTGGGCGTCCATCCCAGCACCTCTTGGGCGCGGGCATTGTCGGCGGCCATGCGCCAGATCTCGGTGGGGCGATTGGGTAAACCGCCGATATTTAGCTCCGATTTCGACTCGCAGAGGGTGTGGATGGTCTTGACCAAGTCGCGGATGGCAATCTCGCGGCCACTGCCGATGTTGATGATGCCGTCGAAACTTGGCTCGGCGGCGGCGGCGGCCAAGATGCCATCGACCTGGTTGTCGACAAAGTTGAATTCGCGGGTCTGCTTGCCCTCGGTGGTCACGACCGGCAAGCCGCGCAGACAGCGGATGATCAGCTCGGGAATCACAGCCTTTTCGCTCTGATACGGCCCAAAGGTGTTGAACGGCCGGATGCAGACGATGGGCTGGCCCGTTTGGTGGCGCTTGAAGCGTGCATACAGCTCGCCCGCGTACTTGCCGATGGCGTAAGGCGAAATGGGGAAGGCGGTGGCGCTTTCGTGAAACGGCATGTCGTGCTGCAGGCCGTAGCACTCCGAGGTCGACATGTACACAAAACGGTCGAATTTTACGCCACATTCGAGCAGATTGGCGGTGCCCACCGCGTTCGACTGCAGCGACTCGTTCACGTGCACAAAGCTGTCGCCCACGTGGTTGTAAGCGGCCAAATGGAAGATCGCGTCGAAGTGGCGCCCATGCAGCGGCCGCAGCGAGTCGCTATTTTGCAGGCCCGCTTCGCTAATCTCGAGTTCGTCCCACACGTTAGCTAGGCGCACATTGTCGATAAGCGAGTTGTACTTGACCTGTACCGTCACCGCCGCGCCCTGGCGCACCAGCCGCCGCACCAGGTGCGAGCCAATAAAGCCGGCACCGCCGGTAACCAATACTTTCTTAGACTTGTAGGTGCTCATCGCGTCTGCCTTGGTGGGGGCGCTGTGGTTGCGCTAGCGTTTGGCCGGGTCTTCGCGCGCGGTAAAGAAGCCGCTGAACTTCTCTTCCATCTGCGCCAGCTCGGTCTGGGTGTTAAAGGTGATGTCGAGGCCCTGGTGCGAGTAGGCACCAATCGCCTCAAAAGCAATCAGGATTTTGAACAGAGTGACCAGCCCGCGGCCATCTTCGAGGCCGATGACCTCGTCCGACACCAGCGACAGCGCGCTGTGCTCGATCAGGGCCTGGCCGATATAGTAGTTGAGCACGGGCTTTTCGCGGAACTGGGTGATGGTGCCATTGCGCTCGAACTCGAGCAAACCAAACGGATTTTGAATCGGCGCCGTGACCAGCGTGGCGCGGTGGCCGCTGCGGTCGTGGTGGTCGACCAGCTGCTGCACGTCGAGGTCGGTAAAGGTGTCGCCATAGGTCATCAGCACCCGCTCGCCCCAGTACTGGCGCGCGTGCCAAAGTCTTTGCAAAATGCCGGCTTGCTCACCCGCATCGGAGAACTGCAGGTTGGCCTCGCCGCGGTAGCGCTCCGCCGCCTCGCGAATCAGGTCGCCCTTGTAGCCAATGCACAGCACCAAATTGCGGTAGCCGCGACGCAAATAGTCTTGAATCTTCAGGTCTAAGATGGTCTCGCCCCGAAACGACACCAGCGGCTTGGGCACATCGCTGGTCAGCTCGCCCATGCGCCGGCCGCGTCCGCCACATAAGATCGCGATCGTCAAGTCGTTTGCCGCTGCCGTCATGACTTTACCCCTACCGCGCGGCCCAGGGGCCCATGCTGCAGCCCGCTGCGCAGACGACTGCGAACACCGCCCGCTGCCAGCACTTCTTGGTAGATCTCGACCACTGCGTCAAACCCTTCGGCGGGCCGGTTGGCGGCGGTGGTTCGCCTAGCGCCTTCTAAATCGCTGAAAATGCTCAGAAGCGTCCGTGCCAGGCCGCTGGTGTCGCCGCTGCGGTAGGTCCAGCAGCCTGGTGGCCGGCCCACTGCGTCCGAAGCCACCGTTGGCACACCCAGCAGCATCGCCTCGCGCACCGACACCGCGTCGCCATCGTCGATGGTTGGCCGCACGAACACGTCGCCGGCTTGCCACATCAGCGGCCCGGGCAGGTCGCCCACATGGATGCAAACCGCGTGCTGCAGCTGATGATCCACCACGAATTGCCGCGACGCCTTGAGCAGGTCGGGCGCACCGTCGGCGCCAATCAGGTACACAAAACCCGCGTCAGGTCGATGTGTTAGCACCTTGCGGGCCGCCGCCACGAACTGGTCTAGGCCGTACAGGTCGCGCCCGCCACTCGCCACCAGCCGCCCCGTACCGGCAACCACCAGTGGTCCTGAGCGCTTGCGCACGGCGTCGATATCGGCTGGCCAGGTCTGCACGCTCAGATCGTGCGTTTGTGGCACCAAGAAGGGCACTACCGCGGTCAATTTGTGGGGCGCTACGCCGAGTTGCAGCAGCTTGTCGCGCACCGTGGGGCCCGAGGTCGCCACCCGCGCCAGCGCCCCGCAAGTTAGCGCCAGCATGCGCTGGTCGCGGGCGCTAAAGGTATGCAACTCTTGGATAAGTGAGTGCTGACTGACGACCACAGGCAGGCCGGTGGCCTGTTGCACCGCGGCGAACGGCAGCATCTCTTTCCAAAACGCGCCAAAGGAGTGCACATGCAGCAGATCCAAGCCCTCGTTCCAGGCGATCTGGCTGCATACCGCCGCCCGGATGCGCCCGGGAGGCACCTTGACGACCTGCACGCGCGGGTCCGCCTCGGTGCCATCGGTGGTACTCATGGCCACGACGCGCGCGCCCCGATCCGCCAGCCGATCGGCAAGCCGCTGCATATACAGCGACATTCCACCCCGTAGCGGCGGCAAGGGCCCCACAAGGCCGATGCGTAGGTGGCTCAGATCGTGACTCGCGGGCATCTTCGGCACCGAAGCGGCAGGTTTTGCGCGTGTTTTTGGCGACGGCCGCCTCGGTCCGGGGCGGGTCGCCATGCGGCGTGGGCAGTAAGCTAGCCGCTCCGCCTTGCTCGGTCAACCCTAAGCGGCGCGGTCGGATTTGCGCGCCCGCTACCGCCCTGGCAGCGCGCCCCCCGGGCGGCCTGACCGCAAACGGTTTGGCGCAACGGGTCACTGCTACTGGCTGGCTTTCTGCCGCTATTGCCCCGGCGCGGTGGCGTGGTTGGCGACGTTGGCGTGGGTGGCGCTAGCTGGCTGTCAGCTGCCGGTAATCGCGCTCAAGGTCGCCTCGAGCGAGGTTGCCCGCTGCCCGCCATGGAGCGTCAGCAGATGCTCGAGCTGTGGCGCCAGACCCGCCACCAGCTTGGCCAGCAGCGCCCGCTGTTCGGTGGCAAGGGGCTCAAACCAGCGCGGATCAAGGGGAATCCCCGCGCAGCACAGCGGCAGCATCAAGTCGACATGCGCCACGATGCTCAGCGACTTTGCATAGTCGATGCAGCTGCTTAGGGCCAGTTCCGCATCGCCCGGCACGCCGGTCTGGGCCAAAAGCAGCGCCAACCCCGAGGCCGGTCGCGTGTCTTGCCCCGAGGCGAGCGCCGCCAAGGCCTGCACCACCTCGAGCGCCACGGCTTCTCCGCCAAAACGGTCCGTCGCGCCCGCAACAATGCCAAAAGACTCGAAAGGATGGTCTAGGGCCTGCGCCACCGCCTCGGCGGGCGACCGCGCGGTGGGCAGGGTCGGTTGGGCAGACTTGCGCGGGCGGGCCATGGGGCGCTCCTTGGGCGGATTGGGGTGAACGTAGCGCTGATGTCGCCGGGCGTCAACGGCTGCAGGCGGCACTAAGTCCAGGTGTCGCTGTGGCTTACCACCCGCCAGTAGACCTCGCTGGGGTCGTCGAGCAGGGCGTCGTGCCCGGGCTCTACGCCGGCCAGGCGCAGGCGAGTGCCGTCGGCAAAGACTAGAGTGTGGCCATTGTCGTAGGCAAAATGGTCGTGCTGTGCCACTACGCGCTCGCCGGGCTCGATGCACTGGCCGTCGAGGTCGATGAACGGGCGGCGTATCTGCACGCGGACACCGGGCTTTAGGTCCCAGATTTGCACGGCGGGCCTGCTGCAGCGCCGCGAAAGGAGCAGCGTGGGGCGTTTCTAGCACAAAAATGGCTGTAGGCTCAAGGTGTTGCTGCCGGCCAGCAGACGTTTTGCGAAATTATTTCGCACGAAGCATGGTTTTTGGATTCGTGTAGCGGCTAGTCATCTGAGATAGATAGGTATTTGCGGAGTTAGTGGGGCGTAAGTGTGAAAGGTGAAGTCGGGTGTCACGGCTAGGCGGCCAACTCCGCCGACCCCAATGCGGCGGAGCTCGAGGCCTTGCGTCGCGCAAGCGTGCTGCTTCGCCGCGACCGGCCAGGTCGGCTGGGTGAAAAGCTCTTGACAAAGATCTAACCGAACGGTTAGCTCCCGCTTTTCGCGGCGCCGATGCACACCCCCCAGGAGGCGCCATGCTCACCCTCGGCATTGCCCCCGCGGCTTGACGCCGAAGCGCCCGACCGCGTAGTGTCGCCAAGCGTTTGCTCGTGCCACGCTGGTTCGGCGCACGCGAAGGGGACAATGCCTGTACCCACGCCACGACAATCTGCCGCACCCAGCGTCTGGCTCGCGTGGTTTTTCTTGGTTAGTTGCGTGCTTGCGTCCTGTGCCGAAGACTTGGCGATCACCGGCGGCGGCGCCGTGGGCGAGGTCAGCAGCGATGCCAAGGCCGAAATTGCCCCCAGCGACAGCAGCGACGACACACCCAGCGACCTCGCCGACGCCGCCACCTGCAGCGCCGGACCCGAGCAATGCAACGGCCAAGACGACGACTGCGACGGCCAGACCGACGAAGACCCCTGCGACGACGCCAACTTATGCACCGCGGGCGACCAGTGCGTGCAGGGTGCGTGCGTCGGCGCGAGCTTGGTGGCCTGCGACGACAAGAATACTTGCACGATCGACACTTGCGACCCAAGCGCCGGCTGCGGCCACGCCCCGCTAGCCGGCCCCTGCGACGACGGCGACGTGTGCACGATCGGCGACAATTGCAGTAGCGGCACGTGTTTACCGGGCGCAGCCAGTCCGTGCGACGACGGCGATGCGTGTACCGTCGGCGACCACTGTCAAGGCGGCCTGTGCCTGCCCGGTACAGCGACGGGCTGCGACGACGGCAACACCTGCACGGTCGATACCTGCGGCGCAACGGGCGGTTGTGCGCACTTGCCGGGCAGCATCACCGCCTGCGACGACGGCAATCCCTGCACCGAGGCCGACAACTGCGAAACGGTAGGCGGCGCAATCCTATGCCAAGGTCTTGCCAAGCCTTGCAGCGACAACAATAGCTGCACGGTCGATACGTGTGACCCCAGCAAAGGCTGTCTTTTCGTGCTTTTGCCTGACCAGGCCACCTGCAACGACGGCAATGCGTGCACCTTGGGCGACTTTTGCGATCATGACGGGTTGTGCAAGGGTGTGGCGCAAGTCTGCGACGACCAAGACCCCTGCACCGCCGATGCCTGCGTGCCTGGTACAGGAAGCTGTGTATTTTCGCCGGCTACCGGGGCCCCTTGCAGCGACGGCCAAGCCTGCACCAGCGGCGATGCGTGCAAAGCCGGGGTGTGCCAGTCCGGCGCGGCGGTCGTATGCGACGACGGCGAGGGCTGCACCGAAGACAGCTGCGACCCTTCTAGCGGCAAGTGCTTGTTTTTACCCACAACTACCCCTTGTAGCGACGGCAACGCCTGCACCCAGGGCGACGTGTGCAGCGGCGGGGTGTGCGCGCCCGGCCCGCTGCCCGACTGCGACGACAAGAATCCATGCAATATCGATGGTTGCGACGTATCGACCGGCTCGTGCAGTCACTTGTCCGTAGCGGACGGCGTGGGTTGCAGCGACGGCGACGCGTGCACCGCCGGCGACGAATGCCAAAAAGGCGTGTGCCAGCCTGGAGTTGCGCCCCAGTGCGCCGACGGCAACGCCTGCACCAGCGACGGCTGCGACCCGGCCAGCGGCCTGTGCGTCTTTGAGCCCCTCACCGCCAGCCCGTGCGACGACGGCGACAGCTGCACGGTGGCCGATAGCTGCCAGGGCGGGGTGTGTCAGGCCGGAATCGAGACCTGTCAATGCAAGAAAATTAGCGATTGCAAGAAGTTCGAAGACGGCGACGCCTGCAATGGCACGCTGGTCTGCCGCTTGACCGACCACACCTGTCAGCTTGACCCCAGCTCGGTCGTGTTATGCGATGCAAGCAAGAATACAGTCTGCGTATCATGGGCTTGCGATCCATTTGTGGGCAAGTGCCTGCCCAAGAACCTGAGCGAGAGCGGCCCGTGCGATGCCGACAACTCGCAGTGCACCCCCGGCGACCATTGCCAGGCCGGCGTCTGCTTGCCAGGGGATGTAACGGACTGTAATGACAAGGTAAGCTGCACGCTCGACTGGTGCGACCCCGGCTTGGGCTGCCAGCACCAGGCGCTGAACATCGGCTGCGACGACGGCGATGGCTGCACCTTAGACGATGTCTGCGTGGCCGGCGTGTGCCAAGGCTCGCTCGCCAAGCCCTGCGACGACGGCAACGCGTGCACCAGCGACGGCTGCGTGGCCGGCACGTGCACCATCAAACAGCTGACCGGAACGGTGTGCGACGACGGCAACCCCTGCAGTGTGGGCGACGCGTGCGCCAAAGGCCAGTGCCAGTCGGGCGCGCTCAAGCCGTGCAGCGGCGGCGACTCGTGCAACTTGCCCTACTGCGACACGGCGAACGGCCAGTGCAAAATCAAGGTGTTACCAGACGCTATCCCGTGCCAAGACGGCGTACCGTGCACCTTGGGCGACAAGTGCAAGGGGGGCAAGTGCCTGTCGGGCGCCAGCTTGTGCCCCGAAAGTGTGGTGCCGTGCATGTTTGCGCAGTGCGATGTGGTAGCCAAGGTGTGCGTCGACTTGCCCGCGCCCTCGGGCGGCTCGTGCAGCGATGGCGATCCGTGCACCGTGTCCGAAAAGTGCTTGAGCGGCAAGTGCATGGGCGGCTACCCCAAGACTTGCCCCAGCAGCGACCCGTGCGCCGGTGCGGTGTGCTCGGTGGCGGCGGGCGGCTGCATCCCCAAGAACGACGGCGGGGCGTGTACCGATAACGTGGCTTGCACGCTGGGCGATCGCTGCGTCTCGGGCGCGTGTGTGCCCACCAGCGCCAAGGTCTGCAACGACGGCAACCCGTGTACCGACGATGTGTGCGACTATATGTCGGGTATCTGCGTGGTTTCGCTAAAGAATGGCCCTTGCGACGACGGCACGGTCTGCACCGATGGCGATGCGTGCGGCGGCGGCAAGTGCGTGCCCGGTCCGGCCCTGAACTGCGACGACAAGAACACCTGCACCGCCGATTCGTGCGACGCCACGCAGGGTTGCTTGCACGCCATCTTGGCCGGCAGTGCCTGCGACGACAAAAGCCCGTGCACGGTAAACGACGCCTGCACGACGGCGGGCGCCTGCAACGGTGCGGGCAAGCAATGCCACGACGATAACCCTTGTACAGTCGATACTTGCGACCTTGTCTTGGGCTGCCAATACAAGCCCTCGGCCTTTGGCTGCGACGACAGCAACGCCTGCACCACTGGCGAGAAATGCACCAGCGGCGTGTGCGGCGGCGGCACGGCCAAAGACTGCGACGACAAAGACCTTTGCACCGACGACAACTGCGCGGCCAGCACCGGCGTCTGCAGCCATGCCTTTAACAATGCGCCGTGCGACGACGGCAACCCGTGCAGCATCGGCGACGCCTGCAACCTCGACGCATGTAGCCCGGGCAAGTCGAGCAAGAACTGCGACGACGGCGATGCCTGCAGCGTAGATTACTGCACCGCTGTGCAGGGTTGCGTGCACAAGCCCAGCAGCACGGCGCCCTGTAGCGACGGCGACGCCTGCACCACGCCCGACACCTGCGTAGGGGGCAAGTGCCTGTCGGGCGACCCAATTAGCTGCGACGACAAGAACGTGTGCACCGACGACCTGTGCTTGCCCAGCCAGGGCTGCAGCCACAGCCCCGCCAGCGGCCCGTGCGACGACGGTAATGCCTGTAGCGGCCCCGACTTGTGCAGCGGCGGCAAGTGTTCGGCCCAGGGCGGCACCGTGTGCGACGACAGCAACGCCTGCACCAGCGACGGCTGCGACAAGCAAACCGGCTGCAGCAGCTACCCCTTGCCCAACGGCGTGGTGTGCAACGACGGCAACCCGTGCACCAACGCCGATGTGTGCAACTTTGGCGCGTGCCAGGGCCAGGCCGTCATCAACTGCAACGACGGCAACTATTGCACCCTAGATAGCTGTTCGCTGGCAACGGGTTGTAGCCATAGTGTGGCGGTGGGCGGCGCCTGCAGCGATGGCGACCCGTGCACCGCCGGCGACCAATGCAGCGGCGGCGGCGTGTGCGTGGCCGGCAGCGGCGTGGCCTGCGACGACGGCAATCCGTGCACGGTCGACGCGTGCAGCAAGACCACGGGCTGCAGCCATACGGCGGGATCGACCGGGCAGGCCCAGACGCTAGTGGTGGTCAGTGACGCGGTAACAACTTGGAACTCCAATGGAAATGCGGTAGCGGCGGCGCTAACCTGGGACCAATACCCCGGCTGGACGCACGCGGTCGCTGGCGCGAAGTGGCTGTGGTCGACGCCGACGATGCTAACTCCTGAAGTGGATACCCAGGTCGAATTTTCGCGCATGATTACCTTGCCTGCCGGCGCGGGCACGGTGGTGGCCAGCCTGAGCTTGGCCGTCGACGGCGGCTTTGTGTGTCTACTTGGTGGCAAGTTGGCCGGGGTAAAAAGCAGCGAAGACAACTATCTAGCCCCCATGGTCCAGCCGCTGACCGGCAAGCTGAAGGCGGGCAACAACCTGCTGACCTGCACTGTGATCAATCCCGGCAAGGTGGGCAGTACGGCGCAGAGCAACCCGGCGGGGCTGGTTTTCCGCGTCGAGGCGACGCAATTTAGCCCAGCTGGCGCGCTGCCCTGCAACGACGGCAACGCGTGCACGAGCGGCGACTGGTGCGACCGTGCCCAGTGCCAAAACGGCGCGCCGAGCGATTGCGACGACAACAATGCTTGTACATTCGATGGTTGCAGTAGCAAGACCGGCTGCGCCCACAGTCCCAGCAGCGCCAGTGCCTGCAGCGACGGCGACCCGTGCACCGCCGGCGACACCTGCCAAGGCGCGACCTGCAGCGCCGGGCCCAAGATCAGCTGCGACGACTTTGACCCATGCACGGTCGACGCGTGCCAAGCCGGCTTCGGCTGCCAGCACCAAGCGCAAAGCGGCAGCGGCTGCGACGATGGCAACCCCTGCACGGGCAGCGACACCTGCGCCGCGGGCAGTTGCAAGGGCGCGCCACTCACCTGCGACGACAAGAATACTTGCACATTCGATGGTTGCAGCGCACCGGTCGGCTGCTACCACACCATGGGCAGCGGCGGCCCATGCGACGACGGCGACATCTGCACCAGCGGCGACCTCTGCAGCGGCAGCGTGTGCGTGGGCGGCGTGCCGCAAAACTGCGACGACGGCAACCCTTGCACCCAAGACAGCTGCTCGGCCAAGCTGGGCTGCCAGCACGCGAACAGTAATTTACCGTGCAATGACGGAAGCTTGTGTACCTTCGGCGATGTTTGCAACGGCGGCGCGTGCCTGGCCGGTGCGCTCAAAACCTGCAGCGACGGCAACCCCTGCACCCAAGACGGCTGCGTGGCGGCCAGCGGCCTATGCACCTTTGTACCCCTGACCGGTGTGGCGTGCGACGACGGCAATTTCTGCACAATCTTCGACATGTGCGGCCTGGGCCTGTGCATCTCCGGCCCGATTCGCGACTGCTCCGACACCGACCCGTGCACGCTCGACACGTGTGACTCGGTCAGCGGCGCCTGCCTGCACAGCCCTGGGCCAGACGGAATGGCTTGTAACGACGGCGAGTTGTGCACCGCCGGCGACAAGTGCGCGGGCGGCGTGTGCGGCGGCCAGGTCAAAGGGTGTGATGATAACAACCCGTGCACGCAAGACTTTTGCAACCCCGCCTCGGGCGCCTGCTTGGCGAAGCCCTTGGCCGACGGCACGAGCTGCCCAGGTGGGCACTGTATGGGCGGAAGTTGTCAGTAAAGTTGGGGATCTAGCGGGCTACAGTCCGGCGGCGCGCAGGCGCTCAGCCACCGCGGCACCGAGCGTGGCGGCAAAACTCGCGGCCATGTGATTGCTGTCGGCATAGACGACGCGGCCAGCGCGCTCGGCAGGACAGATGCTGGCACTGCAGAATAGGTCGTTTAGATCAACGGCTTGCGCCCCATCGATGCCCGCCAGCGCTTGCTGCTCACTTTGCCACGGCTCGCTTGGCACCGCTAGCGCCCGCGCGACGTCGCAGGTGTTGCCGGTTCGCCAAGGGGCAAAGCGCATGCGCTCTAGGCAAGTGGGCACCACAATGCCGGGTCGCGGCGTGTCGCGCAGCACCACCAACTGGGCACCCGATGCAGTAAGTTTGGTTGCCAGCTGCTGCAGCCCGCGCTGCCAGGTCGCCAAGTCCACACCGGTGGCTGCGCCAATATAAGCTGCTGAATTGGCGATGATTACTGCCGAAGGTCGCTCTGCTGCAATCTCGCTTGCCACCGCGTCGCGCCACACCGAGCACTCGTAGTAGGCCCGCTGCAGCCGTGGCACTGCGATGTCGACCCCCTGGAACGGACACTCGGACTTGGCCCGCACCCGCAGCCGCCAGTGCCCCAGCTCGGCCGCCTGGCGCAGCGCCGGGAACCACTGGGCCGCGTGCGAGTCGCCCACCAGATACACCACCCGCGACGGCTTGGCCAAGGAAGTATCGCCAAAATCGCAGTTGTTTCCGGGCTTGCTGGTCGGGTAATCCAGAAAGCAGCCGCGGTCGACGAGCGTGGTGTCGGGCGCGAGCGCCGTGCGCAAGGGCGCAAACTCAGGATTGTCGACGGCCCCAATGGCCCACGCGCGGACCAGCAGGGCCACCAGCGCGCCGCTCCCTGTCAGGCCCAGTCCCAGCAGAATTGAGGTGTTGGGCCGCTTGGCTAACCAGCGCGAGCGGCGAATCGGATTCTCGAGCGTGCGATACGTAAGCTCGGCCATCGCCAGCGATAGCCCCGCCCCGAGCAGCCGCGACATGGGAGACTCGAGGCCGATCAAGACCTTGCCGAATACGAGCACCGGCCAGTGCCACAGATACCACGAATACGACAGCCGACCGAGCTGCTGGAGCGGGGCCAGCGCCAACAACGGTCGTACGCCCAGTGCGCGCGGCTCTGATCCGGCTATGGGGGTACAAGTGCGTAAGACTGCTAGCGTTCCCAGTGCGGGCAGCAGCGCCGCCGTACCGGGGAAGGGCGTACCGCTGTCGAACACCACCGCCGCGCCCAGCACCGCCGCGAGGCCTAGCCAGCCGAGCCATGGGCCCAGGCGCAATTCCCATGTGCTGACGCGGGTGAGCGTGGCCAGGGCGCCGATCGCAAACTCCCAAGCGCGCAGCGGCGAGCCAAAAAATGCCACGGGTTGCGCCACCCGCGTGTACCACAGCGAGGCCAGCAGCGACACCGCCGCTAGGGCACCCAGAATCGATAATGACTGGCGAAGACTGCGCTTTTTGCCCAGAACCATTGCGATGATGGCCGGCCAAGTTAGGTAGAACTGCTCTTCGACCGCTAGCGACCAGGTGTGCAGCAGCGGGCTTTGACCCTCGGCGAAGTAGTTGGTCGCATTGCGCAAAAACGTGAGGTTCGACAGATAGACCGAGGTCCAGGCGGTGCCGGCAGCAAGGCCGCGCAGTTCAAACGGGCCAAAGCACAGCCGCCCCACAAGCAGCACGCTCATTAGCACGAGTGCCGCGGCGGGGAGCAGGCGGCGGGCACGGCGGGCGTAGAACTCGGCGAAATCTAAACGACCTTTGGCAGAAATTTCGTCGGCGAGCAGGCCGGTGATCAGGTAGCCCGACACCACGAAGAAGACATCGACACCGATGTAGCCGCCGGTCAGGCCCGGCATGCCAAAGTGGTAGGCGACCACCAGCAGCACAGCGATAGCTCGCATACCTTCGATATCAGGGCGAAACTTGCCGTGGCGGGCCGCGGCGACCGGGGGCGGTGGTTGGCTCAAGCCCTCTGCGCGGTGTCCTTGGTCCATGGGGCCGGCACACTACGCTGGCCAGGGGGCACCGTCAACGCCTTGGCCGGGCAGTTCGGCGCCACCGCAGCAGTAGCCCAAGCATCATCGTGCCCAAAAACGTAGGCCACGCGCGGTCTTGACGGTCCGTACCACAGCCCGCGTCGGCAACCGTCGGGCTCTCGGTTCGCACCGCCATCGACCGGGTATCGCCGCTACTGCCCCAAGCGCCTGCGTCGGCTCCCAGCCCAGTGACCGTCGCGCCGGGTGGACCCGCCACCGGCTGGGTTGGCAAGGTCAGCCAATGACCCGAGGTGTCGCGTGTCTGGACCGCTGTAAAGTCAGCCCATTGGTGAAGTGGGAGCACCGTGCCGGCCTGCTTGGGTGTCAGCAGCAGCGCCAAATCGCTAAAACCGGGACTTAGCAGTTCAACGTCGCGCTCCGCCTCGCCCACATCGTCGAACACCGCCGCCGGCAGCCCGTCGAGCAGCACCACCACCCGCAGCAGTTGCCCGTCTAGCTCTTGGCGGTAGTGCAGGCGCACGCCGGTCTGTGGATGGGCAAACCCTCGATGAATACGGGTAAATCCTTGCAGTGCTTGCCCCGTCATGCCCCAGGCGCGCACCACTTCGAGCCGGACACCGCCGCCCTCTAGCCGATCGTCGCGCAGCCCCGCCACAAATGGACTCGGCGCCGACCACCAGCCGCGCCGCAGCCACTCGACTCCATCCAGGCGTGCCGCAAAACTGCCCGGCGCATCCGGCGAATCGCCAAGCAAAGCCAGCACGAACTGCAGCCGCTGTCCGCCGGCCGTGAGGTCGAGCGCCTTCGCCTCTCCGCTCACCGGCACCGTGAGTATGGGCGAATTATCAGCAACAATACGGAGTTGTGCGGCAAGGTTGCCATCGTCGCTGCCGGGCGTGTGCTCGGTGTGCAGCACGGCGCGCACTCGCTCAAAGGGCACACCTTGCATGTCGAGCGCGGCCGATACGGCACCCGTCGTCCACCAATTCATTGACTTACGCTGTAGGCGCAGCGACAGACCCACCGCGGTCGGTGTCGCATCTTCGGGCACTTCGGCGTCGAGACCCCAGGCATCGTGCCAAGTTATCCCCCATGGCCCTGCGGGGTGCTGCAGGCTGCGCGACACCCGCACGTTGCGCCAATCCATAGATGTCTCGGGCGGTTGCGGACCATTGCCGCCGACCCGCAGCGCCAGCGTTTGCGCTTGCAGCCCCGTGAGCGTGTGGTTGCCGAACTCGGCCGGCAGCAGCGTGTCGCCCACCCGCAGGCTCGCGCTCAGCTGGCCCTGGCCCGCGCCGCTCAGCTGGTAACGCACGGTGTCAAAGGCCACAGGCAAGTCAATCCACGATTCTGCATAGCCTTTGATCGGTTGATTGACATCGCGCAGCTGCACGCGCAGCGCATCGCCGACCGGGTGTAGCAGCGTTAGGCCCGCGCCATCGGGCGAGTAGCCGCTCCACCAGTTGGCCAGGGGCGAGGCCGGAGTCCGCCAGCGCAAGTTGCCAAGAATCCAGGCCTGTGCCTCGGGTACCACCACTTCGTCAAGCGCGTGGGTGGTAATACACACCTGCTGGCCGCCGCCCGTTTGCAGCGCGGTCTGACTTGCCGCATCCCCTTGCCACTGCTGGCGAATCGCGCCATCGACCTCGAGCTCGACGCGGTGCAGGTTGCGCTGCAGGTTGTAGTCGAGCTCGCCCCGCAGCTCGGCAAAGGCTTCGAGACCGGGCTGGGTACAGCTGCGCACCGCGCCGGCCAAGGGGTAAGGGTAGCCCGCAGTATGGTCGTGACGCAGGCCTTCGTGTGCAGAGTTAGGCAGTTGCGCAGTAATGCCAGCGGCGTCGCTGCGGGTGGTGGTCCAGATGCCCTCGTAGCTGCTCTGGTTGCTGCACACGAACGACTTGGGGCCCAAGGTGGTGACGCCGCCGCTATTCGAGTCGTGCACCACGGCGCTTGCCGAACAAATTTCGCCCTGTTTTAGCGCGGGTGGCACGCTCCAGCTAAAGCCGTGGCCATCGTGGCCGGGCCAGCCGCCGCTCGCGGTCATGCTGCCTTGGGTGCCGCCGTTGCACTGGACATCGATGCTGAGTTGCGCGCCCTTGTTATCGGGGTCCCAGGCCCAGCCGCGTACACTGCTGCAGCCCGCGGTCATCTCGCCGTTGGGCAAGCACTTGCAGTCGTTTGGGCAGCTGTCGCAGCTCTCGCCGTTGTCGCACGCGCCGTTGCCGCAGCAGCCGCCGCAGTCTTGGCTGCAGTTGGCGCAGTTTTCGCCGCCCTCGCACTTGCCGTTGCCGCACTTGGGGCCCAAGAAGTCCTTGTGAATCAAGAACCCGCCGTTGAAGTAGCTGGCATTGTACCAGCGGATGCGCAGGCCGGGCGAGCAGCTGTCGCAGCAGTTTTCTTCTTCGACTTTGATGCTGCCGCCGCTGACATCGGTGACATAGGCGACGTGGCCGTACTGGCCAATGGTGCGAACTGCAATCGAATTGGGCATGGGGTCGGATAGAAGCACCACGTCGGGGTGGTTGGCGCCGTTGCCGGCCCATTGCTTGGCATCGCCCCAGTTGCCGGGGCCAAAACCCCAGTGGCAGCACATCGAGCGCCAGGCGTACCAGGTGCAGTTGCCGCCGTTGTCGCAGCAGGGGTAGATGTCGGTTTTGCCGCACGAGCAGCCGTTCGAGGTCTGGCCGCCACACCAGGCCGTAGCGTGGGCGACTGTGGGCGCGCCAATCGCCGCTAACATGACGAGCACAGCTTGAAATAGCCTGATTCGCCAAGTCATTTATGCGCCTCGGCAAAAGTTTCGGCGGCTAGGGCGTAGGCGGCGCGGGCCAAGGGCCGGCTCGACGCAACCAAGGTCAGCCGGCACCACAGATGCCCCGAGTGCCAAAACAGCTGCAATTGCGGCTCAGTCTGACCCATGGGCAGGTCGAGCTCCACCGCCGCGCTGTGATTCGCCGTCGCCCGGGTAGCGCGCCACTTGGCGTGGTCGAGCAAGAAAGCAAAGTCGCGCCGCACCCAGTGGGCTACATCTTTGGCGACCACATCGTCCCACACATCGAGCCGCACGAACTCGGTGCCATCGCCAGTAATCGTTGCAATTTCGCGAGTCTGGCTCGACTTGGCGTAGGCGTAGTGCTGAATCTCGCTCGTCACCCCAGCTGGAACCTGCAGCGTATAGCCCAGCTTGGCCGAAGTCACCTGCGCCGCCGGCGCCGCCACAGCACTCTGCGCCAGTAGCAGGGTCGCAAGTAGGCACACAGTCAGTAGTTTTGCGGCGAGATGGTGGGGGTGCTGCTTCATAGTGGCCCGCCTCCGTGTGGCCTGCGTCGCCAGCATGCCAGGAGCGCGAGCGGCACCGCCAGCAAAATCAGCAGTTGACGCGTCGTACTTGGGGTCATGGGGTGCCGGCCCGCGCTACAACCGGTCTCCGCACGGCTACCCACCTGCACATGGTCGAGCTGCACCTGCCAATTACGCTGCCAAGGCTGGGCGGCGCTGGCGTGCACGGTGAGCGTCAGGTGATTCGCTCTGGCTATATCCAGTTGCAGGGGGCCGGTATGCGGCACGGCGCGCGGCACATCATCGACTGCGAGCACCGCCGCCGCACCTTGCTCAGGTAAGTTATTGATTACATGGGCTTGTATCGCATCGCCCGCGACCGCCCGCGTCGCCGCTACGGTGCCGGTCACCGGCCAGGCCAGCTCGGCCCAGTCGGGATCAGCACCCACCACCACTGTGGCAAGATCGGTCGCTTGGGCACGCAAGCCTGCGACATCATGCGAGTAGGCCAGGGTCCAGCCGCTCTGCTCAAACAGCAGCCCGCGCAACTGCACATGCCAGCCGCTCGCCGCCGCCTGCGTCGCGTTTACTAGCAGCGTGAGCCGCCGCCCCTTAGGAATCGTCACATTTTCAACTAGATTAGGCGTCAGTGTCGCCCACGGCTGCCCGTCGACCCACAGCTCGGCGTGCACGCTGGTCGGGGTCGTGGCCAACTCAACCTCGGCGTGCGCTGCGTCAAAGTCGCGATCCACAAGGTCAAAAGTCGCCTGCAGTTGCGTAGTTACCAGTCCTAGACCAGTTGGCTCAATGCGCAGCGTGGCACCCGGCAGGCCCAAGTCGGGCCGGGTCACCACTAGCTCAGCCGGCACGGCAGCGTCGAGCCGCCACGGCCCCAGCCACACCGGCGCGGCGAGCGCGAGCGGAATGCCAGCCAGCGCCGCAAGCGTCGAGGCCACCATACGCAGGTACAAAAGCCTAGGCTGCACCTAGCTTTCCGTGGGCGCGGCGGGCAGGTCGAGTTCGCTCAAGGCGTGCGATACCCGCAGCGCGCCAGGCAGCGAGCCTTGCATGGTCACGCCCAGGCCCTGGCCGCCATTGCCAAACAGCGCCTCAAAAAATACATGATAAACACCTACATGCCACTCTACGCTCGCATCGGCCACCAGCAGGTCGGCGCGAAACGGCAGCTCGCCCGCGGCCATCACCGCCGCCAGGTCCCAAACCAGCGACGCCAGCTGACTCACCGGCCACGTCTCGCCACTGGCCAGGACTTTCCCCGCGACTTTCAGGCTGTTGAGGCGCACCACATCGCCTACAGCGGAGGGGGTGTCGGCGTGGCCGTACATGCCCATCGCCAGGCCCAGCGGCGCACCGGTCAGCGACAGCGAGCCCTGCACCGGCTTTTGCAGACTGGCCGCATCGTCGAGGTATTGCCGCCAATATTGCCCCGCCGCCTCGGTGTAGATGGTAGCGGGCCGCGCCCAGCGCTCGGTCTCGAGCTGCCAGTCGCCAGGGTGGTCGAGGGCGGTCAGCAGGCGAGCAGCGTCGGCTAGGCCAAAATCCAGGCGGCGCATCTGGCCCAAGCGGTCAAGTGCACAGGCCGACGCGACATACAAATCGCCAGTATTCATCAGCACTACCGCGTCGTTGCGCTGGTCGAGGGCGATAACATAAGGGCGATTGTCCACAGCGGCGGTCGTCCCTACATCCTTGCCGGTAGCGTCTTTGGCCAGGCCGACGTCGGCAGAATTGCCTCCTGCATCAGCAGTTGCATCCAATTCCGTGGCGTCGGGGTCGCTGCCGCCTGCATCGGCTTCAACGTCGCTGGCACTGGCGTCGGCGGCAAACAAGCCGGGGTGGTAAGTGGCGCGGTAGCCCGAGGTCTGCAGCGTTGCGGCAAATTGTGCAAGCGCTGTGCCGTCTTTAGGCCCTGTGGCGCTGCGCACGGCCGAGTGCCAGCCGCCGGCCGGGTCGCAGAGCGCGGCGTTGAACGTCGAGGCGCCTTTGCCCGAGGTGTTGCTGGTCTTGCCGGAGGAGTCGCTGGGGTCGCTGCTGCACGCCGCGAGGGTGGCGGTTGCGGCGATCCAGGTGGCCAAGAGCTTACTTGTGGCTGCCATGCGTCACTCGCGGGCGCAGGGGGGGCGCCAGCGCATAGTCGTATCACTGGGGCTGCATGGGTGCAAGTGTATGCGCAGTTTCGCGGAGATTCTCAGCGCCAGTCTGCGTCGCACGGGAGTGTTGCAGGGCGCATCGCCGCGCCGCGTCGACCCGGCCACGAGTTTGGGCGAAGAGAAATCACGCCGAAATCGAAGAGTCTTGCGCCCAAACCGGCGCGCGGCGCCGCCCTGCGGGTTCGTGTCCGTTGCGCAGACTGCCGGCCTGCGCCCGGCCCCCGCGTCAGCGACACGAGCGCGAAGCGAGGTAGCGCGACGGAGCGCTGCCTTCGCCGGGCCGCACGAACCTGGGATTTCTAAGGAATCTTCTTCGGCCCGGCGACCGTGGCGCGACGGTGCGGCGGGGAATCCAGCGACATCCGCTCGAACTCTACCCGCCGCACCGGGACGCCCAACTACTCTCACGCGAAATCAGTAAGTTCTGGCTAGCGGGCAAAGGGAAATGCCTGGCACCTATACCACCAGCGCATCTGCCGAAATTCCCAACCCTTCTCGCAGCCTACGAATCATCCCCAGCGTCAGCGGCCGCTTGTGGGCGAGCACCTCTGACACGCGCGCTCGGCTGCCCAACATGGGCTCTAGGTCCTTGCGCGTCAGCCCCATTTGCTCGACGCGAAAGGCAATCGCCGCGACGGGGTCCGCGGGCGCAAGCGGATGGTGGCGGGCCTCGTAGGCGTCGACCAGCGTGATCAGCACGTCGAGCTCGTCGGCCACGGCGCCGGTCGGATTTGGCCCCCACAGGGCATCGATGCGGGCCAGGGCGCGGGCGTGGTCTGCGTCGGTGCGAATCGGCTGAATGTCCATATTGCCTCCTTAGTTGCGACGTCCTACAGCGAGCGCACGTCGAGCCCGTCGTACTTCGCGTGCGTGCCCACAAACTTGACGTAGACGGCCTGGCCAGCGAACCAGACCTTGGCCACTAACCGGTATTTGTTGCCACCGATATTAAACACGATGCGCTCGGCGTCGATTACGCTCGCGTGCGGGTAGCGCGCCTTCACGTCGGCCATGCCCGTCCAGGCGGCTTGACTGAGCTCGCCGAACCAGGCCTTGAGCGGTTGCTCCGCGTCAGCGTGGCCGGCTTGCCAGAAATCCTGCAGGGTTTTGCGGGCGATAATGCGCATGGGGTCTGTCGTGGCCTGATGTGCTCCCAGGGTGGGATCAGGGTAGCGTGTTCCCGTGGTGGGATCAAGGGCCACGCGACGGTTGGGGCGCATCGCCGCGCCGCGACGACCCGGCCACGAGTTTAGGCGAAGAGAAATCACGCCGAAATCGAAGAGTCTTGCGCCCAAACCGGCGTAGTACGCCGCCCTGCGGGTTCGTGTCCGTTGCGCAGACTGCCGGCCTGCGCCCGGCCCAGACCGCCGACCGTTTCATTCCGGCGCCGGAATGAAACGAGCGCGAGCTAGTCCCCCGGCTCGTCGCGATCGGCCGGATCCGCCGCCAGCTCAGCCTCTTCAAGGTCAATCAGCCAGCGCCCCAGGTCGGCCGCCAGCTGCCGGGCGAGCACCAGCGTCTCAATGCGCACCTGCGAATCCAGCGCCCGCAGGGCCGTGCGGTCCAGGGTGCGCAGCTTGCCCACCGCCGTGCTCAGGTGGCGCAAGTCCTTGACGACCGGCGGCAGGGGCGGCCGGCCGCGGCGCACCCCGTCGTCGGGTGCGGCGGTAGTTTCGGCGGTGAGAAGTGCCAGCGCCTTGCTCGTCAGGCCCTCGCTCACCGTCCTTTCGGCCAGCGCGGCGCGCATCGCGGGGTCGGCGACGTGGCTGAGCACGCGGTAGTGCTCCACGGTGAGCTGATCGGCCACCTCGGGCGGCAGCTGCTGATACTGCTCATAAACGGCCACGCAATACCAAAGGCTGCTGGCCGAAAGCAATAAGTCTGGGCTCGCCGCCACAGCTTGGAACGACGCGTGGTGGCGTTTTCGGCTGTGCGCGTTGGCCGGGTCGCCGCCAAAGAAGCGCTCGACCACCAAAGCGCCGACAGCGCGGGCGGTTTCGAGTCCTCCTGCGCGCCAAGTGGCGTTGATGGCGGCGACGGTCTCGGCAACCAGCGCGGCGTCGAGGCTGGTCTCGCCGGGCAGGGCGGTGGCAAGGTCGGTGGGGCGGGCGGTGACGGTCATGGCTTTCTCGCGGCCGAAAGATGGCACGTGGCTAGAGATAGCGCGCGCGGTGGGTTTGGGCAAGGGGTGGGGTGCGGTGCGCCCTGGCGCCCATCTGGTCGAAGCCGAAAAGTCTGGCCGCTACCCCGGTCCACGTTCCTTTTCCCTGCGGCTTGGGCGATTGCTCGGTGCGAAGGTGTGTTCTACATCTTCTTCAAGTCAATCGACGACACCAGTTCCGCAGTCTGGAAGCTCGACGCGGCGACCTCGGCCTTTACCAAACTGGTAAACAGTGTGGGATATGGGGTCGTTGGGGCCGGGGTGTCGTCGTGTGCGCCGACGGCCACCGCGTCGCCATAGGCACCATCGAAACCCGAACAACAACAGTCAATGCCAGCCCCCGCGTCAGCGACACGAGCGCGAAGCGAGGTAGCGCGACGGAGCGCTGCCTTCGCCGGGCCGCACGAACCTGGGATTTCTAAGGAGTCTTCTTCGGCCCGGCGGCCGTGGCGCGACGGTGCGGCGGGGAATCCAGCGACATCCGCTCGAACTCCACCCGCCGCACCGGGACGCCCAAACTCAGCTTCAACTACGCCGCGTAACCCGCCATCTTGTCAAAGTTCATGTACCGGTAGATCTGCTCGGACTTGCCCGCAATCCCCGCCACTTGCGCCAGGTACTCTTCGCGCGTCGGAATCTTGCCCAGCAGCGCACACACCGCCGCCAGCTCCGCCGAGCCCAGGTACACCCGCGTGTCGATACCCAGGCGGTTCGGGAAGTTGCGGGTCGAGGTCGACATCGCCGTCGAGCCCTTGCGCACTTGCGCCTGGTTGCCCATGCACAGCGAGCACCCGGGCGTCTCCATCCGCGCGCCGGTCTTGCCCAGGATGCTGTAAACCCCTTCGTCCATTAGCAGTTTCTGGTCCATCTTGGTCGGCGGGGCGATCCACAGCCGCGTGGGCAGGTCGCTCTGGCCGTCCAAGACCTTGCTGGCGGCGCGGAAGTGGCCGATGTTGGTCATGCACGAGCCGATAAAGACTTCGTCAATCTTGTCGCCGGCGACTTCGCTAAGGAATTTGACGTCATCGGGGTCGTTCGGGCACGCGACAATCGGCTCGTTGATGTCGGCCAGGTCGATGTCGATGACCGTCGCGTACTCGGCGTCGGCATCGGGCTCGAGCAGCTGCGGGTCGGCGATCCACGCTTTCATCTTGTCGATGCGGCGCTGCAGGCTGCGCGGATCCTGGTAACCCTGCGCGATCATCCAGCTCAAAAGCGCAATGTTGCTATTGAGGTACTCGATAATCGGCTCTTTGCCCAGCCGCACCGTGCAGCCCGCCGCCGACCGCTCGGCCGACGCGTCGCTCAGCTCAAACGCCTGCTCGATCTTGATGTTGGGCAGGCCCTCGATCTCCAAGATGCGGCCCGAGAAGATGTTCTTCTTGCCCTTTTTCTCGACCGTCAAAAGGCCTTGCTTAATGGCCCACAGCGGGATGGCGTTGACCAGATCGCGAAGCGTCACGCCGGGTTGCATCGTGCCCTTAAAGCGCACCAGCACCGACTCGGGCATGTCGAGCGGCATCACGCCCGTCGCCGCGGCAAACGCCACCAGACCCGAGCCC
>CAISBR010000051.1 GCA_903883645.1 uncultured Myxococcales bacterium | reverse complement strand
GGACTACACCAGGTTCCGGCGGACACATCGCCGGGCCGAAGGCTGGCCGGGGGTTGGACATGGCCCCGGGGGGCGCCCATGGGCTGCGAAAGCGGCCGGCGGGCGTCGGTGTGGTGGTGCGCCTGGGGCCGTGAGGTCCCTGGCGCTGCGGTGGGGCGGATGGGCTGGGCGGATTCCTGGCCGTTAGGCCAAGGAGTAACCAATTGAAAGAACTATGTTCTTTGCGGGACCCATGCGGGCAAGCAAGCACCTAGGTCAGCCGGCCGCCTCGCTGTTTGCGGGGCGCACGCGGGCACGCCAGGGGGCCGCGAAGTCGGCCCCTATGCGCAACGGACACGAACCCGCAGGGCGGCGCCGCGCGCCGGTTTGGGCGCAAGAACCCCTGATGTTGCATAACTTCCCTTCGCCCAAACTCGTGGCCGGGTCGCTGCGGAGCAGCGATGCGCCCCGCTCGCGCCCCGCGCCAACCCGCGCCAGCCCCGCCCTTGACGCCCAAGCCCAGCCCAGGCAAGGTGCCCGCACATGCCCCAAACGAGCCAACCCATGCGCAATCGCCCCGCCGTATCCATCCGCGAGCTCCCTGAACTAACAATCAGTTGCGACCCAAGTCGGTGGCCAAGGCTGGCGCTCATCCTCGCGGTCGCACTCAGCCTCTCAGCCGCACTCAGCCTCGCCGCTTGCACCAGCGACCCCGCGCCTGCCACCACCGCCAGCATCGGCCCCAAGCCAACCACCGGCCTGGTCAGCAACCAGCGCATCGCCTATAGCGACGGCCTGCACAACGAAAACACCGACCTCGCCCGCTGGAACAACCGAACCTGGCTGGTGTTTCGCGGCGGCGAGACCTCGCAAGTCGGCTCGCCCAAGGCGCGGCTCAACGTGTACGCATCGGTCGATCTCGGCGACACATGGACGCCCACCGCCCAAATCTTCATGCCCGACCGCGACATCCGCGACCCCAAGCTCGTCGTCGATGGCGCCAAGCTGGTCATCTACGCCATTTCGCGCGTACCCGGCGGCCACTTGCGCGACGCCGGCGGACTAGCCTGGACCGTGCGCAGCGAGTCCAGCGACGGCACGAACTGGTCGCCACCCGTGCGAATCTACGATGAAACCTGGGGATTTTGGCGCTTCGCCCGCCACGGCGGCAAGCTCTGGGCCACCGCCTACAACGACGGCGACCTGCAAGTGGCGCTGCTCAATTCGGTCGACGGCAAGACTTGGCAAAAGGTTTCGCTTATTTACGACTCGCAGCCCGATGTCCCGAGCGAGGCCGAACTGCAATTCCTGGGCGACACGGCGGTCGCGCTGGTGCGGCTCGACAATGGCGTCACGCTCCTCGACGAAGGCCACATGGCGATCTGCGTTGCCAAGCCACCGTACATGCAGTGGAATTGCGATCGCAAGCTGAACAAGCGCCTCGACGGTCCCAACTGGTTCCAATACGGCGGCAAGCAGTTCGTGGTGGGTCGCAAGCACCTGCCTGGCGTGCACAAACGCACGGCGGTGTACCAGTTGCAGGGCGATCTGGTCGATCTCGCCGCCGACGTTACCCTTGTCGAGCTGGCGGAGCTCAAGAGTGCCGGCGACACCTCGTATGTGGGCGTTTTGCCATTGGGCGGGGCGCAGTTCCTGCTGGCGTGGTACTCGAGCGACGTAGCCAAAGACCAGCTGTGGGGCGCCGCCATGTTCGCCCCGTCTGACATTTGGCTGGGTTGGCTCGATCTCAGCAAACTAGCGCCGTAGGCCGCAGGATCACACATGAGCCAAGACCCTGAACGTACACCATTTGTCATCTATCCGCGCCTGGGAAGTCCGCACGACAGTCGCTGTCCACTGCGGGCGCCGGGCGGTCTCATCCTCTCGGGCGGCGCGGGCCACGTGCTGGGCGCCTACGCGTGGATGCAGCAACAACTCGTCGGCGGCGGCGGCATCCCCGGTGGCGACATCGTGGTGCTGCGCGCAACCCCAGACGATAGCTACTCTTCTGAGGTGATGAAGGCCGCACCGTTCAACTCCGTCCAAACGATTTGCCTGCCCGAAGACGCCACCGCTGCTGAACTTGAGGCTGCGGCCCAAGTGGTCGCCAAGGCCGAAGGCGTATTCTTTTCAGGCGGTCAGCAGTCACGCTACGTGGCATGGAAGGGCTCGTCGCTCATCCAAGCGGTGCAAAGCGTGTACAACCGCGGCGGCGTGGTGGGCGGCACCAGCGCAGGCCTTGCGATCTTGGGCGAGCGCATTTTCGACGGCAAATTCGCCACAAGCGACGAAGTTACCACCTCTGCGCTGCTGCGCGACCCCAGCAACCCGCACGTAACGATCACCGAAGATCTGTTCGAATTCGGGGCCCTCGATGATGTGATCACCGACACGCACTTCCACGAACGCGATCGCTTCGGCCGCTTGGTCACGCTCATGGCGCGCCAGCCGGGCGGCCGAATTCTGGGCATCGGCGTCGACGAGCAGACCGCGCTATGCATCGATCGCAATGGAACCGGGCACCTAGAACGCATTCGCACGGGTGAAGGTGCGGCCTATTTGCTGCGCGGTCAAGGCGGTCAGGTCAAGCCTGGCGAACCACTTGGCCCCGTTACCGTGCATGTCACCCGCATCGATAGCATCGACAAGACCTTGTCCTGGTTCGATTTTCGCACATGGCAGGGTCAGGGCTGCGTCGAATACGACGTCACGGTCAGCGGCGACGACTCGGGCATTTACTCGGTCGATCCGTATAGCGGTGCGGCTAACTAGTCGGCCGCAGACGCGTGCCCTACGGCTGCGGGTGCGGCTGCTGCTGCGGGTCCGGCTGCGGGTGCGGCTGCTGCGTTGCCGACTGCCCCGTCAATTTCGCTAGACTATCAAAGACCTTGGCCTGCACGTCAGCCGTGCACACCGGCGGCAGCAGCGCCAGCGCGTCGATGTAGCTCGCTTGGCCACCGCTGCTAATGCTCAGCGACTGCACCGGCGAATCGGGCACAGGGCGGCGCGCGTGCTCCCAATCCACCGCCGCAAGCGCTCCAACTAAGGCTTTCAGATCGGATAGTTGCAATCGCACGGGCCACTTCGTGCTGGTCTGCTTGCCATCGTGGTAGCCGATGCGCTCAAACTCGCCAACGCCCTGGCTATCGACCTGCCAGCGATTCACATAAGGGGGCACACCGCCACTGCTGCCCATGAACGCCACGCTCAGATCGGCCGGCCAAGCCTTGACCAGACGATCAAGGTATTGCGCATAGGTTTCATCTGGCTTCTGTGTCATGAGCGGGCTCGCTGGCGCGCCGGGCGCCGCTTTCTCAGCAATCGGCAGTGGTTTAACAGGTTGAGCTTGGCCGCAGCTCGCCACCGCGCCGACCAGAGCGAGCACCAAGACGGCGCTTGACGCCGTGGGCAATGGGAGCCTGAACATGCAGACCTCGCAAGGCGGAAACGCCGCGCATGCGGCACCTTGCGACGGTCCAGCAGACGCGTCAAGTGGCCACGCAAAGGCCGCCCGCCAAGCTGTCGTCTGACAATTTTGTGATACGGACCGCGCTTCTGCTACAGTGGTGGAACCCGCGAGCCATGCAGCCGCGGCGCCCCCACCACCCCCGCTCCGAGGCGATGAGGACGATGCCAAACTACAGTCAACCGACGCCCCGCAACTTCGCGCAACTCCTAGCCTTTGCTGTGGCAGCAGTCGTGGCGGCATGTGGCGGCTCCTCGCCAGGTGTCAGCACGGCAAGCGGCCCGGCGGTGGGCGCGGACACCCTGCCCGGTGCGCAATTTAGCAGTGACACCGGCCCAGCCGACGGCACAAACAAGGGCCTACCCGACAGCGTGGGCGGCGACACCGCAAGCGACGGCTCGACCCCAAGTGGCGACAGCGACGGCTCAAGCGGCAACCAATCGGGATCGTGCGAGTTTCCTGGCAGCCCCGGCCCCGGCGAGCCCGGCGCGTTGTGTGAATCGGCGACCGACTGCGACAGCGGCTGGTGCGTAACAGGGCCGAGCGGCAAGGTTTGCACCAAGACTTGCAGCAGTTGCTGCCCATCCGGCTACGCGTGCGAGGCCACCGTCGGCGCCTCGGGCGACAATGCGTACGTGTGCTTGCCCAAGCAAAATGCCCTGTGCCGCCCGTGCTTAGCAGATGCCGAATGTGCCGCCGTCAGCCCCGGCGCGCTGTGTGTTAGCTATGGCAATGCCGGCCATTTCTGCGGCGGCACCTGCGCTACCGACGCCAATTGCTTCGCCGGCCACTCCTGCCAGCAAGTCGACGGCACCACCGGCGCAGGCAAGCAATGCGTTAAAACGCAAGGCGAATGCAGCTGCACAGAGGCCGCGATCAACGCCGGCGCCAGCACCACCTGCCAAGCCACCGGCGAAGCGGGCACCTGCTCGGGCACCCGCAAATGCACGGCGAAGGGCCTGTCGGCCTGCAGCGCCACCACCCCCACCACCGAAAGCTGCAACGGCCTCGACGACGACTGCGACGGCAAAACCGACGAAGACGGGGCGATCGGCTGCAAAAACTACTGGTTCGACGGCGATGGCGATGGCGCCGGCCTGCCCAGTGCCGTGGCGCAGTGCGCCTGTGCGATGCCTGCGGGCGTGACGGGCACCAGCAACACCGACTGCAACGACAGCGACCCCAGCATCCACAGCGCCGCCACCGAAGTCTGCAATGGCAAAGACGATGACTGCGACGGCATCACGGACTTTGGCACGACCAGCGACATCGACGGCGACGGCCTCGTCGACTGCATCGACCCCGATATCGACGGCGATGGTATTGCCAATGCCGGAGACTGCTCGCCGACCAATGCCAGCGTTTTCCCTGGTGCGGCCGAGACTTGCAATGGCATCGACGACGACTGCGACGGCACCCCCGACCAACCGGGGACAGCGGGCTGCCAGCCGTTCTACAACGACGCGGACCAGGACGGCTTCGGCTTTGGCACCGTGCAATGTCTGTGCCAGGCCACAGGGAGCATAACCTCGCTAAACAACAAAGATTGCGACGACAGCACTGCCCAGATCAGCCCCAGCGCAGGTGAGCAATGCGGCAACGCGAAAGACGACGACTGCAACGGCCAGATCGACGAAGAGGGCGCCGCCGGCTGCAAGCTCTACTACACCGACCCCGACGGCGACGGCTACGGCGCGGCCGACCATGCCTGCCTCTGCGGCAAACAGGGCACGTATCAAGTCGAATTGGGCGGCGACTGCGCCCCCGGCGACCCCGCGATTTCGCCCGGAGCCGTCGAAGTCTGCAATGGCAAAGACGATGACTGCAAAGGCGGCACCGATGAGTCGGGAGCCGACGGCTGCACCACCTACTTTGCCGACAGCGACGGCGATGGCGCAGGCGTGGGCGCGTCGACACAGTGTTTATGCTCGCCCGCAGGCAGCTTTACGGCCCTTACCGGCGGCGATTGCGACGACAGCAAGGCCTCGGTCAAGCCCGGCGCCAGCGAGGTCTGCGACAACCTAGACAACAACTGCAACGGCAAGACCGACGAGCCCGGCGCGGTAGGCTGCCAGACCTGGTACATCGACAAAGACGGCGATAGTTTTGGCGTTGTCGGCAGTGGCAGCTGTCTTTGCGAACCGTTCGTGCCCTATTCGACCCAAAAGGGCGGCGACTGCAACGACGGCAACAACCAAGTCAGCCCAGGGGCCAACGAGTTCTGCGACGGCATCGACAACGACTGCGACGGCGTGACCGACGAAGACGGCGCCACCGGCTGCAGCAAGTACTTGCTCGACGAAGACAAAGATGGCTACGGCGTCACGGGCTCCGTTAAGTGCTTGTGCAAAGAGGCTTTTCCCTACACCGCCAGCTTAGGCGGCGACTGCAACGACGCGTCGGCCAGCGCCAACCCCGCCGCCGCCGAAGTCTGCGACACGCTCGACAACAACTGCGACGGCTTGACCGACCCGGCGGGCGCTAGCGGCTGCTCCACCTTCTACTTCGACGGCGATACCGACGGCTACGGCACTGCCCTTGCCGCGCCCAAGTGCCTGTGCGGCCCCTCGGACTCGTACACGACAGCCGTGGCAGGCGATTGCAAAGACGCCGACAAGGCCATTTACCCCGGCGCGGCCGAAGTTTGCGACGGCAAAGACGACAACTGCGACGGCAGCGTCGATCCTGCCGGCACGACCGGTTGCGCGAACTACTTTGCCGACGGCGACAGCGACGACTACGGCAGCAGCGTTCTGTCGCAGTGCCTGTGCGCGGCCAAAGCACCGTTTACGGCAACCAAGGGCGGCGACTGCAACGACCAGGCTGCGGGCATCCACCCGGGAGCTAGCGAGGTCTGCAACACCGTCGACGACGACTGCAATGGCAAGACCGACGAAACCGGCGGAACTGCGCAATATTACATGGATGCTGACGGGGATGGCTATGGCATCGGCTCGCCGATCACCGCGTGTGGCCCGGTCAGCCCCTTCACCGCCACCAAGGCGGGCGACTGCAACGATAGCGACAACACCGCCCACCCCGGCGCCACCGAGGTGCAGTGCAACAGCAAAGACGAAGATTGCAACGGCAGCGACCTGTGCAACACATGCCAACCCACTGTACTCGAAAGCTTTGACAGCGGCGCCCCTGGCTGGACGCTCGGACCCGGTTGGGGCCTACTCAGCTGGGCCGGCAAGGGTGGCGGCTTGGGCCTGGCCTATGGCGACGGGGTCAGCAGCTACCCCACCTCGACCAGCGCCGCGGTCACTTCGAAAAACTTACTAATTCCCTACGGTACGACCAACCTGCAGTTCTACTACTACTACACGCCCGACCCGTCCGAATACGGCACCTACGACGTGCTCTCGATTCAGATCAACGGCCAAGAGATGGTCAACCGCACCGCTGGCGACGGCAAGGCCAAGGGCTGGGTGCAGTTCACGGCCACCGGCGTGCCCGCGTCGTGGTGGGGAACGACGATCCCGTTCGCGGTCTCGGCGCAAACCAAAGACGGCGGCCTCAATAACGGCCCGGGCATGGCTGTAGACGCGATCACCGCCCTCTGCAACTAATGCCGCCGCTCGCTGCGCTTGACCGGCCCGCACTCGCCGACTAGCCTGCCGCGCGCGGAGGTGCCTGTTCCCATGGTTCGTCGGATTTTCAATGCCCTGCGAGACCCCGGCAGTCACGGCCTGCGCCTTTGGGCCGCTTGGGGCACGCTCGTCGCCGTGCACCTGGCCGTATTGGCGATGCTGCGGGCGTTCTGGCTGCTCCGCCCCGATCCGTTCGGCCACCCGATGGTCGGCAAGGTCGACTGGTACCTATTCCACAGCATCTCGTACGACTCGACGGCGACGGTGGCGGGGCTGTTGTGGCTGCTTCCGCTGGCTTTTCTGCTTGGTTGGCTTCCCGAGCTGTGGCGCACGCGCTTGGGCGCCCTAGTGGCGGCAGTGGTCGGGCTGGCCACGGCTGGCTTGCTTGCCCTTGGGCAAATTGACTTTGAGACCATGCGCTTTGTGGGCACCCACTTGCAGCCGACGCTGATTCAGACCTACGGCGGCCCGCAGTTGGTGCGCGAGCTGCCGCGGCTACTCTCGCAAGATGCCGGCGTGCCGTTCTTGGGCGCGGCGCTGCTCTTTGTCGCGCCGCTGGCGCAGTGGGCGTGGCAGTGGCGCTGGTGGCGGCAGACGGGGTTGCATGTTCGCGCTCTGCTTGTGTTTTTGGCGGTGGCGGGCGCCGGCAAGATCTTCACCTGGGCCTGGTCGGGCGCCACCTGGAAGGTCTCGGCAGTGGCAGCCCTCGTGCCCGGCCTCGTCGGATCGGCCCACTACGCCGAACTCGATGCAGCGACGCGCACTTCCGCGATTGCCGACCACCAAGCGCGCTGGCGCGCTGGCCACCCGGGCGATGCCAGTGTATTTGCCGATGCGGCCACACCGCTACTACACCTAACCCCACATCGCGCTTGTTTACAAGGTGTTGCAGGCATAGACTGTGCGGCGGATGCCGACCGCGACGGCTCACCTCTGCGCGACGACTGCGACGATACCCGCGCCGATGTGCACCCAGGTGCCACCGATGTGCCCGGCGATGGCATCGACCAAGACTGCAGCGGCATGGATGCAGAGCCCTGGAATTTCTTGGTCTTAGTGCTCGAGTCGCATCGCGGCATGTCGGTCGGCCACATTCCCGGCGCCAAGTCGTGGTCGCCCACCGTCGATCTACTTGCCAAACAAGGTGTTGCACAGGGTCGCGCCCAAGCCGCCGCCTTGCCCACCATCGGCGCGTTCATGGCCATCCACACGGGCCTGTGGGCGTGCACGCTGAATCAGGTGGCGACGCAGTTCACCCTGGCCCGGCTGCCGTCGCTGCCTGCGGTGCTGGGTGCCCACGGCTACGACACGCACTTCTTTTCGGCCTTCGACCCGGCTTTCGACAATCAGAACGTCTGGTTGCGCCAGTGGTACAGCGAGGTGCACTACGATCGCAGCCGCGAAGAAGACGCGCAGCTCCTTGCATATGTAGGCAAATGGCTTACGGAGCGCACGCCCAACGACAAGCCCTTCTTCGTCGCCGTGACCACACGCACCAACCATTTTGGCTTCGAGCGCGTAGCCGGCGTGCCCAAGACGGGCGACGAGTCGTGGCCCGAGCGCATGCGCGACACCATGGGCTATGCCGACGCGTCGGTGGCTAAGCTGCTGGCTCATATCGAGAAACAGCCATGGTTCGCCCATACGGTGGTGGTGGTCACGGGCGATCACGGCTATCCGCTGGGCGAGCACGGTGTGTGGTATTTGCACCAGAGCGTGCACATCGAGTCGACCTCCGTGCCGTTGGTGTTGGCTGGTAACCACCCGCTTTTGCAGCCTTATCGCGGAATTTTGCAGATGCAACCCGCGACCCATGTCGACTTGGCGCCCACGCTACTCGACCTGGCCGGTATCGACCCCTCGGGGGCTTGGGTGGGCCGCTCGCTTGTGCGCCAGGGCAACGGAACTGCGCTTTCGTACAAAGAATCCCACATGGGGCTCGAGCGCGGCCGCCTTCGCGTGCTGGCCGAAGAGGGCCACGCGACCGACCCCAGTCAGATTAAACTCTATGATCGGATTACAGATCCCCGCGAGGCACAGCCGTTGCCGGTCGACGCTACCGCCAGTGCCATGGCCGGAGAGGCCCAGCGTACGTCCGACTTGATGCGCAACCTGTACGTGGGCGACCACATCCTGCCGCTCGGCTGGGGTCCTGCCGGTCCGCCCGCAAAATAGCTTCGGAATAATTTCAGCCTGTTCGTGAACATGACAGCGATGTCAGGCCAGGCCCGCGCGCTGGCACGGTTTTCGCACCTAGTGCATGTGCCGCTCTGTACCGGGGCGGGCTGCGCCGCAAGCGCCAAGGTCGAGCAAGCCCATGCAACCCATCAATAATCGTTGGCTTTTTATCCCAGTTAGCCTCGCAGTATGCGGTCTTTTGGCCAGCTTGTGGAGCGCCCTGGGCCCAGATCCGCGCCCCGAGCGTGCCAATTTGGCACAAGAGCAAGCTGAAGCGAGCCCTTCTGACGCACCCGCCGCCACACCCGCGCCAATTCGCGCCGCCAAGAAGTAGCGGGCCACCGCGCCTACCACGCCTCTGGGTCGAACCACGCCGCCACGTCGGGGCCAAAGTACCCAGAAACATGCTGGTACTCGTTGATATGGCCATCGTACCGGTAATCGGCCGCCCACGCTTGGCCATGCTCGGCCACCGCTGCGATCGCCGCTAGACACACCTCAACCTCGGCATCGGTGGTGGTCGGATGCAGCGAAACCCGCACCCAGCCTGGCTTTTCAGACAAGTCGCCGTGGTCGATGCCCGTAGTGATCCGCTGCGATCGCTCGGGGTCAACATGCAAAAGGTAGTGGCCATAGGTACCCGCGCACGAGCAACCGCCGCGCGCCTGCACGCCAAAACGGTCGCTCAGCAGCCGCACCACCAGATTATAGTGCAAGCCATCGATATAGAACGAAAAAATCGGAAGCCGTTCCCGTAGCGCCGGTGCCAGCAGGTGCAGCCGCGCGATGCCCGTCAGCCCCGCGAACATGCGCTCGGTCAGCACCTGTTCCCGCTGCTGCATCGCCGCCACCCCCATACGCTCCTTGAGCTGTACCGCCATGGCTGCGCGGATGGTCTGCAAAAAGCCAGGCGTTCCAGCATCTTCGCGCGCCTCAATGTCGGGCAAGAACGCGTAGCCACCCCACGGATTGGTCCACGCCACTGTGCCGCCGCCCGACTCATCGGGAACCGTGTTCTGATACAGCGACTTATGAAACACCAGCACGCCCGCCGATCCCGGCCCACCCAGAAACTTGTGCGGCGAAAAAAGCACTGCGTCCAAGCGCTGTTCAGGGTCGTCGGGGTGCATATTGATCGTCACATAGGGCGCCGAGGCCGCAAAGTCGACAAACGCCACGCCACCCGCCCGATGCATCGCCGCCGCCAGCTGATGGTACGGACTATGTACGCCCGTAACATTTGAACATGCTGTAAACGAACCGATTTTTACTGGACGCTCGCGGTACTGGGCCAACAAAAGCTCTAGCGCCGCCACGCTGACCTGCCCTGTTGCATCGGGTTCGATGACCTCCACATCGGCCAGTGTCTCGTACCAGCTCGTGTGGTTGCTGTGATGCTCCATGTGCGTGACGAAGACCACCGGCCGCTGTTCCGCCGGCATCGTGATATAACGCCGCAGACCTTCAGGGGCTTTTAGACCCAGCAGCCGCTGCAGCTTGTTCACCGCACCGGTCATCCCCGAGCCCACCGTCAGGATCAAATCGTCGTCACTCGCCCGCACATGCGCCTTTAAGACCGCGTGGGCGCGGTGGTAGGCGAGGGTCATGGCCTGCCCCGTCGCCGACGCCTCGCTATGGGTATTGCCTAGCCAAGGACCAATGTTCTCGGTCAGTTGCCGCTCAATCGGTGCATATAAACGCCCGCTCGCCGTCCAGTCCGCATACAGCAGCCGAGGCCGCCCGTACGGAGTGGCGAGCTCAAGGTCGTGGCCAATGATATGTTTGGTAAATTTGCTCAGATCTGTCGCACTCGCCGTAGCGCGGTCGGCCATTGCTGCCCTGCTCGGCCGCTCAACGGGCGGCACACGGCACCAGCATAGCTCAGCTGCGCGGCGGAGTATCACGTTGCCATAAAACGCCACAACCCCAGGCACTTTACAGCGCCCAGGGTTGCGGCTGGCAGTCGAAGCTGCCCTCAGGTCCGGTCGGGCTTACTTGCCGCCCAGGTCCTTGAACTTCTTCAGGGCGTCGGGGTTCAGGTCGAACTTGGGGGCCATGTTGGCGTGGCAGGTCTTGCAGGTCAGGGTGGCGTCCTTGGCCTTGGCCTCGGTCAACCAGGCCTTGAACGCCTTCTTGGCCTCTTCCTGGCCGCCCTTCTTGCAGGCGTCTTCCGCCGTCTTGGTCTCGAACTTGGTGCGGGTGCACGGAACGGGAGCGGCCGGAGCAGCCGGGGCATCAGCCATGGCCATGCCCGCGCCAACCAACATACCGCCAATCGCCAGGAACATCACGAACTTCTTCATTTTTCTATCCTCCTCCGGCGATTCGGCAGGCACCCTGCCCCCTTGTCGTCGGCACATCAGCAGCCCGCTCGCGCGCTGTCCAAACGTCTGCCTCACTCGAGCTGGGCCAGCGCCTCTGCTGTCCGCTCTTGCACCTGCAACGTGCCGACGGCGCCCGCGATTCACCGGCTAAGGCCGGCGTGCCGTCGGGCGGCGTGCGCTGCTAGTGCGCGTGAACGTTCGGTAACCCCTGTGAACATGTCGAGATTTGGCGCGAGCCGGCGACACATGCCGCGATCTTATGCGGTTTTGCAGTGTGGCCGGAAGCCCCGCGCGACGCGACTGTGACAAAGCCAGCCCAATCGGCCGAAATCGCGACGCGGAACGCCTGCGCTAGCCCAAATTCAAGCCGAGCAACTGATCAAGCTCTTGCGAGGCCAGCCGGGCCTGCTCTAAGCTGTCGCCACAAACCTCGCGGTAATCCTTGATGATATCTTCGGTGCCCGACGCGCGCTTCAGCACCCAGGTGCCCGACTGCAGCACCACCTTGACGCCGTCGCCCACCCGCACGCGCTCGATCGCCTGCCCAGCAATGCGCTTACCGGCAAGCAAGCTCTCAACTTCGCTAGGATTCCTAGCCAACCAGCCGAGCCGGGCCTTGCGTGTGGCGCTGGCCGGCGTGTCGACGCGCTCGTAGGCGTGCGGGCCGTGCCGGGCGGTCAGATCGCCATACAACGTGCCAATATCCTTACCTGTTCGTGCGATTACCTCCATGATCAACAGCACTGCGGCGATACCATCTTTTTCCGTCACCCAGGTGCGGCCATCGCGGCGCGGCAGGCTGAGGCCCGCGCTTTCTTCGCCCGCCATCACATAGCGACCGTTACGCAACCCCTGAACATACCACTTAAAACCAACGTCAACCTCGTGCACGCCCCGGCCATGCTCGGCGGCGATGCGGTCGATCAGGTGGCTGGTGCCGATGGTGCGACCGATTTCGCGCGCCGTGTCCCACGAGCGAATTCGGCACAGCTGGTCAAAGAGAACACATAACACCTGATTCGGGTTCAGGACTCCGCAGCTATCCTCGCCGCCAAAGCGGTCGGCATCGTTGTCGTTGGCGCCCAAGAACGGCACGCCGCACTTCTCGCGCAGCCCCGCTACGGCGGCCATCACCCAAGGCGAGCTGGGGTCGCCGCGCAGCTTGCCGTCCCAGTCGTAGGTGCGGGTCGCGCTCGCCGGGTCGGGATCGGGCTGAACTACTGTAAGATTAAGACCATAGCGCGCGGCGACCGCCTCGTAGTAGCCGTGGGCCGAGCCACCGAGCGGCGTAGCGGCAAAACGAGCACCCTTGAACACGCTAAAATCGATAACATTCTGCAGGTCTTCGACATAGGGCCCCTGCAGATCGACCTCGACAATGCGACCCTGGCGCACGCCGGCCTGCCAGTCCAAGCGCTTGATCGCACTAGAGTCGTGCAGCAAAAGATTGGCGCACTCGTCGATCGCCGCCGTGCGCGTGTTGGGCCCGCCATCGCGACCGTTGCTTTTGTAGCCGGCGTCGTCGGGCGGATTGTGCGAGGCGGTCACCACGGCGCCCTCCGCATTTTCGCCGCGAGCTTGGGCCGCCAAAATCGCATGTGAAATCACTGGCGTCGGCGTCGATCGCCCATCGCGCTGTACCCGCACCTCAAAGCCATTGCCGGCAAACACCTCGGCCGCAGTCTGCAGGGCGAAATCGCTTGTAAAGCGCACATCTTTGCCCAGGTAGATCGGCCCGGGCGCCGCGGCCGGCAGGTCGGCCAGATCGGGGCCAAACGTACCGCGCTGCTTGCGGATATCGCACAGCGCCTGCGTCATGGCGGCCACATGCGCCTCGCAAAAGCCCGCACCGGTCTGGCCGCGGTGGCCACTCGTCCCGTTCTTGATAGGCGCCAACTCGGGTGGCTGACTAAAATAGCGTTGCTGCATATCGGCTTGTGTGACAAGGTCTTGGGCAGCTGGGCGGGTTCCGGCTAAAGAGTGGGTCATGGCGCGCTCGCGAAAGGCCGCCATCGTCGGCGGCGCACACAGCATGGCAGCACGGCGGCAGGCTGCAAGGGGCCGGCGCGACGGCCGAGCGAGCGACCATTCATGATCACGATGCGCAAAGGAAGGCTATGAAACTCTATTACTCTCCGGGTGCTTGCTCGCTCTGTCCGCACATTGTCGCCACAGAGTTGGGCCTCGATCTCGAATTGCACAAGACCGACCTCGCAACCAAGACCACTGCCGCTGGCGACGACTTTTTTGCCGTCCACTCGCTCGGTTATGTGCCCTTCTTGGTCGCCGACAACGGCCTAGAGCTGAGCGAAGTTTCAGTAATTGCCCAGTATCTTGCCGATTTGCGCCCAGATTTGGGTCTTTCTCCCGCGGCGGGCAGCGACACGCGCTACATCCTGTTGCGCTGGCTCAGCATCATCGCCACCGAGTTTCATAAAGCATTTTGGGTACTTTTCAATCGCAGCGCCACCGACGAGGCGCGCACCCTGGTCGCCACCCAGCTCGAACGCCGCCTCGGTTGGCTCGACACCCAGTTGGCAGGCCACGACTTTGTGATAGGCGACCGTTTTAGCATTGCCGACGCGTACTTGTTTACCGTGCTGCGCTGGCTGCCGCTGGTCAAGATCGACCGCAGTCGCTGGCCCCAGCTCGAGCGGTACCACGACTTGCTGCGGGTGCGGCCGAGTGTGGCCGCCGCGATGGCGCGCGAAGGCATTAAGCGCTAACCACCGCAGGCCCAAAGCCGCCGAATATGTACAAATGTAGCTTGCGGCGCGGCGAGTCGGGGTGTACGGTCACGGCTGTGTCGCACGTTGTTCCGCCCACTTGGCGGCCCTCGCTGCGGCAAAGCAACCTGCGGAGGTCGCTGTGCCCAACCCGCTGCCATATCTAGCTATTTTGCGTGTTAGCATCCATCGTCTGCTGCTCGTGGGGCTGCTGTTGGCCGCTACGGCGTGCGGCGTGCAAGACGCTGGCCCGGTCGCGGTGAGCAACAGCGCCACCATCCCCCGTGCCGGCAAAGCCTTGCCGTTCGAGGGGCACCACCCGAGCGAAGCGCTCAACCCCTATCCCAGCTACGTTGGTCCAGTGCCGCAAGAGCGCGGCCAAGACAACCGGCCTGCCGAGTTGCCGCCGCTAGACCATAAGGGCACGGTTACGACCACGGCAGCGGGCGCGCTGGTTCTCTACGATAAAACAGGACCTTACGGCTGGCTCGGCGAGCTATATGGCATCGCTGCCGTCACGCTGGCCAGCCACTTTGGCCCGGTCACCAGCAAGCCCGTGGCGAGCTACGCCGTAGGCGATCTGGTCAAGTACAAAGCGGTTATCTACGTCGGCTCCACCTACAACGAGCCCCTGCCGGTCGGCTTCTTAGACGATGTGCTAAAGAGCACCGCCACCACGCAAGTCATCTGGATGTACGACAACATCTGGCAACTCGCCAATCGCTCGACTAGTTTTGTGACCACCTACGGTTACAACCCGTACCTTTTCGACACCGCCACCGCGACCACGGTCACGTACAAGGGCGTGGCCCTTACCCGCGACGCCCTAAATGGCGGCGGTTTGATGACGTTTTCGAACCTCGACCCCAGCAAGGTGACCACGCTGGCGACCGCGCAGAAGTCGACCGGCGCCACCCTGCCCTGGGCCGTGCGCAGCAAGAATTTGACCTATTTCACCGAGATTCCGTTCGCCTACATTGGGCCCAACGACCGCTACTTGGCGTTTTGCGATCTGCTTTTCGACGCGCTCGCACCGAGCACCGCCGTCCGCCACCGCGCGCTGGTGCGGCTCGAAGACGTGAGCCCGGCCGAAGATCCCGTGGCGTTTAAGGCTATTGTCGACTATCTCTACGGCGCGGGCGTACCCTTCTCCGTGGCGCTGATCCCGGTCTATACCGACCCGCTGGGCTATTACAACGGCGGTAAGGCGCAGACGCTGAAGTGGAAGGACCGTCCGCAAATGCAAGCGGCGATCGCCTACGCGAGCAGCCACGGCGGCACACTGGTGCTGCACGGCTACACACACCAATTCAGCAACAAATACAACCCATACTCAGGGGTCAGTGCCGACGACTTCGAGTTCTTTGCCAGCCATGTCGACGCCACGAACAACGTAATTTACGACGGTGCGGTGGCGGGCGACTCGGCGGCCTATGCCCTAGGGCGGGTCACCACAGGCCAAAGCGAAGTAGCTGCCGCGGGTTTTGTGGCACCGACCATCTTCGAGTTTCCGCACTACGCCGGCACGCCTACCGATTCAAAGGCAATCCGCAGCAAATTCAACACGGTATACCACCGCGGCCTGTACTTCAGTGGCGCGTTTGGCCTCAATGCCGAGAACCTTGGCCACACCATGGGCTTGTACTACCCGTACACGGTAACCGACGTCTACGGCTACAAGGTTCTTCCCGAAAACTTAGGCAATTACGAGCCCGAGGCCTACAACAACCACCCGCCGCGCTTGGCCGCCGACCTGATCGCCACTGCGCAGAAAAATCTTGTGGTGCGCGATGGCACGGCCAGCTTCTTCTTCCACCCGTACTACCCACTCAGCGAGCTGAAAGCCACGGTGCAGGGTGTAAAGTCGGCAGGTTATGCCTTTGTTGCCCCCAGCGCCCTATAGCGCAGCTGTTGTAGGCCGACCACGGCTTAGCCAAGTTGCGTGCCATGCCTGACACGATGGCCGCACTGGTGGCCGACCCCACAGCCGTTGCGCTGCTGAATGGCCTGACATGGGCGCTAGCTTGGGCAATTTTCCTTAGCGGTATCGACGATTTGCTGATCGATGCCCTCTATTGGGGGCGCCAGCTGCTGCGCCGGCTGCGGTGGCTGCCGCGGCCTACGCCCCTTGATCTAGCCAGTCTTCGCGAAACGCCGCAGCGCCCCATCGCTGTGCTGGTGCCGGCTTGGCACGAGGCCGAGGTCATCGCCTCGATGGCTGCCAACACCCTGCGAACACTGGATTATGCCAACTACGTGGTGTTCATCGGCACCTACCGCAACGACCCGGCCACCACGGCGCAGGTCGAGGCGATGGTCCGCGCCGATCCGCTGCGCGTGGTGCGCGCCCGTGTCGATCGCGATGGTCCAACCTGCAAGGCCGACTGCCTGAACTGGATTTTGCGCGAAGTCGCCGAGTACGAGCGCCACCACGGCATGCAGTTTGTGGGCACGGTGATGCACGACTGCGAAGATGTAGTGCATCCGCTCGAACTACTGTATTGCAATCGCCATTTGGCCCAAGCCGATCTGATTCAGCTGCCGGTGATGTCGCTCGAGCTGCCGTGGCATAGCTGGGTGGGCGGCTGTTATCTTGATGATTTTGCTGAGATGCACCAAAAGGACCTGCCGGTGCGGCAGTGGCTGACGAACACGGTGCCGGGCGCAGGTGTGGCATTATGCTACAGTCGGCGGGCGTTGGCGGCGATGTCGGTGCAGCACCATGGTCAGCCGTTCAACACCGACTCGCTGACCGAGGACTACGACTTCAGTTTCCGCCTGGCGCAACTGCCTGCTATGCGACAACTATTTGCCGATCAGCCGGTAGATGGCGCCCAGGCAGCCACGCAAGGTATTTGGCGCCGGCCCGCCACCGCGTCGGGTTTGCTGGCGACATGCGAGTATTTTCCCTCGCAATTTCGGGCGGCTTACCGGCAGCGCACGCGCTGGACCATCGGCATTGCTTTGCTGGGCTGGCGACAGCTCGGCTGGCACGGCGGCGGTTGGACGCGGTGGATGTTCATGAGAGATCGCAAGGGGTTATTCACCGCCCCCGCGTCGATGCTGGCCTATGGCCTGCTGGGGGCCGTGACCGCGCTGGCGACGCTGCAGCCGCAGTGGGCCCCGCGCTTGGCGCTGCTGCAGACGCCGATCCAGCCGCTGCTGTGGTGCAACCTGGCGCTGCTGGGCAACCGCATGGTGCAGCGCAGCTTCTTCGTGACGCGCGCCTGCGGAATGCAGCAAGGGCTGCTGGCCCTGCCGCGAATGATCGTGAATAATTTCATTAATTTCTTTGCCGTGTCGCGCGCGTGGCAGCAGTGGCTGCGCCACCTGTGGAGTGGCGTGCCGATTTTGTGGGACAAGACCCAGCACACCTTTCCGACCCACGCGGCGCTCAGCCAGCATCGGCGGCTACTTGGACAACTGCTTAGAGATAAAGGTGTTTTAAGCGAAGCGGGTCTAGACGCGGCGCTGGTTCAACACCGCGCAAGCGGGACACGCCTGGGCAAGGTGCTGATTGACCAGGGCCACGTGACTCCCGAGGTATTGGCCGACGCGGTCGCCGAGCAGCAGCAACTGCCGCGCGCCCAACGAAATACCCAGCCGATGCGCCAGGTTTCGGGGCGTATGTCGCAGCTGATTCGCGCCCACCAAGTCGTGCCGGTCGCGGTGAGCGCCGACAATACGCTGCACGTGGCCGTGGCCGTGGCACCGGCACCCGAGGTAACGCGCGCGATTCGGGCGGCTAGCGGAATGCAGGTGGCCTATGTGGTGGCCTGTGACCACGAGGTCGAGCGCTGGGTCGCCGAGCTGAGTCCACCCCACCTGCTCGACGACAGCAAGGCGTGATGGCTGGTATGCTCTTGAAATGGCTAGCGAGCTGCGCCGCGCTGCTGCTGTGGGCAAGCGTGGCCCAGGCCCAAGCGACGCTGCCAACTGCGGCGACGGCCAGCCAGGGCGAAGACCTGCAAAGTACGGCGCCCACTGCCGAACAGGCTGAGCTGCGCGGGCAATGGCGCGCGACGCCCACACCGCAGACCGGGTTGGCACTGCACGCGGCGCTGCTGGCGGCCGGCCAACGCGACGATGCCAAGCGCTTGGCGCAGACCCTGGAGCGGCGCTTCGCCGAACAGCCGGTAGCACGGGCGCAGCTTGGCTATTTCTGGTTTCAGATCAACGAGTTTAAGCGATCCCAAGCTGCATTTGAGGCGGCCTTGCGCGGCGACGTGTGGTCGGCGGAGCAGCGCCGCAACCTGCACTTAGCGCTTGCAAGTGCCGCCGAAGCGGTGGGCGACCTGGGGGCGGCGATTGGCGCGGTGCTGCCCCTGTGCGAGACACAAGACCCGGCGATGCTGCTGCGGCTGGGGCGGCTGTACCTGGGCGACCGCAATCGGCCGGCGGCGCTGGCGGTGGCGCGGCGCCTGCAAAAGGCGGCCACCACGCCCGAACAACAGACGGCGGCAGAGGAATTGATGGTCGATGTGGTACAGCCCGCGAACGACACCGTAGGTTTTTACCACTTGAATCAGGCGTACAAGCACATTCGTCATCATGACGACGAGGCGGCGGCGCTGTCGTTCGAGCGCGCGTTTGCCCTGGGTGCTGGGCGCGGCTTCCACTTTGCCGACGGGGCGTATGCGGCCAAGCGAATCGCCGATAATGCATTGGCGGTCAAGTGGTTCCGCTTTGCCCTCGATCTAGATTCAGAAGACCATGCGTTTGCGGTGCAGCAGGCCTACGGTTTCCGCCGCGAGGTCGAGACGTTAGAGCGGCAGTTCGGTGGCCAGATCGGCTCGCCCTTCCACGCCGGGATGCTCAATGTGTGGCAAGTGGGCGTCGAGGCGTTTTGGCAGCCGCCGACCATCGGCTTTCGCAACGGCCAGGTGCTGCAAGTGCTTGCGCGGACATACGAAAATCTGCGCAATGGCGGCTATGGCGCGATCGGTTGGCGCACGGCGCAGGCGGCCTTCGGCGTCAAGTACAAGCCGATTTCGGGCGAGAACTTGATGATTTCGCTAGAGAAACTTGTAGCCATTGGCACGCAGGCCAGCGACGACTGGCTGGTGCGCCTGGGCTGGTCGGGCGGCACGAATACCGACGTGTTGGTCGGGGGTGGCAACTGGCCGTCGTGGCAAGTATTTAGCGAGGCGGCGTGGTTCGTACAGGCGGGGCGGCTGCTGGTGGCGGGCGAAGGTAGGCTGGGTTGGACGCTGGCGCTACCGCGCGTGCCCGCGCTGACGCTGACCCCGCACGCCTTGCTCGCGGCCGAATACGATACCGCCTCGCAGCAGCAGCACGCGCTCGCGGTCGGGCCTGGGCTGAATGTGCGCTGGTGGTTCGACGGCGATGCCTTCCATGCGCCGCGGCGCTGGCTCGAGCTGCACGGCAGTTGGCGCTGGGGCGACGCGGATCGTGCGGGCGGACCCATGCTGCGCGCAACGCTGACGCTATAGAACCACTTACAATTACTAATTATTTCTCTGCACGTTCGACTGTATCGCCGCCGTAACGGCGGTGTGAGCACGCGCCGGATGCCGCGGCGGTTGCAGCAAGTCGCGAAGCAAACGTTGCACCACACGCTGCGCAGCTTGGCCATCTCCAAAGGGATTCTCGCCGTGGCGGTACCACCCAGGCGTCTTGCCGACCTTTGCGGCCGCAATCAGTTCTTCGATCGCGGGCTCGACCAGTTCGGGTTCGATACCCACAAGCTGCCCCATACCGGCGGCAATCACTTCGGGCCGCTCGGTCGAAGTGCGCAGGACCAGCAGCGGCTTACCAAAACTGGGCAACTCCTCTTGCAGCCCGCCCGAATCGCTCAGCGCAAAATCGACGCGCGCCATCAGATGCAGCATCGCCCGGTACGGCAGCGGCGGCATCAGGTGCACGTTGGGCAGGTCGGCGAGCAGGTCGAGCGCGACTTGGCGCACCGCCGGGTTCAGGTGGTAGGGATACAGCAGGTGATAGTGCGGATGGCGGTCGGCGATCCGCCGAATCATGCGAAAGAAATCGCTTAGTTGCACCCCCTGATTCTCGCGACGATGGATGGTCAGCAGCGCCAGCGTCGCCCGCGGCTGCTGGGCCACCGCCGCCAAGGCTTGCGCGAGCTCGGGCGCTTCGCTAGGCAGCACACGCTCGGCATAGTCGGGTGGCAGCTTGTCGCGCACCACCAATTGCAGCGTATCTACAATGGTATTGCCGGTGATCAAGCGGGCCTCGGGCGGCACGGCTTCGGCCGCCAAGTGCGCATCGGCTTGGCGCGTCGGCGGAAAGTGCCAGGTCGCAACCCGGCCCACCAGCTGGCGATTTAGCTCTTCGGGGAAGGGTTGGTCGAGCTGATAGGTGCGCAACCCCGCCTCGACATGCGCCACGGGAATGCGCCGGTAGAAGGCCGCCAGCGCCGCAACAAACGCAGTCGTGGTATCGCCTTGCACGACCACCGCCTGTGGTGGCTCGCGGGCAAACTGCTCGTCGAGCGCCGTGAGCAGCGCCGCCGTCAGCGAGGCCAGGTCGGGCCGATGGTTCGCTACGCCCAGCTGCCGACAGTCCGCTAGCTCGAAAAGCTCTGGAAGCCCGTGTAATAGCTCGCGATGCTGACCGGTGAGCACCACCACGGTATCGACGAGCGCGGCCTGCCGCTGCAGCTCGAGCACTACGGGCGCCAGCTTGAGGTACTCGGGCCGCGTGCCAAGTACCACCGCAATCCGCGGGCGCTTCGGCGAGCTAGGCAGCAGAGCGGGCATGGTGGCTCACCGCGGCGGCGGCTGAAACTGCCGCACGTACTCTGCCGCCGCCGGCGCCAAGTCGTAGGGACTCGGGCTGGGGTGGGCAATGGTAAACAAAGAAAAACCTAAGAATTTCGATGGATCGTGGGGCATACTCTCAAGATACGCCGCAAGCAAATGCTTTTGGATCTGCAGATTGGGCTTGTCGCTCGCCGCCGGATCCCAGGGCGTCTGCGCGCCAAAATCGACCGCCGGGCAGCTCAGTTCACCCAAGAAAATCGGCTTGTTCCAGCGCTTCTGCAGCTGCAAGATCTCGGCCAGCACATTTTGCTTGCGCCCATAGACGGTGGTCGACTGCAGCGCGGCTTTCACGTCGGCGGCAGTGGGCGCGGCCTGGTCGGCCAACTCGAAGTAAGCGGCGATCGCGATGATATCGACGGCACCAAACAGCGGATTTTCAAGCTTCTTTTGCCAGGCCGCTTGCAGCGACGGCTCCCACGCGGCGGTCACCCACCATTGCGTACGGTACAAAAGCTTGCCGGGATACACTGGACGCAGCGCCTGCACGAGCGCGAGCCATTGGGGTGTATGTTGCTCAAGATGAACGAGATTACTGGCGATATAGAATCCCCAGACGCCGTGAAAGGGCTTGGCCAACCCTACAAGCGCGCGCTGGTACGCGGCGAACCACGCCTGCGGGTCGGTCGGCGCCAGATCGGTCTCGGGCACGTTACCGCCGGCAATCCATGGATACGGCTCAAGAATTAGCCGATAACCCGGCGCCGCGGCCTGGAGTTGCTGGGCAAACGCTAGGCTCGCAGGGTCGACCGTCACCTCGGCAGAATGGGCACTCGGTATCGCGAGCCGCACCGGCACCGTAATGGTATCGAGCCCTAGGCGCTGCGCATCGTGCAAAACCTTGGCCACATCGCCACGGTTCCATGCAGAAACATTGCCACTTTTTACGAATTGCCAGCCCGTGTCGGCTTGCGCTGGCCCAGCAATCAGCAGCACTACGGCAACTGAACACGCCAGCAGTTGCGCGAACAGTCGCAAACTCAGCAACGTACAGCGGTGTGGCATTGCAGCAGCCAAGGGCCGAACCTCGGGCGCCTGGGGGAGCGCTCTTCGTCACGCTAGCGTCGGGCAGCGCATCTGTCAACGATTGTAAACGGCCGACTGCGGGCACGCCTTGACGCAGGGGAGGCCGGCGGCGCAAAGTCGCGGGCCACGGCCCCACCGCGACGGGCTGCAAGGATGCACCATGCTCCGGCAACCTAGACCGTTTGACATGCAGTTCAAGCTGTTGCATCGGCTCGCACTGCTGAGCGCGGCGTGGCTGGGCCTCGCTAGCACTCCGGCTCAGGCCGCCCTGACCGACGGCTGGCCGCAACTGAAGCCCGGCGGCCGCAAGCAACTGGTCGAGCTACTGCCCCAGCTCGAGCGGCAAGCGATGCTGCTGGTGAGCGCGGCGGCGCAAGAGCGCAAGGCGTGCGATGGCGCGCGCAACAAGGGTCACGGCTGTGGCGAGGAGCTGCAAAATGCGCTGCTGCAACTGCAGTCTGTGGCGCAAGGGCTCGACGACCTGGGCCGGCAACTGAGCGACCGCCTGGCAACGCCGCCCGCGAGCGAGGTCGAAGCCGACGCGGTCAGCTGTGCCAACAAGCTCGCCGAAGCCTGCCACCGCCAGGCTGCCGACAACGCGAGCCTCGACGCATTTGCCCAGCTGCGGGTGGCGCCGGCGCTCGACCGCTTGGCACGGCTGGCTGGTGGCGCCGAGGTGGGGCTGCAGCAAACCCGCGGCGACCGCGACGCCGATGCCCAGAAACTGCCTAAAAAGAAAGGTAAGCCCGGGCAGGCCGCCCAGCCCGAGGTGCCGATTGTAGTGGGCGTGGATCGCAAGGACGACGCGCCGCCGCCGCCGCCGCCGCCGAAGCTTTGGGTTCGCAAGTGCAAGGCGGGCAAGGTGGCTGTGTGCGTGGATGTGGCCGATATCTACGAGCTGCGCAAAGAACCCGAGCTTGCGGTCGATTTTTGGAAGCTCGCGTGCAAGCTGGGGCATCAGCCCGCCTGCACCAGGGTGGCGCCGCCGGCTAAGAAGTAGCCGAGTTTGCCGTGGAGCCTGCGCTGCGCAACGACTTGAATTTAGATAAATACATAACCTACTGACAGGTTGCCACTTTGCACACGTTGGGTTCGTTGGCCAAGTCGCAGTCGTAGCCCGTGACGCACAAGCCGTAGCACACTTCGCCCGGGCCCGGCAGCGCTTCGCAGACGCTCGTGATGTAGTTGCACATCAGCTGGTCGCTGCAATCCTTGAGGATGTCGTCGGCGCAGGTCTGGCCCAACCCCGGCGGGTCGATGCACACGCCCTTGCCACAGGTGTACGGGTCGAGGCAGCCGCCCCACTCGCCCTGAGTCAAGTCGCCGGTTTGGCACGGTCCGCCCTTTCCCGACAAGAGCTGGCAGGTTTTCTGGCCTGCGGGGCCGATGCAGTGCACATCCCAGCCGCCGCAGTGGCTGCTATTGACGCACGCGCCGCCGATCGCGACCTTGGGGGCACAGATGCCCACCGGACTGCCGTCGTTGAAACAAACTAGGCCGGTCGCGCACTGGGTCGAAACGTCGGACAAGCTGTCGGGAACACAGGCTTCGCCGTTTTGGGGCATGGGCTTGCAGACGCCGCCAGCGCCGTTGTCGATGCATTGAGCGCCAGGCTCGCACGCGCCGACGATGTCGCAGCTGCCGCCGAGCTTGACGAGGGACGTGCACTTTTCGGTATTGGCACAGTAGAGGCCCTCTTTGCATTTCAGCGGGTTGCAGGCCGCTCCGGCGCCCTTGAGCAGGTTGGCCACGCAGACGCCGCCCGAACAGACGGCACCGGCTTCGCACATGTCTTTGTCGGAGCAGCTGGCGCCCAAAAGCACGCGCTTCTTGCAGGTGCCCGCGCACGAGGTGGGGGTGTAGCAGTAGTCCGAGGCGCACTCGACGTTGTAGCCGCACGCAGCGCCGCTGGTCGACTTGCCGACAAAGACCTTGGTGCACACCGGAGGACCTTCTACCAACTCAAAATTGCTACAACTTTCGGCGGCTAGGGCGAGGCACTGCGCCGCCGCTTGGCCATCAAAGGTGAGCTTACCTGCAGCGACCAGCGCGGCGAGCTTGGCAAAATCGGCAGCATCGGCAGCCGCTACCGCCGCCACGCAGCCCACTTGCGTCGCGTATGGGATCTTCTTTTCGGGTGGGCACGTGTCGAAGTTCGCCTTGCAGAGCTCGACCGCAACTGCCGCCGCCAAGTCGGCCAAGGCGATGGCTGCGGGCGGAGTGGCATCGGCACCCGCATCGGCACCCGCATCCGCATCCGCACCGTCGGCGGCGTCCGCGGCATCCGCGCCCCCCGATGTGTCGACCGCGTCGCTGCCAACCGCAGAATCGACGCTGTCCTTGGCGTCGGCTGCCGCATCAACACCGCCGCTTGCGCTCGCATCCGTCGCCGCATCGACGGCCTTGCCATCTGACACAGCAACATCGTTGATACTGCTGTCAAACGTCAGGTTCGACGCGTCGACGCCGGCCGAAGCCGCGCTAGAGCCGCAGCCGAGCAGCGAGGCCACAAGGACCGCCATGGCGCCGTAAGTGCTTGAGGTCTTTCTATCGTTAAACATGCCGGCGACTCCCTCGTTGGTGGGCAAAGCGTACCGCAACCAGCGTCGCCGAACCAGGGGCCAGGCGATCGCCACCGCACGATTGTCCTTGTGGGTAAACAATGTTTGCGTTCTTGCGCTATCGACGCCGCGGCCGCGTCCGCTATCTTAGTCCCATCGCCGGGTGATGTCGGCGCCGCAGCTAGGTCCGCATGTCCAACGTCTCGCGCCGCCAAGCCCTAGGCCAACTGGCCGCCCTGCCCGTAGTGGCTGCGGCCTGCACCCGTACCACCTGCGCCAAGGAGCCCGCGATGAAAACTTCACAATCCGCCACATCTTTAGCACCTCCCGCCACAATTGACCCCGTACTCGCGGTGGCCCCCCTCACTACACCGTGGCAAACCTTCGACCCATTTCTTTTCTGTATGCATCACAACGACTTATACCCTGCTGGCCAGAGTGACTTGGGTCCGGCGCGCGAACGGCTAAGTGGTCGAGCGGTGGGCCAAGACTTCAGCGGCAAAGACGGCTGGAGCATGTACCACGGGCAGGTGGTGCCCGGCTTTCCGCAACACCCGCATCGGGGCTTTGAGACCGTGACAATCACGCGCAAAGGCCTGGTCGATCACGCGGACTCGCTGGGCGCGGCGGCCCGCTATGGCGAAGGCGACGTGCAGTGGCTGACAGCGGGGGAAGGCATTCAACATGCCGAGATGTTTCCACTTTTGCATCAGGATCAGCCCAATCACGGCGAGTTGTTCCAGGTGTGGCTGAACCTGCCGGCGCGCCGCAAGATGGTTGCCCCCTATTTCACCATGTTTTGGGCGGACCAAATTCCGCAGCAGACCTTTGCAGATGCCGCCGGCCATGAGACCCATGTACGGGTAATTGCAGGATCACTCGAGCACTTACACGCGCTTGCGCCCCCTCCAGACTCCTGGGCTTCGCAGCCCGGCAACGATGTAGCGATCTGGACGATCACGTTGCAGCCCGGGGCGACTTGGACCGTGCCACCGGCGCAGATAGGTAGCAATCGCACGCTCTATCTGTTTGAAGGCAAGGACTTGCGTATCGGTCCGCGCACCATCGCCGAGCGACAGGCGGTGCGTATCCAAGCCGACCAACCTGCGGTACTCCAGGCCGGCCCGGCGGGTGCCGAGTTGGTGCTATTGCAAGGGCGCCCCATCGGCGAGCCGGTGGTGCAGCACGGGCCTTTCGTCATGAATTCGCGCCAAGAAATCGTGCAAGCGATCCGCGACTACCAACGTACCCAGTTTGGCAGTTGGCCTTGGCCGCGCAACGACCCTGTTCACGGCAACGAACTGAAACACTTTGCTAAACGACCGGACGGCGTGATCGAGCGACCCGCATAGGCCCGGCGCCGGTCCCCACCCACTCGCCTTGGGTGCTTGCGCGGTTAGCCACAACCGCAAGTTGGCGCCTTGCTCGGCTAGTCAGATGCTGGCGACGCGCACGCTGGCTAGCTTGAATCGATTGCTAATGACCGGATTTGGCGGCAGACTGGCCAGCGTCGGAGCGGTGTAGCCACCGCACCACAGAGCTTAGGGTAGGATCGATCGCATGCGACCGGCAGATGGCAAATCCGCAATAAACTTGTCCGATACTGCGGGCCCGGTCGGCACAATTGCTGCCGAAAAGGGTGATCTCGCCACGGCTGGGGGCAGGCGCTTTCGCTTGGCGTGGTGGGTCGTTGCAGGCCTTGTGCTCTTGGGAGCAGCCAACTTGGTGTGGGGTATGGCGAGTTGGCGCAGCCAGCTTAGCAACGAGACCCGACAGACCGCTGAAAGGCTTGCGCAATCTATCCAGCCTGTTCTCGCAACCTTCGCAGCGGCCGACGCGGGGCACCCCACCTCGGCCCACCACCTGCGCCTGCAGAACCAACTCTCGGCCGTGTGCAGCAACACAGCGGGCTGCCGGTCACTGCGCGTGGTCGGCGCACGCCAATACCATCAATTCGTGCTGGTAGCGGCCACCGAGACGGGCGCGGCACGGCCAACCGCTGAGGCGCTTGCGGCGGACCCACTGCTGCAGGGCGCGTTTACCACGAATTCGAGCGCGGAGGCCGAAGGCGAAGACAACGGTGCAACGTGGCTTGCGGTCGCCGTTCCGCTTGAGGCGACACGGGACGCATTGCAGCCTGAAGGGATGCGCCTGGCGCTGCGCGTCGCCGTCAACACCGATGCGGCTGCGCAGTGCCACACAGTCGACGTGCTGGCAGTGCCACTAGGGATCGCGCTGCTGCTTGTGCTGCTGTTCGCCGTCCTGATCGCCGCCGAGCGCCGCAACCGCGCCAGCGCGCCTCTGCCCGCGTGGACCCGTCGCATCGAAGTCTTGGCGCTTTTGGCCTTAGGTGTTGCGCTGACGGGTGCGGCCACGTGGAGCGCCCACACGAACGAGCGCGAGGACCGGCAAAAGGCCTTTGAGCAACTGGCTTCAAGCCGCATCGCGGCGGTCGAGCGGCAGCTGGTCAATATGCAGGAACTGCAGCTCGAGGCGCTTGGGCGGTTTTTTGAGACAAGCACCAACACGAATTATGCACGTTTTCAAGCATTTGCTGCCTACCTTCAGACGCAAAGCGTGGCGGCGTGGGAGTGGGCGCCCAACGTAGATGCCTCGCAACTCGATGCTTTTGTAGCGCAAATGCGCGCCGATGGCGATCCAAGGTTTTCAGTCTGGGAGCGGGCGAACGGTGACAACCCCACCGCCGTAACACCGCGCAGCAACTACTATCCCGTAGCGCTGGTACTGCCAGTCGCAGGCAACGAAAAGGCCGTGGGGTTTGACTTGGGCTCCGAAGCTGTGCGGGCAGCGGCGATTCGCGAGGCTTTGGCGACCCGCCTGCCCAGTGCCAGCGAGCCCATCACCCTAATGCAGGACCGCAAGGGTCAAAGCACCATGCTGTTCTTGCGCCCCGTCTTTGATTCGGCTGCGCCCGACAAATTGCGCGGCTTTGCGGTCGCGGTGATGCGCATGGACGCGCTGCTGCGGGCCGTGGCCCCCGACGGTGTGCTTCAGTTGCAGGTAGGCTTACTCCACCCCGCAGCTGCGCAGCAAGTCCTTGCTAGTTCGTGGCTTGCGGGCACCCCGCCCAGCCGAGAGGTCACTTTTGGGCGACCGGTATTGGCGTTCGGCAAGGCGTTTTGGGTCACCGCGTACGCCGGGCCGCAGTTCGTTAGCCAACACGGCGGCCATGTTGATGTGGTCGTATTGGTGGCTGGCCTGCTGCTGACGGCCGGGTTGCTCATTAGCGTGATGGCTGCGCAAAGGCGACGCGAAGAGCTTGAGCGACTGGTGCGCGAAGGCACCGACGAGTTGCGGGCCACGGCTGAGTCGTACCGCAGCCAATTTGCCAATAGCTCTTCGGCTATGCTGCTCATCGACCCGACGGATGGGGCGATCGTCGACGCCAACCATTCGGCAGTGGCGTTCTACGGCTACTCGCAGCGGCAGCTGCAGGCCATGAACATCGCCGACATCAACGTGACGTCGCCCGCCCAGCTGCAACAGGCCATGGCTACGGTGACGCAAGAGAATGGAAGGCGCTTTGAATTCAACCATCGCCGTGCCGACGGCAGCCTGCGTTGGGTGGATGTGTCGTCAAGCCGGATCGTGTCGGGGTCGCGGGAGTTGCTGCACTCGATCATCCACGACGTGACCGAGCGGCGTGAGGCGGAACGTCAGCGCCGCGAAATCGAGCAGCGTCTGACCTACGCGCTCGAAGGCACGCGCGACGGCATCTGGGACTGGAACATCGCGACCGGCCACGTGAACCACAACAAACACTGGTGCGACCTGCTCGGACTCAGCGACAGCTTCTTGGAGCACGATGTCAGCATATTTGTGGAGTGTGTGCACCCCGACGACCGTGAACACGTCAGCGCAGCGATCGCCCGCGCTCTAGGGGACGAAGGTCTGTTTGAGAGTGAGCATCGCATGTTGCGTGCCGATGGCTCCGTCATGTGGGCGTTGGATCGCGGCAAGGTGGTCGAGCGCGATGCCGAGGGCAAGGCGACGCGGATGGTGGGCGGCATGGCCGACATCTCGGCGCGCAAAGCGGCGGAAGCGGCGCTGGTGTCGTCGAATCATGAGTTGGCGCTGGCATCGGAGCAAGCGGCCAAAGCGAGTGTGACGAAAGGTCAATTCTTGGCGAACATGAGCCACGAGCTGCGGACGCCCATGAACGGGGTCATCGGCATGATCGACCTGCTCTACTTTACGCCCCTAGACGCCCGGCAGCGGCACTTGGCGGATGTGGCGCGGACGAGCGGCGAGATCCTTTTATCACTTGTTAATGATATCCTCGACTTTAGCAAGGCCGAGGCCGGCAAACTCGAGCTCGAGGCGATTCCGCTCGACATGGCGCAACTCGTCAACGAAGTCAGCGAAATGCTGAAGTTGCGCGCCACCGAAAAGGGCCTTGGGCTGGCAACTAGCCTGCCGCCCGGCGCGCCGCTCTACCTGATGGGCGATCCCAATCGCCTGCAGCAGGTCTTGATCAACCTGATTAGCAACGCGATTAAGTTTACCCAAGTCGGCGAAGTGCGCGTAACGCTGACGCATGGCGAGCCGGCCGATGGCCAAGTACCGGTGCGGCTCGATGTGTCGGACACCGGCATTGGCATTGCACCAACCCGCCAAGCCGAGGTTTTTTCGCCGTTTACCCAGGGCGACTCGAGCACCACGCGCAAGTTTGGCGGCAGTGGTCTGGGTCTCGCCATCTGCCGCAATCTCGTGGAGTTGATGGGCGGGCAGATCCGGCTGCGCAGTCAAGCGGGCGCGGGGTCCACCTTCATCGTCGAGTTCAAGCTGCCGATTGCGCCCGTGGGGTCGCGGCCGCATCACCACCCGCGCGCGAACCCGAGCGCCGCCCAGGCCGAGGCGCCAGATGGCCGAGCCGAGCCGGTTCTCGAGGTGTTGCTTGTCGAGGATAATCTAGTCAATCAAGAAGTTGCGATCGAAATGCTGCAAATATTTGGCCACCGGACGCGGCGGGCCGGCGATGGCCAAGAGGCCCTGCAGCTGCTGGCCGGCCAGCGCTTCGATGTGGTGCTAATGGACTGCCAAATGCCCGTAATGGATGGCTACGAGGCGACGCGTAACTTGCGGGCCGGGGCTGCGGGCGAGCTCAACCGCGAAGTGCCGGTGCTAGCGCTCACGGCGAATGCGATGCGGCACGACCGCGATCTTTGCTTGCAGGCGGGCATGGACCACTACCTCGCCAAGCCGTTTCATATCCAAGACTTGCGACAGGCACTGCATACCGCGATCACCGGAAAGGGTGCCCTGGGCACGCACAGTACGCCCGCAGCGTCGGCGCCGTCGCCCCAGCCCCTGCCCCAGCCCCTGCCGCCCGGTGACACGCCCCTTGAGCTGCCCAAGGCGGAGGCGCCGCGCGCACAGGCCTTTAACGAGCGCGACTTGCTTGAGCGAACCGCGCAAAGCACCAAGCTGGCGCGACGCATCGTTACGCTGTATGTGCAAGATGCCAAACGGCAATTGGCTGAGCTGGCTGTCTTGGGCCGCGCAGGCGCGACGGCGGACGAGATGCGCATGGCCTTCCACAAGCTGAAGGGCGCATCGGCCAGCGCGGGGGCCGAAGAGGTCGCACAGCTCGCTTCGGCGGCAGAGAATGTGGCCCGCAGAGGCGAGACGGTCTACTTCGTAGGCGACAATCCGTTCCCGGCGGCGTGGCTGCGTTTCCTCGAAGCGCTGGCCAATGCCGGCTATCCGGTCGAGTAGCCGCCGCCGGCTCGCTCAGTCGCGCTGCATCACCGCAAAATCACGCAGCATCTCAAGAGCGAGCCCCGGAATCGCCCCGATGGTAAGGGCGTTGAAACCCTTGGCGAAGAAGGGCGCGTACGACGGGCACTGCAAGGCATCGACTGGGCCAAGCCGGCGAAAGCCCATGTGCCAATGCAAGAAATGCCGCTCGGTAATCTGGTCGCGCAACAGCAAGACGATACTGTGGTGGCGCGGGTCCTTGGCGATATCGGCAAAGGTCTTGTCGACGGTGCTGGCCTCGCCCTCGAGCGTCTGCATGAAGCTGCCGCCGGCGTAGATCAACATCCCCGTCACCTTGTGCTTGGCGTTGTTGCGCGCGGCCGTGGCCAAAATCTCTCGTAGTTGCAGGTCAGTCATCTCGCGAGTGGCCGCGCTAACGTAGATTAGATGAATGAGCGGCACAGCGCACCCCACAGCAAGGCCCACAGCAAGGCCCACAGCAAGGCCCACAGCAAGCCCGACAGGAGGCTAATAAACGGTAGCCGCGTCGTCAACGCCTGGGCGAGCAAGTGCCAGGCTTTTGGCCAAAGGAATACCCAAGAAAACAAGAGCCAAGGCCCACGCCTGGGTGGACGCGGGCCTTGGCAAGAAAGACAGAGCTTAGGAATTAAGCCTACTTAGCGGTGGCCTTGACGTCGATCTTCAGGACCACGCCGTCGCGAATGAGGTCATCGGCTTTGCCGGCGTAGGCGATGCCGAAGTCTTTGCGATTGATGCTGAATTCGCTTTTGCCGCTTACGTCTTTGCCCTTGACCGTGATGGTGGCGGGGAAGGTGACGAGCTTGGTGACGCCGTGGATGGTCAAGTTGCCCTTGACGGTGTGGCTGCCGCCCTCGCCGCCGGCCTTGATCTCGGTCGAGGCGAAAGTGGCCGTGGGGAACTTGGCGACATCAAAGAAGTCGGCGCCCTTCAAGTGCTCTTCGAGCTTGGGCGTCCAGTCGTTGCGGCTGGCGACGTCGCAAACCACCGAGGCAGTTTTGATGGTGAACTCGAGTTTGCCGCCCTCGGCCTTGCCACCGGCCAGGGTGACGCTGCCCGACCACTCTTTGAAGTCGCCGATGTGCGAGCCGGTTACCTTGCTGCCAACAAAGCCGATGCTGCCCGACAGGGGGGCTGAGGGCGCTGCGGGGGCGGCGGCAAAGGCCGCGGTGGCAACGAGCGAAAGGGCGGCGGTGGTCAGGGTCGAGACGAACGAACGCATGAATACTCCTACGAAACAGCAGTTACTGGGGCGGGTCGCAGCGTTGCGGCCACAACAACAGGTTAAGCGCCGCCGGTTAGGAAACAATAGGTGATTTAGGCATAGGTCTGTTGCGATTTTGGATACAATCGCCGCCGGGGCACGCAGCTACGGCTTGCTCAGCCACGAGGTGGGTGCGCAGCTCGAAACCCCTGCGCCCACAACCGGATAGCCGAGATTGGCCTGGTACATAGCAAATGTGTCGGCCTGGGGGTCCCACAGGTATACCGAAGTGGACGGGTCGCTCTCAGCTTGAAAAAACAGCAAGAACCGACCACCCCAGTGGGCGAAGGCCCAGTTCTTGACGGTGCCCATCTGCATCCCTGTCAGCTCTTTGGTCGTGCTGACGGCGCCGTTGGTCTTGTCGATCTGCGCCACTTTTGCCGGCTGGCTCATGGGGAAAAAGCCCCACAATTCGCCCTTGCCGGTGCCGGTCAGCTCGGGCCAGCCTGGGTTGATGGCAAGGCTGCCGATAGGCTTGGCGGACCACGTACCAAAATCGACAGCGCCCAATTTGCCTTTGGCTGAGCCCAGATACAGCGTCTCGTCTTTGGAGCCCGCGGCGTTGGCAGCGAAGCCCATGCCACACTCGATAAAGCCCCCGTCGCCCGGTGTCCAAGCGGTGGGGGTACATTGCGCGGTGGCGGTGCTGACTTGGAAAAGCTCGCCCGACGAGTACATGACCCACGCCACACCCTGGCGGTCCACACCCATCGAGAAAGGCCAAGTGGCGTATTCGGCTGGGCATTCGAGCGTGCCGATTACTGTAAGTTGTTTGGTCTGCGGCAGATAGGCGAGCAGCTGGTAGTCTTTGGTGACGAGATAGACCTTTTGGGTCGCCGCCGCACAGTCTGCCGGGGGCTGCCACGGCTCCGAAGTGTCGCTATCTTCTGCAGTTGCCAGCTCTGCGGCGCCTTGGTCCGCGGCGTCGCTGGCCGCATCGGCGGTATCGCCGGCGAGCGTTTCGGCGGCTGCGGTGTCTTTGAACAGGCCGTCGAAGTCCACATCAAACTTGGGTAAGTCGGCAAGAGAAAAACCGTCGGCAGCCACAGCGGTCGAATCTTTTGCCGCATCGGCGTGGCTGGTACCGACCGCATCACTGCGGCTGGGCGAGACGTCAAACAAAACGGAAGGCAAGACGCTGCCGCCGGTGCCAGCTGTCGTGCTACAAGCGGCGAGCAAGGCAAAAAGGGCGAGTCGGCGTGCGGGCATAGTTACTCGAGGGGCAAATGCTTACCACCAACCTGCAGCGTACGGCCCAGGGGAGCGTTGGTCAACGCCCGGAGGCGGCCTTTGCGTTGACGCCCCGCCACGAGCGACGTAGCCTGTCGCAGCGCGCGCTCTACCGCTCGCCGAGGGGTATGAGGATGAATCCGATTGCGCGTTTGCTTGGCGTAGCGCTGATGTGCGCCGCCCTGCTCGGCTTGCCAGCCTGTGGCACAACCCCAAGCACCGGCGCAGGGTTGCAGGCTGATACCGGCGCCGTAGCGGGCGACGCCGCCAGCGATGCGGCACCCCTGCCTAGCGACACCAGTAGTTCTAAAGACATAGCGAGCGATGGCAGCGCCGATACGACCAGCACCACGAGCGCGGCCGATACCGCGGTGCCAGCGATTCAGGCGCAGATCGACGCGCTGACCATCGACAAGACGGTTGGCAACTGGCGAAGTAAGCTGAAGAAACCGACCAAGGTCGCCTTTACCACCGGCAAGAACTACTTCTGGCTGCTGCACACCAACAAGGGCGACCTCAAGCTCGCGCTGCGCCCCGATGTGGCCCCGATGCATGTGACGAGCACCATCTATCTAACACTTCTGGGCTTTTACGATTCGCTGCTGTTTCACCGCATCCTGAAGGGCTTTATGGCCCAGGGCGGCGATCCGCTCGGTACGGGGATGGGTGGGCCGGGCTACAAATACGCGCTCGAAGTCAGCGCCACGGCCAAACACGACGGGGCAGGCGTACTGAGCATGGCCAACGCGGGGCAGTTTACCGAAGGAAGTCAGTTCTTTATCACCTTTGCCGCGCAACCGTCGCTCGACGGCGGCTACAGCGTATTCGGCAAGGTGGTCAGTGGCATGGACACCCTAAAAGCCATTGAGGCCGAGGGCACCGAGAGCGAAGGCACGCCCGGCAAAGTGCAGATCTTGAGTGCCACGATACAGGTTGAATAACGCGTACCTAGCTCGCAGCTAGCTACAATGCTGCGGCCCGCGTCGATACGCCCGCGCCCCACCAGCTGATGCCCGAAGGGATGACCAAGCCAGGAACTGTGCTGGCCTTTCCGTTCGCCATGTCGAGGCTGTAGACGCCGCCGTTCGAGGCAAAGCCGTAGAGCACGCCGCCCGACCACGCCACGCCCCACAGGTCGCTAACGCCTGTATCGCCCACGACTTTGAGCACCGCGCCGGTGCTGGGGTCGACCTGGACGAGCTTGTCGCTGCCGAACATCCCGGCCTTGACCGTTGCATATGTGCCGATGCCATCGACGGAAAATGCATCGCCCGACGACGAGTAGCCACCGTAACTGCCCAGTTTGCTGACCTTGGCTTTGCCGCCAGCGACCTCGATGAGGTTCCAATCGCCCGAGTTGGCAATGCCGATGAGCGCGGGCACACCAGTCTTGGCCGTGTCTTTGCCAACGAAGGTTAAGCCGTTGAAACTCTGCGGCAAGGTTGCCAACCACAGGCATTTGGCGCTGGTCTTGTCGCAGCTAAAAACGTCGTTGAAGCTGACCGCGTACAACGCGCCGCCGTCGTCGAGGGCGATGTCGGTCACTTCGCCGAAATTCTTGTCGAAGCTGAAGGTGCCGATCTTGGTGAAAATGTTCTTGTCTAGCTTGTACAATTCGGTCGAACTATGGGCAAAGATCGCTCCAAGCCCAAGGGCCGGCGGCTTGGCATCGCCGCTCAACGCATCGGAGCCGGTGTCTTCGGGGTCGAGCAAGTCCCAGTCGATGGCGTCGTCAGCATCTGCAGTTGCCACGTCTAGCGCATCGGCCGAATTGGCGTCGCCCGCAGCAACCTCGGCATTGGCGGAGTCCGCTGGCACAGAACCGCTATCTTTGTCGTAGGTTGCGGCATCTGCTAGGGCTACCGCGTCGCCCGTGGCCGCGTCGGCGCTGACCAAGGTCGCAGCGGTTGGCGACGACGAACACGCGGCCAGCAGGGCCAACAAGAGGATAAACAGATTGAATCTGAACAGGATCACGCAACCTCCGCGTCGCCGCCACCACAAGCTGGGTGGACCGCTTTGCAGTCTAGCGAACCTGATGGCAACTGTCGCGGGGCGTGGCGCGCTATTTCTTCTCGACAAACGCCAGCACCAACGCGGTCTTGCCGCTATCGACGCTGAGCATCACCGTGACCGTGCGCTTGCCATCGTCGGTCGCGGCCACAAGCATTCCGCCCTCGCCCGTTTGCAGCTTCTGCTTGACTGGAAATCCGGCTTTTTGCAGCTGCAGAGCATAGTTATCGAGCACTTTTGCTGGGGCATCCGCGGTCGTATACGTCACCGTGCCGGTGGTGCCCTCGTCAGTGGTAGCGACCATGCCGCCGCCGTCGGCCACTGCCGCCCCTGGATAGAGCGGTACCCAGGCCGGCACCGGCACTTCGCCAACCTTTGCGACCTCTTCGCCGGGCGCCTTGGCCTCAACCGCCGCGCCGGAGCCGCCTTGGGCATTGATCTGCACTTTGCCATCGGCGCCCGTTACCACCATGCTGCCGCCGCCCGGCCCCCCCTGGGCCACCAGGCTTTCGCCGTCCTTACCGTGCACGATCAGGCTGCCGCCATTGGGCCCACCCTGCATTTCGACTTTAGTACCATCGGCTTCGATGACCAGCTTGCCATCTTTGACCGCATCCACCGTCAGCGTGGTGGTCTTGCCGGTGCGCTTGTCGAGCACCGTCAGCGTGCCGGTCTTGGCATTCGACGACAGCGTCTCGAGGTCGGGATTGGCCGCCACAGTCGTTCGCAGAATAGTATACCCTGGATTTTCAGCTAGTTGCACAACCTTGCGGGCTGCGTACCAGGTGACAAGTCCGCCGACGATGAGTCCTAGAAACAATAGGCCGCCGCAGCCGATTGCCAAATATTTCATAGCGTTACCGCTGCTGGTGGCAGTGCCTTGGGGCGCGTCCATGGTGTCCTCCGAGTTGAGGCTCCATTCTAGCGCAGGCAACCACGTCTGTGAACTGCTAGTTACGGGCACACGCCCAGAATTCCGTCGAGGTAGGTCGAGCGCTTCTGGTCGTACGTCAGCAGCTCGTCGTAGGCCGCATTGATCTGCGCCGGCGTCAGATAACCCTTTGGATCTTGGGTCAAATCAGCCCACAACAACTTCTTGTAGGCGTTCACTAGTGGCACAAAAGTCTTGGGCGCATACACGCCACAGTGAATCTGCTGCATGACTTGGGTCAATTCTGCCTTGAGCGTCGGCGTAGCGACAATGCGGCTGAACAGATCGTCGACCCGGTTGCCGCACCACATGCACGGCGGCCCCCAGGGTTGCCAAAGGTCGTACCAGGCGCCATTTAGCCCTTGGTTCAAGTCCTCGCCAGTCGGAATGAACTCAAGCTTGGCCGTCGCTTGGTTGACATAGATCGTGTAGTTCTGCCCGGCGGCGGCCAACGTATCAAAATCGGACGAGATCGCCTCCCACGCATACTCGGCATACAGCGCGGCCAGGTCGATGCGGGCCGCCAGCTTGCTGGGCCACGTGGCTGCCGGCTCGCTGTGCACGAGTGTGGCAGCGTCGACCAGTTCGGTAGCATCGCCGGGGTCACCCACATAATATGCCGGCAAATTCGCACAGTTACCACCCGGACAGTTCATACCCATGCACGACACCTTGCGCTGGTATTCGTTGCCGTCATTGTTGTCGAAATTGACCTTGTAGAAGTGCTTGTCTACGTTTTCGAGCATTTGGTACAGGCCGTAGGGCTCGCCGTTGACCCACACGCGCACCCAGCTAAAGCGCGGGCCAAGTCCGCCTGCCTGCTGCACAATCACCGGCCCAAGATTCTGCTTGAGCCAGGTACGGTCCTGCCCCGATGGCTTGAGCCGCAGGCTGTGCACATCGTCTGGCCCCGTCTGATCCTGAACAAAGGCATCAAACTTCACGCGAATATTTGGTTTTTGCGGATTCACAAACAGGCTGCCAAAGCCAAACGGCCGCACGCCCACCAGCCCCTGGTCCTTGCCGTCGATGCTGACCTGGGCCTGGAACCAGGTGTTGGTCTGCTGGACCGTCGCCACAAGATTGAGGTACTTCGCCCAGTCCGCCGGCGCCACGGTCAGTTTTAGCTCGTGGTAGCCGTAGGGATCGAACAGCGTTTGCGCTGGGGCAAAGGTGCTCGGCACAGCCAATGGCAGAATTTCGTTACCCTTCTTGTTGGGGCAGTTGCCAGGGTCGTCGGTGCACACCGCGGCTTGGCAGGTAGCCTGGCCCACGCACGAGCTTTTGCCCTTGCACGCCGTACCATCGGCTACGGGGACTTGTGCGCCACAAACGCCAGCGCTACAGGTACTTAGCGTGCACGGGTTGCCATCGCCGCAGTCCATCGTCTTGGTCTTGCACAAGCCGCCGTCGCAGTGGTCGCTGACCGTGCACGCATCGCCATCGTCACAAACTGCAGTATTGACGCTGTGTTGGCACCCTGCCGGCGCTACGCAGCTGTCGTCGGTGCAGGCGTTGCCGTCGTCGCACGCATCGAGCTTGCCGCCGCCGCACTTGCTGGCCACGCAGACGTCGGCCAAGGTGCAGGGGTTGTTGTCGTTACACGGCGCGGAGTTCGCGACAAACGTGCAGCCCACGTCGGCGGTGCAACTGTCGGTGGTGCACGGGTTGCCGTCGTCGCAGGGCGTGGCGGCGCCGGCCAGGCAGAGGGCCCCGGAGCAGCTGGCGGGCCCGCAGGCGCCCTGCCCGGTGCTGCAGACCTTGCCCTGCAGTGGCGCGCTGTCGTGCAGGCAGGTACCCGTGCCGGCCTGGCAAGAGTCGATGGTGCAAGCTGTGCCGTCGCTACAGTCTTTTTGCTGTCCGGGCAGGCACTTGCCAGCCGCGCAGCTGTCGCTTTGCGTGCACGGGTTGCCGTCGGAGCAAGTGCCGGCACTGGCGGTGTGGCTGCAAATGGGCACGCTGCCCACCACGGCGCAGGCGTCGGCCGTGCAGGCGTTGCCGTCGTCGCAAGCGATAAGTAAACCTTTGCAGCTTGCCGACTTGCAAGTATCGCCGCTGGTGCACGCTTGGCCGTCGTCGCAGACCACGCCGTCGCTGACGGGGGCTACGCCGCAGATGCCCTTGCTGCAGGTGGCCTGGGTGCAGGCGCCACCGCTGGGGCACACGGCCGCTGCGCCGGGCTTGGGGATGCAACTCGGCACAGTCGCAGCTAAATTGCACACCATCGCGCCCAAGCACGGGTCGGCGGTCTGCTTGGCGTCGCAGTCGGCTTGGCTTTGGCAACCGCAGACGCTGGGGCCGCCCGTGCAGGCGCCGCCCGCGCAGGTGTCGCCCTGGGTGCAGGCCTGGCCGTCGTCGCAGGGGGCGCTGTTGCTCGCGTGCTGGCAGCCGAGCTTTGGTTCGCAACTATCGGTAGTGCATGGATTATTGTCACTGCACGCCGTGGCAATTCCGCCGCTGCACTGCCCCTGGCTGCACGTCTCGCTCTGGGTGCACGTGTCGCCGTCGTCGCAGCCGCCGCCGCCCGTGCTGGGGGCCATGGTGCACTGCCCGGTAATGGGGTCGCAACTATCTGCAGTGCATGGATTTCCGTCGCTGCACGCCTTGGCAGAACCGACGCACGCGCCCGCCTTGCACGCATCGCCCGAAGTGCACAGCGAGCCATCTTCGCAGGCGCCCGTGGTGTTTTGGTGGGCACAGCCCTTGGCGCTACAACTATCGAAGGTGCAAGGGTTTCCGTCGTCGCAGGGCAACTTGGCGCCCGGCTTGCACTGGCCGCCCTGGCAGTTGTCGGCGACCGTGCAGGCGTTGCCGTCGGCGTCGCAGCCGTTGCCGTCCGGCTTGGCGATCGCGATGCATGCGCCTGTTTTCGTGTCGCATCCGGGGGTTGCGCACGCGCCGGTGACCAGCTTGCTGCAGTCAGGGGCGGTGGCCGGCATGGTCGCGCAGTGCCACGTAGGGGTGGTCTTGTCGCAGAACCACTTGCCTTCGCAGGCATTGCCGCCCGCGCACTCGCCGTCGCTGTGACAAAGGCACTGGTCGGTGCCGGCCGTGCACTTGCCGCCCACACAGGCTTCGCCCAGGGTGCACGGGTCGCCGTCGTTGCACAGGTTTTGCACAGGGCTGTCCACTTCGTCGGTCTGGCCGTCGCAGTCGTCGTCTTGGCCATTGCAGGTCTCGGTCGCGGGTGAGGGCGCGTCGCAGCCGCCCGCAGTGCAGGTCCAGGTACCGCCGCACTTGCCCGCCACTAGGCCATTTTGGTCGATCGATGGCACGAAACACGGCGTAGTCCAAGCGCCTTTGGCCGCACCAGGGCTGCAAGCACACGTGCCGCTGCTCGGTGCACAGATCTGCGCGGTGCCCCCCTCGGCGGTAGCGCGTTCGATACACTGCGAGCCCTCTGGGCAGGTAAGTTCCGCAGAACAAGGCACTTGGCAGAACCAGCCCGAGGCACCGACCGGGTTGCCCAAGGCGACACACGCCGCAGTCGGATCGGCACATTGCACAGTCGTTGAACAGGGATCGCACACCCCGCGCTCGCCCGGCGCATGGGCCCACGGTATGTCTTGTGCGGGCACGTCGGGCGCAGAAGCGTCGACCGGGGCCTGCGCATCCACAATTTCTAACGCACTATCGAATGGTTGCGCGGCATCGACCGCAGCTGTTGCCGTATCTACGGCAGTCGCAGCATCCGCTTGCGTATCGACCGGGGCCGCGGAGTCGACCGCACCCTGCCCCGTTGCCGTGGCCGTTTCGCCACAGCCGCCAAGCATACCCGCTAACCCTACAATAAGAATCAATAAACGGCCTGTATGCCGCACGCGCCACATCAGCGGACCCACACGTAGCCAAAGGCCTTAGTGGCTTTACCGCCGTTGTCGGGCGACCAGTTGCCGTCGGCGAAATTGCCGGCCGCATAACCGCCCAGGCAGCCAATGCCGAGCCACGAGTCGGGCGACCCGCAGTCGTTTTCTTGGTTGCCAGCGATGCCGATGCGGCAGTCGAGGGTGTTCAAGCCCTCTTGGCTACAGTACATTTGCAGCGACGAGTCGGGGATGAGCGCCTTCCACTTCTGCCGACCGGCCGAGGTCGCGATCAGCTTGCCCTGCGAGATCAGGTAGCCGAGCGACGATCCTTGCGCAGCCAGCACCAGCGTCGACGGCGGCTTGGCATCGACCGTCAGGCCCACGCGCAACTCCGTGAGCGCCAGCTGGGCATAGCCTGGCAACCGCGCTTGCTGATTATCAAAATCGGGCTTATCGGCGTTCAGCAGGGTCATGTCCTTCCACAGTGCCGACTCGCCGGCCAAGGTGGTCGAGTTGCCATCGACCTTGAGCACCAGCGTCCAGCCGCCGCCGTCGCCAACCATGTCGCAGTGGGCCTGGAAGGGTGCGAGCGGGCCCGTGCCGTCGCTATCGAGCCAGTACAAGGCGCTGGGTACACCCGGCATCATCGCCAAGATTTGCTTGCAGCTTTTGCCCGGCGCAACTTGGATGCCGATGCTGCAGGTGGTGCCCAGGCAGATGCCGTCGCCACACGTGGTGCCATTGCCCACCCCGACCGCGGCGCACCCCTTCGAGGGCACGCAACTATCGGTCGTGCAAGGATTGCCGTCGTCGCAGATCAGCGGCTTGCCGCCGCAGCTTCCGGCGCTGCACGCGTCTTGCACGGTGCAGGCGTTGCCGTCGTCGCAGCTGCCGGCCTGGGCCAACGTGGTGCAGCCCTTGACGCCGTCGCAGTAGTCGAACGTGCACGGATTGGCGTCGTCGCAAACCACGGCCTTGCCCTTGCAGGTGCCCAGGGCGCAGGCGTCGCTGCCGGTGCAGGGGTTGTTATCGTTGCAGGTTGCAGTGTTCAGCGAGGTGGTGCAGCCGATGAGCGCGTAGCAGCTGTCGTCAGTGCAGGGGTTGCCGTCGTTGCAGGTGGTGGGCTTGCCCGCGGCGCAGATGCCGTTCTTGCAGGCGTCGCCCAGGGTGCAGACTGAGCCATCGCTGCAGGCCGCCGCGTTGGCAAAGTGCAAGCAGCCGGTGCCGGCGTCGCAGCTGTCCGATGTGCAGTCGTTGCCGTCGCTGCAGTTGGTGGCCACGCCCGGCAGGCACACGCCGCCTTGGCAGCTGTCGCCCAGCGTACAGACCGAGCCGTCTTCGCAGGTGGCCAGGTTCGGCGTGCTGGTGCAGCCCTTGGCGGGCAGGCAGGCGTCGTCGGTACACGGATTGCCGTCGCTGCACTGGACCGCGGAGCCGGGCTGGCAGCTGCCGCCGCTGCACAGGTCGCCGCTGGTGCAGGCATTCAAGTCGTCGCAAGGCGCTGAGTTGCTAGCGTGTTTGCAGCCACCGACCGGGTCACAGCTGTCGGTAGTGCAGCCGTTGTTGTCGTCGCAGCCGAGCGCCTTGCCCGGGATGCAGGTGCCGCTACCGCACCCATCGCCCACCGTGCAGGCGCTGCCGTCGTCGCAGGTGGCGCTGTTGGCCGCGAACTGGCAACCCAGCTTGGCGTCGCAGTTGTCTGTAGTGCAAGGGTTTCCGTCGCTACATGCCACTGCAGTTCCGTTGCTACAGTTGCCCGTGGCGCAGGTCTCGGCCACGGTGCAGGGGTTGCCGTCGTCGCAGGCCGCGGCGCTGGCGGTGTGGGCGCAAGTGCCTGTAGCATCGCAGGTATCGACCGTGCAGGGCTTGCCGTCGTCGCAATCGACCGCCGCACCGCTGGTGCACGCCCCTTTGCTGCAGACGTCGCCGACCGTGCACGCCAAGCCATCGTCGCAAGTGGCTTGGTTCTGGCTGAACACACAGCCGATTTGCGGCGCGCAGCCATCGTCGGTGCAGGGGTTGCCGTCGCTACAGGCCGCGGGCTTGCCGGCCGTGCAAAAGCCGTTCAAGCACTGTTCACCCACGGTGCAGGCGTCGCCATCGTCGCAGCTGCCGGCGCTGGGCGCGTGCTCGCAGCCGCCCTTGGGCTGGCAAACATCGATGGTGCAAGGGTTTTGATCATCGCACGTGGTCGCCGCGCCGGGCAGGCACAGGCCGCCGTTGCAGCTGTCGCCCACCGTGCAGGCACTGCCGTCGTCGCAGGTGGCGGCGGCGGGCAAGAACACACAGCCACTGCTGCCCTGGCAAGCGTCGGCGGTGCAGGGGTTGCCATCAAAGCAGAGTTTTTGCTTGCCGGGCAGGCAGTTGCCCCCCTGGCATTGGTCGTCTTGGCTGCAGGCGTCGCCGTCGTCGCAGGCGAGCAGGTTGGGTGTGTGGTTGCAGGCCCCGTCTGCGCCGCAACCGTCTGTAGTGCACGGGTTATTGTCGCTGCACGCGGCGGGATTGCAGGCATCGGCGGCTTCTGTGTCGGCGGCTTCTGTATCGGCGGCTTCTGTATCGGCGGCGTCGGGCTCCGCAGCATCGGATTCGACCGCATCCACTCCAGGTGCGTCTGCGGGCGCCGCATCGGCCACCGCCAAGTCCGCCGTTTCAACTGCAGAATCAGGGGGATTGGCGACCGAGTCGGCCGGGGCGTCGCCGAGCACTGTTCCGTCGGCTGCCAGTGCAGTGTCGCCAGCCCCTTGGCTGCCAATCACCGTGTCGCCCTCGCCACAGCTTGCTAGTGCGGTGGCGAGGCAGGTCAAAGCCAAAATTAGCTTCAAGTTCGCCGAAATACAGTCTATCGTCATGCGTCTGCTCCAAGCCATGCGGCAGCGGTTGGTCAAGAGCGCACAAGTGAGAAGGGGCGAAGGAGCGTTCGTGACCGAGCCACGCACGCTAGCGCAGGTGCACGGCGGGCGCAATGAGCATTTTGCAAATGATTCGTCGAGGCATGCGCCCGAACCAGCGGACGCTACGGGCTATGTAGAGCCACCACCGGCGTCACGCACAGGGTCTGCGCCGCCGCCAAAGCCTCGGTGGGCGTGCCACGAATCAGCTCAAAAACCCAGTGACGTTGAGCACTTTCGGGCACTGTCTCGTCTTGAAACGTGTAGCTTTGGCTCGCCGGCGCCACCCGCACCGACAAGTGGGATGTCGCCGTATGCTTGATTAGGTACCAATTGACCCCTGCACCCGCCGGACCAAGACCCAACAGGCCATTGCCAAGTGGCAGCCAGGCCTCGCCCAGTGCGAACTGAAACGCCGAGAGCGGGTAGCTGCGCAGCTCACCGTCGAGCAAACCAGGCGAATATTCAAGTGTATCGGACAGTCGCGGCACCTGCAGCGCCACCATCCGTGTTTCGCCCAGGCACTTGCTGCCACCGCACTCCGCCGCGCCGATGTCGATGTGCAGGCGGTAGCGCTGCTGCGAGATCGCCTCCCAACGCGCTTGCACGGGGCGCTGTAGGCCCGTTGCCGTCACGTCGAAGGGGGCATTGACCTCGCCCAGGGCCTTTGGCACCACGATCCCACCCAGAATGGTCGCATCGATGGGCAGTTGTGTCGCCTCGGCGCTGGGCCATGGCTTCTGGGTCGCAGTGTCCCATGCCGGCGCGCTCATGTTGGCAGCAGCCAGCAGGCTCTTGGCGTCCGACAGCACCAAGGCATCGGTCTGCAGACCAAAAAGCGTCTCGCAGTACCAGGGGTTTACCCCCGAGCAGTCGGACACCTGGGCGCGCCACACGTTGGACCAGAGCGCATTGGCCTGTGCAGCCGTAACGGGAATCTTGCCCAAACCCGCGCTAGCCAACTGACTGATTACCAGGGCGAAATGCCTTGCTTGAACGTTGCCAGTGCGCACGCCGTCGTCGTTTTCGCTGCGGTAGAGCGCGTCGAGCACGCCGCTGCCGCCGAGCCAGCGATGGATGCTTTTGGTGCTGGGCGCCTGCCACGTGCCATCGAGAAGCGGCGGCGCAGGCTTGGGCTGCAGCCCCGAACTCTTCAAATGCCGAACATAATCGCTAATACGCGCCATGTAGAAGCCCTGCGCTTCGCTGGCCGCAAGCTCGGCTTCAAACGCGGCGACGCGGGCCGGATCGGTGGGCGCGCTGGGGGCAAAGTAGGGGTTCTTGGGCCCCATGTCGGTCTCGCCAACGGCACATAACTCGCCGTCGTCAAAGAAGTTCCACGCCACCTCAACCCCGCTTGCTGGGTCGATGCCGCCCGGGCCGACAATCAGGTCGCCGCCCTCGCTGCTGTACAGGGGCCAAAATCCAGTATTTTCGGCGTCTTTGTGCACGTACTTGAACAGGTTCTTGGGGAAGACGCCAATGGTATAGCCCTCTTGCAGCAGCACCTTCTGCCGCCCCTCGCCCGCCTGGCCCTCTTGGTCGAACACCACGCCCGACAGCGGCAGGCACGCCTCGGCAAAAATGGCCTTGGTGCGCGCGATCGAGCGGTGCAGATCCTCGCGGGGAAAAGCCAAGAAAAGTTGATCGTTGGCGTGGAAACTGACCAGCTCGACCTGGCCGCGCCATGCCAACTTTTGCAGCAAAGCCAAGACCTTAGGATGCCTCTGGGCGATGACCTCGATCATGCGGCCCTGCAGCTCGAAGTTGACGCCCCAGCTCGGGTGCTTGTCGTACATCTCGAGCATCGGCCGAAAAGTCTGATCGACAATATAATCTTCGACTTGCGTGTCGCCCCAGCCTTTGTTGATCGCGCCGTCCATAAACCAGTGCTGGCCTTGGGCGTCGCTGCACTCCAGGCCATTGATCACATACTCGATGTTGAAGTGGAACAGTGACATCGCGAATTTCTTGCGTTTTACATCGATCGCCTGCGTCTCGACCCAGGGCTGGGCGGCGCCGGCAGGGCACGCAAAGGGCACGGACGCAGTGGCATCGCTGGCTATGTCGCTGGCTATGTCGCTGGGTATGTCGCTGGGTGCATCGCTGGGTGCATCGCTGGGTGCATCGCCGGCCGTGTCTGGGGCAGCGTCCGCAAGGGTGTCGTGGGCCGCGGTGGCGGCCGTAGGCGCGGCGGTCGAGCAGGCAGATACGGCCAAGGCGAGGCCAAATAAGACTATAACTTTAACCATGTTCTACCTCTTTGCGCCCACGCCAACGGCGCAGCCACCACACCACTGCAATCAGGCCGGCCCAACCCGCCGCCAGCCCGAGCCAGCCACCGAGCGAGAGCTCTTTGGCCCAATCGAACACCTTCGCCCCAAAATACGCCGTGGCCAGCAGCGGCGGCAAGTAGCCAAGCAGCGAACCCCAAAAGTGCGTCCAGAAGGGGACCTGCGACACACCTAAGAAGGCGTGCAGCATCTGCGGCATCCAAAAGACGAAGCGCAGGGTCACCACTGTAGCAAAGCCGCGCTCGGCCAGGGCGCGGTCGTAGGCGGCAAACCGCGGCGGAATGCGCGCCGCCACCCAGTCGCGCGCCACAAAACGGGCAAACGAGAAGCCGATGACACTCGCCGCCATCGTGCCAACCATCGAAAGTGCAAAGGCCAGCGGCCACGGCCAAATCAGCGGCGCGGCGAACACAAACACCGTGCCGGGTACGCCAAAGGGCTGCAAAAGCGCGTACGTTGCCACAAAAATGAGCCAGCCCCAGGCGCCCTGCCCCACAAGCGCCGCCTTGAGCAGTGCCGGGTCGCCCAGCCAGTGCAAGATGCCAGCCTGGTGCGCGCCCAGTACAAGCAGACCCGCAGCGAGAAGCAAAGCCAACCGCGCGCTAAGCCTGCTTCTGGGGGCAAGACCGGTCGTCATGTAGCGGTGCGGATGGCTTGGCAGGCGGCCAGTTGGGTAACGGCGCTCCAGCCGCGATGCCCGGCGCCTTCGGCCACTTCGCGCTCAGACTCTTGGGCCACTTCCCACTGCAACTCTTTGAGTTCGCTTCGCAATGCCGCTAACGTCATCATCAACTCGGGCGAGGCCGGACCGCCCGTGCCGCGACCGATCTGGCTGGGGTGATAGGCTTCGAGGATCAACCAGCCACCCGGCGCGAGACCGGTTTCGACTCCGGCGTGCACTTTGGCGCGCAGGGCTGGAGGCAAGTGGCACCAAATCGAGACAATCGCGTCCCAAGCGCCCGGCTCGATTGCGAAATCGTTCAGGTCTGCCACCACCGTCGCCAAGGGCACACCCTGCAGCTGCGCCAAGCGTGCGGCCTTGCGCAGCCCCACCGCCGAGCCGTCGACTGCTGTCACTTGGTGGCCAAGACCGGCCAAATACACGGCATTTCTGCCCTCGCCCTCGGCCAAGCACAGCACACGCGCACCTGCGGGGAGCCGGGTCGCCTGCGCCGCCAAGAAGTCGTTCGGCGCCGTACCGTAGAAGTAATCGTCGCTGTCGTAGCGCTCGTCCCAGAAGTTGCCCAAGTTCGTCTCGCGGCCGGCGCATAGGCCGGTGGCGGCATCGTGCACCAACCCCGGGCCGATGCAAGCTGGGGCGGTGGATCGACTAGATCTGGGCGATAATCACAACGTAATTTTTGCCATAGTGGGCAGCGCACGTGGGGCACAGGGGGTAGTAGAAGTACAAGTGCTTGAGCTCTTTGCCACGCTCTGCCACAAGACCTCGCATCACCTTGATCCAGTTTGGAATTGCGCGATAGGCACCCTCGAACGGCTGGGCCAAGAAGTCGCCCGACAACCGCGCCATGCTGGCCCCCGGCACCGCCTTGGTCACTTCGAGGTAGAGGTCGGTGGCAAAGAGCGACACCTCGTCTGCCAGCACCAACTGCTCGGGCGTGCCGGCCTGCTCCGCGTCGATGCGTAGCCGATTGCGGGTCATTACCGCGCCGAAATTGAGTGGAATATGCATGACGCTGCGGACACGGTCGCGCACAAAGAGCTTTTCGTGCCAGGTCCACTCGCGCTCGCGCCAATGCACCGGGTCAAATGGGGGGCAACACACAGACTCTACAGTAGTTTCAGCCATGACGGACTCGCCTAGCGGCGCAATTGCCGCCGGACCGGTCATGGGCGGCGCGACCGGTCTTGTGCCAAGGTAGGCCACGCAGAGCCCCCGGCAAGGGCGGCTTTGGCTGGCAAAAAGGCTTTATTATCGATGAGTAGAACGACGTCGCTTCGTTCTGAGCTTAGGACCGACGACGCCGCAGCCGAAGTCCGCCCAGGGCCAGCAGGACCAGCATGAGCGGGGGCCATGCCGCGCCCTGCCCACTCGCGCACCCCGTCGCCACCCTGCCGCCCAAGGGCACTGTACATTCGCCGTCGCTGCAGTAACCGTCGCCGCAGCCGGTGCCGTCGGCCGCTTTGGCGAATTGGCAGCCATTGACGGGGTGGCACGTGCCGCCGACTTGGCAGAGGCCTGTGTCGGGGTGGCAGGCCTTGGCGGGTCCGGCTTTGCAGGCGCCGGCGACGCACTGGTCGCCCACGGTGCAGACGCTGCCGTCGGAACAGGGGGTGCTAAGCGGGGTGTGGCTACAGCCGCTTGCGCCGCAGACGTCGGCCGTGCACGGATTGCCATCGTCGCAACTAATGCCTACTTTTATGCACTTACTACCGCTGCACATGCTTTGCGCGGTGCACGGATCGCCGTCGTCGCAGGTGCTTTTGGCGGAGGCGGAGGCGCAGATGCCCGGGGTGGCGCCCGATTCGGCGAGCGAAAGGGGCAGGCAGCGACGGCAGTCACCGCTGCAGGACTCGGCGCAGCACACGCCCTTTAGACACAGACCGGTGGCGCAGGTAGCGGTGTTGCTGCACACGGTGCCGGGGATGAGGTCGGCAGTGCACAGACCGTCGGCGCAGTACTGCAGTGTAGGGCAGTCGGCGTCGCTGCTGCAGGTGGGCGTGTCGGGCGTAACCTCGGCCCAGGCCACGCCCCATACGCCTTGACCGTTGCCGTCGGGCGTGAGCGCGTACTCTTGCACGGTCCATAAATGGTCGTTTTGCGGGTCGATTACCGTGGCGCTATAGTCGCCCCAGCGGTTGCCCCACGGCTGAAATTGCAGGTCGTATTGGCCGCGCCCCGCCACCACCGTCTGCACCGGCAGCGTGGTACCCGGCGCCATATCGGCGCGATGGTAGGCAAATGCAGCGCTGGCAAAGCCTTCGGGATTGGTCTGCGAGAATCCGACCAGCACATTGCCCTTCGCATCTGGCGCCAACGAGGAGTGACTTAGCGACGAATCGCCCGCAATGACGCCGTCTTGCAAGACCTCTCCAGACAGGCTGACCTGCTGCCAGACCACCACGGCATGCACGGGCGAGGGATTGTGGGCAAACAGCGAAAACGTGAACCACAGCGAGCCATTGCGCAAGATGGCGTCGTGCGTACGGCCGTCGCCGACATCGATGGCTACGTCGCTGCCGAGCTGTGGGCCGATATTCGAGCCGTTGAGGTACATGGCGCCACCGGCCTCCGTCGACCAGCTGGCAACGCTCTCGAGTTGCTCGTCGCCCAGCGGTCCGGTAATCCGCAGCAGCCGTAGAGCGGCGGAGCCACTACTCGAAACAAGATAACCATCGGTCACCTGCGGGTCCCAGGTCTGTGCCGGCGCGTTCGATAGCCCCATCGTCTGCTCGGCCCAGCTGACCAGCTTGCCCTTGCCGCCTGCCAGCAGGTCCGCCTTGTCGATCGAGAAGATCCGCGTGCGCACCGCCGCCCCGGTCAACTTGTCGAGCGAGCCCACAAAGTCGTTGGCCTGTACCACGACCCGATTGGCCGAAAAACCGAGCAGCGGCTGGTCGATCGAGTGCGTGGCTGGCAGCGGCAGGTCCACTTGGTGCCACTCGCCGGCCGGGTCGTTCGTCACCGTATTCGCGAGCAGCAACCGGACCGAGCTGTCTTGGTAGTTGATCGCCATAACGACGGAATAGAAGCGGTCGGCCAGCGGGTCGTAGACAAAGCGCGGATCGCCGCAGTAGCTGCTGTCGCCGGCCAGTGGGGCCCAAAACTCGTTAATATCAGCAGTCTTTAAGGTCTTGCCACTGCGATCGTGCACCGAAATCGCGATATTGGTGCCGGTAATCAGGCGGTCTTTGCCCACTGCCCCCGTGGTATCGGGCGGACCGATCGGATAGTCGCTGCGCGCTTGGGCGGCAAACAGGGTGGCAATCTTGGCCGGCGGACCAGCCGCACCGCCCGTACCGACATCGCGCATAGGCGGCTTGGCCCACAAGTGCGCGCCCGTGCTAAGAACCTTGGCCAACGCCTCGCGCTCGCCGTCGTGCTCAAGCGCGCGCGGCGGCCCCGGAGTACGGCGCGGTGCCAAGGGGTTGGGCGCGGCGACATCGGTCAACCGCGTCACCGCACTGCGGCGAAACTGCCCGGGCTGGCCGCGCTCTGCGGCGTGCACGAGCCCTGCCGACAGCAACAAAAACACAGCAAGCATCTGACTTAGTTGACTTTTCACTGCTTATTCGACCGCCGTGTCGGCGAGCCAGACCGAATGCAGCTCCTCAGCTTTTTGCCCCACCGCCCGCGCCAAGTCCAGCACTTCCCACGCGGCCGCACCAGGGTCGTCGCCCAGCGTATCCAACTTGCGCAGTACACCGCGCAAAGCCGCGACAAGCCGCCCCGTTTCCGTCTGGTCAAGGGGCGTAGGCAGCGGCGGCAGCTGGGAAGCGGGGTGATCGGCCGCGCGCAATTCCAAAGCAGCATAAGGGGTTGTGCCCGGATTGCGCTTCATAAGGCGGGCCATTTCCATGGCGACTTCGGCCCCGGTATCGGGGTTGGCGAGCAGGTACTCGAGCAGCAGCAGCGCGCCGGCCGACTTGCCCAAATGCTGCAAAGCCCTTGCTTGCGCCTCACTTAGGGCCCCATCGCGCAGCGCCGTCCGCACCTCGCGCCGCAGGCTCGTCAGGCCGGCGAGCTGCTGCACCCGCCGCGCACCCAGGCCCGTCATCCGCGCCACGCCGGCCCAGTTGGTGTGCAGCGCGCCCTTGAGTGCGTGCAGGGCCTCGGCCCGCTCGATAGGGTTCAGATCTTGGCGTACCACGTTCTCGACCAGGCCGGCACGCCGCGCTTCGGCATCGGTACGCGCCTGCACCATCGCTGGAATTGTTGCGAATTTGGCATCCGCCTGGGCCAACTGCTGGTACGCCCGCCATCGCCGCTCGCCGGCCACGAGCACATAGCTGCCGTCGAGCTGTTGCCGCACCGCCACAGGGTGAATCAGACCAACACTCACAATACTTGCAGCGAGTTCGGCTACACCATCGGGGTCGATGACGCGGCGCGCCTGGGCCGGATCGGGGAAGATCAGCTGCAGCGGCAAATGCGCCAGCACCGCGGGCGTGGGGGCAGACTTGGCGGGCATCGAGACCTCCACGGCGCGCCGGAGCAGCGGCCGATGGAATGGTACTTGCGTGGGCGCCGGTGTCAAAACCCTGGCAGAAATGCGGGGATTGGCGGCATCGACCAGCGCCGCCGCGAAATTATTTCGCGAGATCGGCGTTTTTTGGAATTGATCGACTCAGAACAATGCTCTAGTGTTCCTAATTCTGGAATTCACTGTCGCGTAACTACTCGAAACGATCGATCTGCGGAGCTAGACCTGGATGAAGCGCGGGCGGATTAGGTTCTCGAAGCAGAAGATCTCGTCCCACTTTTCTTGGGTGAGCAGTTTGCGCTCGACCACCACCAAGTCGTGCACGGACTTGCCGGTCTGCAGCGCCTCTTTGGCGATGGCGGCACAGGTCTCGTAACCAAAGATGGGGTTCAAAGCCGTAACGATACCGATGCTATTCATCACCATGTCGTGGCACACCTGCACGTTGGCCGTGATGCCGGCGACGCACTTGGTCCGCAAGGCCAGGCAAGCATTGCCCATATACCGTAGCGAGGTGAACAGCGCGAAGCCAATCACCGGCTCCATCACATTGAGCTGCAGCTGCCCGGCCTCGGCGGCCATCGACACCGTCACATCCATCCCTACAACGTAATAGGCAGCCTGATTCACAACTTCGGGGATCACCGGGTTGACTTTGCCCGGCATGATCGACGAGCCCGGCTGCAGGCGCGGCAGGTTGATCTCGCCCAGACCGGCGCGCGGCCCCGACGACAACAGTCGCAGATCGTTGCAAATCTTCGAGATCTTGAGCGCCGAGCGCTTGAGCGTGCCCGACAGCTGCACATAGGCGCCGGTATCGGAGGTCGCCTCGATCAGATCGGCCGCCAGCGACACCGAAATGCCGCTGATTTCGGCGAGGTAATCCACGCACTTCTGCGCATACCCCTCGGGCGCGTTGATGCCCGTGCCAATCGCCGTCGCCCCCATATTCACTTCGAGCAGCAGCGTCTGAGCCTCGCGCATGCGCGCCACATCTTCGCCAATCGTCACGGACCAGCCGCGGAATTCGTGGCCGAGCGACATCGGCACCGCGTCTTGCAGCTGGGTGCGGCCCATTTTCAGCACGGTCTCGAACTCGCGGCCCTTGGCGGCAAAGGCCAGCGCCAATGCCTCTAATTGCTCAACGTATTCAGCGATCTTTGCGTGCAGCGCCAAGCGAAAGGCGGTGGGATAGGCGTCGTTGGTCGACTGCGAACAGTTCACGTGGTTGTTGGGGTGCACCACGTCGTAGTCGCCCTTGGGCCGGCCCAGCACTTCGAGCGCGACGTTGGCGATGACCTCGTTGGCGTTCATGTTGCAGGATGTGCCCGCGCCGCCCTGGATGAGGTCGGTGGGGAATTGGTCGTGAAATTCGCCAGCTATCAGCCTATCGCACGCTGCCGCAATCGCGCGGGCCTGCTCGCCCGTCAGCGTGCCACAGTCGCGGTTAGCCAGCGCGGCGGCCTTCTTAACCATGGCAAACGCACGAATAAACTGCGGCTCTGCCGACATCGACATGCCAGTAATGTGAAAATTGTCGACCGCCCGCAGCGTCTGGACGCCGTAGTAGCAGTTGTCGGCAAGCTCAAGTTCGCCCAAGAAGTCGTGCTCGCGGCGTGCGCCCGAGGCGGCCGAGGGGGTGTGCTGGCTCATGCGGTGCTCCGAGCCCGCTTAGCGAGCTGTGGCGGCAAGCTAGACCGTTTGCGCGTCGCTGCCAAGGTCGGAGTGCAGAACCGCGTCACGGCCGGGCCATATGCGGATTCGTGCGGACTTTCAGGCAGTACAACAAGGGTGCTTCGTTCGCGCGAATCCTCGGGCGCGGCTCCGGCTCCAACCGGAACGCGGCAGGCACGCCGCCTCGTCTCAGGAAATCATGGCCACCATCGAGCTGAACGAAGCCAACTTCGACGCCACCATTGCCAACAACGACACGGTTTTTATTGACTTCTGGGCCCCTTGGTGCGCCCCATGCCGCGCCTTTGCCCCAATCTTTGAGAAGGTCGCGGCGGCCCATCCCGAGGTGGTGTTCGCCAAGCTCAATACCGAAGAGCAGCAGGGGATTGCGGCCGCGCTGCAGATTCAGTCGATTCCGACGCTAATGATCTTTCGCCAGCAGGTGGCGCTGTTTTCGCAGCCCGGCATGGTGCCCGCGGCGGGGCTCGAAGACCTGGTCGCCAAGGCGGCGGAGCTCGACATGGAGCAGGTGCACAAGGCCGTGGCCGAGCAGCGCGCGAGCCAGAGCGAGGCGGCGTAGCCCAAAACGACACAAAGCACCCTCGTGTCAAATGATTGTAACTATTCGCGAATCTGACAAGAACTACTCGTTCGCCTTGAGCCACGCGAGCAGCGCCGGCAGCTCCGACGCCGGGTCGACACGCTGGTTGCCCATCGGCGCCATGTAGCGCGCGTAGAGCTTCTTGGCCAGCGGATCGACGTGGATCATCAGCTCGGGCTTGAGGATCATCTTGGCGATCCAGGGCAGGTTGCGGCGCGCCGTCACGCCGCGTAGGTCGGGCCCCACCAGCCGGCCCGTACCCAGCGCGTGGCACGAACCGCAGGCCTTGGCGGCAAAAATCTGCTGTCCTTTGGCGATACTAGCGGCGTCGGTTGGATAACTGAGGCTGGGCACGCGGATCGAAGACGGGCCATCGCCGCCGATGGGTGCACGCGAGCGGCACGCGCTGAGCACAACCACGGCAGCGAGGCAGTAGCCCCAGGGCTTCATCACGCTGCACCCAAAATTGACTGTGTAGGCCGTGAGTTGTATGTGTTCCAAAATAGCAACGGCCCCTCGGCGTGGGCGCGCAGGGCTAAAAACGCCGCCGCGGCCTTGGCACTGTAGGTTGGCTCCAGCGCGATACCCATGGCGGCGAAGTCCTGAATTGCTGCATGACCTTGAGCAGTTGCGACCCCATAGCCCGCACCGTACCAGCGCTCGTCGAGCGGCGGCGCCTGCACCTGCAATCCAGCCAATTCGGGCACGTGCTTGCGCAAGAACAGCACAGTCTGATTGATCATTTTCTGCACTTCGCCCGTGGTACAGGTGGGAATCGGCCCCAAATGCGACGGCGCCACGCGCACGGCCGCCAGGCGCGTCGGCAGACCCGCCAACTGCAGCCCCACGGCCAGCCCCGCCGCAGTCCCATTGCTGCCCACAGGCACAACAAGCGCTTGCGGTACAGGCAGTTGCCCCGCCTCAATCTGGTCCGCCAGCTCGAGCGCGGCGTTGACGTAGCCAAACAGCCCGACCGGGTTGCTGCAGCCGGCGAACAAGAAATAGCTGTCGCTTCGCAGCCTTGCGGGGTGTAGGTAGAACGCCAGCGCCGTATTTAGCAGCGAGCCGCAGTGGACCAGCTTGGCACCCAAAGTGCGCATCAACGCTTGGTTTTTTTCCACCGTGGGCGAATCGGGCTGGTCAAAGGTGAGCACGGTCAGCGCGATGCCCAAGTCGCGGCACACCATGGCCGCCGCCACCCCCGCGTTGGTGCCCGTTGCGCCAAAAGTGTAGGCACGACGCACCCTTTTGGCCTGCATCTCCGCCGCGACGAACGCCAGCTTGCGCACCTTGTTGCCGCCGTACAGCGGGTGGCTCAGGTCGTCGCGCTTGATCCAGGCCAGGGGCACACCCGGCAAATCATGAACAGGGGTAGGCAGTTCGCCAAGCGACAGACAAGGCAAGTGCGGGCGCAGGCTCGGAAAGCGCTGAAACAACGGCAGTTCGCTCGGCACTGGCTACACCTCGAAAAGCGACTTGAGATAGGGGTTCAGAAATTTACCTGCAGGATCAAGCTCTTTCCGCGCGCGCTGAAAGTCGCCCCAGTGGGGATAGTGGTTCGCGAGCCGCGCGGCCGTCAGCGAGTGCCACTTGCCCCAATGCGGCCGCCCGTCGTACTTCCAAAAAATCGGCTCGACCGCGCGAAACAGCGCCGCATGGTCTTGCTTGTGGTACTGGTGCACCGAGATCGTGACCGACTCGCGCCCGTGGTACGGCGACAGCCACAAGTCGTCGGCGCCAACATGTCGATACTCAAGCGGAAAGAACACCGGCAAGTTCTGGTCGCAAATTGCCGCCACCACCTCGCGAAAGCACGCGGGGCCATGTTCGGCCGCCACGGCGTACTCCATCTCGTTAAAGGGCACCTGCCGCACGGTCGGAAAGATGTGGTACGACGCGCCAATCCGCACCGTATCGGGCACAAACCACCCCGCAATTCGCTGCAAAGCCGCAATCGTCCACGGCGCCCGCATGGCCAGTTCGGCGGCCTGCCCTAGCTCTTTTTCTTCGAGCGCAGGGGCGACAATCGTGAGCGGCGTCTCGGCCGACACCTCTGACATACGCTTACAATACGCGGTATTACCACGAGGAAAGGCAAAGAATTCGCTATGGCGGTCTTGGCGCTGCCAGGTGGCGAACTGGGCGAGCGCCTGGTCGAGCGGCATCACAAACGTCGACTCTTTCAGTAGATACTTCGTGCGGTTGCGCAGCGTGACCTCGGTCAAGACACCCAGGGTGCCGAGCGAGACGCGCGCCGCCTCGAACAGCTGGGGCTGCTGGGTCGGCGACAAGTCGAGCACCCGACCATCGGCCGTAACTAGCTGCAACCCCTGGATCGTATGCGGCATACACCGATGCTGGGCGCCGGCACCGTGGCTGCAGGTCGACAGCGCGCCGGCCAGCGACTGGAGGTCGACGTCGGGTTGCGCCGGCAGCCCCTGCCCCAATTCGGCGAGCTGCGGCCCCAGCAAGAACAGCCGGGTGCCCGCGCGAATCGTCGCAGTCAACTCTTTGGGATCATGACGGACAATCCCGGTCAACGCCTCGATCGACAGCAGGGTATCGTCGGTGGGCACCACTGCGGCGAACGAGTGCCCCGCGCCCACCGCCCGCACTGGCCCCTTGGCCTTGGCGACGATACCGGCGAGTTCGTCTACCGTTTCAGGAAGTTGCAAGCCATTGCGCGGATTGCACCGCACCGATTTCGCCCAGTTCTGCCACTCTCCCTCGGGCACGCCGTCGTCGTCGGCCATGTCGATATCGTCGTCGCCACAGCCCTGCAGCAGCGGTACAGCGGCCAGGGGCAGCGCGGTTCGCAGCAGGCGGCGGCGAGTCAAGGTCGGTCGCGGCATTGCAGAATTCCTGTTTCTATTCAATCGACTGACACAAGGGTGTGTCGTGTCACGCGCTAGCGAAAGAAGAGGTCGTGCGCAGTCTGGGTGTACTGTCCGTTCCAGTTCTGTACGAGTGCGGTGAGGTCGCCGTAGCCGGCGCTATAGCCGGTGTACCAGGTCCACCCGGTGTTTGAGAAGCCGCCGCCGTCGCCCGACCAGTCGCGCGTGGCGTAGTGGAAGCGAATGCCTCCTGCCGGTGTGCAGTTCCATTGTGAGTGGTTGTTGCTATTGCACTTGCCGTTGGTGTGGGCCTGCCAGACGCCGGTGCTCCAGTTCCACACGGCGATGTTGGCACCCAGGTCGCCGGTCAAGGCACCAACGAAATTATCGCCTTGCGGATTATCGTACTGCTTGAAGTCGTATTTGTGCAGCCGGCCCGGCGCCACTGTCTCTTTGGCGAGTACTTCGCGGTTCGAGGCCTTCATCATGGTCGTGCTGAACTGGAAGGTGCCGTTGTCGACGAATTCCTGAGCGTTGGGAACGCTTTGCAAGCCATTGTACGCCGCTGCGCTGGGCATGGCCAAGAAGCGCGTCCAGCCGCCGCCCTCGGTGGTCATGTCGCAGTAGGCCTGAAACTTGCCGGTCGCGTGCCGGAGCCAGTACTGGCCGTCGCCGCTGCTGTCGCCGCCGTCTAAGATCGCCTTGCACGAGGCGGCGGGGTTGGCCTCGGTGCCTGCTGGGCCGAGAACCGAAGTGAATTTCTTGCCATTGCACACGTACATCACCGACGCCGTGCTGTTGAAGTACAAGTAGCCGGTGTTCGTCGCGTCGCACTCGACCGGATCGACGGCGCTGACTTGCAAGCGCAGGCCGGCGTTGGCTAAAAGCAAGCCGTTCGCCGCGACCTTCTTGCTCGACAGCGTCTGCACGGCGATGCTCCAGCTGTTGAGCTTGCCGTCTTTTCCGCCCCCAGTGCCGGCCAGATCAGCCACGGAAATTGACCACTTACCCTGCGGATTGGCACCGATCCATGCGCCCAGGTCGCCCGACACCGTCTTGGTGGGGCTGGGCCAGGTGGTCTTGAGCACGGTGCCAGTGCCGCTTTGGTTGTAGAGCAAATAGGCCTGACCCTTTGGATCATACAGCGTAATTTTCAACTTGCTGATGTCGCTGTTCACCAGGTCGATCGCGACAATAAGGCCTTGCGCGACGCCAAAATCGGGAACGGTCAGGTCGTCCGCCGTGCCCGCGGCGAAGGCGTCGGCGATGTCGATGGGCGTCTTGGTCGACGCTGCCATTTCGCTGAACTGGTTCGTTAAAAGCTCGTTGCTAACCTCGTTCAGGCCGTCTTTGGGCAGCGCGCTGGCGTCGATGGTAATGCCGGCACAGTCGTAGCTGCCGTCGGCCTTTAGGCCCTTGAGCCACAGGCCGGTACCACACGCGGCGCCGAGCTTGGCCGCCACGGGGGCACCCTTTAAGTCGCCGTAATTACCACTAGTAGCGACATCTGCCAGCTTGGGGGCGTTCAGCAAGTCGGCATAGCTGCCCGTGCCGGCTACCGCGGCAAGACTGCTTGCCTTGACAAAATCGCTCAAGTCCGCCGCTTTGGCATACGCGCCAAGGTCGCTCGTCTTGGCATACGTCTGCAGATCTGTTGACTTTGCCAGCCCTTGCACGATCGCCGGGTCAAGCTGCCCCGCCTTGATGCAACCGCTGCAGTCGAGCCCCTCGGCCAGCGTCGCCCGCATCGCCACCGCCACTGCGCGCACGGGCACGCTCGGCAGCGCAGGGTCAGTACCAATCTGCAGTTGCAGCCAGCGGTCGCCCGCAAAGAGGCCAGCAGCCAAAGGGATCTTGCTCCCCAGCGCATAGGCGAACTGGCCGTTCTTGACGGCGAGCGCGACGCCGGCCTCGGTCCACACGGCCTTGCCGGCCTGGGCGTCGAGCAGGCTGAAGGTGCCCGTGTAGTTGCCATCGGCCACCGCACCGCCGCCGGCGCTTTGCAGCACGCCTTCGGCCTGCGTCGTCTGACTATGGGCCTGCGCGTTCGCACCGGTCGCCGTCGCAAGCCCGACCGCTAGCGCTGCCCCTTGCACGATCTTCAACCACGTTCGTAGCATGCCGTCACCTTTGCCCCGCGGACCGCGCGCAACAGTCCGAGCTTAGTCTGCCGGCGGCATCGTGCGCAACCTTAAAATAGCCGCATACTATCGGCAACTTGACACAAGGGTGTCTTGTGTCGGGTGCGGCGCTTCGAGCGGTGGTTATTGCACGGATGCGAAGTAGCCACGCACCGCCGAGTACAGTACGCCGGCGATCAGGAACGTGCAGACGATGCACAGCG
>CAISBR010000050.1 GCA_903883645.1 uncultured Myxococcales bacterium | reverse complement strand
TGCCAACAGTCCGCTGGACTGTCGGCATCGCTCCACGACCGTGGGGTCCCCTCCCGCCCAGGGGAGAGGGCAACCTAAGGCTGGAGCCTTACGAAAGAATTCGCCTGACCAAAGTCATTGAAAACAAATAATTAACCGCGACGAATACGGAGCGGATACCCTTTGTGGGTCACCGACTTCGACGTCGTCGGTGCTGGCGGTGGCCGGGTCTCTTGGTCCTTGATTTGCACGTGGGCCTGCTCGGATCGGGCGCTATTGGCAATTCGAGCCTGCCTTACCGGTTGCCGACAGTAAGACTGTCGACCTAAAAATCAAGATCCTGCTCCCGTGCTTCGGGTTCAGACGGGTTCGGGTGCACCCAAGTGTGTTTGTAGAGACCCTCGTACTCCAGCGCGGGGCGCTCCAGCAGCGCCAGACCTAGAACGCGGTTGAAGGCGATCCACGGGATATCGCGGCGGTTAAACCTGAAAACGTACTCGTTTAGGTACGCTTGCAGGTGCTGCGCCTGCACAGCGCCCTTGTGCGTGCCCATCAGCCACCGCTTCAAGTTAGTCACCACCCGGCCAAGCGTGGGCAGCGGATCCGGGTCTTCCGAGGCGTTCACGCGCTCGTAGCGGCGCATTCCCGCCTCGCCAATGAAATGCAGCGCTTGGGCATAGTCGGTCGTGATGTAACTGCCAAACTCCACGCATTCGCCCATGAATTTCTGCGCGTAGTACTTGCCTGCGTTCGGCACCACCCGCAGCCGGCATCGTCCGGCGCGGGTGTGCCAGCCCGGCTTGAACTGCGAGCGCTTGCCCTTGGGCACGTCTTTGTCGTCGGCGCTGCCCTGCCACGCGTGCACTTCCACGGCCACGATAACGGTCGCCTTGTTGGCTGGGCGCCCTGCGCGCTTTTCCTCGCGCGCTTGCGGACCGCCCACTTCAATGTGGTCAACCTCGATCCAGTGCGCCGTGTGGCGCGGATCGTCGCATTTCGTTGTGAGCTTCGCACGTTCTGGCGCAACCAGACCCGCGCGCAACTTGTGCAGCATGGTCCACGCCGTTTCTAGCCGCGTCAGGCCTAGTTGGCGCTGGAACTGCACGGCCGAGATCCCCGGCTTCAGGGTCGCCACCAGCCAAGCCGCATGAAACCACGTAAGAAGCCCGATCTTGGTCCGGTGCAAACCCGTGCCCGCCGTCAAACTGACCTTGTGGTCATTGTCGCAGATCATCATCCCCGGCCGCTCACGGGCTGGCCACGCCTTGCGGCTGCCGCACTTGGGGCAGGCGTAGCCGTCTGGGTAGCGCAGTTGCAGCAGGTGCGCCGCGCAGGTCGCCTCGTTTGGAAAGTGACGCGCGAACTGGATGATCGACTCAGGCGGCTTTGGGTAGGTGGCGGTCATGATTGGGATCCTCCGCCGCTCAGGTTACTCGCGGCGTGGCGAGCGGGCAATTCCAGTGCGAGAAAACGCGGTTTTTCTCTAAGTCCGCGATCGCATGCGAGAATCGTTGACAGTCCGTTATCGCGCCCTATTTTGGCGCAAGCCCTGCGCGCGGTGCGTGGGGTTCTGAGGACAGAAAAGACGAAAGAAAACCCCAGATTCCGCCTGCGAAGCGGAATCTGGGGTTGGTGGCGACCCACCTTAGAAACAGCACCAAACACGCTGAATTTAGGCTGATCGCTGCCCTTCGTCAAGCGCAATTTGCGCGAAGGACAGCGATGAAGAAGATCCGTAGGCGGCAAGTGCCGTCGTGGCTCGCTATTTTGGAGGCGGGCATCAACCTTGCCTGCGCGGAGACTGATGCGATGGCCCAAGCGGCGCGCGATGGTATTGCGTGGGGTGCGCTCACGGTCGAGCAGCAACGGCAGCGCGTCAACGCGCAGCGCGCCCGCGCGTACTTTGCCGGACTGCGCAAGGCGGCCTAGCAGGTCAAAAGGCGGGGGCGTCATGTCGCGTGGCGCTCCCGCTGTATTCCTTCGGAATCACTGTCGGCAACCGGTAAGGCAGGGTTTATACGTGCGAACTGTCAAAAAGCTTGCACGGCTGGGTCGTAGGCGCCGTACTTTGGCGCGGCTTTGAGGGTAAAGCCAACTGCTTGGCGGGGCAAGTGGTGCCGGCGCTTTGTGTTGTCGGGCCGGTGCAAGTCCGACGGGCGCCAGCAGTCTCAGTCTCAGTCTCAGTCTCACCAGGGGATACCGCGATACCGATATCATGTTCGGCAACCG
>CAISBR010000049.1 GCA_903883645.1 uncultured Myxococcales bacterium | reverse complement strand
GTTCGATTCTCCTGCGCTTCCGCCACTTTCGACAGAGCAGCCGATCGAACTCCCCCAAAAAATCGACCAGGGGAGCGGTGTTCGACTCTCCTGCGCCGCCCCCGGGCCCGAATCGCTAGCCAAACGCCAGCCCGGGCCTGCAGCTGGCTGTGGGCCTGCGCGCCTTCACCACGGGCGGAACCGTCCCATGCCTCGTGGGGGGGGCGAACAAGGCGTGAGCGAGGGACTGCGCCACTTTGCGGCCGCTCGCGGGCCGACGCGCCCACATGCGTTATAAATTTCGGTGGTGCCATTCGCGGCCCAGCCCTTGACCTTACGCGGCCCGCATTGCACAGTCGCGCCCACGCGGCCAACCCAGTCAAGCCCGCTCACCTTCGCAGTACGGGGTATTGCTGTCCATGACGACCTCAACGCCAGGCGCTACGCCGTCGGAGCCAACCGTGCCCCCCACCGCACCCGAGCCAGCGCCGGACAGCATTACCGTGGCTGCGCAAGACCTTGCCGCGGTTAATCTGGGTCCTGCGGCTGGTCTGATCGATGTGGACGCCACCCAACTTGGCCTAGGGCGCGTAACCCCTGCCTCTGGCGCCGAAGAACTAGAGCCAACCGTACAGGTATTCGCCAGCAGTGGGCCGTCGCCCGCCACCGCCGCGACTTCAATCGAGTCCGCGCCAACCGAGGGTGGGCGAGTGCTGCACACTGAAGCCCTGGTGGTCCGTGAGGGCGACCTCATTGCCCAGCGCTATCGCGTGACGGGCATCTTGGGTCGCGGCGGCTTTGGTGCGGTCTACTCGGCCGAACATACGGGGACACAACAGAAAGTTGCGCTCAAGATGTTGCTGAGCTCGGGGGCCGGCGCCAGCGATAGCGAGACCCGACGCTTCTACCGCGAGGCGCAGGTTACGGCCAACCTCAAGCATCCAAACACCGTGCGCGTGTTTGACGTTGGGGAGACGCCGGCTGGTGCCCTGTTTATTGCCATGGAATTGCTGCATGGGCCCACGCTCGAAAGTCTACTGAACAGCCGTTTCAATGCCGGTCAGGTCTTAGAAGAGTCCGAAACGATTGTGATTGCCAATGGTATCTTGCGAAGTCTGCAAGAAGCCCACGGCCAGCAGTTGGTGCACCGCGACCTCAAACCCGCCAACATCATGCTAGCGGACAGTGGCGACGACGAACCGGTGGTCAAGGTTCTCGATTTTGGCATCGCCCGGCGCAAAGACTCGTCGCTTACCGAGGCGGGTACCGCCTTGGGCACTCCTATCTACATGAGTCCAGAGCAATGCACAGGTTCCGACATTGACGGGCGCTCCGACCTCTATTCCCTCGGAATCATTCTGTATCGCTGTGTGGCGGGGGAGCCACCATTTGCCGACCCCAACCCGCTGACGCTGATGTTTCAACACGTCGCCGGCGAGGTTCCCGATCTGCGCGCCAAGGCCCGAACGGCCGTCAGCGACGCCTTTGTCGATGCGGTCAAGCGGGCGCTGTCCAAGGCTCCCGCCGACCGATTCGCCACTGCGCGCGACATGCGCCAGGCCCTCGACCTAGCGCGGTACTCGGGTGCTGACGGGGTGATATCGTCGCAACTAGCCAAAGGTATTGTGTTTTTTGAAGGCGACAATGCGGCCGACGTCGACGCATTCACCGTCAATGAACCGGTCGCGACGGCCACCGGACGCGGGTCGCTGCCCAAGCCTGCCGACTCCCAGCCGTCTTTGGCCGCGGCTGTCGTTACCGAACAGGTTGTTTCGCGCCCTGACACTGCCGTTGCGCCTCAGCAACGCGGGCGACCGTGGCCGCTGGTCGCTGGTGTCGCCGCCGCGCTGGCCTTGACCGCACTGCTAACTTCTCGATTAACTGGCACTTCTGTCGCGCCAGCTGCTGCAGCGGCCACAGCGACGACAGTCGCGGCTAGTGAGACCCCAAAGGCACCACCGCAGCCAGTTGCGCTAGCCGTGCCAACGCCATTGCCCCCTGCGGCGACTCCGACCCCAGCACCTGCATCTTTACCTGTAGCGGCCGCCCCAGACGATACCGCTCTGCGCGCTCAAGTCGTTGCACAGCTTGGCGAGTTGAATCCTGCGATGCAAGCCTGCTACGAGCGCGCTCTGGTCGGCGAGCCGGGGCAGCAGGGCAAGATCAAGCTGCATTTTAGCCTGGGGCTAGGCGGCGCGGTGGCCGATGTCAGGCCAGAGGGTGCCAACGCCGAGCTTGCTCGCTGCATGACCGATAAACTTGTGTCGTTTCAAAGCTTTGCAAAGGTGCCTGTGCCAATGGTATTTGCCCAAACGTACGAGTTTACCCGCAGCAATGGACCGGCGGCGCCTGCCAAGGCCAGCAGGGGCAAGCAGCCGACCCACAAGGCGGCCGGTACGGACTCTAACCGCTTGATTCCCGATTAGGTTGGTTCCTCGCGCACCAACCAATCTCCCCGCGCGGGCGTTTCGTCTGCCCGGTGCCACCGCCAAAATCACTCGAAACTTGGGCCCCTACAACCCCACCAACGCCTGCCCCTGCTTGGCCAGCAACGCCAACAGCTCGCCTTTGGCCTGCGGGTTCACCGTATAGTCATCCATCGCTTTACCCAGCAGATCCAAAAAGATAGCCATCTCGGCATCGGTAATCTTCATGCCCGCATGGGCCGTCGCCGGCGCTTTGCCCTTGTACTGCACATATTTCTGCCCCAACACCGGGCCGGCAATGTAGTCGGTAACCAAGTCAGCCAGGGCAGGCTGCGGCGCCCCGGCAAAGCGCGCCTTCAGCTGTGGATCCGCCTGAATATACTTAGTAAACAGTTGCCCCACCACCTTGCGCACCTTGGTGCGACCGCCAAAGCGCGCGTACAGCGAGGTGGTATCGACCACTTGACCTTTGTAAACCTCAAGCGCCTTAACCGCCGCAATGATCGTCTCGTTCGGCAGCAGCAACTCTTCGTTCATCACCTCAAAGCACAGGCCCGTAAAGGCGTTCCACTCGCCGTCTGCAATCAGCACGCCCTTGTGCACCGCCGCCATGTCCAGATTGCCCGCATAGCCACATTCGGAGCATCCCCAAATGATTGCGAGCACATCCGTCATGTGTATCTTTAGCTGCGCCATCTGCGCCGAGTCCGCAGTCGGCAAGTAGAAGTTCAAGACCGGGCTCCAGGCCATCTCTTTGAAGAAGACATCGAGAAACATCTTGATCCCAGGCTTCTTTCCCATCAGTTCGTAGACGCTGGGGCCACTGCTGTCCGTGCTGGACACATCGCCGGCCAGTGCATCAGAACTCGCATCGCTAACCGGGGTGAGCGCATCGGCCAGCGCAACTTGGTCCGCAGCGGTCAGCGTGTCGTGCGCCGCGCTCGCAGCATCGGCATCCGCGGGCTGGCGCGTGCAGCTTGTCGCCATCAGGAACAGGGCTAAGATAATGACTTTGCTTCGCATATACTCACTTTTCCTCGTCGGTTGCTGCCGCAGTGGCCAGCGACCCCCGCAGTCTAAGCAAATTACCGGGCTTCGCGCGAATCCTGCCGCTTGACGCCTGGGCTGCGACCCTTACCATGGTGCTTGGGATCTGGCAAAAAGGGGAAGGTATGGACGGCATGTACGAATTTAGGCTGGTCTGGCTAATGGCTGCCGTTCTGGCCACGGCGGTGGGCTGTTCGGGTAGCGACACGGCCGCCAGCGCTGGTGATGTCGCAACGGCAGACGCACCCAGTGATTCCGACACGTTGGCCCTTGAAGTGGGCGCCGACGCACAAGACACACCCGATACCGCCGTGGATGCCGCAACCGACGCTAGTGCCGCGGATGTTGTTGAACCAACTGAAATTGCAGATGTAGTTGACGTCGTGGAACCGCTCGATACGGGCGCCGAAACCGCGATCGATACTGCACCCGACGCACTCCCCGATGCACTCCCCGATGTAGTTGTCGATGCCGTGGCCGATACATCTGCCGACTCAGCCCCGGTCGATACTCAAGTAGACACCGCTTTTTCCGACGTCGACACCAGCGAAGTCTGGTTCCCGTCTTGG
>CAISBR010000048.1 GCA_903883645.1 uncultured Myxococcales bacterium | reverse complement strand
GCGCTTGGAGCTGCTGGGCCAGCCCGGCGGCGTCGTAGCCGGTGAGCCAGCAGAGGATCTGGTCGACCTCGGCCTGGGTGCGCTGCTTTCTTTGGGCTTTGTTGATGTAGGCCGGGTACACCGACGCAAAGGGCATGGCGAAGATGCGGTGCGGGGTGGTGGCGGTCATGGCGGGCCTCGCGGGTGGTGTGGGCGCGATGGGTGTGGGCGCGTGGGTGCGCTGGGGCAGGTGCGGTTTAGCAAGGTGGAGCAGCACGTGCAAGGCGCATCGCCGCTGCGCGACGACCCGGCCACGAGCTTGGGCGCGCGAGTTCAGGCGAAGTTCGGTAGTACTTGGCCCAAGCCGGCGCGCGGCGCCGCCCTTCGGGTTCGTGTCCGTTGCGCAGAGGGGCCGGCTGCGCGGCCCCCAGCCGCCGTCGCGGCAAGCCTCCGGGCGCGGCACGAACCCGTCCGGTGTAGCGCGGGGGCTTGTACCCCGCAGCTTTGAGGTCGGGCAAATACCTTTCGACTTGGCCGGGTTGTCTACCTTCGGGCCCGTGTGTACGCCAAGGCACCGCGCCCCACCCAAGTCGCGGCGGGCCACAAGAGCCCGCCCTACGGTTTCATGCCAGCGCCGGTCTTGCCGGTCTCGCCGATTTCGCTTTGCTCTACGCTCGTTGTCGGCAGTGCTTGGCCCAAGCCGGCAATGCCCGGGAACTAGCCATGGCGCCCGCGGCGCGATGGCCCCGGGCTACGCCGCCCTTCGGGTTCGTGTCCGTTGCGCAAAGGGGCCGACTGCGCGGCCCACCCCATCCTCGACCGCGACTTATTTCGTCAGCACCTTCTCGTCATCCAAGTGGTGCGCCTCGTCGCTCCAGTCGGCCGGCGCGTTATCCCAGCAGAAGGTCGCCTTGGGGTCGGGGTAGTACGGCGCTGCGATGGGTGCGAACTGGCCACCATACCCCGGGAGCCAGTCTTTGTAGTTTTTGGGGCACTGCTGCGAGGCCCACGCCGGCCACGGGTTGCCCGGTTCGAGCATTGGGCAGCCGATCCAGCCGCAGGGGCGGCACTGGCCGTACATGCACACGCTGAAGTCGGGCTTGCACACGAAGGCTACGTAGCTGAGGTAGGGCGTCGAGCAGTAGTGCATCGGGGGCGCCCAGCAGGCGTCGGACGGCACCTTGTTGTCGGCCATGGTGCGCAGGTCTTTGCAGACGGCGGTGGTTGCGTCGGCGGCGATGTCGATGGCGGCATCGGGGACGTCGGCGATGTCTGGGGTGGCGTCGGGCGACGCGTCGGCATCATTGTCGGCGATGTCAGGGGCGCTGGTGGTGTCGGGTGCGGCGTCGGGTGTGGTTTCGATGTCTGGGTTCGTTGTCGCGTCGGTGTCGGTGAGCGTGTCGGCAAGGCTGTCGGATGCAGTGTCTGCTGCGGTCTCGCCTGCCGGGACGGCGGTGTCCTGCGCGACTTGGTCGCCGGTCTTGGCGTCGGCGGTGCTGGCCGGGGCGCCGGTTGGCGAGCTGCAGGCAAGGGTGAAGGCGAGGATTGCGAAGGGGATGGCGCGCATGGTGGCCTCGGTGGGTTAGTAGGCGAAGTAGCGGAGGCGTACGACGTAGTTCGGTGATTGGTCGGGGCCGGCGAGGAAGTCTGTAGACCACGCCACAACAAAGCTACCGTGGCTCAGCGAGGCAACGACCGGTTCCGTCCGAACAGCCTGCTCATTGGCCAAGAGTGGACCGGCAACATCAGTCTTTTCGCAGTCGACAACGTCGTCGCCACGGTAGTAGCGAGTGAGATAGATCGACTGCATCTTTGAGTCCATGTTGTGCCAGACGGCGACCGCTCGTTTGTTGTCCAGGACTGCCAAAGCCGACGCAAACCGATAAGTACCCTCGGCATCGAAGTCCACCTCACTTAGTTGCCCTTGTGGGGCAGGCGGCGGGCCCTGGAGGAACTGGAGCTTGGTCCGGATTGCGCAGCCGCCAGCAGGGTTCGTTCCAGCCTTCCAGCCGACGAGCGCGGCCCCATCTTGCCAGGTGGTGATGGAGGGGACTGTTTCGAGCGCGAACGCACTAGGCGACAGGTCAAATGCGGTACCCGTCCCTGTCGCTAGCGGCGGTAGAATTGTGCCGCGAATGCGGCTCTTTGTCCCCTTCTTTTGATTCGCGTGCCAGACCACGAATGCGGCGCCGTCGTCGAGGGGCGCGATCCCGGGCGCGTACCCCATCGCTGGCCACACTGGTGGTGCGACGACTACCTCTTGGCCCATGGGTATGCCCTTTGGACTCAAGTAGCGGACCCGCACCGAGATTGGATCGCTTGTCGGACCGCCGAACGCGCCGTACCAGGCCATAAGGTAGTTCCCATCGCGCAGCGCAATTAGTCCTGTTGGCGTGCCGCCGTCGGGCGTCTTGCCATTTTGATTTAGTTTGTTCTGGTTAGCTGCATACGGTCCCTGCGGATCCAGATTTCCTGCGCTATCTACCGGCCACGACCAGTACACCAGATCCCAGGTAGTAACAGTGTATTGCATGCCCACGACCAGCCAGCCGCCATTGGCCAAAGGCTGCACTGCACTGGCGGAGTTCCAAGTTCCTGGTGCGTGGGGCACATCCAAAATGAACGAAGGAATTGGCGCAGGCGTATTGAACGCTACCAGCTTGACGTCCCACTGCGCGGGGCCACCGGTTCTCGTCGTCAAGGCCCAGCTTCCGTCGGCGCGAGTTGCAATCCCTTCGACCAGCGTGTGCGTCAGGCCACCAGGAAGATCCATTGGGCCATCCGGTACGCAATACCCGTTGCCCACGCAGATTTCGCCTGCCGCACATGCGGCTGCTGCGCACTCCGGCGAAAGGGGCGGCGCCTGGGGCACAGCGCAGCCGTCGAGCACGGTCCAGCTTTGGGGCACGTCGGGTGGCACCTGCGCATCGATGCTGACCTCGGCACCCGCGTCGTCGACAAGGTCGAGTGCGTCAACGGTATCGAAGAGGACAGCCGCATCGATGTCGTCGCCCGTGCCTTGGTCGCCGTCTATTGCATCGGCCGGAGCGTCACTATCTGCCAGGGCGTCACCATCCACGGCCGAGTCCGCTAGCTCTGCCGTGTCGGCGTCTTGCATCCCTGCGTCAACGAGATCCGCTGCGCCAACCTCCCCAACCGCGCCGTCGTGAACCTTTCCGGCATCTTCGCCGCTGCCGCCGGGCCCGGGTGCGGGGCGGCAGGCGGCGACGAGTGCGAGAACGAGGGCGACGAGCGCGGTTGGGGGGCGGTTCATGAAAGCGGGTTCCTAGTTGGCGGGGTAGTCGTCGAAGTTCCAGGCGATGCCGTAGTAGGTCGAGGAATTAAACCAATGGTATGCCCTAATTTCGACCCGATAGGTTGTGTTGGCGGCAGCGGCCCACTCGAGAAACTCCCAGTTCCCGTTGGTGGTCGTGGAAGTCAAAATTGGGTATTGGGAGTTGTTGTCGTTGTTATAGACTTCGATATCCAGGTCCGCATCCAGAACTTGGGCATCGCATGAGGGCGGCGTCAGGTTGGATGAACTCGTCCAGTTGGTGCAACTTGCGTGTGCGTCCCAGGTGAAGACGACGCGGCCGCGCTTGCTGCTCTCAGTCGTCTTCAAGTAATACTTGCCCGAGTAGGTGGTGCCGTTGGGGGCGTAGACCGACGCAAAGTACTGGTAGTCGATACCCTGTGCTACCGCGGTGTTGCCGACAGTGACCTTGTTCGAAGCCGATGCGAGTTGCACAGCGAGCGTCGCGTTGACTTCGCCTGCCCCATCGCGGTCGTCTGTTCCATCGGTGAGATTCAGCCGGCCGCCGTTCACGTCGCGGTTGGCGCTGCACATGAGGATCGCGCGCGTGGCTTCGGGCCATGGCCGCAGGGCATTGTTGGTCTGGTGAATCTGTGCAGCAATTCCCGCGACCATCGGCGCGGCCACGCTGGTCCCGAGCGAGTATGGAGCTGGGTCGAAGCCGTCGGTTACGATGTAGACCGAGGGCGCAACGACGTTCGGTAGCTCCCAGTCGTTGTCGCTGTCGTTGAGGTCCGCGCTCCCGGTGTCGATAGAATCGTCAGCCCGGGAGCCAGTAGCTTGGTCGTTGGTGCCACCGACCACAAGGGCGTTGTAGGCGCTATCGTAAACGTGTGCCCGCGTGGGCGCACTGGGACTGTTTCCACTGGGCAATGTAATGGTCGGATACGGTCCCATCATGGTCCAGTAGTCGACAAGCCCCTTGCATGTCGAGTCGTTACAGCTGTACGAGAGGTTCCAGATGTAATCCAAGACCACACCGCCACCGCAGAAGTTCATTGCGCCCGAAATTGGCGTGTTGTGGAAGTTTGCCAGGTCGACGTAGGCACTCGGTCCGGTTCCAACCGGGCTTGCACTCGAGCGCACGGCTCCGGCCACGATGCGTGCATGGTCGTCTGTGCTGTCCGTCGACAAGTACTTGGAGCGAATCGAAAGGGTAGTCTCCGAACTCGGCAAGTGGTTTTCGATGAGGCAGACCGCCTCGCCAGAACCGGACTTGCCCGAGCTGCCCGCGCTCGCGAGCAAGGTGTCGACCCACGACGTGCTCGACTGCGGCACGGGCACCTCGCGCACGTCGATCCAGCCGACGGAACGCGACTTGGCGATCGCCAAAATCTCGGTCTTCGTCAGGTCGCCCGTCATCAGCGGCGCATTTGGCTGGTCGTCGAGCTTGCGCTGGGAAGCACCCCGGAACTCCGTAACAAAGGTGCCCTTTGCCTTCGCGTGCGCAACAGCGCGCAGATACATGTCGTTGGCGGCGGCAAACACGTCGTTGACCAAGAGCTCCTTGTTGACCGCGGGCTCGTCGGTTCGGAGCCAAATGGTCACAGGCAGGGTTTGATCGGGCGCCATGTCGGCCAGCTTAGCCCAAAGCGGATCACGAATGCCACCGCGAGCGGTCCACCTGGCCGCCCACTCGGCCGCCATCAGCTTCTCGCCGCGGTCCGCGAGCGGGTTGCCCTGGGCGTCGAAGGCTTCGGCCATCGGCTGGCCCGAGGCCCGGTCCAGACCCTTGGCCGTCCAGACCTGCGCACCAGTGAAGGGGAGGTCTCGGACAGCGACGTGCACGTCCGCAGGCTCAACACCAGGATGGGCCAGCCGGAGCCACACGGAGGCGACGGCGGCCTGGGCGACAGGATCGGAATTTGCGGCGGGCACTGCGCGTGCCGTAGCGCTGACAGCGGGAATGGCGACGGCAGCAATTACCGCCCCGAGTAGAAGTGAATGTCTGATGGTTTTGATGATGTGCGTCCTGCTGGGCCCAGGGTGTGGTGGACCTGGGCAATGTGCTGCACGTCGGGCGATCGACTTGATGCGCGGCGAGCAGCACGAACTAGAGGCTCGCAAGAATCATGCCAACCAGGGAATATTGCCGTATGCCACGGAAATTCAGAGTGCACATGTTGAAGAGATTGGGAAATCGTGGTGGAGACTAGCTTGTGACGTGAAGGCCGGCCGCGTGCCGACTTGTCGGTGTATTGTCCGATCGGACAGATGCAGTGTCCGGCCGGACAGTCGAAGTGTCCGATCGGACAGTTCCATCGGACAGTTATGCTGGACAGGCCCAGCGACTGCCCCACCACGAGTTTGAATTCTGCCTTGGGTCCGAGGTTGCGCAGAAGATGACGCTCGCCAGCTGCCGGATTCAGGGGCGGGGACGGCTTGTGGCGTGATGTGTCGCGCACCGCCCACGGGTGCCGGCCGGCGCACCGCCACCGCGTGCACTTGGGCTGGATGGTGGCGGTGTACGACCTGGGCGAGGCGGTGGCGAACCTGGTGCAGCCGTTCTGGATGATGCCGGTGCTGGGGCTGCCGGTGCTGGGGCTGCCGGTGCTGGGGGCGACGCTGGGGTATCCGCTGTAGACTCGCTAGATTGTGGCCCCGCTACGTGCGCAGAATCTTGTCCATCGCCTTGCCCTTGGCCAGCTCGTCGACGAGCTTGTCGAGGTAGCGAATCTTCTGCATCAGCGGGTCTTCTACGGCCTCTACGCGCACGCCGCAGACCACGCCGGTAATCTTGCTGGCATTTGG
>CAISBR010000047.1 GCA_903883645.1 uncultured Myxococcales bacterium | reverse complement strand
CGGCCAATCAGACATCGTGATGTCTTGAAATTAAGAGGTTATGATGGGGCTTGGCTTACTGGGGGCTATAGCAGGGGCCTGGCAATCGCCGGGCGGGCGGACCTGTTCTCTTGGTTGGGGCGCAAGCCCGCGGCCCAACGGCCGACTCGCCGCTACGCCCTAGCTAGGCGCTTACCCCTGGCGATCAGCGGGCTCTCGAAAAACCGATACACGAGCCAAGCAGTCAGCACCGAAGCGGAATAGCCCGCCATAAAAACAAAATACCAGTCATCTGCCCCCAGTCGCTTAAGGGCTAGCTTGGCAAAGGCGAATACCATGACGTGGAACATGTAGAGCGAGAAGGTGAGTCGGCCAAGAAACACCATCGTCTTGTGGCTTAGGAACCGTGACGCGGCCGACTCGGTGGCATAGAGAGACGGAATCAGCAGTGCAGAGGCCAGCGCGATCAGAAGGTTCCATTGCGTGTAATAGCACGCGACGTACGCTGCTACGGCAAGGACTAGGGCGTAGCTGGTGCGAATAAACAGCCCATGGCGAAAGTACAAGATCGAGGCCGTGCAACCAAAGGCGATACCGCCATAACCGCGCAGAAAGTCTCGCTTGGCGATGAGGGCGAGCGCGATAAGCAGCACGCCAAGGAAGACGAGCCTGGCGCGGTCCTTCTTGAGGAGCAAGAACAGCACGGGCCATGCAAGGTAGAACTTCTCTTCGATCCCCACAGTCCAGGCCTGGCCAAACAAGGTGGGCGCGTCGGAAAGTTCACGCGAAAACAGCACGGACTGCACCAACATCATCTGGATCTGATCGAGCTTGGACTCGCCCAGCGCCAAGCGGTGGGTCACCAGCGCCAGGATTAGGGTTGCTGCCAGGGCAAGGTAATACACGGGCGCAATCCGGAACAATCGGCGAATGTAATAGCCGCGCAGGTCGTTCCAATTGTTGCTCAGCAAGATACCTGTGATGAGAAAACCGCTGAGCGGAAAGAAGACGTCGACCCCGACCGTGCCCTGAATGAACGCAGGTACGCCAGCAATGTGGTTGAAGAGGGTAAATAGAATGCAGATAGCGCGAAGGCCGTCGAGCGGTGGCGAATACTTAATCACGTGCATCGTTTGAGTAACGCCCTCCCACCTTGCCCGGCGCGCCAAAGGGCCCGCAGTGCCAGACCCAACGCTGGTCCGCCGCGGCCAAGCCAGGGCGCCAGCGCCAGAGCCTACGCCCGCAGCCTCCCCCACGTCAACGCTGGGTCTCCGCTGATTTCTTTGGCGCAAACACCGCGGGTTGCGCCCTATTTGGGGTCGACCGCCGCCCAAATCAGGGCAAAAATGATGCAATCGATCCGCGCGCCCTGCTTAGCGTGATGACCCGCCAAGTCGCCGGTGGCCGACCGGTGCGCACGGTCGCGGCGCCGCGGCCCGAAGCCGAGAAGCTTCGCCACTTCGGGCGCCACCAATCGGCCAGGGCGGCACCGGCGAGCGCTGGCCCGCAGCCAAAACTGCAGAGTCGCGGCATCGAAGCCCTTTACCACCAGTCCACACCCGATCTTCCCTGCCTTACCGGTTGCCGACGGTGATTCCGAAGGAATACAGCGGGAGCGCCACACTGCCATGACGCCCCCGCTGCGCCTTACCGTGATGGGGTGCACCTAGCGACTATTGCGGGCGCGAATGAACGGGCCGTGCGCAGCAGGTGGCCTGGGGCGCACCGCCGGCCGCGGCTGCACGGGCTTGGGTGGGTCGCCCGACGGCACTTCGACCTGGGTTACTGCATCCATATCGACCACTTGCAGCGAGGTGAACTGCAGCTTCGTCATAAAGCCCCCCAGCTCGAGGTCGCCGTGCGCGAGTGCCAGAATGTCGCCTCGTTGAGCCGTTACGCGCACCAGGGGCACGCCGGCCGCCGTGGTCACCACATGCACGGCCTGACCCGTCAGCGGCCCCAGGGCACCAAAGGCCTGCGCCCACTGCACCAGCAATTGTTCATCAAAGTTGACAGATTCACTGGCATCGAGCGCCACCACCAGGTCGGGCCCCTCGGCGCTGACCGCCGCATCGGCCACCACCAGACCCGCGGAACGCAACGCGGCGCGCGCGCGATCCAGCAGTGGCGGCAAGGGCTTCGCTGGCACGACCACGGGCGGCGGCGGCGCGGCGACCACGTCGGCCACAGGCACGGCCACGGGCACGGCCACGGGCACCACCGCGTCGGGCGCCGGTGCCGCCGGGGCCGGCGCGGTCAGATCGTGCACCGCTTGGCGGGCGCGCTCGCAGCCGGCCACCTGCACGACCACCAACACCAGCAGCAAACTCAGGCTTTTCGCGTTCATGGTGTGCCTCAGTAGCAGCAGTCGGCAAAGGCATCGGCCAAGCAGCACTCGAGGCGGGCGCCATCCTCGGCGTTGCGCGTGGCCTGCTTGATCACCACGCCAAAGGTGCCGTCGACCACTTCGCTGGCGGCCCAGCCCACCACGGGCACCTTGTCGACCACAATCTTAATCGTCTTGCCCACTACCGCAGTGCCGTTGATGATCCTGCCCTGGTTTTCGGTGTACTTGCCCGCCTTTACGTCGGCATCGACCTTGGCCATGCCCGCCCGCACCTCTTGCAAGTCGCCAATCAACTCTTTGATCTTGTTTAACTTATCTAGAACTTCAAAGGTCTTGGTCGCCGCCCCCGGCCCTTCACCGCTGGCGCCCTTGCGGGCCTGATCGAGCAGCTTGGCCCCCGCTTCTAGCGATTGCTTCAGCGCTTCGTTCACGCCCTTGGCTGCGCCCTCGTCGAGGCGATTGACGAATTCCCGATTCTTTTTCAAGTCAGCCAGCGCCTGGTCGAGCTTCTTCTGGTCGGCCTGCTTCTGCGCCGCCAGCTTGTCGATATCGGTCTGGGGCATCGGACCCTGGTTCTTGGTGCGCGGCGGCGGCGCGGCAGGCGGGCCGCTTGGCGAGGCCGCGGGGGGCGTACCTGCAGGTGGTGTTGCCGCAGTGGGTGGTGTTGGCGCCGGTGGTGCAGGGGGTGGCGTCGAGCCGGCATCAGCCGTCACGTCCCACGCAAAAGACCCACCCTTTACGTATGTTGCAGTGCCATGACCGCTGCCGCCGCTCACCGTGCCCGATAGGATCAGCGCGTCGGTGCTGTCGGCATTGATCGGCTGCGACTGATCCTGGGCGCCCTGTGCAGAAATGTGCACCGTGGTCGAGCCCTTGGTGCGCACCGTCAGCTGGGCGGTGCCCGCGAGCTTGCCCGACGCCGGGTCAAAGGTGCCGCTGCAGGTGCCCGCAGCCATGCTGACGCTGCCCTGGATGCGGGTGGTGGTCGGGCCAATCTGCTGCTGGCCGCCCAGCTGGCCCGCGCCGGTCAAGAAGCAGGTAAAGCTGCCTGCGCCGCGCAAAATCCGCAGCTTCAGCGTGCCCTGCACCACAGCGCCAAAGTTGCCGCGCTGCTGCTTCCAGGTAAAGGGCCCCTGCAGCGCCAGCGGTTCGTCGCTAGCCGCGCCCGGCCACAGCGGCAGTGCGATCGCCAGCGGCACCGCAAGCAAGCCCAACGCCACACCAGCCAAGCCGATTGCGCACTTCATCGCTTCCTCCACGCGCCCTGATGCGTAACGCGACGCTTAGGAACCCCAACCGCATCTTCCACCGGCCCGCCAAGCCCCGTCACGCCCATCACAGCCACCCAAACCGGACCCTCCAGGCTCGAACTCTGAGCCTACGCCGGAGATCGGACCTCGTCAACGCGCATTTTCCGCTGAATTTCAAACGAAAAACCGCGAATATGCCTTCGCGTGTTGCCAAGACGCCATCGGGCGCCACCAACCAGCCTTCGCCCGCCCAGCCCGATCAGTCTCGCGCTGGATGGTGGCGGTGTACGACCTGGGCGAGGCGGTGGCGAACCTGGTGCAGCCGTTCTGGATGCTGCCGGTGCTGGGGCTGCCGGTGCTGGGGGCGACGCTGGGGTATCCGCTGTAGACTCGCTAGATTGTGGCCCCGCTACGCGCGCAGAATCTTGTCCATCGCCTTGCCCTTGGCCAGCTCGTCGACGAGCTTGTCGAGGTAGCGAATCTTCTGCATCAGCGGGTCTTCTACGGCCTCTACGCGCACGCCGCAGACCACGCCGGTAATCTTGCTGGCATTTGG
>CAISBR010000046.1 GCA_903883645.1 uncultured Myxococcales bacterium | reverse complement strand
TTGGTCGGCCTGCCCTTCGCCCCCGTGCTTCGCCGCATGAGCGAGCGCAGCGAGCAGACCGAGGCGCAGGTCGCGGTGGCCCACAAATAGCGCCACACGCCGCTTCAGAAGAAAGCACCCTTCTTCTACTCGTTGAAAGTACTGGGTGTCTGCCCACTGGCCCTGCCCGAACCAAGGTTCGCGTGGGGCCTTGGCGTTTGAAGCGAACCGACGCCACCGGACCACCCAGGAGCAAGCGACCCTACGCAACAAGCCCTGTTTGACGCAGCAACAGTTTCCGCTTGAACCCGCGCCTTGAATATGGTGCGATGCAGGGCGGCTGGGGCCGAGTGCCGCGCAACGGGATAGGGGGCTACTATGCGCAATTTCTGTGGCTTAGCCGCACTGAGGGCAGCGCGACGGTCTGCAGCTTGGCTGTCCGCCCTGGCTTGCGTGCTGCTGTGGGGCGCCGGTTGCAGCGACCCGACGCCTGCCAGTCTGTCGCCCTACACGGGCCTAGACTCGAACGGAAACTTAGAAATCGCGAGCAGCGATGCCGGTCTCGACGCCTATGGTCTCGACGCGTATGGTGTCGATGGTGTGGGCAGCGACGGGGCGAGCAGCGACGGGGACTCCGCAGAGTTAGGCTTGGATAGCGGCAACATCGACGCGATGGCCCCCGATGCCGACCCCGACGCGGCCACCGATGACGCAGACGATATCCTTGACCCAGCCGATGCCGCGCAAGGGGATGCAACCCCGCAGGATGCAGACGCTTCGGACGCAGACGATGCGGATGCAGACTCGGGCGCCGCCACCCAGGTCGACATTCAGTTCGCAGACACAGCCGGTTCAGAAGGCACAGCCGGTTCAGAAGACACAGCCGGTTCAGAAGACACAGCAGGCCCCGAAGATGGTGCAGCTCCAGGCGATTCTGCCGTGGCGGTCGATGCCGGACCCGGCACGGATGCTACCGTCGCGGATGCCGCAAAAGTGGACGACAGCGCCGGGGCGACCGGCGGCCAGCAAGATGCCGCAACGAGCGATTCTTCAAGTGTAGATGGCCTCGCACAAGACACAACAGCGCCGGATGGTGGCGGTTCAGCGCCCGATACCGCCGTCGCGGATGGCTCGGGGAGTGACGCAGGCGCAGCGGATGGAGGGGCATTCGATGCACAGGACGACGGCGCGGGCATCCCCGACAGCAAAGATGGCGGCGTCAGCGACAGTGGGGCGAGCGACAGTGGGGCGAGCGACGCAGGGCTCAGCGACAGCAGCGATTCGCAAGGCGGCACAGATACTTCGACCCCGGTCGATAGCAAAGATGGCGGCATCAGCGACGCGGGCTTGAGCGATACCGGCGCAAGCGACACGGGCAGCTTCGACGCGACGGGCGACGATGCCAAGGGCGACGACGGCTTTGGCATCCCCGACGGCAAGGGCGATGGGAGCGGCGGCTTCGACAGCGGCGGCGACACCTTGCAGGGCGACAGCGGCGATGCGGTCGACGCCAGCGATACCAGCACAAGCTGCACCAACAACGCCGACTGCAATGACGGCAATGCTTGCACAATCGATAGTTGCACCCTGTACTCCGGCTGCTTGCACAGCAACATGGTCGACGGTACGGGCTGCGACGACGGCGTGGCCTGCACGACGCCCGACACGTGCAAAGCCGGCGCGTGCGTGGCCGGGCCCAACAGTTGCTGCGGCAATGGCAAGTGCGAGGCGACGGCCGGCGAGACCGTTGCGACCTGTGCGGCGGATTGTGCGCCAGCGGTCTGCGGCGACGGCAAGTGCGAATTCGGCAAGGGCGAGACTGAGTTGACCTGCAAGACGGACTGCACGAGCTCGGGCCCCGTGTGCGGCGACGGCATCTGCATGACCGGCGAGACCAATACGAATTGCCCAGCAGATTGCCCCATTACCGGCCCATGCCAAGGCAAGGCCAACGGCAGCACATGCGACGACGGCAACCCGTGCAGCACCGGCGAGGCGTGCCAAAACAACGCGTGCACCGGCGGCAGCAACACCAATTGCAGCGACGGCAACGCGTGCACGACCGACGGCTGCGACGCCAAGACCGGCTGCACCCACAGCGCCGCCACTGGCGCAACGTGCGACGACGGCGACCCGTGCACCACCGGCGACAGCTGCGCCGCCGGCGTCTGCACCACCACCGGCAACGCCTGCACGGGCAGCTGCACCGACACGCCCGTCATGTGCAGCCAGGTGGCGGCCTCGGTCTTCGCATTCGACAGCAAGGTAACCAAGAACTTCGCTGTTTCGGGCTGTTCTACCGTACAAACCCCCGACAAAGAGTGGGCCTTTGCCGCCACCACCACCTGCGCCGGCACCTTCAAGTTGGTGGTGCGGGCGTACGGCGGCGGCACGTACGGCGCGGCCCCCCTCGCCACGCAATCTGCGCACATCTATCTAGAAGACGAGGCGACCTCGGCCCTGACTTGCAGCGCACCCAAGACCTGCACCGACGTGACGATGACCCAGCAACCATGCGGAACATCGGGACAAACACCCGGAGGCACGTGCAAGGCCGAATGGCTGATCACGTTTACCGCCAGCCAAGCGGGGGTGCGACGGGTGGTCGTCGACACGTTGGCTAACTCGGGGATTACCTACCTAGAATCGCAGCTTGCGACCTGTACGTGCGCGCTACCGCCCAAGTGCGGCGACGGCGCCTGCAACGGCACCGAGAACAACGCGAGCTGCCCCACGGATTGCAAGGCCTTGTGCGGCAACGGACTTTGCGAGATTGGCGAGAGCTCAGCCACCTGCGTCAAAGACTGCCCGGCGGCGGTGTGCGGCAACGGCAAGTGCGAAGCGCCCACCGAAACAGAGCTCAATTGCGCGCAGGATTGCAAGGCAAGCGCCCCTGTGTGCGGCGACGGCAAGTGCGTTGGCACCGAGACGTTCGCGAGCTGCCCCAGCGACTGCAAGTGCGGCAACGGCGTGTGCGACACCAGCCTAGGCGAGACCTTTGGTAGCTGCGCGGCAGATTGCACCTGCGGCAACGGCACTTGCGAAGTGACCAAGGGCGAGACGACGAGCACCTGCCCAGCCGATTGCACCAGCTGCGGCGACGGCAAATGCGACGGCGGCATCGGCGAAAACTGCACCACCTGCAGCAAGGACTGCGGCGCCTGCAGCACCGTGTGCGGCAACGGCAAGTGCGAAACTGGCGAGACCTGTACCAGTTGCGCCGCCGACTGCAGCTCGACCTGCCCTTCGTCGTGTGGCGACGGTGTCTGCGACGCGACCAAAAGTGAAACGTGCACGACTTGCGCCGTCGACTGCCTAAAGCCCGGCACTTGCAGCTGCGGCAATGGCACCTGCGAGGCGGCCAAGGGCGAGACGTTCCTCAACTGCAATGTGGACTGCAAGAGCTGCGGCAACGGCCAGTGCGAGCCGGCCGGCGGCGAAACGGCCACCACCTGCCCGGCAGACTGTACCAGCACCCCGGCCGTATGTGGCGATGGCAAATGCGAATTCGCCAAAGGCGAGACCGACAAGACCTGCCTGGCCGACTGCAAGGGTGGATTCTGACAGCAGCGGTTCGGGTGCGGGGTAGTCACTGATGGCGCAAGCGGGTACACTGGCAAAGCGCCTGTAGTTGCCGCACCGTGGAACGAAAGAAATGCAGTCCCCGATCATCGTTCGCCGAATTCTTCTTTCGCTTGCTGCCCTTGCCGCTGTGGGCGCACCTCACCTCGCCGCTGCGGCAGTGCCCGCCAACCTGGGCATCGAGGGGGTAATGACCTCAGCCAGCGGCGGCCCAGCCAGCGACGGCAACTACACGGCCACGGTCGCATTGCTCGACGCACCGGGTGGCAACACCGTTTGGGCCGAGGCAGGCTTGACGTTGATAGTAAAGGGCGGTCAATTCGTCAGTGTTCTTGGGCAGAAGACTCCTCTTACGCCGGCGGTGCTGGCGGGCGAGCGCTTTGTTTCGGTCCAAGTGGGCACGGACCCCGCGCTGACGGCCGTGCCGCTGCGGTCGGTCGCGACGGCGCTTCGGGCTGCGGTTGCAGAGGGTCTTGAGTGTTCGGCGTGCATTAAGGCCGGTCATCTCGATCCGGCGCTGCTGCAAGCCTATGCCAAGTCTACCGATTTGACCGCGCTGGCGAGCAAGGCCGACCTCAGTGACTACGTCAAGGCCGCAGCGCTGGCTAAGGTAGCTGCGACGGGGGCCTATGCCGACTTAACCGGCACGCCGGCTCTGGCCGATGTCGCAACTAGCGGCAATTTCGGCGACTTAAAGGGCATCCCGGCCGCGGCCAAGCTCGGCGCAGCCTGCGGCACCGGTCTCGTCATGAAGGGCCTAAAGGCCGATGGCAGCTACGAATGCGCGGCGGGTGGCATCGACGCCGCCGGGCTGCCCAAAGACGGCCTCGACGAGGTAAGTAACGGCCAACTGACCACGCAATTTACTGAAACCTTTGCCAATGCCGCACCCGTCACCATCCCCGACAACCTTCCGGCTGGCGTGCAGGACTCGATTATCGTGGCGGACAAGGGCACGGCCACTTCGCTGAACGTGTCGATATCGTTTACCAATTCTGATGTGAGCAAGGTTCGCATCACGCTGTTCGACCCCGACGGCGCCTCGTACCTGCTGTACGACCAGGGCAAGTCTGGCACGGCCCTCACCCTGGCATTTCCAGCGACCGACAAGCCGGTGAGCGGCAACTTGAGCACATGGATCGGCAAGAATCCCAAGGGCATCTGGTCGATTACCGTTGCTGACTTGGCTGGCAAAGTGGGCGGCACCGACGGCCAGCTCAAGTCGTGGTCGGTCCAGTTCGGCACGCTGTCGAGCCAGAAGGTGGCCTCGGTTGGGCTGCTGCAGACCAGCGGCGGCTTGCAGTTGCAAAACAGCGACAAGCACCCCGTAACCTGCAACGCAACGACCTCGGGTTACCTGTACTTCAACTCGAGCGTCGCCGCGTTTTACGGCTGCAATGGCAAGAACTTCGTACCCATGTCGAATTTGGGCGTGCTGTCGAGCTGCGCCGCCATCTTGGCCGCCGACCCGCTCAGCAAAGACGGCAGCTACACCATCGACCCCGACGGCCTGGGCCCGAGCGCCGCACTCGACGTGTACTGCGACATGACCACCAACGGCGGCGGCTGGACGATGCTGATTCGGCTCAACACCAACGACGCCAACACGCGCAACTCGGTCGACACCGCCTTTTGGGACAGCGCGACCGCGGTAGGCAGCTTGAGTGGCAGCGACGACTATATATCGGCCGCGTACGACAGCTTGGCGTTTACCCAAATCACCTTGCGCTACGGCTACCAAGGCCCCGCAGTCGTCGCCGCGAGCTACACCAACAGCGGCAACAGCCAGAACTTGCGCAAGAACTTGAACCTCACCTATTCCAATGCCAACCCGGCATGGACCAAAGCGTGGAGTAGCGGCGCACTTGCCGACACCTTCTTTGGCCCGGCGCTGCGCTTTCGCACCATCGGCAACGACACCGACTACTCGCGCATCTGGTACAACTTGGTCGCGGTCGACCAGTGCAATCAGGGCGGCTCCATCGGCCACAACGGCGACTACCCGGGCAACGACTGGTTCTGGGAAGTGGCGCGCGGCTCCGACGCACCGAGTTGCCAGCACAATACCTTCCGCTTGGGCGTGGGCAGCAACTACGACAAGAAGGCCTGGGGCATTACCGATGTCGCGCCTGCGGCGTTCTACAACCAGGGCATCATGTTCATCATGGTCCGCTAGCCGACCCGCCCATGCCTGCCGCAATGCCTCAATTCCCCGACGATATGCCCCCGCTCGCGCCTGGTACGCGGCCGCTGGGTTGCGCGTTTACGCCGCTGCGAATCTTGGCTCTGGCCTTCTTGGGCCTGCCAGTGTGGAACGGTGTGCTGTGGGCCCTGGTGGGCGACATGGGTCTGCGCATCGGCCTGGATGGCAGTGCCGGCCTGCAGCTGTTTGAGCTGTTTTCCGTAGGCACCTTCTTGGTCGCGGTATTTGGGCTGCGGGCAGTTGTGCGGCGGCGGCGACGTGACGAAGAGCGGACAACCGCAGATTGACGCAGTAGATGAGCAAAGGGCAAACTTCCACACACAACTTTGCGTGAGGTTTGCCATGTTCCGGTTCGGCTCTAGCTCCATTCTCCGCGGCGGTGTTGCCGTGGCCGCAGCCCTAACTGTCGCCGGTTGCGACTCGGCTACCAGTTCAACAAGCAGCGCGACTAGCACGGGCGGCCCCGTCGCCATCGACAATCTGAAAGCCGAGCTCGCGACCACCATGTGCAAGGTCGCAGAGTGCTTGGACCAATGGTTCTCGACCCCCACGGGCTGCGCTGAGATGCTAGGCGGGCAGTCGAAAGATATGCAAGAGATCGTGTGGGTCAAAGCCGGCCTCGTCACCTACGACGCCACCCAAGCGCGCGCGTGCTTGACCGCCATGGCCAACCTGTGCATGAACGAAGGGGCCGAACCCGCCGCGTGCCGCCTCACCTTTGTGGGCAAGATCGAGGCTGGTGCGGCGTGCGACGAAGACCTGCTCTGTAAGACGGGCTGGTGCCAAAAGGCCATCGGCAGCAACTGCGGCGTTTGCACAGCACCCGGCGCGGCGGGCGCGGCGTGCGACGGCGGCGCGGGGTGTGTGACTGGCCTCGAGTGCATCCAGGGCACGTGCGCCGCGACGGGCTCTGTCGCCGCGGGCAAGCCGTGCAACCAAGACCGCGACTGCGTAGCCGGCAACTTCTGCAAACATAGCGCCGACTCCGACGTTTGTGTGGCACAGGCCGACGCGGGCGGCGATTGCAACACCACCAGCCTCAGCTGCAAAGGTGCCTTGGTCTGCAGCGCCGACAGCAGCACGGGCCCGGGCAGCACCGGCAAGTGTGGCACGCCGCATAAGGCCGGAGAAGCTTGTGGCAATCCCTTCAACTCGGACTGCGAAAAGGGCCTAGTCTGTGCCGTCAAGGCGCCCTCGGCCACTAGCCCCACGGTGGTGACCAAGTGCGTCCCCCGCGTCAAGGCCGGCGTAGCCTGCGAATTCACAGTGCAATGCGGTCAAGACGGCTGGTGCAGCGGCGGCAAGTGCGCTGCGCTCCCCAAGGTGGGCGAAGCGTGCACGACAACCGACACGGGCTCGGGCACGGTCGACTGCGGCGGTACCGCCTACTGCGGCGAAGACGGCAAGTGCAAGGCGACCCCGGTGGCCGGCGAGGCCTGTGCCTACGTGTGCGCCGGCGCGGCCACGTGCATCAGCAACAAGTGCGTGGCCAACAGTGCGGTCGGCGGCGCCTGCTCGAGCGACGACAACGGCCCACGCTGCAACACGGGCCTTTTCTGCGGCACCGACGGCAAGTGCAGCGCCACGCCAGTTTGCAAGTAGTTACGCAGAGGTTAGAGCTATTCTCGGGGCGGCAGGCTCCAGCGTGCAATGTGGTTGCCCGACGTCGCATCTTGACCGGGCAGCCACAGCGCCGCATACGAGCCGTCTTGGCCGGCCGCCAGCTTCTTGGGGTCAATGGCCACCACATAGATCTGCGGCGACGGCGGCGCGCCGGTGTGCAAGAAGCCGTAGTTGCGCTTTGACGAAAAGGCCATCCAATACAAGCTGCCTGGCACGTTGCCAAAGGTGGGCCACGAGTTGGTGAGCGGTTCATTGCTCTGGTTGGCAAGGTCGAGGCGAATCGGTGCGCCGCCGCTTGCGGGCAAAATCCAGAGCTCGGCGTTGCAGTTGTCGTACGTGCCCTCGCCGCCGCTGCTGGGTCCGCCACCGGCCGAGGCGGGGCACGCGGGCGCATTCAGGTCGACACGATTGTAAGCGACGTACTGCCCATCGATGGTAAATGCCGGATAATACTGAAAAACATTGTCGTCGTCGGCACCACTTAGGGGCCCAGCCACATCGCCTTCGCCGCCGTTGAACGGCACGGCATACAGCTTGGTGGGCTGCGACGCCGAAAAACCATTGCCCACGTCTTTGGCCGAGGCGTAGACCACGGTGCTGCCGTCGGGCGACCACGTAGGAAACGCCTGTTGCCCCAAATCGCCACCTTTTACCAAGACTTTGGCCTTGCCGCCCAGCAGATCGACGGCCATCAGCTTGGCGGGCGCGGGCATCATGCCGGGCGAGTTTGAGGTCGGCACCACGAGCCATTTGACCGCATCTGAAAAGTAGGCGGGCGAGAAGGCCGCGGCGATGGTAAATGAGCTCGCAAGTGTGGTCGCCGCCTTGGGATTGAGCCAGCCGGGCGTGACGCCGGTCTTGGCGTTGACGAGCGTCATCGACATGCTGGTCATGCCGCTGCCCATCATGTGGCTCACGGCTACGGTCGAACCGTCGGGGCTGACGCTGTGGCAGCCGGCGCACATGCCCGCGCCGGTTGCGACGGTTACCGGCGGCTTGCCCTGCTCGAGCACGCGCACGCCTTGCAACTGCGTGTTCCAATAGTAGATCGCCCCGCCCGCCGGCATCGCCGAGGTGTGCAGCGTCTGCGGCTTACTCGTAAGAACCGTTGTCGCTTTGCCACCCTGCACCGTCGCCGCCAGCACCCGCAGCGTCCAGTCGGGATGATCGGGAAACTGGAACAATTTTAACCATATCCACTTAGGCAGGGTCACGGCATAGCCCGGCCCCTTGGCCCACTTTTGCGGGTCGCCCACCACGTCGAGCTGCGCCTCTTCCGTCTCAAGACGCACCACAAAGACCGTAGGCGCGGCACCGCTGTAGGTCCACTGCAGGGTAATCGGCGAGAAATCAACAGGAACCATAGCCTCGCTGGGCGGATACACCACCGCCAGACCGGGCTCAAGTGTGCCAAACGCACCCACTACGGCCGCAGCGGCATCGGGACTGCTTGTATCGGTGGTATCGACCGCCAGGGTCACACCGGCGGGCAGACCTTGCTCTTGGTCGGCGGCATCGGCGGCCGTGTCTGGCGCTGTCGGCGCGGTATCCGCAGCAGGGCTCGCGTCGGGCGCCGCATCGACCGCGACGTCTGCCGCAACAGAATCACTATGCGTGTCGGGTGGTTGCGAGGCATTCTTGGCTGTGGGCGAACTGCAAGCCGCAAGCAAGAGCGAGGCGACAATGGCAAAGGGGGCGTAGGTGTAGCGCATGGTGGCCACAGCCTACGCCGCCCCCGACCTGTGGGCAAACGCTTCTGTTCCGAGTGCTACTGTTCCGTCAGCGGCTGCAGGTGGAACTCGATGCGGCGGTTCTTCTGCTTGCCGCCCTTGGTGCTGTTGTCGGCGATCGGCTTGTCTTCGCCGTAGCCAATGGCCAGCAGCCGTTCGCCATCAATTTCCTTACTAGTCATGTAGGCCTTGACCGAGTCGGCCCGCTCTTGGCTCAGCTTCTTGTTGCCCTCGGGCGAGCCCGTGTTGTCGGTGTGGCCGCTGATCTCGACCTTGAGCGCCGGGAATTCCTTCAAGATGGCGATCGCGACGCCCAGCGTCTTAAAGCTCGACGGCAAGATCTTGGCGCTGCCGGTCTCAAACTCGATGCCCTTGATCGTGCCCGAGAACATCTTGGCAATCTTGGCGGGCACTGTGTCGGGGCAGCCGTCGTCATCTTGGTAGCCATTCTTGGTCTCGGCCTTGTCGGGGCACTTGTCCTTGTCGTCGGGTACGCCATCGTGGTCGTCGTCGCCGATGTCGGGGCAACCGTCGTCGTCTTTGAAACCGTTCTTTGTTTCAGGCTCTTTGGGGCACTTGTCCTTGCTGTCGGGGATGCCATCGCCATCGGTGTCGGGGTCGTCTGGGCAGCCATCGTCGTCTTGGTAACCGTTCTTGTTCTCGGGCTTATTCGGGCACTTATCGGCCGTGTCCGCAATGCCGTCCTTGTCGTTGTCTAGGTCTGGGCAGCCGTCCCAATCCTCAAAACCGTCTTTGTCTTCGGCCACATTGGGGCACTTGTCGATGGTATCGGCCAAGCCGTCCTTGTCGTTGTCCAAGTCGGGGCAACCATCGTCGTCTTCAAAACCGTCTTTGTCTTCGGCTTGTTTGGGGCAGTTGTCGCTGCGGTCGACCACGCCGTCGCCGTCGGTATCCGCACCATCGATCGCGCGAAAGCCAAAGCCCAGCTGCACCTCCGCATTGTGCGCCAGCGTCATGTCGGGCGTGCCGCGCGTCGCGTAATACACCGCGTCTAGGCGGAAATTCAGATAGTCGGTCGAGGGAATGTGCAGGCCCGCACCCAGCAAGAACGCCGAGTCGGTATCGGCTTCAGCGCCACGCACAGTCGAAAGCAAGCGCTCGCCGCCCAGACCTAGGCGAAAGAACGGCTGCAGCGCGCCCGCAGCATGGGTGTCGTAACGCAAGTAGCCGCGCCAACCCAGCAAAGGCGCCGCCTCTCCCGTGCTGCGCAGCGCGGACGACGCGTAGCGGGCCTCCGCCTCGAGCGCCCAGGTGGTCGACGGCCAGTAGGTGGCGCGCGCACCAAATACCGGAGCATTACCGGGCACATCGTTGGGCAATGGCAGGTAGTAGGCATTGCCAAGCTCGGTGTTGTTCGCAATCAGGGCATAGCCGGCAAACACGCCCACGTCGAACTGGTTGGCCATGGCCGCCGACGGCAGCAGTCCGAGCAGCGCAAAAAGCAGCACCGGACGAAAAAGGCGAACATTCATTGCAACTTCCTTGTTGATGGCGCCCTGTCCGCGCCGTCGAAGCGAGTGCGAGCCAACCCGCTAGAACACTTGCTCATCGACTTGCAGAGCCGACAATTCGGAGCTTTCGACCAACTTGCGCGTCAGCGTGAGGCCCGGCAGCACGTTCTTGCACCACCACTGCGCCGACACGACCTTGCCGGCATAGTAATTGCGATCGGCAGCCTTGGCCATGGGCAACTTTTGCACTGCAATTTCAGCATGATGGATGAGAAGCCAGCCGACCACCAGGTCGCCCACCGCCAGCAACACGCGATTGCCCTGCAGGCCCACATGGTACGGCGACTCGCCCAGCTTGGCCAAAAGCGCCGCGAAAATGCCTTGTAGCTCGCCCAAGCCGCGCTGCAGCGCCTTCTTCTCGTCCGCTAGCTCCACGCCGGCCACGTCGCTGGTAGCGGTAGCAAGTGCGCGCGCCAGAAGACTATTTAGGGTCTTGCCGCCGTCGCGAGCAATCTTGCGGAAGATCAGGTCCTGCGCCTGGATATGCGTCGTACCCTCGTACAGCGAGTCGATCTTCTGGTCGCGAATGTACTGCTCAAACGGATAGTCTTGGATATAGCCCGAGCCACCGATGAGCTGCAGCGACAGCGCCAACTGCTCGTAAGCCCGCTCACTGCCGTAGCCTTTGACCAGCGGCAGCATCAGATCGTTCAGCTTGTCGAGCTTGTCGGCCTCGGCCGAGCCATGCCCGCCCAAAATCTCGACCTGATCTTGCAAGTGGGCGACATAGAAGGCTAATGCCCGCATACCCTCAGCATGGGCCTTGTTCGACAGCAGCATCCGCCGCACATCGGGATGCTCGATAATTCGCACTCGCGGCGCGCGCTTATCGGCCGCCTGAGCCATATCGGGCCCCTGCACGCGCTCTTTAGCGTACTCCAAGGCATTCAGGTACGCGGTCGACAGCGTGGCCATCGACTTCATGCCAACGGCCATGCGTGCCTGCTCAATCACATGGAACATTTGGCGAATACCGTCGTGCACGTTGCCCATCAGCAGGCCGCGCGCCGGGGTCTCCTTGCCGTCGGGCGTCTCGCCAAAAACCAGCTCACAGGTGGCAGAACCCTTGATCCCCATCTTCTTTTCGAGCTTGCTGACCCGCACGCCATTGTGCGCGCCCAGGCTACCGTCTGCGTTCACCCAGTACTTGGGCACGATGAACAGCGACAGGCCCTTGGTGCCCACATCCGCGCCCTCGGGCCGCGCCAGCACGAGGTGCACGATATTGGGCGTACCATCAAAATCGCCATTGGTAATAAAGCGTTTGGTACCCGTGATGTGCCATTCGTCGCCGCCGACCTGCACGGCCTTGGCCCGCCCCGCGCCCACGTCCGAGCCCGCGTCGGGTTCGGTCAGCACCATTGAGCCGCCCCATTTCTGCGCGACTTGATTCTTTAAGTAGCGCTGCTTTTGCTCGGGCGTGCCCAGGCGATCGATGATGCGGGCGATGAACGTGCCAAACAGGTAGAAGGCCGCGGTGGGATTCGCGCCGGCAATGAGCTCAAACGCCGCCCACACTAGACTAGGCGGAGCGCCAAAACCACCCAAATGCTCAGGCAGTTCGAGCATCTGCCAGTCGGCGTCGAAGTAGGCTTTGAGCGACTTTAGCAGGGCGGCGGGCAGGCGCACCCGCCCTTCGCTATCGAGCACCAGCGGCTCGCGATCGGCGGCAGCGAACGAGGCCGCGATCTCGGTGCGGGCGAGTTCATCGACGCCACGCAACACCTCGCGCGCCTGTTCTTCGTCCATACTTCCAAAGGGTTGCTTGCCCAAGACGCTGGTGCCAATGTCGTGCACTTCAAAGAGGTTGAACTGTAGATCACGAAGATTCGACTTGTAGTGCAAGGCGTTGCTCATGGTGTCACCTCAAGGCATGCCGACATAGAGGGCGCGGCAAAGGGGCAAGATGATGCCAAAACTGCACGGGATCTCGCAAGCGGGTGTGGCCAGCACAGCGGCGATTCGCATGGATTCACGCGATGAGGTTCGCTATGCTACGACGCTGAGAGGGGGCTGGCGTGCGCGCCGCGAGAATTCGACGAGGGAAGGATGAACGCGCAAAATTCAAAGCTATTCCAGATACTTATATTGTCTGCATGGATAGCCCTCGCGGCTATGGGCAGCAGTTGCAGCACGCCCCCCGCGAGCAGCAACGGCTACTATTACTACGATCCGGACGCCCTAACCTTTGACAGCTTGGGCACCGACAGCGTGACCGTGGCCGACTTGGGCGGCGGCGGCGACCTGCAAACCGGCGAAGACTCTTCCGTTTCTGATGGCAGCGCTGACGCCGACACCACGGCTGCCGATAGCGACAGCGGCAATCCAGACGCCACTTCGCCTGACAGCACGGGCGGTTGCAAAGGCCCCGGCGACTGCGACGACAGCGACGCTTGCACCACCGATAGCTGCGCGAGCGGCGTGTGCAGCCACAGCCCGATCGCCGGTTGCGGCGGCAAGGCGGCCCCGTGCGACGCAAAGAATCCATGCAAAACAGGACTCTGTGACGACAGCCGCCACGTTTGCGTTGTGTGCATGATCAACAAAGACTGCGGCGCGGGCCAGCTTTGCACCGACAACGTCTGCCACGGCGGCACCACCTGCAAGTCGGACGTAGACTGCAAGGCGACCACACAAGTATGCAATAAGACTGCTGGAGTCTGCGTTGACTGCAACACGGGTGCCGACTGCGGGGCCGACAAAAGTTGCGTCGAAGGGGCCTGCATCGCCGCCCCGCCCTGCGCCAGCTCGATCGCCTGCGCCAAGGTTTGCGACACCGAGGGCGGCGTGTGCGTCGACTGCTTGGCCAACGAGGACTGCCCCAGTGGCCAGTACTGCAGCGCCAAGCACATGTGCAAGCCCGCGATCTGCCAAGGCAATGGCTGCGGAACAGGCAGCAGCTTCTTTGTATGCGCACCGGGCGGCGGGGCATACCAACCCGGCGTGGTCTGCGAAGACAACAACCCGTGCACCAACAACACCTGCTCGCCCGACAAGGGCTGCTCGCTCAAATTCAACACGGTGCCCTGCAACGACAACGACAAGTGCACCGAAAGCGATGCGTGCTCGGGTGGCGGCTGCACTGGCAAGCCCTTGACGTGCGACGATAATAACAGCTGCACCCAGGACACCTGCCAATCGTCGAGCGGATGCAAATATGCAGCCCTAGGCGGCAGTTGCGACGACGGCGACGGCTGCACCGGCGGCGACACCTGCCAGGGTCTGACCTGTGTGGGCACGCCCAAGAATTGTGACGACTATAACCCTTGCACAACCGATAGTTGCGACCCCAAGGCCGGCTGCGCCAGCAAGCCCAACACCATCATGTGCACGGACAACAACAACTGCACCAGCTTCGACAAGTGCCAACAGGGCACCTGCCTGGGCGTTCCACAAAACTGCGACGACAACAATCCTTGCACAACCGACAGTTGCAACCCCACCACGGGCTGCAGCAGCACGGCCAACTTCAACGCCTGCGACGACGGCGACGCCTGCACGTCTGGCGACAGCTGTAGCGGCGGCGTCTGCTACCCCGGCTCGCCCAAGTACTGCGACGACGGCAATGTGTGTACCAGCGACAGCTGCAGCGGCGGCGCCTGCAAAAGCGTCAATAATGCAAGTAGTTGCAGCGATAGCGACCCCTGCACCGTGGGCGACGCCTGCGCGCTAGGTAGCTGCAAACCCGGCAGCAGCGCCCTGGCCTGCAGCGACGGCAACCCCTGCACAGACGATGCGTGCAAGAAGGGCATCGGCTGCCAATACACGCCCAACATGGCGGTCTGCGACGACAACAATGCCTGCACGAGCGGCGACATCTGCGCGGGCGGCAGCTGCACCGGCCCGACCAAGGTGGTCTGCGACGACAAAGACGGTTGCACCAAGGACAGTTGCGACATCGCCAAGGGCTGCCTGGCCGTGGCCAACACGGCGCTCTGCGACGACAAGAATGTTTGCACAACAGATAGTTGCGCATCACCCACCGGCACATGCAGCCACGCCGCCGTGGCCAACTGCTGCGCCAAACAGGCCGACTGCGACGACGGCAGCGGGTGCACCGCCGATCTCTGCGTCGCCAACCAGTGCCAGCACACCCAGAACGGTAGCTGCTGCAGCGTCGACGGCGACTGCAACGACGATTCACTTTGCACAGCAGACACTTGCCTCCTGGGCAAATGCCAACACCCCGCCGCCACACCACCCGCCGCGCCACTCGCACTCAGCGACTTCGAGGCCTCGGGCGACTTGGCCACCTGGACCGTCCCCGCCGCGACTGCCGGCATCGGCTGGGCGCAGGTGGCAAATGGGCAGTACGTCAGCGGCAAGGGCGCAGTCAATTTTGGTAAGAGCGGTGTGGTGTTATCGGGCATCATCCCTGCGAATTCGGCTGAACTTCTCAGCCCAACCATCGCGGTGCCCAGCGGCGGCACCACCACCCTCAACCTGCAGTACAAGCAGGACTGGACCGGCACCAGCACTACGCCGCTGATCGTGACCATCAAGGTGCCGTCGAGCGGCAAGACCTGGGCGGCCTACACCGCGACGTACAGCGCGACCATCAAGGCTTGGACGCCGATCAGCGTCGACTTGACACCGTACGCAGGGCAGACGGTACAAGTTGGCTTAAAGGCAACACTTTCTGCCGCATCCACCTCGACCGGCAGCGGCCTGTGGATCGACGCGGTCGGCGCCACTTGGTCGTGCGCGCCCAAAGCCTGTACCAGCGACGCCAACTGCAGCACCACGGCCACCTGCGCCACGGGCCAATGCAGCGCGGGCACCTGCACATACCAATACTTGTGCTGCGCCGTTGCGGCCGACTGCGACGACAAGGTCGCCTGCACCACCGACAGTTGCACGAGCGGCAAGTGCGTACACGCCAAAGCGGCCAGTTGCTGCCTCAGCGCCACCGATTGCGGCGACAGCAACGCCTGCACCCAAGACAGCTGCGGCAGCGACAACAAGTGCAAAAACGCCAGCATCAGCGAGTGCTGCAGCGCCGCGAGCCAGTGCGACGACGCCGACACCTGCACCCAAGACGCCTGCACTGCCAACTGGTGCGTTCACAAAAACACCTGCTGCACCAGCAACTTAGACTGCAACGACAACGACAACGTCTGCACGGTCGACACGTGTGTCGCCGGCACGTGCAAGTACACCTCGACGGGCGCGCCCGGCTGCTGCTTGCCAACGCTCTGGGGCGAAAACTTCGACGGCGCATCGCCACTTTCGGCCTGGACAGTCGCCAACATCGCACCGCCAATGGGCTGGCAGGTCTGGTCCACGCCGATAAGCCCGCCGGGCGCCAAATCGGGCACAAGTGTGCTGTATTACGGCAATCCTGCCACCAAGACCTACGACAACGGCTCGGCGAACAGCGGCGCCGCCAAGACGCCCAAGATTGCAGTACCCAGCACGGCCAACGCGCCCAAGCTCACGTTCAACCTGTACATGGTCACCGAGCCAGGCACTACCTACGACAACTTGAACATTTTCTTGACCATCGACGGCGTCAAGCAGGTCACCGCCGCCTGGACGAAGGCATCGATTACGCTGCAAATGTCGGCTTGGCAGCTGGTCAGCCTAGATCTGACGGCCTACAAAGGCAAAGCGGTCGAGGTCGAGTTCCAGTTCGCCACGGGCGACGCGATTGGCAACGCGACACTGGGCGTGGTCATCGACGATGTGGCGCTGACTCAGACCTGCCCCTAGGTGGCGAGGCTTCG
>CAISBR010000045.1 GCA_903883645.1 uncultured Myxococcales bacterium | reverse complement strand
GGCGGCAAGCTGGTCAAAGAGGGCGACTGGCTGTCGATCGACGGCTTTACCGCCGAGGTGATCCTGGGGCAGCTGCCGACCAAGCCGAGCGAAGTGCAGCAGGTGATCGACGGCGAGCTAGCGGCCGATACGTCTCGTACTTACAAGCAGTTTGCCAAGCTAATGACTTGGGCCGACAAGTACCGGCAGCTTGAGGTGTGGACCAATGCCGACTCGCCCAAGCAGGCGGCGACGGCGGTGCGCTTTGGCGCCCAGGGTATCGGCCTGTGCCGCACCGAGCACATGTTCTTTGAGGGCGAGCGGATTCTGCACGTGCGGCGGATGATCCTGTCGACCAACACCGCGGACCGCGACGATGCGCTGGCGGCGCTGTTCCCGATGCAGAAGAGCGACTTCTACGGCATCTTTAAGGCGATGAAGGGCCTGCCGGTCACGATTCGCCTGCTGGATCCGCCGCTGCACGAATTCTTGCCGTCGCGCGAGGCGCTGAAGCCCGCGGTGTTCGAAGAGAAGGTGGCGGCGGTGGCGAGCGAGCTCGGCATCAGCTCGCACGAAGTCGAGGCGCGGATCGAGGCGCTGCACGAGTCGAACCCGATGCTTGGCCACCGGGGTTGCCGGCTGGGCATCACCTTCCCGGCGATCTACGCGATGCAGATCCGCGCCATCGTCGAGGCGGCGTGCGACCTGGTCAAAGAGGGCCTGCCGGTTAAGCCCGAGATCATGATTCCGCTGGTGGGTACCGAGCGCGAGATGATCCTGACGGGTAGCCAAGCGCGCGAAATCGCCGACGAAGTGATTGCGAAAGCGGGCGTCAAGCTCCACTACCTGGTGGGCACGATGATCGAGCTGCCGCGGGCGTGCGTGGTGGCGGATGTGATTGCCAAGACGGCCGAGTTCTTCTCGTTTGGCACCAACGACCTGACGCAGACGACCTGCGGCATCTCGCGCGACGACACCAAGGGCTTTATGGGTGCGTACGTGGCGCACGAGGTGTTTGCCGCGGACCCGTTCCAGAAGATTGACCAGCAGGGGGTGGGCGAGCTGATGAAGCTGGCGATCCAGAAAGGCCGGACGACGCGGCCGGGGATGCAGATTGGCATTTGCGGGGAACACGGTGGCGAGCCGACTAGCGTGATGTTCTGCCATGACATTGGGTTGAATTACGTTAGCTGCTCGCCGTTCCGGGTGCCGGTCGCCCGTTTGGCGGCGGCGCAGGCGGCGATCAACAATCCGCGCAGCTAGAAACGGTGGTGGCTGGTTTTCGCGCCGCCTGAAACGGGCTCCACTTGCCACGCCGCTCCTCACCCCGACGCCTCACGGCGTCTGCCCCTCTCCTCAACGCGCTGAGGAGAGGGGCGCTTGTTCTCGTAGGTTTGGATCAAGTCGGGGCTAGTGGTGTGCGCGGGTGGTCGAGTGATGGGCAGTCTGCGCGAATCACGTGAATTGGCTTACGGCGCACACTCCGTGAGACCAGCGGCTCCGCAGTGGCGCGTGCCCGGCTTGCCGTCGGTCATCGTGCACGGTGTGGCGAGTTCTGCCTGTTTGGCGTAGGCGCTTTGGCAGGCG